>JBBQLP010000027.1:0-37263 GCA_038327995.1 Caulobacterales bacterium | reverse complement strand
CGCTTGGCGGTGAGCGGGATGTAGGGCAGGCGCACCCCCGCGTGGATGGTGAAATAGTCCACCCCCTGCTCGGCCTGTTCGATCAGGGTGTCGCGGTAGACCTCCCAGGTCAGGTCCTCGGCCACCCCGTCCACCTTCTCCAGCGCCTGATAGATCGGCACGGTGCCGATGGGCACGGGGCTGTTGCGGATGATCCACTCTCGGATGTTGTGGATGTTGCGCCCGGTGGAGAGGTCCATCACGTTGTCCGCGCCCCAGCGGATCGCCCAGACCATCTTCTCCACCTCCTCGCCGACCGATGAGGTGACGGCGGAGTTGCCGATGTTGGCGTTGATCTTGACCAGGAAGTTGCGCCCGATGGCCATGGGCTCAAGCTCGCCGTGGTTGATGTTGGCGGGGATCACCGCGCGGCCCTTGGCGACCTGATCCATCACGAACCGGGGCGTCACGTGGTCGGGGATTTCGGCGCCGAAGTCTTCCCCATCACGGGGGACCGTCAGCATGGTCTCGCGGCGCAGGTTCTCGCGGATGGCGATGAACTCCATCTCGGGCGTGATGATCCCGCGCCGGGCGTAGTCGAGCTGGGTGACGCTGACGCCAGCCTTGGCGCGCACCACCGGGCGGGCGCCGGGGAACTGCGGCACGAGGTAGGCGGCGGAGACGTTGCCGTTGTCCTCCGGCCTGACTTCGCGCGGCGTCACCGCCTCCACATCGCCCCGCGCCATGACCCAGGCGTCGCGAGGGCGGGCCAGGCCCTTTTCGATGTCGATGGTCGCGTTCGGGTCGGTGTAGGGACCGGAGGGGTCGTAGATGGTGACGGGCGGCTCGTTTGCAGTCGGGTGAAGCGCCACCTCACGGAACGGCACGCGCAGGTCCGGGTGCAGAACGCCTGGCACATAGATTTTGCGGCTGCCGGGGATAGCGCCGGTGGCTACCGAGCCGGTGGGGATGATCGAGGGCTTGAGGGGAGCGTTCATGGCGCGGCGTCCTTCGGGCAAGGGTCGCGGCGTTGGAATCGAAGTGCGGCGCGGGCCGCGTTCCTCTCCCTTCGCCGGCATGACCCGGATCAGGTTCGGCGGGTTTCCGCTGCGAGCGGTGTCTCAGCCCCTGTCAGAGGCTCCCCGGAGAACGGAGCGAGACTAGGCGCGTTGCGCCGGTGGTTCAACAGGCGTCAGACCTTGGCCTTGGGCCGGTTCACCGGATGCGCGGCCACGTGTCTGCGCAGACCGCTCACATCTCCCGCCGAGACCGGCTCCGCTGCATTGCCCCAACTATTTCGCACATAGGTGGTCACGGCGGCGATCTCCGCGTCAGTGAGCTTCCAGGCAAAGGCGGGCATGGCCGGGCCGGTGGGCTTGTCGGCCGTGGAGGCCGTGTCGGCGCCCGCCAGGATCACGTGCAGCGGCGTGGTCGCGCGAGCAGATTGCAGGTCCGAATTGCCCCGAAGCGGCGGAAACAGGCCCGGCGAGCCGGTTCCATCCACCGCGTGACAACTGGCGCACTGATCGACATAGATCGACTGACCCTGGTGCATGGCGAGCTTGGCCGGGGCTGCGGGCGCGCGCTCGCCGTTCGGAGAGGCAGGCAGGCTTTTCAGATAGACGGCGATGGCGCGCAAATCCGCGTCGCTCATCTTCGAGGTGGAGATTTCCACCACGTCCTGCATCGAGCCGGAGGCGTCGGCGTGATCGTTCGACCCCGAGCGCAGATAGGTGGTGATGTCGCCAACCGACCAGTTCTTCAGCCCACCGCGGCCGTCGCCGTTGAGGCTGGGGGCGTACCAGTAGTCAAGCTCGCCGCCTTGAAGGGCCTGACCCTTCTTGTCGCCGCCAATGAAGGTCTTAGGGGTGTGGCAGGCGCCGCAGTGACCGAGACCGTTGACGATATAGGCGCCCCGGTTCCACTCGGCGGTCTGGGTCGCCACCGGCTCGAACCTGCCCGGTTTGAAATTCAGCCAGTTCCACGCCTTGACGAAAACGCGGATGTTGAGCGGGAAGGGCAGCTTGTTCGCGGGGGGCGAATAGCTGACCGGTTTGACCGTGGCGAGATAGGCGCGGATCGCCTCTACGTCGGCTGCGCTGACGTGGGTGTAATAGGGGTAGGGAAAGGCGGGATAGAGGTTCTTGCCCTGGTCGTCCTTGCCCTCCTGCATGGCCCGGCGGAACTGCTCGGGGGTCCACGAGCCGATGCCGGTGTCTTTGTCGGGGGTGATGTTGGCGGTGTAGATCACCCCGAATGGGGTGTTCAGCGGCAGACCACCCGCAAAATCGGGCCCGCCCGGACGGGTGTGACAGGCGGCGCAGTCGCCCACTGTAACCAGATATTTGCCGCGCTCTGCCGCCGGGGCGTTGTCGGCTGGAGCTTGCGGCGTCAGCGTCACGTTCGGCTGGGCGTTGGTGGTCAGGGGAACCGGCGCGGGCTGGTCGGTGATCTGGCCGTTGCTGACCGTAGCCACGGCAACGGCGGCGAGCGCGGCGCCGCCCACCAGGATCGTCCGCCAGCCGGGGGACCTGAACCGAAGCGCGTTCACGCCTGCACCATCTGTTTGCCCACCGCCTTCAGATACTGGCCCTTGATCGCGTCCGCCGCATGATAGGCCAGAGCCGCCACCGTGCCGGTTGGGTTGTAGCCCGGGTTCTGCGGAAAGGCCGAGGCGCCGAGGATGAACAGGTTCGCCACGTCCCAGCTCTGCAGATATTTGTTGGTGGCCGAGGTCGAGGGGTCGGTTCCCATGATCGCCCCGCCGGTGTTGTGAGTGGTCTGATAGGGCACCACGTCCCACGAGCCGGCCCGCTTGTTCACCTTGATCTCGCGCCCGCCCATGGCCTTGGCGATCTCGGTCGCCCGGTCGGTCAGATAGTCCGACATCTTGTGCTCGTTGTCGGTGAAATCGAACGTCATCCGCAACAGCGGTCGCCCATACACGTCGCGGTAGGTGGGATCGAGGTCGAGATAGTTGCCCTTGTGGCTCATCACCGCCCCGTGCGTCGAAATGCTGGTGGTCTTAAGGTAGTTCTGCGCCACCGCCTTCTTCCAGCCCGAACCCCATGTGGGCGAGCCCTCCGGCGTCAGGTGGGTCTCGATGGGGCGGGCGCCGGTCTGCAGGGTTCCGATGTAGCCGCCGCCGATGAAGCCGAGCCCCGAATGGTCGAAGTTATCGCCGTTGAAGTCGTTGATGATCATGCCGAGCGCGCCGGCCCCGACAAACGGGTTCAGGATCTGCTTGTCATAGAAGACATTCACCGACGAAGTGATCTGATACGCGTAGTTCTTGCCGATGATTCCCTCGCCCGTGTTCGGGTCATAGGGCTTGCCGATGCCCGACAGCAGCAGCATCCGAACGTTGTTGGTGATGTAGGAGGCCAGGATCACCATGTCGGCGGGTTGCTCGAACGTGGCGCCGGACGGGTCGATGTAGGTGACGCCGGTGGCGGTCTTGCCATCCGGGGCGAGGTTGATCTTCAACACCTCGGTCTCGGTCTTGAGGGTGAAGTTGGGCTTTTTCATCAGCACCGGCAGGATTGTGGTCTGGGCCGTCGCCTTAGAATAGTTGCCGCAGCCGTATTTCTCGCAGAAGCCGCAATAGGTGCAGGGCCCCATCCGCACACCGAGCGGGTTGGTGTAGGCGCGGCTCATGTTCGCCGCCGGATGCGGAAAGGGGTGGCGACCCATTTCCCCCGCCGCCTTGGCGAACAGCATGGGAGCGTAGGGCATATCCAGCGGCGGATTGGGATATTCCCGCGCGCGCGGCCCCTCGAACACGTCGCCGCCGGTTTGGATCGCGCCGTTCAGGTTCCCGGCCTTGCCGGACACGCCGCAGATATATTCGAACTTGTCGTAGTGGGGCTCAAGCTCCGAGTAAGTGACGCCATAGTCCTGGATCGTCATGTCGGCCTGCAGCGCCGACGCGCCATAGCGGTCGGTATTGTGCGATTTGGCCTGAAGGTCGGAAGGAAGGAACCGCCACACTTGTCCATTCCAGTGCACGCCCGCCCCGCCGACCCCTGAGCCCAAAAGGAACGAGCCCAGCTTGCGCATGGGTAGCGCGGTCTGCGCCGAGTTGTTGCGGATGCTGATGGTGTCGTGCTGCAGCTTCTGGAAAAGGCCGTGACGCCAGTAGTAGCGCAGCTCGTCCTGAGCCACGGTGGTCGGGAAGTCGTTGGCGGTGTCGCGCCACTGGCCCCGCTCGATGGCCAGCACATTGAGCCCCGCGTCGGTAAGCTCCTGCGCGATGATCGCCCCGGTCCAGCCGAAGCCGATGACCACCACGTCGGTCTTGGGAAGCTTGGTCGCCATGCTCAGCCCCTGTTCCAGTCGGGGCGGCCCATGACGCCCACGGGCGGGAGCGGATAGGGCTGGCCGTAGGTCTTCACATAGGCGCGCTGATCGTAGCGGGCGCCGGGGAAGCCGATCAGCTTCCAGCCGACCATGTCGCGGTTTCCGCCATAGAGGGGATCGGAGAAATAGCCCTCGATCACGTTCTGCAGGAACATCTTGAAGAAGGCTGCTGCGTCAACCCCACCCGAAAGCTGGATATCGCCCTTCTCCAGACCCTTCAGAAAGGCATCCTGATCGGCGACCTTCAGGGCGGAGAAGTCGCCCTTGTGCTGATGGTTCGCCGCGTCGTTGATGGCGGGAATGGCGGCGCGATACATCTGCGCGGGGGTGAAGCGGCTCTGATAGCCTTGCGTCTTCTCGCCCTTGGCCCAGGGTCCCTGCATATACCAGTCCGACGCCTTGCCGAAGTCGCCCGCAAGCTGGCGGTCGATGAACAGGGGCACGCCCGCCTCGATGGCGCCGGGGCCGAGGTCGTCCTTGGGGATCATCCGGCTGGCTGCGGCTTCTACGAAGGCGTGCTCGGGGCCGGTGAAGAAGATGTAGTCGGTCCCGCCCTTGGGAGCGTCGGGTTCAGCGGTGGCGTTCGCCTGCCAAGGCGGTCCTCGCCCGGTGAGGGTGTCGGCGGCGGCGGGCGCAAGGGGGGCTGCGCCCAGGACCGCGCCAGCGGTCAAAAGGCGTCGTCGGCTAAGACCTTCGTCGGCCATGTGCTCGCCCCCATACCTGCTCATTCGGGTCAACGCGGCGACGCGGCCAAGGTTCCGGGTCAGCCGGTGGGCGCGTCCTCCAGCGGCCGGTCGCGCGAAAGCGAAGCCACCCGAAGTGCATTTGTGGCGCCCGCCTGGCCAAACGGCACCCCAGCCACCACCACGATAGACTGATCGAACGCGATGAAGCCGTCGCGCCGGGCGAGCCGCAGCGCCTCACCCACCGCCTCGGTCATGGTGGTCACGTCCGGGCAGCCTATAGCGTGGACGCCCCAGACCACCGCGAGGCGGCGCGCCACGGCTTCTACCGGGGTCAGGCCGAGGATCGGGCTGGAGGGACGCTGGCGCGAGATACGCAGCGCAGTATTGGCCGATTGGGTCAGAGCAGCGATGGCAGGCGCCCCTAGGTTGGTGGCGATCTCGGCGGCGGCGGCGGCGATGGCGTCGGAGGTAGAGTGTTCGGCCTCCGGGCGGGAGCGGTCCATCTGCACGCGCCAGTCCGGGTCCTGCTCCACCCGGTCGATGATGCGGTCCATGATGGCGACGGCCTCGAACGGGAACTGCCCGGCCGCCGTCTCCGCCGACAGCATTACCGCATCGGCCCCGTCGAATACGGCGGTCGCCACGTCCGAAGCTTCGGCGCGAGTAGGCGTTGGGGCGGTGATCATGCTCTCCAGCATCTGTGTGGCGACGATCACCGGCTTGCCGAGCCGGCGCGCCACGCGAACGATCCTCTTCTGGGCGATGGGCACATCCTCGGGCGGCAGTTCGACCCCGAGGTCGCCGCGCGCCACCATCACCGCGTCCGACAGGGCGACGATCTCCTCCAGCCGGTCCAGCGCCTGCGGCTTTTCGAGCTTGGAGATGATCCACGCGCGCCCCGCCACGATGTCCCTGGCCTCGATCACGTCCTCGGGGCGCTGCACAAAGCTGAGGCCGATGTAGTCGCAACCGATGTCGAGGGCGAAGGCCAGATCGAGCCGGTCCTTGGCCGTCAGCGCCGGGATCGGCAGCACCACATCCGGCACGTTCACGCCCTTGCGGTCCGAGAGCTTGCCGCCCACCGCGACGATGGTTTCCAGCCGGTCCCCCGCCTTCCTCACCACCTGCAGCCGCAGCTTGCCGTCGTCGAGCAGCAGGGTCGTGCCCGCCTGCGCCGCCGCGATGATCTCCGGGTGCGGCAGGCTTACCCGCCGTCCGTCGCCGGGGGTGGGGTTGAGGTCGAGCTGGAAGGTCTGGCCGGTCTTGAGGAACACGCTCCCGCCGGAAAAGCGCCCGACCCTGAGCTTGGGGCCCTGCACGTCGGCCAGCACGCCGATGGGGCGGCGCATTTGGGCTTCCACGGCGCGGATCATCGCCATCCGCTCGGCGTGGTCGGCGTGGTCCCCGTGGCTGAAGTTCAGGCGAAACACGTCCGCGCCGGTGGTGAACAGGCGGGCGATGATCTCCTGCGTCGAGGAGGCGGGCCCGAGCGTGGCGACGATCTTGGTCGAGCGGGTGCGGCGCAGGCGAGGGCGGGCGGGCATCGGACTATGCTGATCCTTCGGACACGAGTGCTTTTCCGTCCCGTTTCGCGCGCTACGTCAAGGGCGTGAGTCGTTTGAATCGCGCGCAAGTATCGACGGGAACGGGTGAAAAATGTAACAGTAGGTCTTTCGACCCGCGCGTAGAGGCGGTTTGTGGACTGGGGAGTGGGGCTTTGAGCGCAGATACGACCGTTCCGGGCCTGGCGCCCGCGCCGACGCGTCACCGCAAACTGATTGCGTGGGTGGCCGAGGTGGCGGCTCTGACCCAGCCGGACCGGGTGCACTGGTGCGACGGCTCGGACGCGGAATGGACGGCGCTGACGGACCTTCTGGTCGAGGCGGGAACGCTGAAGCGACTGAACCCTGAAAAGCGGCCCAACTCCTTCTACGCCGCCTCCGACCCACGCGACGTGGCGCGGGTGGAAAGCCGAACCTTCATCTGTTCGGAACAGAAGGACGACGCGGGCCCCACCAACAACTGGGCCGATCCGGCGCAGATGCGCGTCACCCTGAACGGCCTGTTCAAGGGCGCCATGAAGGGCCGCACCATGTATGTGGTGCCCTTCTGCATGGGTCCCCTGGGCTCGAAGATTTCCGCCCTTGGCGTCGAGATAACCGACAGCGCCTATGTGGCCATCTCGATGCGTGTGATGACCCGGATGGGCAAGGGCGCGCTGGATATGATGGGCGAGGAGGGCTTCTTCGTGCCTGCTGTGCACACCCTTGGCGCGCCGTTGACGGAGGGACAAGCCGACGTGGCGTGGCCCTGCAATGAAGAGAAATACATCGTTCACTTCCCCGAAAGCCGCCAGATCTGGTCCTACGGCTCGGGCTACGGCGGCAACGCCCTGCTTGGCAAGAAATGCTACGCCCTGCGCATCGCCTCCGTGATGGCCCGCGACGAGGGCTGGCTGGCCGAGCATATGCTGATCCTGAAGCTGACCTCCCCTGAGGGCGTCTCACACTATATGGCCGCCGCCTTCCCGAGCGCCTGCGGCAAGACCAACCTCGCCATGCTTCAGCCGACCATTCCCGGCTGGAAGGCGGAGACCATCGGCGACGACATCTGCTGGATGCGCTTCGGCGATGACGGAAGACTCTACGCCATCAACCCGGAGGCGGGCTTCTTCGGCGTGGCGCCCGGCACGGGCGAGAGCACCAACCGGAACGCCATCGCCGCGCTGAAGCACTCCACTGTCTTTACTAACGTAGCCCTGACCCCCGATGGAGACGTCTGGTGGGAGGGACTGACCGACGCGGCTCCGGCCGAACTGACCGACTGGACCGGCAAGCACTGGACGCCGGATATGCACCATCCGGCGGCGCACCCCAATTCCCGTTTCGCCGTCCACGCCGGGCAGTGCCCGATCATCGCCGACGAGTGGGAAGACCCCAAGGGCGTGCCGATCTCGGCCATCCTGTTCGGCGGTCGGCGGGCCTCGGCGGTGCCGCTGGTGACGGAAGCTTTCGACTGGAAGCACGGGGTGTTCATGGCCTCCAACGTGGCGTCCGAAGGCACGGCGGCGGCGGAAAACAAGATCGGCGAAATCCGCCGCGATCCCTTCGCCATGCTGCCCTTCTGCGGCTACAATATGGGCGATTACTTCGGCCACTGGCTGAGCATGGGCAAGCGCACCGAGGCGTCTAAACTGCCGAAGATCTATTTCGTCAACTGGTTCAGGAAGGACGAGCGCGGCAAGTTCGTCTGGCCCGGCTTTGGCGAGAACAGCCGGGTGCTGAAATGGATCGTAGAGCGTCTGGAAGGCGTCGCCGACGCCCGGATGACCCCCATCGGCGCCCTGCCTACCCGGACCTCGCTCGACACCTCGGGCCTGTCGCTCACCGACGCCCAGCTTGACCTTCTGCTGTCGGTCGATCCGGAAATCTGGCTTGAGGAAGCCGCCTCGATCCCCGCCAACTACGAACGTTTCGGCGACCGATTGCCGCAGGAACTGTGGGACGAGCACGCGGCGCTGGTCGAGCGGCTTGAACGCGCTTCAGCCGCCAATCAACCGTATGCGCCCGCCGACCAGCGTCAGGCGATTCCGGCGGAGTGACCCCCGACGCACCGGGTTCGGATCGCTTCATTGCCATAGCCAACGCCGACGATCCCAGGATCGCGGCCTACCTGAACATCCGCGAGCGCGATCTCGTAGGGCGACAGGGACTCTTCATCGCCGAGGGCGAGGTGGTGCTGCGGGTGCTGTCGGCCACGCCGCACGTGCGGTGCTTGTCGGTGCTGATCGACCCCAAACGGCTGGACAAACTTAGGCCGATCCTGGACGCCCTTCCCCCTGACGCGCCGATCTATCTTGCGGAACAGGCGGTGCTGAGCGCCATTGCCGGCTTCGATCTTCACCGGGGCGTACTGGCCTTGGCGGAGCTGACGCAAACGCTGAGCGTGGCCGAGCTTCTGGCGCGGGCCTCGCCGAAAGGCCGCTGCAGGACGCGGGTGGTTGTGCTGTTCGGGATCGGCAATCACGACAATATGGGCGGGGTGTTCCGCAACGCGGCAGCCTTCGGCGTCGCTGCGGTGCTACTTGATCCCACCTGTTGCGATCCGCTCTATCGCAAGGCGATCCGGGTCTCGGTGGGCGGGGTGCTGGCCGTGCCATTCGCGCGGTTCGAGGTGGGGGACGACCCTTTGGCGATGTTGCAGGCCGCGGGACTGGAGCCCATAGCGCTCAGTCCGTCTGGCGCGGAGACGCTCTCAACCATGACGCCGCCCGCTCGCGCCGCGGTGCTGCTCGGAGCGGAAGGGCCGGGGCTCGATCCCGCTCTCCTCGCCCGGTCCCGCACCGTGCGCATCCCGATGGCCGGAGGGTTCGATTCCCTGAACGTGGCGACCACCAGCGCCCTGGTGCTGCACCATCTGTCGGCGGACTAACCCGCCTTTTCCGCTTTCGCGCGCGCTATGCCTTCAACCACAAGCTGGCGCGCGTATTCGGCGCTCTTCCAGCCCACCAGCTTGACCCACTTGCCGGGCTCCAGGTCCTTGTAGTGGGTGAAGAAGTGCTCGATCTGATCCAGCGTGATCTGCGGCAGGTCGTCGTAGTTGGCGACGTGTTCATAGCGTTTGGTCAGCCAGGCAGACGGCACGCCGAGCAGCTTCTCATCCATCCCCGCCTCGTCCTCCATCATCAGCACCCCCACGATCCGGCAGGAGATGATCGCGCCGGGAAAAAGCGCCCGGGTATTGGCCACGATCACGTCACACGGGTCGCCGTCGCCCGACAGCGTGTGCGGTATGAAGCCGTAATTCCCCGGATATCGCATGGACGTATAGAGGAAGCGGTCCACCATCAGAGCCCCGCTCTCCTTGTGCATCTCGTATTTGATCGGTTCGCCGCCGATGGGGACCTCGATCACCACATTCACATCTTCGGGCGGGTTTCTTCCGATGGGGACGGCGCTGAGCAGCATGGCGGGGTTCCGAAAACGGCGGGGAGAATGGCGCGCCAGGTGGCGCAGGCGGCGGGAATTGTCCAACGATTAGCACGGTGACGGGGAGCCTCGCGCCTTGCGTCTTTCCTAATCTCGCGCCCAAGTGCAAAAGGGCGCCATGTGCGGAATAGCCGGAATCTTCATGCGCGGCGGCGCAGCGGTCGAGGCGATGGTGCTGGACGCGCTGGAAGCGGCGCTCCGCCACCGGGGCCCAGATTCTTCGGGGCGGTATCTTGAAGGGCCGATCGGCCTTATCAGCACCCGGCTCGCCATCATGGACGTGGCGGGCGGCGATCAGCCGCTGCACGGCGGCGCGGGGACCGTGCTCGTAGCCAACGGCGAGATCTACAACGCGCCGCAGCTTCGTGACGGATTGCCTGGCCGCCATTTCGACACCCACTCAGACTGTGAGCCCGCCGCGCATCTCTATGAGGTTCACGGGGAAGGCTACGCCGAGCATCTGCGCGGGATGTACGGGATCGCCATCTATGATCCGGCCACAGGACGGCTGGTGATTTCCCGCGACCAGTTCGGCATCAAGCCGCTCTATTATGTGCAGACGGGTTCGTATTTCGCCTTCGCCTCCGAGCCCCAGGCGCTGATCGCCGCCGGGCTGGCGCATTCGGTGCTGGATACCAGGAAGCGCGACGAGCTTCTGGAACTGAAGTTCACGGTCGGGCGCGAGACCATCTTTTCCGGCGTCGAGCGGGTGTTGCCCGGCGAGACCCTGGTGATCGAGGGCGGCCAGATCGTGCGGCGCCTGCGTATTCCAGCCCTCCACTCGCCTCCCGCGCCCAAAGTGAAGCCCGACGACGCCCTCGCCCGGTTCGAGGCGGTGATGACCGATTCGGTGCTGGTGCACCTGCAGACCGAGGTGCCCTACGGCCTGTTCCTCTCCGGCGGCATCGACTCCTCCATCCTTCTGCTTCTGATGCAGCGGCTCTCCACCCAGCCGATCAAGGCCATCACCGTGGGCTACCAGTCCGACGACGCCGAGCAGAAGGTGGATGAAAGCTGGGCGGCGATGAGGTTGGCCGAGCGACACGGCGCTGACTGTCGCCGGGTGGAGATGACGCCGGAGGACTTCTGGCGCTACGCCCCGCGCATCGCCGCCGCCATCGACGATCCCACCGCCGACGCCGCCGTCCTGCCGACGTGGATGTTGGGCAAGGCGGCGCGGGAGGACGGCCTGACCGTAACCTTGTGCGGCGAGGGAGCAGACGAACTCTTTGGCGGCTATCGGCGCTATCGCCGGGGCCTGTTTTCGCAGATCCGCCTCCAACCCAAGCCGCGCAAAGGGGTGTTCGACAAGACGCTGGCCGCCGACGCCATCCCGTCGGGTTGGGGCGACGCCCTCGCGGCGGTCGAGGCCCAGCAAAAGGCGCTCTGGCGCTCGAGGGTTGCTGGGCTTCAGGCGGTCGATGTCGCCGAATGGCTGCCGAACGATCTGTTGGTCAAGCTCGACCGTTGCCTGATGGCGCATGGGATCGAGGGCCGCACGCCTTTTCTGGACAAGGAAGTCGGCGCATTCGCGGTCGGGCTGCCGGACGCCCTGCGCACCCGCCGCGGCATGGGCAAGGTCTTGCTGCGTCAGTGGCTGGCGAGCGCCGATCCGGCCTACCCCGCCTTCGCCAAGAAGAAGGGGTTCAACACTCCCGTTGGCGTATGGATTCAGGACCGCGCCGACGATCTGGCGCTCTTGGTCGCCGCCCAGCCCGGCGTGCGCGCATTGATGGAGGCCGAGCAGGTGGACGCCATCTTCCAGGGCGCGGCCAAGCATTCCCAACCCGCATGGAGCCTTCTCTTCTACGCCCTCTGGCACAACGCCCGCATTCTCGGCATCGACGCACAGGGCTCGATCGAGGACGTGCTGGCGGAGGCGGCATAAGGCTATGAGCCTGCTGCATCTCCTCGGCGCGCCCGGCGACGGAGGGGCGGAGACCTATTTTCTCGCCCTGATCGAAGCCTTGCAGACGGCGGGGCTCAATCAGGCCGCCGCCACCCGCCCCTGGCCCTCGCGGGACCGAGCCTTGACGCAGATGGGCGTGCCGCTGACCAATCTGCCGTTCACCCCGGCCATGGGTCTGGTCAGCCGCATCGGCGCCGCGCGTTTCGCCCGCAAGGTGGAGGCGAAGATCATCATGAGCTGGATGAGCCGCGCCGCCAGCGTAGCGCCGAAGGGGCCGTGGGCCCGGATCGGGCGCCTCGGCGGCTATTACGACCTGAAGTACTTCAGGGGCGACGACGTTCTGGTGGGCAACACTCCCGACATCGTGCGCCACATCGTCGACGGCGGCTGGCCTGCGGAGCGCGCCCTCTACATCCCCAACTTCGCCAAACCCGATGACAGCTCGGCCCTGTCCCGCGCCGCGTTAGACACGCCGGAGGGCGTTCCGCTGTTCCTTGGCATGGGGCGGCTGCATTCGGACAAGGCGCACGACATCACCCTCCGTGCCCTGACGATGATGCCGGAAGCGTGGCTGTGGATCGCCGGATCGGGGCCGCTGGACGGTGAGCTGAGAGCCTTGGCGGCGTCGCTCGGGGTGGTGGACCGGGTGCGTTTCCTGGGCTGGCGGCAGGATGCGGGCGCGCTTTATCGGGCGGCGGACGTGTGTCTGTTTCCCTCGCGGATCGAGCCTCTTGGCAATGTGGTTATCCAGGCCTGGGCCTATGGCCTGCCCATCGTCGCCGCCGCGTCCAAGGGTCCCGCCAGCCTGATCCGTGATGGCGATGATGGGCTGCTCATTCCCATGGAGGACCCCGCCGCTCTGGCTGAGGCCGCCGGGCGCGCTCTGACCGATCAAGCCCTGCGCGCCCGGCTGATCGCGGGCGGCGCGGCGCGGATCGCGGGGGACTTTTCAGAGCGGGCGGTGGTCGCTCAGTGGACTGATCTTTTCGCCAGATATGGCGTTACGCCGGGAGCAACCGCATGAGCACGCTACTGCCGCCCCTTCCCCCTCAAGCCGCCGATACGCCGTGGCCGACGAAAGACTGGCCTACCGGTCCGCTTCCGGCGCACGCGGACCGGGCGGCGCTGGACACGCTTCTGGCCGACGCCTTCGAGGGTGGTTCGGATCAACTTGGGGAGACCCATGCGCTGGTCATCATCCATGCCGGGCGCCTCGTGCTGGAGCGCTACGCCGACGGTTTCGGGCCGGACGCCACCTACCCTTCGTGGTCCAAGGCCAAGAGCATCACCCATGCTCTGATCGGTATCCTTGTGGCCGACGGCAAACTCGACATCCACGCTCCCGCCGATGTTCCCGAATGGTCCGCCCCCGGCGATCCTCGCGCGGCGATCACGCTGGACCACCTCCTGCGGATGTCGAGCGGGTTGAAGTTCGTGGAAGACTACGAGCCCGGCCATCCCTCGGACGTGGTGGAGATGCTGTTCGGCTCGGGCGCGCCCGATGTGGCGCATTTCGCCGCCGATATGCCGCCGATTCAGCCGCCCGGGAGCCTGTGGTCCTATTCCAGCGGGACCACCAACATCGTCGCCCGTTGTGCGGCGAAGGCGGCGGGGGTTTCGGGCGCATCGTTCGAGAGCTTCATGCGGGAACGGCTGTTCGGTCCGCTCGGAATGGAAACGCCTGCGCCCAGGTTTGACGACGCAGGGACCTTCATTGGCTCCTCGTTCTGCTACGCCTCGGCGCGAGATTTCGCCCGCTTCGGCCTGCTCTACCTTCGGGACGGGCTATGGGACGGACGGCGAGTCCTGCCCGTAAATTGTGTGGACTACGCCCGCACGCCGACGTCCCAACCCGCGGATACGGACGAGCTTGGCTATGGCGCGCACTGGTGGCTGGGGCTGGCGGGCGAGGGATCCTTCTCCGCCAACGGCTACGAGGGGCAATATACCGTCTGCGTCCCGGACCTCGATCTGGTGATCGTCCGCCACGGCAAGACCCCGCTCGAGTTGCGGACGAATCCGCAGGCCTGGATCGCCAGCATCGCGGACTGTTTTCGCTAGACTTCGTCGCCTTCCCCCACGTCGCGGCTTGACGCGGACCCGCTTGCGTCCTTGGCTGTCGATAAAAGAACAAGCCACTTGAGGATCTCCATGGCCTACAGACCCTTCGACCTGACCGGCAAGGTCGCGCTCGTTACCGGCGGCAACCGGGGGATCGGCTACGGCATGGCGGAGGCCTTGGCGCAGTCGGGGGCCGACGTGGTGATCTGGGGCTCCAACGCCGATCGCAATGCGGATGCGGAAAAGCGTCTGTCGGCCCATGGTGGCAAGGTCTTCGCCCAGACCGTGGACGTGGCCGAGGAAAACCAGGTGGTCGACGCCATGGCCGCCGCCGCTCATCACATGGGCCGTCTCGACACGGTGATCGCCAACGCGGGCATCGGCCGCGGCGCACCCTCGTTCGTGGAGATGTCCACCGAGACCTATCGCAAGGTGTTGTCGGTGAACCTGGACGGGGTCTTCTTCACCTTCCGCGAGGCGTGCCGTCACATGGTCGAGCGGGCGAAATCTGGCGACAAGGGCGGGTCGATCATCGGCATCGCCTCGCTGGCCGCCATTGAGGGCGCGGCGCGCAACGAAGCCTACGCCGCCACCAAGGGGGCGGTGATTTCCATGATGAAGTCGGTCGCGGTGGAGCACGCGCGCTACGGCGTGCGCGCTAACGCCATCCTGCCGGGATGGATCGCCACCGACATGACCGCCGGAGCGCAGGAGAACGCCGCCTTCGCCGAAAAGGTCATTCCCCGCGTGCCCGCCCGACGCTGGGGCGAACCGGCGGACTTCGGCGGCATCGCGGTCTACCTGGCGTCTGACGCCTCGATTTATCACTCGGGCGATACCTTCGTGATCGACGGAGCCTATTCGATTTTCTGACCCTGCCTTCTGATCGCAGCGTTCGATCTGGCAAGGAAAAGCCGCCCGCCCTTGCGGACGGACGGCTTCCCATTTCAGTCTAAGACTTTAGCAGCAGGGGCTGCCGTTATGGCAGCACGCTGAAACCAGGTCGCAGCACGACGAGACGGCCGAAGCCACTGCGTCGGGCGCCGCCGCGAAGGCAGCGCCAGCCGAAACAGCCACCATCAGGATGGCCACGCTCAGGATACGTTTCATTTTAGTCTCCAGTTTTGATTGAATGGTTGTCTGTCTGCATCCTCAGCCCTTACCGGGGAGGCGGCGACAACGGCGCAAGGGCCGTTCCATTCATACGCAGAACCGGCAGGACGAAGGGCGGCAGCTTTTCGCTGCGCAGAACACCCGAAATCGTCGGCGCCTGTGGAAGCACGACCTGGCACATGAGTTGGCAAACCACAGCCGCTGCGGGCGATGGATCGCTCCCACAAGGATCGTTGGTGTCGGAAGCGGCAACCGCCATCGGCATAGTCGAGGCCTGACACGGCCCCGCCGTGGAGACCAACAGCCCGCCCATGAGCATGGCGATCACCATGCTCATCACTGGCAGGAAACTGATGCGCCGCCTGTGCATGACAGGACAATACGCCCCCCACGCCGGTTTTGGAACAGCGCTCGCGCCGGACGCGTGACAGAAGCCCTGCTAACGGGGCACAGTAGGGGATCATCGTCTACCTGAGGTCTTCATGTCCCTCCACACCCCCCTCTGCGACCTGCTGAAGGTCGAGCACCCGATCATGCTGGCGGGCATGGGCGGGGTGTCCTACGCAGAGCTCTGCGCCGCCGTCTCCAATGCGGGCGGCTATGGCGTGCTTGGCATGGCCGGCACCTCGCCCGACTTCATCCGCGAGCAGATGAGGAAGGTGAAAACCCTCACCGACAAGCCCTTCGGTGTCGATCTTCTCGCCGCCACGCCTGACAGCCTGACCGACAGCGTCGAGATCATCATCGAGGAGGGCGCGTCCGCCTTTATCGCGGGGCTCGGCGTGCCGATGCCGATCATGGCGCGGCTGAAGGCGGCGGGACTGAAGGTGATGGTGGTCTGCGGAGCGGTGAAGCACGCGGTGAAAGCCGAGCAGGCGGGATGCGACGCGGTGATCTGTCAGGGCGGAGAGGGCGGCGGCCACACTGGGCTCGTTGGCACCTTGCCTCTGGTGTCGCAGGCGGTGGAAGCGGTGAAAATTCCCGTCGTGGCGGCGGGCGGGCTCTACGACGGGCGGGGTCTCGCGGCGGCGCTGGCGCTTGGCGCCACCGGGGTCTGGATGGGCACGCGCTTCATCGCCTCCACCGAAGCGCACGCGGGCGAGGCCTATCGCCAGGCGATCCTCGAGGCCGCCGACGAGGATACGATCCGCACCCGCTGCTACTCCGGCAAGCCGATGCGGGTGAAGAAGAACGCTTACGTGGATGAGTGGGAGACGCGCCCCGGCGACATCCAGCAGTTTCCCATGCAGGCGATGGTCTCGATCCGCAATCAGGCGATGGGCGGCATCGGCGGACAGGTGGAGGGTCTGGACCCAGACAAGTCCTGTTTCGCCATGGGGCAGTCGGCGGGGGGCGTGCGCTCGGTTCTGCCCGCCGCCGAGATCGTGCGGCAGATCATGGCCGAGGCGCACGCGGCGATCAGCAATCTCTCTCGTCTCGACGCAGCAAGCCCGGCGGGGCTGAAGGCGGCGGAGTGAGGCTGGCTCTCCTGGCTCTCGCGTTCGCAGTCGCCACACCGGTGCTGGCCGCGACGCCCGCCCCCCGCACGCCCGAGCAGCGCCAGACCCTGATCGATCTCGCCTTTGTGCTGGGCCAGGCGCACGCCCTGCACCGGGTCTGCGCGGGCAAGGACGACGATACCTGGCGCGGGCGGATGCAGCGGGTGATCGAGATGGACGGGGCCGACCCGGCGTTCAGGAGCCGCCTCTCGTCTAGCTTCAACGCGGGCTTTGTCTCCCCAGACGCCCAGGCGAAGGATTGCGCCAAAGCGACGGCAGCGGAGCGCAGGCTCGCCGCGCGGGGCTCGGCGCTGGCCGGACGGCTCGCAGCGCCCAATCCCTGATCCTGTCAAGAGCGATCTGAAGCTTGGCTGTTCCAGAATCAGGCGCGAAGGGGGCGACGGTTAGCCACGTGCCTTCTTTTAGGCGAATTTGCTATGGCTCGGATGTTGCAGTGGTAAGGTTCTGTTAACGGTCAGTCGGGTGGCTTAAAAATGCAGACGCTTCAGGATCTTTATATCCAGAATCCATTCTGGATCTGGCTGGCGGTGGGTGCGGTTTTCGTCGCTCTCGACATTGCTTCCGGGACAGGCAAGCTGATCTGGGCGGGCGTCGCCGCCGCTGCCCTGGCCTTCATCAATCTGGCCGACGTGCGCTTGGGCGCCCCCGCTGAAATAAGCATTTTCGCCGTGGTGGCTATCGGCGGGGTGATCCTCGCCTCCGCCCCTTGGAAGTCCAGGCCGGTCGCCTCGACCTCACGAGACGAAGAAATGAAGCCGGTGAAGTCAGCCAAGATTTCGCGCCAGAGCGCAGAAGTTCATGCCCCGGCCGCCTGCCCTGATCGCACGGGTCGTCTAGTAGGCCGGATCGGTCGCACGACCGGCGAGTTCGCCAACGGCGTCGGTCGAGTGTGGATCGACGGCTCCGAATGGGGCGCCGAGCTTGACGGCGAAGATATGCTGCCCCCCGACGCCCCCGTCCGCGTCATGGGCGTCACCGGCGGCGTGCGCCTGCAAGTTCGCGGTTTGATGACAGGCTGACCGGGCGTGTCGCCTCGCTAATGGCGCTAGGCAATCCCATATCCGGCGTATGATCCGTTTCGAGGACCTGCTCCTTCCCCGGCCCGAGGGGCTCTACTGTCCGCCCGGGGACTTCTACATCGATCCGACACGGCCCGTGGACCGGGCGGTCGTCACTCACGGCCATGCCGACCACGCGCGGGCGGGCCACGGCGCGGTGTTGGCGACGCCTGAGACCCTCGCCATCATGGCCGAGCGGTATGGCGAGGATTTCACTGGCCTACGCCAGCCCTGCGCTTACGGAGCAAGCGCTCATCACAACGGGGTGGACATCACCATGGTCCCGGCGGGCCACGTGCTGGGTTCGGCGCAGGCGGTGGTGCGCTGGAAGGGCCTGACCATGGTGGTTTCGGGCGACTACAAGCGGCGGCGCGACCCCACCTGTGCGCCGTTCGAGCCCGTCCCATGCGAGGTCTTTATCACCGAGGCCACGTTTGGCTTGCCGGTGTTCCGCCACCCCGACGCCTCCGATGAAATCGCCAAACTCCTTCGCTCCGTTCAGCAATTTCCCGAGCGCGCGCACCTCGTGGGAGCCTATGCGCTAGGCAAGGCGCAGCGGGTCATCAAGCTGCTGCGCGAGGCGGGCTATGACGAGACCATTTACGTTCACGGCGCGATGCAGCGGCTGAACAGGCTCTATGAAGCGCACGGGGTGGCACTGGGGTCGCTGGAACTCGCCACTGTGGAGGGGAATGGGAAGAAGCGCGCCTTCGAAGGCAAGATCATCATCGCGCCGCCCTCCGCCATCGCCGATCGCTGGGCGCGGCGGTTTCCCGATCCGGTGACGGCATTCGCCTCGGGCTGGATGGGAGTTCGTGCGCGGGCGCGCCAGCGGGGCGTGGAGCTTCCGCTGGTAATCTCCGATCACGCCGACTGGGACGAACTGACGGAGACCGCCGCAGAATTGTCGCCCAAGGAACTTTGGATCACCCATGGGCGCGAGGAAGCGCTCGCCCGCTGGGCCGAGCTCCGGGGCATGGCGGCGCGGCCGCTGGCCCTCGTTGGCTACGACGAGGAGGACAGCGGGGAAACCGCCGCCGCCCCGCCGCTAGCTGCCGACGCTTAGCTCAGCCGCACTTCACCCACCCCGCCTATGTCCGGCGTCGTATGGGTGATATTGGCCTTGGCCACCTGGAAGGCGTAATTCAAAGGCCCGCCGCGTGAAATCCATACCTGGGCGTCGGTAGGGGTGAGCTTCAGCAGGGTCAGGTCCGGATCGTCCTTGCCCTCGGGAAACCATGCGGCGACGCTGGCGTTCCAGAACTCGGCGATCTTCGCGGGATCCTTGTCCTCGGCGAGGGCGCCCGCGATGCAGGTCTGAAACTCCATATCCTTGGCCATGACGCACAGCATGGCGCTATGGCCGCCGCCTGTCTCGCGCGCCAGATCTGAAGTCTTTTTCGAGTAGAACCAGATGGCGTTCTGATTCTTGTCGGTGAAGGCGGTCATCGGCTGCATGTGACGAGGCTCGCCGCCTGACAGGCCCAGCATTCCGAACCGGGCCTTCTCCACCTCGTCCCAGAGGCGCTTTTTCAATTCATCGGGCTGGAGGTGGTGATGCGACATGGAAAAGGCTCCGATACGATTGAGGTCGAGACCCTAACCGCGCCGAAGCCCTCCAGTTCCTAGCGCCAAGCTTTCAAAAAAGACGCTTAGCCCTTCTTCATGCACTCGGAGGTGTAGACGTTGTAGCCCGAAAGGGCGCGGCCTGACTTGCCGGTCTTGCCCACGGCCTTGGCCTTGTAGGCGTCCTTCTGGGCGGGGGTGTATTTGTCCCAAGCCGCCGCGCACGTCTTCATGGTTCCGCCGCCCGAGGTAGTGGTCCTGGTTTCGGTCTTGTTGGCGGTTTTCACCGTCGGAGTGGAACTCGCCATCGGCATGGCCGCAGCGGGTTTCACCGTGGTGGTGGTTGTAGCGGCGGGCTTGGCGGCGCTCATCGACGTGGTCGCCGCAGTGGTGATGGTTGCAGCCGCGCCCGTGGCCTTGTCCGCCTTGGCCTTTTTGGAGACCTTGGTCTTGGTGGTGGTCTCCACCGTGGCGGCGGGCGCGCCATCCGCAGCCGTCTTGCAGGCTGCCTTGTTGGCGTTGCCCTTCTTGGTGCAGTCGTAGTGGGGTGCGGCCGCAGCCGAGGCAAGGCTTGGGGCCGCCATGAGAGCGACAGCAGTAGCCGCTAGAAGCAGGATACGCATGGTGAGGGGTCTCCATGAGGGCGACGAGAATGTCGTATCAGGAGCTTGACCATGAAATCGGGCGTGCGTCATGCGCGCGCCTCACATCTGCGACAGACTGGTCCTAGAACCCCATGAGGGTCGCGTAGCGGTCGCGGTGGAAGCTTTCGCCGCCGAACAGAGCCTCTGTCACCCGCGCGCGTTTCATGTAGAGGCCCGCGTCGTGGGCGTCGGTCATGCCGATCCCGCCATGCATCTGCACCATTTCATTCGAGACCAGGTGGACGGTGTGCGAGGCCTTGGCCTTGGCCAGCGAGCAGAGGGCGCGCACGTCATTGGCGTTGGCGTCGATGGCCTCCAGAGCCGCTTCGACGCAGGAGCGGGTCATCTCCAGCGTCGTGAACATCTTGGCGGCGCGGTGCTGGAGCGACTGGAAGGTTCCGATCACCTGGCCGAACTGCACGCGAGTCTTCAGGTATTCCAATGTGATCTCAAAGGCCTGGCTGGCCTGACCCATCATCTCCGCCGCCAGACCAGCGCGGGCGCGATCAAGGATCTGCTCCAGAAGCTCGAAGCCGTGTTCCGTCTGCCCAAGCACCGCGTCGGCGCCCACCTTCACGCCCTTGAACGCAATGTCGGCGGCGCCCCGGCTATCGACGGTCTTGAGCAGCGTGCGCGTGATCCCGTCAGTGTCCGTCGCCACAAGGAAGAGGGTGATCCCCGCCTCATCGCCTGCCTGGCCCGAAGTGCGGGCAGCGACGATCAGGGCGTCGGCAGCGCCGGCATCGACGACGAACAGCTTCTTGCCATCCAGCACATAGCCCTCGCCTTCCTTTCGCGCGGTCATGGCGATCCGCGCCGGGGCGTGGTGGGCGTGTTCATCGACCGCCAGCGCCAGCACCGCCTTGCCCTCCGCGATCCGGGGCAGCCACGCCTGCTTCTGCGCCGCCGTGCCGCCGAGGTTCAGGGCAGAGGCGCCGATCAGAGCGGTGGAGACGAGAGGGGAGGCGGTGAGGGTGCGTCCGGTCTCCTCCAGCACTAACCCGAGCGAACGGTAGCCGAACTCAGACCCCCCGTGCGCTTCCGGCACGATCACTCCAGCCCAACCCATCTCGCCCATCTCTTTCCAGACGGCCGGGTCGAACCCGTTCGCGGCGTCGCTATCGCGCAGCTTGCGAAAGGCGGTCACGGGGGAACGATCCGCCGTCCACGCCTTCGCCGCGTCCTTCAGCATGGTCTGTTCTTCGGTCAGCACGGCCATGGTTGGTTTCCTCGAATTTTTGTCATTTTGGCCCGGCACCCTCGGGCTTGTCCCGAGGGTCCAGACAGGAAGCGTCGCCGCGTGCGGCATGGATCCTCGGGACAAGCCCGAGGATGACGGAGAAGGGGGGATTTGGGGCGCGTCGCATCAATGCTCCGCCGCCCAGGCCACAGCCTGTTCCAGCCGGTCGTTGCCCCAGAACAGCTCATGTCCGCCGAGGGGATTGGCGATGACAAAACTGGGAGCGCCGAACAGGCCGCGGGCCTCGGCTTCCTCGACGTTTGCGCGAAGCTGGCCCTTGATCTCGTCGGAGTTGGCCTCGGCGAAGTCGGGCACCGGGTCGCCGCCCACCTCGGCCACGATCTGCGCCAGCACCGCCGGGTCGCCGATGTCGCGGTTCTGACCAAAGTTGGCGGCGTAGACTGCGCGGCTGAAGTTGGCGATCCAGCCCCGCTTCGCCCCCACCAGCGCGAGACGAGCGGCGAGCAAGGTGCGGCGCGGGAAGACGCCGGGCTTGCGGAAGGGCAGCATCTCGGCGTGGCAGACCCGCTCCATGTCGCGCCACATATAGCGGCCCTTGACCTCGACCACGTTGAAGGGGCTGTCGGTCAGCCCCTGCTGCTTGTGGAACAGGGGGCCCAGCACCAGCGGACGCCACACCACCTTCACCCCCGCCGCCGCGGCCAGGCGGTCGATCCGCCACGCCGCCGGGTAGGAATAGGTCGAGGCGAACTCGTACCAGAACTCGATGGTGCTCACTGGTGATCCAGCAAACCCAGCACGCGCTTGGCGATGACGTTGAGGTTCACTTCGCTGGTGCCGCCTTCGATGGAATTGCCCTTGGAGCGGAGCCAGGCGCGGGTTTCACGGCGGGCGGCGGGCGCGAACGCATCGCCTTCCCAGCCCAGCCCCTGGGTTCCCAGCGCCTCGACCATCAGTTCGCACTTGTCCTGATTGATGGTTGCGGCGGCGTATTTGATGATCGACACGGCGGGGGAGGGCCCCTTGGAGGCGCGGCTTTCCAGTTCCGCCCGGCGCACGGTCAGGGCGAAGGCTTTAGCGTCCATCTTGTGTTCGGCGATGCGGGCCCGCAGGTCGCTGTCCGCCAGCTTGCCGTCGACGACGCCCACATATTCCTTGGCTGCGTCCTCGACCTCCAGCCCCGCGCCGCCGCCGAAGCCCCCGGCGGAAATGTTCTGGCGCTCGTATTGCAAGAGGCGCTTGGCGATATCCCAGCCGCCGTTCAGCTTGCCGACCATCTGGTCCTTGGGAACCTTCACATTGTCGAAGAAGGTCTCGCAGAAGGGCGATGAGCCGGAGATCAGCTTGATCGGGCGCGCCTCCACCCCCGGCGATTTCATGTCGAACAGCACGAAGCTGATGCCCTCGTGCTTCTTGGTCGTATCGGTGCGCACCAGGCAGAAGATCCAGTCGGCCTGGTCGGCATAGCTGGTCCACACCTTCTGGCCGTTGATCAGGAAGTGATCGCCCCACTCTTCATCGTGTCTGGCTTCGCACTTGGTGGCCAGAGAGGCGAGGTCGGACCCGGCTCCCGGCTCCGAATAGCCCTGACACCAGCGGGTTTCGCCGCGCACGATGGGCGGCAGGAACTTCTGCTTCTGCTCCTCGGTGGCGTATTCCAGCAGCACCGGCCCCAGCATCCAGACCCCGAAGCTCATCAGGGCGGGGCGGGCGTGGATGCGGCCAAGCTCCTGCTGCAGCACCCGGTTTTCTTCTGCGGTCAGTCCTCCGCCGCCGTAGGCTTTGGGCCATTGCGGCGCGGTCCAGCCCTGTGCGCCCATCCGGTCCAGCCACACCTTAGCGTCCGGGTTGGTCGGCTTGTAATCGCGCCCGCCCCAGGGGGCATCGTCCTCGCCCATGGGTTCGTTGAGCGACTTGGGGTAGTTGGCTTCCAGCCAGGATCGCGTTTCGGTGCGAAAGGCGTCAAGCCCGGTAGGCGAGGGCAGGGCTGTGGCGGCGTCGGCCATCGGGCGTCTCCAACATTCGGTATGCTGGCGCTCACCCTAGTGCGGCGGGGCGGCGGGGCGCAAGGCGCTCAGCGCTGCCCTCGCCCCGTCTCCACACCTAAGAGGTTCACCAGATGCACCAGCATGATCAGGGCGAAGGCGGCTGCGATCACCATCAGAGGACGCCAGGGGATCAGGCGCGGTCCTTTGGCGAGGTTCGGCGGGCGTGCGCCGCGCCAGCCGGCGAGCACCGCCACCGCCCCTCCGGCGAGCACGAGCATGATCGTCACGGTCAGGTCCATCACGCCTCTTAGGCCTTGCGTTAGGGCTTTGTTAACCATTCGCCCCCGATTCGGAGGGGTGTCGCGGATTCATCCACAGCGGAATCGGTCCAGACACCAGATATAGCGTTAACGTCGCGTTTACACTCTAGGGATGGGCGACTAGCGTCTTTCTGGACGACTGCCGCCCTGGCTGATTCCATTCCGTGGCGGTCTGAGTTTTGGAGCGTGCACGGATCATGACCGCGGCGGGACCCTGGAGCGTCAAGGGAATCGATCCGAAGGCGCGTGAGCTCGCCAAGGACCTTGCGCGCCGCTCTGGCATGACGCTGGGCGAATGGCTTAATCAGGTCATCATCGAAGGCGACGCGGACGAGGAGGCCAACGAGCAGCTTTCGCCGCGCGACACCTTCATGCGTCCGGGATCGCGCGACGTCCGGGTGTCGGGAGACCGGCGCTCCGGCGACACCGAACTCAGGCGTGTCTCCGTCGCGCTTGACGCCCTGACCGCTCGGGTCGAGGCGTCGGAGAACCGCTCCACTCTGGCCATTTCCGGCATCGACCAACACGTGATGGGCGTGCTCGCCCGCATCGACGGGGCGGAGCGCGACCAGATTTCCATCGCTTCGCGGTTCGAGGGGCAGGTTGCGCAGGTCACGGACACGCAGGGCAAGCTCACCGAACGCCTGCGCCGGATGGGCGAGGAAGACGCCCCCCGCATCGAGGCCATGCGGGCGCTGGAAGGCGCGCTCGGCAAGATCGCCGAGAAGCTTTACGACACTGAAACCAGAACCCGCGCCGTGCTGAACGAGGTGCGCGAAGACGCCGCCAACGCCTCGCGCCGGATTGATCGGGTCGAGGCCAAGGCCGAGGTGGGTCCGGCCTCCGGCCTGGTGGATGAGGTGGTGGCGCGGCTGGCCGAACGGATGGAGCAGGCTGAAAGCCGCACGTCCGCCGCCGTGCGGGCGCTTGAGACCTCCTTCGCCGGTCTCGACACTCGATTGAAAGCCAGCGAAGAGGTCAATTCCGAGGACGGACCCCAGCGCCGCTTCGAGCGTCTGGCGACCGAACTGTCGCAAAAGGTCGAGGCCAACCGTACCGAACTGTCTGAGCGTCTCAGCGCCGCCGCCGATGGCAAGCTCGACCGGATGGAAGGCGTTATGCGGGAACTGGCCGGTCATGTGGAGCAGGGCGAACGCCGCTCGGCTCAAGCCATCGACCGTATGGGCCGCGAAGTGATGCGCATCGCGCAAACGCTGACCGAGCGTGTTTCGTCGGTCGAGGCGCGCAGCGCCGACGCTGCACAACAGATGGGGGGAGAAATGGCCCGCATCGCGGACGCCATGGAGGGGAGGCTGGCCAAGGCCGATGGCTTGCAGGCGGAGGCTCTGGAAAAGCTCGGTGGCGAGATCGCCCGCATCGCCGAACGGCTGGCTGACCGGATCGCCAGCGCCGAACGCCGCTCGGCTCAGGCCATCGACGAGGTGGGCGACCAGCTCGGTCGGGCCGCAGACCGGCTGAACGAGAGCAACACCGCCGCCAATTCAGCGCTAACCGAACGCATTCAGGCCTCGGAGGAGCGCACCGCCAAACTCCTGGACGAGGCGCGCGAAAATCTTGATCGCCGCTTGGCCGAGACTCATCGCCGCTCCACACTTCAAGGCGTCGCCGAGGCCGTGCGGCAGACCACAGCGGATGAGCCCCCCCCGGCCCCAGCCCGGCAGTTCCACTCCAAGACCGCCCTCAGCCTCGATCCGTTCAGTCCCGCCGAGCCCATGGTTGGCGCAGGGCTTTCCGCTCCCGTCGACGCTTCGGTCGATCCGTTCGGGTCTGGCGTGGCGGCCGCTGGACTTGCGGAGGAGCCAGCTTCATCGTTCAGTGCGCCGCCCCTTGCCGCCCAGGACGAACACTACGCCGGGTTTGGCGCTGCGAGCCTCGTCGCCGGAAGTCTTGCCGCAGAAGTCTTCGACGCGCCGCCCGCCATCGATGAACCCGACTACGGGACGTTCGCGTCCTTGGCTGAACCGCAATCGACCCGCGATGTGGTCGCCGCGGCCAGAGCCGCCGCCCGCCAGGCCAGCGACGAAGCGCCTGGTGTTCGCGCGAAGACTGCAAAGCGCGACGCCCTGACCCCGCTGGGCGCTTCAGTGATTGCGCCGCCGTTTGAGCCGGAACTGGCGGATCGCGGACGGTTCGGTTTCGGGCTCTCGAAGAAAAAGAAGAAGGAAAGCGGCGTCACCCTGCGCACCATGGTGGTCGCCTCCGGCACCGCCGCCGCGCTCGCCGTGACCGGCGTCGGGGCAGTGATTGTCGCCGGACAAGAGGGGGTTCTCGGGTCCTCGCCCCGCCACATCGAGCGCGGCGCCACGGCGCCCACCGCTGCGCGCGCCGCCGATCACCCTGCCATTCTCGCCAGCGCCGCCGCGCCTGAGCCTATACCCGGCGCCATCGATGGAACCGGCGTTTCCATTGAGCCCGCCAACGCCAAACCGGAAACCCTGGCGGTCGCCCTCGCCCCGGCGCCGGGCGCGACCATCGGTGTGCATCCATCCGAGACGACGAAGACCAGGGTGACGACCCCCGCCCCGATACCGGTTGCGCCCACGGCCGCGAACCCTTCGAGCGACGCGCGGCCCCTCTACAACACTGCGGTCGGCCGGTTGCAGGCGGGTGATCCATCCGGAGTCGCGGACCTGAAGCGCGCCGCCAACCTCGGCTTCGCTCCTGCCCAGTTCTATCTCGCCAAGCTCTACGAAGCGGGCGGCTCGGGGGTGAAGAAGGACCTGACCGAAGCGCGCCGCTGGACCCAGCGCGCGGCGGACGGCGGCGACGCCCGCGCGATGCACAACTACGCCTTGTTCCAGTATGCGGGCGACGGCGGCGCACAGGACCTGCCCGAGGCCGCCAAATGGTTCCACAAGGCCGCCGAGCAGGGGGTGGTGGACAGCCAGTACAACCTCGCTCGCCTTTACGCCGCCGGGAAGGGCGTGCCGAAGAACCCCGCCGAGGCCTACAAATGGTATCTGATCGCCGCCGGTCAGGGGGATGCGGACTCCCGCGCCGCCGCGGACGCGCTCAAGGGCGAACTGCCCCCCGAGACGCAGGCCGTCGCTGAGCGCAGCGCCGCCGCCTTCCGCGCGCAAAAGGCGGGGTCCGTGCAGACGGCGGCGGCGCGGCCCTAGCCGCTCAGCCCTGCTGCGCTAACTGCGCTCGCTTCGGTCCCAGGTAGCCGAACAGGAAGGCCGCGACCTTGCGGATCTGGATCTCTTCCGAGCCCTCGGTGATGCGGTAGCGGCGGTGGTGGCGGTAGATGTGCTCGAAGGGCTTGTGGCGGGAATAGCCGATGCCGCCGTGCACCTGCATGGCCCGGTCCGCCGCCTCGCACACCAGCCGGTTGCTCCAATAATTGCACATGGAGACCTTGTCCGAGAGTGTCCTTTCGACCTGTTTGTGATCCATCCGGTCCATTTCCCAGGCGGTCTTGCGGATCAGTAGCCGCAGCATCTCGCACTGGGTCGCCAGCTCGACCAACGGAAACTGGATCGCCTGATTGTCGGACAGGGGTTTGCCGAAGGGCTTGCGAGCCCGAGCGTATTTCACGCTTTCCTCGACGCAGAAGACCGCCGCGCCGAGCGATGAGGCTGCCTGGCGAATGCGGTTCTGGTGCACAAACGACTGCCCCAGTCCCAGCCCTCGGTCGATCACGCCCCAATAGCTCTCCTGCGGAATCCAGACGTTGGTGAACGAGACCCGCGGATGGTCTGTGGGCATATTGAAGGTCCACATCCACTCCTCGATCTTTACGCCGGGATTGTCTGCGGGAACGATGAAACAGGTGATCCCCGAAGCGTCCCCGTCCTTGCCCGAGGTGCGGGCGAAGACCATGACGTGGGTCGCCACGTGCATCCCGGTGGTCCACATCTTCTCGCCGTTGATCAGCCAGCCGGGCTTTCCATCCCGCTCATGGGGTACGGCGCGGGTCTCCATGAAGGTGGCGTCGGAGCCGTGGTTCGGTTCGGTGAGGCCGAACGGGCAGCGCATCTTGCCGGTCAGCAGCGCCTCGCTGTCGCGCGCATATTGCTCGGGGGTGGCAAACGTCTTGAACATCAAGACGAACGGGTTGTTGCCGACGATGGAGTGCTCGTTCTGCAGGTCGTTGAACAGGCCAAGCCCCTTGGCGGCCAGATGCTCGCGGATCACCGCCATGGCCAGGTTGGAGCCGCCCTTGCCGCCCATGCTTTCGGGCCAAGCGAAACGGTAGTGCCCCGCCGCATCAGCGCGTTTCCGTGCTTCGCCCAGCAAGGCTTCCCACTCGGGGCGCGGCAGGCCGTGGTTGTCCCAGTCGGTGCGAGCGTGCTCGCGGCGGTGGTCGAAGAAGCGCTCGTTGTCGTCCTGCGCCTGCAAGGGGGCGATCTCGGCGGCGATGAAGGCGTCCAGTTCCTCAAGATAGGCGCTGAGTTCCGGCGGAAGCGCAAAGTCCATGGCCATCTCCTGGTTCTATTGACTGGAGTATGGGCGCGCGGGGGGCAGGGCGGCAATCGTGACGCAACGGAAGGCGGACGCGTGGCCTCGCTGGCGGTCTGGCGGGCGAACTGACACCGGAATCGTTGCAATCTTTACACTGTTAAAAAAGAACTTGCAGCCCCGTTTCGGCTTTGCTATCTAATCAGCGTCAAGTTCATTCGGCCTGCGGTGGGGATACCAAGGGCGACCGGATGAATGGGTAGCTTTCGTTTAGGCCACTGTTTCCTCCCGAAACGTCATAAAAGGTTTTTTCTCATGTCTCTCAAAGCCTTGGCCCTCGCGGGCCTGCTGTCGCTCAGCGCTACTGCGGCGTTCGCCGACGGCCTCACCGCCAATCTGGCGTCTCCGCTCGCCAAGCCCGTCAAATTCATCGCCGCCGGGGCGATGTGGACCTGCGAAGGCGCCACCTGCACCACCGCCATCGGCACTGACGACACGTTTACAGCCTCGGGCTGCCGCGAACTGACCAAAACGGTCGGCGCGGTGAAGACCTATGGCGGCGGCGCCTCGCTCACATCGGCCGAACTGACCCGCTGCAATGCGGGACGCGCGGGCGTCTCCGCACCGACCACGGTGGCCACGGCCCACTGAATCTGAACGACCCGGATGTTCGGGGTCTTCCAGCCCCCGGACGCTGACTAAGGGGCGGCGGTCGCGTACCGCCGCCTTTTTTCTGCGAACCCCTTTTCCATTGGCGGGCAAGCAGCGAGGATCGCCAATGAACGCCCAATCCGCCCTTCCGGCCCGCCGCACCCTTTCAGGCGCCATCGCTGCCGAAGCCCACGACGCGCTTTCCGCGTTGCTATTGACCGCCCTCGCCGTAGCGGCAGGCGAAGGGCGCACGGTTTCGCCCGCTTCCTTCGGCGCCGAGTTCACCGCGACATCGCTTATGGCCCAACCCGTAAGCGTCGAGGCGTGGGTGGAGCGGGCGACCCGCACGCTGGTTTTCGTGGCGGCGGAGGCCAGGGGAATAGACGGCGGCCGCCTCGCCGCCGCCTCGGCGGTTTTCAGGGTGCTGGTCTGACCGGACCCTTCACCGCGCACGCGGTAGGGGAAATCAACAGCTTGGCCGTTCGCCTCATGCGCGACGAAACATCGCGCAATATCGCGTGATAAGTGTCTGTTCACACTTCCGGGGAATCCTGTAGACAGGGCTCGAATGTCGGAAGGGAACTACCGAATGACGAAAAAGCTGACGATCGCGGTCGCCGCGGTCGCCCTCGCTTTGATCGGGTTCGGCGCACCAGCTATCGCTGCGCCGCTTCAGGATAACGCTCCGACCGAGAACGCTACAACTGCCAACGCACAGACCGCTACGCCGTTGCATACCGCTGGCTGGCAATGCGCGCAGTTCGCCCGGATGTTCTCGGGCATCAACATTTTCGGCGACGCCGCCACATGGTGGGGTCAGGCGCTCGGCAAATACGCGCGGGGCTTCACTCCCGAGGCGGGCAGTGTGCTGGTGTTCAAGCCTTACGGCCCCATGTCGCGCGGCCATGTGGCGGTGGTCAGCCAGGTGCTCACCGACCGGATCATCCAGGTGACGCACGCCAACTGGTCGCCCATCAACGGCCATCGCGGCAAGGTGGAGAAGGACGTCACCGTGGTGGACGTCTCCGACCGGGGGGACTGGTCCAGGGTCAAGGTGTGGTACAACCCCTCTGGCGATCTCGGCACCACCGCCTATCCGACATACGGTTTCGTCTACAAGGCGCTGAACGCCGCCAAGGCCGCACTCGGAGTCGCCGCTGGCCCGCACGCCGCGCCGTCAGGCACGCTTGCTGTGCTAAGCGACGAACAGCGCTAGGCGCTGGGCCCGAACCGGGCCGGATCCACGATCTTAATCAGGCTTGATGGAAGCGGGCTTGGCCGCCCCAGCGCCTGCGCGGCCACGACTTCGGCCAGCAGGGGAGCGAGGGTGAAGCCCCGCCCGCCAAGGCCGGACAGAACGTACACCCCTTCCATCCCTGGGACCGCGCCCGCCAGAGGCGAGTGGTCGCGGGTCGCTGCACGGAGCGCTGCGCGCGAACCGAGCCTGACCCCGCTCATCCTCTCCGCCAGCGCCGGGCGAGCTTCGCGCAATGAGGCGAGGTTGCGGGCGTCGTCTTCAGATCTCGCGTCCACGCCCCAGTCATCCCGCTCATGGGTCGCCCCGAACAGGACACCGCCGCCCCGTGTCGGAATGGCGTAGCCACCCCACGCAGCGGCCGTCCCGGTGAAGGGGGGGGCATCGTTGGTGAAACTGGCTTGACCACGCACGGCGCGTAGCGGCAGGTCAGGAAGGAGCTGGGCCGTATGCGCCCCTCCGGCGAGGCAGACGATCTCCGCCTCAGCGACAAGCGCCCCGTCAGCGCCCAGCAGCCGCCACGTCTCCCCCGCCTTCTCCAGGGCGAAGACGGTTCCAGTGATGATCGCCGCCTGGCCTAGCCACGTCTGGAGAATTGTCGCGGGATCCACCGTTAGTCCATCCCCGATGTCGAGTGAGCCGGGTGCGACGGCCTCGTCTAGCCGCCGCGCCGAGACGCCAGCGTCGTGCGGCGTCGCTGCGAAGCCGTCCCATGCGGCAACGGCGGCGAAGCGAGCTGCGTCGCGGGGGCTGGCTTCGAGTTGCAAGGCGCCGGTGGCGATGATGGCGTCCGGGGCTTTGCTCCGATAGAGGCCGACCGCGCGGACGAAGGCCTGCGCGTGGAGGGCGGCGACGGGGCCTAGCCCGGCGTCGAGGCGCGGGGTGACCAGCGCCGCCGGATTGCCCGATGCGCCGGAACCGACCGCTTCGGCCTCGATCACCAAGGGCAAGGCGCCCAGCAGGGCGAAAGCGCGCGCCAGTGAGGCTCCCGCGATCCCGGCGCCGATGATGGCGATGCGGTGGGGGCGTGCAGAACAGGCCAGATCGCCGGGAAGGCGCGCCTCCAGTCGCTGCTTCTTGCGTCCGAAACCGGGGAGGCGTTCGACCGCAAACCCCGCGTCAGCCAGCCCGCGCCGCACCGCGCCCGCCACGGTGAAGCTGGCGGCCCGCGCGCCGGGGCTGGACCGCGCCGCGACCAGCGACAGGACTTCGGGTGTCCACATTTCCGGGTTGCGGGCCGGGGCGAACCCATCGAGGAACCAGGCGTCCGCCGGCCCGGACCAGTCCTGAAGGGCTGGCTCCACCTCTCCGATCGCCAGATCGAGGATCACGCCGATCTGCGGCCACTCGATCCTGCGCCAACCCCGCCGCCCGTCCGGCCACTGCGCCAGTAGGGTGGCGGCGAGGTCCCCGAGCTCCGGCCAGCGGCCCAGCGCCAACGCAGCCTCCTCGCGGGTCATGGGGAAGCCTTCGACGGAGAAGACGTGAAGGGTCGCCGTGGGAGAGGGCCGCGTTTGCCGCCAGAGGTCCGCCAGCGTCAGGATGTTCAGCCCTGTCCCGAACCCCAGTTCACCCACAGTGAAAGCGGTATGCCCCGCCCACGCCTCCGGCAGGCCGCAACCTTCGAGGAAGACCGCGCGGGTCTCGGCCAAGCCATCTTCCAGAGAAAAATAGGTGTCGTCGAACCGGCGCGAGCGGGGCGCGCCGAAAGACCAGTCGAGGTCAGTGAGGGTATGGTCGGGGTCGGTCATTTCAGACCTTCAGGAACCGGATCGCCCCTTTGATAAGCGGCGGTAGGCGGTTCACGCCAGGCTTTCGCCCAAGCAAAAGGGGCCGCCCCGAAGGACGGCCCCCAATATTGCACGACGTGCGACTGACTATTGGCCGGTCGAGTTCGACGTGGTGGTCGTAGTGGTGGTGTTCGTGGTGGCCGGGGCCATCGTGTTTGTGGCCGGGGCCGGGGCCATCGCGTTGGCGTCAGCGGCCGGCGCGGTGGTCGTGGTGTTCTCGGTGGTCGTGGTGTTGGCAGTGTCGGTCTTGTCGGCGGGCTTAGAGCAAGCTCCGACCGAGAGGGCCGCGATCGCGGCGGTGGCGACGAGGATTTTGCGGATGGAATCGGAGGTCATGTGTCCCTGGTCCTTTGCAGGTTGTAGCGCATTTACACAGAACCCCATCCGGGCTCCAGTGGGCTGAATCAGCCCCCCGAAAACCGGAAGAGCGTCTGCGACGCAGCGCCACTATGACCTGAACCCACGCGCACGCAAGTCTTACTGAATTGTCAGGCGTCTTCTTATGCGGCTTCGGCAGGGATGTTGGTGAGCGCCTCTTCCAATTGCGTGAAGCTGGGCTGGGAAGGGGTAGGCACGCTGCCGCGACCGATCTCGACCGAAATCTGCGCCGCATTGCCATGCAGGTGGGCCACCAGCACCGAACGGATGATTCGGTAGAAGGCGGAATCCTCCTCCACCACCTCCTTCAGCCGCGCCGCCATCGGCCCCACCAGCCCATAGGCCAGGAACACCCCCAGGAAGGTGCCCACCAGCGCTCCGCCGATCATCTGGCCGAGGATTTCCGGGGGCTGGGTGATCGCGCCCATGGTCTTGATCACTCCCAGCACGGCGGCGACGATGCCGAGCGCGGGCAGGGCGTCCGCCAGGCTTTGTAGGGCATGAGCGGGGGCCAGCGCCTCGTGGTGATGCTTTTCCAGTTGCTGCTCCATGCACTCCTCGACCTGATGCGGGTCTTCGAGGTTCATGGTCATCATCCGCAGGGTGTCGCAGATGAAATCGATGGCGAAGTGGTCCTTACCCAGCTTCGGGTAGCGGGAGAAGATGGTCGAATCGTGCGGGTTCTCTATGTGGCTCTCAAGGGCGATCACGCCCTTGGACTTCATGGTTTTGGTCAGCAGAAAAAGGAGCGCCAGAAGATCGTTGTAGTCCGCTTTCTTCCACTTCGGCCCTTTGAACACCTTGCCAAGACCCCCACCGGTAGCCTTGATGACGGTCATTGAGTTGGAGATTAGATACGAGGCGACGCCCGCTCCCATGATGGCCATCAGCTCGTGCGGCGCGGCCTCGATGATCACGCCCATATTGCCGCCGGACATGATGAAGCTGCCGAACACCAGACCGAACAGCAGAATCACGCCTATGATCTGAAACATCGAAACCCGTCCCGTGCGTATCTTGGCCAATCTCATGGCTCGGGATCACCATCGCCGTTAATGCTTAACTTGGGGTGAGCACGCGAGCGGCATGGGGGCTCGCAATTGCCCGCCTCACTGCTAAGGTTGTCCCGCGCCGTCAGCGCTGGGAGATTTGAATGAAGTGGCTTGCGGTCGTCTATGGGTTGGTCGCCTACCTCGTGTTCTTTGTGACCTTTCTCTATTCCGTCGGGTTCGTGGGGGGTGTCTTCGTTCCCAGAACCATAGATACAGGCCAGACCGCGTCATTGGTTCCGGCGCTGGTGATCGATCTGGTGCTGCTGGGGATTTTCGCCGTCCAGCACAGCCTGATGGCGCGCCCCGCCTTCAAGGCGTTGTGGACCAGGGTCGTCCCGGCCCCGATGGAGCGCTCCACCTATGTGCTGTTCTCCAGCCTGGCGCTGATCCTGTTGTTCTGGCAGTGGCGCGCCCTGCCCCAGACTGTCTGGCAAGTGGGCTCGCCGATCCTGAGCGCGGTCATCTGGATCATCGCTGGGCTGGGCTGGGCGACAGTCTTGCTGTCCACCTTCCTGATCAATCACTTCGACCTGTTCGGGCTAAGGCAGGTCTGGGCCTACCGGCGTAGCGGAGAGACGCCGCCGCCGGAGTTCCGCACGCCCCTGTTCTACCGGGTGGTGCGCCATCCGCTCTACCTGGGGTTCCTGGTCGCCTTCTGGGCCGCGCCGGTGATGAGCGTTGGGCATCTTCTGTTCGCCGCCGCGACCACGGGCTATGTGCTGATTGCGATTCAGCTTGAGGAACGCGACCTTACCGCAGTGTTCGGCGACCGGTATCGAGATTACAAGAAGAAGGTCTCGATGCTGCTGCCCCTGCCGCGCCGGGGCTAGACGCGCGGAAGGGCGCGGCGGCGTGCCGCTGCCGCACGTGTTTCCAACGGGACACAAGCGGGGTTAGGAAGAGGGTATGAGCCGTTCCATCGCCCTCGCCCTGCACGCCTTAACCCGGCTGATCCTCGCGCCCCAGTCGCCCTCACGCCGCACCGCCACCCTGGCTCGGCTGATCGAGCGGCTGGATGCTTCGGGCGCCTATACGGTCCAGACTCCCTACGGGCCGATGAAGACCCTGCCGCTGCGGGGTCCCCACCTCGCCGCCGCCGCCATCGGCTTCCATGAGGAAGAACCGGAGACCGTGGCCTGGATGGACGAACTCCAGCCGGGCGATGTGCTCTATGACGTGGGCGCGGCCACGGGGCTGTTCGCCATGTATGCGGCCTTGAAGCCCGGTGTCGTGGTCTACGCCTTCGAGCCCAAGGCCACCAGCATGGGGGTCCTGGTCGAGCATCTGGCCCTGAACGGACTGGGCGAGCGGGTCTTTCCCCTGCCCGTCGCCCTGTCGGACACGACGGGGGCGGTGCGCCTGACCCTGACCGCGCTGGCCCCCCAGACCGGAGGCAATTCGGTGGGCGGGGCCGCCAATCAGTTCGGCCTGATCGAGGGCGAGTTCAGCCAAGGCGCGCTGGCCTATCGCCTGGACGATCTGATCGACGCCTTCGCCCTGCCTGCTCCCACCCATTTGAAGATCGACGTGGACGGGATCGAGGCCCTGATCCTCAAGGGCGCGCCGCGCACGCTGGCGGGGATTAAGAGCGTGGTGATCGAGGTGGAGGGCGAAAACGCCGCCCACGCCGAGACCCGCCTCGACCCCATGTTGGTCGCCGCCGGGCTGGCCGAGGACATCGGCTTCCGCACCCGGGGCTCGGCGCGCAACCGGCTTTACCGGCGCGGCTGATCCGGTCCAGATAGGGCTGACCGCGCTCGCAGCGCCCGGAGACGCTCCATGACCACCGACGCCGATCCGAAAGCGCCGACCCCGTCCGCCCGGGTGGAGCAGCTCGAAGACCGGGCCAGCCGCCTGACCGGGGCGGTTTGGTTCATGCTCGACCTGCAACTGGCCATGGTCGACCGGATGGGCGCCCAGGCGGGAGAGGCTGTGAAGTTCCGCCGCGCCCTGGCGACCGTTCTGGCTGAGATCAAACGCGCGGACGAAGCCCAGCTTTCCCCCCGCGCCAAGGCCACCTACGCGGACCTGCTCCTCCGCCTCCGCGACGGCCCGGCCCCCAAGACCCCCTACATCTCGCCGGAAGTGGAGCGGACGAAGATTCCGTGAGGGAGCTTTGGTAAAGGCAGATCGTGGCGAGGGGGTTAGGGCGTCCAACCGTAAACGACCAGAACGGAGGTCGAGGCGGTCACTTTCGGCGCGGTCAATTTCAGCGCCACCTCAGGCGTAATGGGTGCGCGGGTTCGGGAACCCGTAACGATGACTTCGTTCACCATTAAACCATGCGCTGCAACTCGTTCTCCGTCAGGCCCCCCACGATTGATGCGCACAATTTTCCCGATTCGTCCTCCAGACGCCATCGCGATCAATTCCGCCTGATCTCGTGCATTGTCTATCGCCGCTCGCAAGGCATCGCGTTCAAGCGCTTTCTGATCGTCCAGACCCGATCCGCTAACGGTGACGGAATCCAGTCCAACTCCGACCGCCAGCGATGCTGCGTTGCCGATTTCGGTGGCGGGATGCACACCCACCGCAACCTCTAGTGTCGCCACCACACCTGTTGGCGCGCACGGCCCCGTCGATAACTGCTGGCCTTGTCAGCAACGCCCTGAACAGGGCCGGGAGATTCGGCTCAGGCGCACTCTCGGGCGTATATTTCCGCGAACAGATCTTCGTAACGCTGTGCAATCCGGTCGGCGGTGAATTCTTCCGCTCGCGACCGGGCAAGGTCGCCTGAGATCGGCTCCGCCAAGGCCTCAAGCATTGCTGACGCCATGCGCGGGGCGTCTCCAATCGGAACAAGACGACCATAGCGTCCACCGTCCAGGATTTCGGACGGGCCATAGGGGCAGTCGGTGCTGACCACGGAGGCGCCGACGGCCAATGCCTCGGCAAGCACCACTCCGAAGCCCTCGAATCTGGAGGAAACGATCAGCGCGCCAGCGCGGCTCATATAGGCGAAGGGATTGGAAGAATTGCCCGGCAATGACACCTCATCGGATATGCCGAGATCCTCGCATTCGGCCAGCAGCGATCGTCGCAATGGACCCTCCCCAAGAATGACAAGCCGCGCGGGGGTGGTATCGCGCGCGATCTTGAAGGCCTTCAGCAGTGTCGAAAAGTCTTTCACGGAGACGAGTCGCCCCACGGCCAGGAACACCGGCGGCTGGTCTGGCGCGAAGAACGGATGATCAACGGGCTCCCTCGCCAGAATTGCGACATCCTCGCCGAGGACTGGATTATAGATCACCGTGATGGCTTCTCGCGGGATGTGGGCCACCTTAGCCATGTCGTCCGCGGAGCCTACGGAAACCGCTACGATGCCGTCCGCCCAGCGCGCGAACAGCCGGTAGAGCGTGGGCAGAATAAATTGGCGCCAGCTCCCATGTTCCCGCGCCTGATACGACAGAACGCTGTGCTGCTGAATGATGATCTTGCAACCTGTTCGGGCCAGCGCGCGCGCCCACAAGGTGATAATGTTGTTGTGCCCAAGCGCGGAAATCAGCACGTCCGGACGACGGGTGCGTAAAGTATCCACCAAAGGGCCTAAGGCGCGAAGCGTGCTGGGACGGCGAAGGCAGACTACTTCTACGCCTAGGGGCACAGCTTCCCGAAGCCCCCCTTGATTGTCCGTGACCACGAGCACGACGTTGTGGCCGCGATCCTTTAATGCCCGCATCAGGTTGAGCGTCATCCGCTCCGCCCCGCCGACAGCGAAGTTGGGAAGGAAGAAGCAGATGGTCATCTTCTGGCCCTGTCGCCGGAGTTTCACGGCGTCCGACTCCACCAGGCTTTCAGCCATCTGGGGCGCGAGGATTGCGGGTTGAGGCGGCGCCGTCGGAAACATCGTTCGTTTCACCGTCGATTGACCATCATCGCACCCTTGCAGGCGTCACATCGACCAAAGCCGCGCCGTTGTAGGCCATACAGCATATCGCCCGTGCGGCTCCATATATCAAAGCTGTAATATAAGCCGTCCTCGTCAAGGCGGCGAAATGCCGCCACCGACATATAAAATCAACTAAATATAGAAATGTGTAAAATGCCCTCATAGGAATACCATTGTAAGCCTAACACGCGAATTGAGTATAAGCGCCTCCACTGCTGAAGGTGAGGTAGTTTGCGCTGACAAAGGCTCGGGAAATCGATATGGGTTCCGCACGAGTGGTGGGCGAAGCGTCGGGGGACGGCGCTTCGGAGGGACAGGATGAATATCAGTATTTTCGGCATCGGTTATGTCGGGGCCGTGTCGGCGGCGTGTCTGGCGCGGGACGGGCACCGCGTGCTGGCAGTCGATGTCAATCCATCCAAGGTCGAGGATAT
>JBBQLP010000026.1:0-37513 GCA_038327995.1 Caulobacterales bacterium | reverse complement strand
CTGGGCGACCTCGGCCCGCTCGCCGCCAAGCCGGTGATGGAGGGCAAGAGCGTGCTGTTCAAACGCTTCGCCGACGTGGACTCCATCGACATCGAGCTGAACTCCAAGGACGTGCAGGAGATCATCACGGTGGTGAAGACCATCGGCGTGACGTTCGGCGGCATCAACCTCGAGGACATCAAGAGCCCCGAGTGCTTCATCATCGAGCAGACCTGCCAGGAGTTGCTCGATATCCCCGTATTCCACGACGACCAGCACGGCACCGCCATCATCTGCACCGCCGGGCTGATCAACGCCTGCGCCATCAATGGTCGCGAATTGAGCGAGGTGAAGGTGGTTCTGAACGGCCCCGGCGCGGCGGGCATCGCCACGCTGGAGCTGATCAAGGCCGCCGGGGTGCGCCCGGAAAACTGCATCGCCGTGGACCGCAAGGGGGTGCTGTGGCGCGGCCGCACCGAGGACATGAACCAATGGAAATCGGCCCACGCGGTCGACACTCCCCACCGCACGCTCGCGGAGGCGATCAAGGGCGCGGACGTCTTCATCGGCCTGTCGGTCAAGGGCGCGCTGACGCCGGAGATGGTCAAGGGCATGGCGCCCAACCCGATCATCTTCGCCATGGCCAACCCGGACCCGGAGATCACACCCGAGGAAGTCCACGCCGTGCGTCCGGACGCCATCGTCGCCACCGGGCGCTCGGACTATCCGAACCAGGTCAACAACGTGCTGGGCTTTCCCTACATCTTCCGCGGCGCGCTCGATGTGCGGGCTCGGCGGGTGAACCACGAGATGAAGATCGCCTGCGCCAACGCCCTGGCCCAACTGGCGCGGGAGGACGTGCCGGACGAGGTGGCGGCGGCCTATGGCGGACACCGGCTGAAGTTCGGGCCGGAATACATCATCCCCTCGCCCTTCGATCCGCGCCTGATCTGGTACATCCCGCCCTATGTGGCGCAGGCGGCGATGGACACCGGGGTGGCCCGCAAGCCCATCGTGGATATGGACGCCTATCGCGCCTCGCTGGCGCAGCGGCTCGATCCTTCGGCGGCGTTCCTGCAGAAGGTGTCGGGCACCGTGCTGGGGTTCGGCGGCAAGAAGCGCATCGTTTTCGCTGAGGGCGAGGAGCCGAGCGTGATCCGCGCCGCCCACGCCTTCCAGACCCAGGGGCTAGGGACCGCCATCCTCTGCGGGCGCGAAGAGCTGGTGCTCGGCAATATGAAAACCCTCGGCATCGATCCCGCCGAGGCGAAACTTGAGATCATCAACGCCCGCCTGTCGCACCGGAACGAGGAGTATGTGGACTTCCTCTATGCGCGTTTACAGCGGCACGGCTTCTTGCGCCGCGACGTTCAGCGCCTGATCAATCAGGATCGCAACTCCTTCGCCGCCGCCATGGTGGCGCTGGGTCACGCCGACGGCATGGTGACGGGCGTCACCCGTAATTTCGACGTGGCGCTGGACGAGGTGCTGCGGGTGATCGACCGGACGCCCGGGGGCCGGGTGCTTGGGCTGTCGGTGGTGCTGGCCAAGGGGCGGACCCTGTTCGTAGCGGACACTAGCGTTACCGAATTACCCGATAGCCAGGAGCTTGTTGAGATCGCAATCGAGGCGGCGCACGCGGTCAAGCGGCTCGGCCACACGCCGCGCGTGGCCTTCCTCAGCTACTCCACCTTCGGCAATCCCCGCGGCCCTCGCGGTGAGAAGGTGCATACGGCAGTGGACATCATGGACAAGCGCGCCGCCGAGAAGGACGGGGCCATCGACTTCGAATACGAAGGCGAGATGCCGCCGGAGCTGGCGCTCAACCCCGCCGCGCAGGTCAACTATCCGTTCTCCCGCCTGACGGACGCGGCCAATGTGCTGGTCATGCCCGCCATCCACTCCGCCTCCATCTCCACCAAGCTGATCGAGCAGATCGGCGGCGCGACGGTGGTGGGGCCGGTGCTGATCGGGCTGTCGAAACCGGTTCAGATCTGCCAGCTCGGAGCCTCGGTCTCGCAGATCTTGACCATGGCGACCCTGGCCGCCTACGACGTGCGCGCCGACGTCGCCAGCCCCCCCGCCTGACGGCGGCGCTCTACGTAGGTGAGAGCAAGAACCAGTAGGAGCGCAGGGACGCCCGCGCCCACGGCGGCGTAGAGGAAGTAGGTCGCGTAGGCGTGCAGAAGGTCATGGCTGCTGTGCGCCAGCCCCTTCACCCACTCTCCTGAAAAGCCTTTGAGGAACTTGCCGGTCCAAGCGAGGGCGGAGGTAAGGAGCGCATACTGGGTAGCGGTGTAGCCGAGCGATGTGAGGGTGGAGATATAGGCCACCAGCGCCAATCCGGCGAAGCTCATGCAGAAATCGTCCGCCGCCATGATCGAAGCGAAGACGCGGGGATCCGGCCCTGTTGTGGCGAGGATGGCGAAGGCCGCAACCGCGACAGGCTGCAGCAGCCCGCCGACAAGCAGGGCCCTCATATGGCCGAACCGGGCTGCGAAGAATCCGCCCGCTGCGATACCGATCATTGAGGCAGGCAGACCCACCGACAGTCTTATCCCCGCCACGAGCGGCTTTGTGAGCCCAACCTGCACATAGAAGGGATTGATCACCGGCCCGCGCAGATAATCGCACAAGTGATAGGTGGTGACGGTCAGAAGGATCAAAAGCGCCATCGGTCCGAAGGTCTTGAAGAACGCGACAAACGGCCCGAACACGGCGTCGACAATCCGCAGCGGGCTGAAAGCGGGCATCTTCATCGCCCGGTCCGCCATTGTCCCATCAGCCTTCGCGGGCTCCTTGGCCATCACGGTCGCAATCAGGCCCACAAGCATAGAGGCGGCGAATGCGGCGTAGGCCGCGGGCCAGCCGATTCCCTGCGCCATGAACAGGATCACCGATCCGGTCAGGATGTTGGAGGTGCGATAGCCGAGGCTGTAGGCGGAGGTCATCAGGTCGAGTTCGGCGGTGTCGGCGCTAGACTCGATCCGCCATGCGTCGATCACCGTATCCTGGGTCGCCGCCGCCAGCGCCGTCGCCACTCCGAACGCCACCAGCACAGCCAGGTGCAGCTTGGGGTCGCTGGTCGCCATACCAAACAAGCCGGCCGCTACGATGATCTGGGCGATGAGGAGCCAGCCCCGCCGCCGCCCGAGCCCGCCAGGCATCGGTGGGGGGATATTGTCCACCACCGCGCCCCAGATGAACTTGAACGAATAGGTCAGGCCGATCCAGGAGGCGAAGCCGATCACCGCCAGATCCACATGGCTGTCGCCCAGCCAATAGTTCAACGTGTTGCCGATCAGGAGGAAGGGCAGGCCCGACGAAAAGCCCAGCGCCAGCATAATCGCCACCTTGGGGTGGCGCAGGGATTTCAGAACCTCCGCAACCCCTTGGCGCGCGGGCTCAGAAGGAACGGAAAGCGGCGGCGGGGCATGAGGATCAAGGTCTGTCACGCGCTGGCTTCCCCACTTCGAGTCGAGTGAGCTTAGGGGCAGTCGGCGCGAGATGCGAGATGTAGGGGGAAGGTTACGCCGCCGCCACGGCGCGGGCCACTGAACGGGGCGCAGCCCAGCGCTCGAGCACCACCGCCAGCGCCCGGTGATCCAACGGCTTGGTGAGGAAGTCATTCATCCCGGCTTCGAAACAGGCGCGGCGATCCTCGTCGAAGGCGTTGGCGGTAAGGGCGACGATCGGGGCCTGCACCCCGGCCTTGCGCAGGGCTCTGGCGGCGGAAAGGCCGTCGAGGTCCGGCATTCTGAGGTCCATCAGGATCAAGTCGTAAGGGGCGCCGCTTTGCGACGAGGAAAGGGCTGCTGCCAATGCCTCTTCGCCGCTCATCGCCCGGTCGACGATGCAGCCCGCGTGCACCAGAAGCGCCCGCGCCAGAAGCGCGTTCACCGGATTGTCTTCCGCCAGCAACACCCGCGCGCCGCGCGCCGACGGGGCCGTGGCGCGCTCATCCTCGATCGGGTGGGGGGCGTCGAACGGCGGTTGGGCGGCGCCCTCAACGGCAAACGTCCTGATCGCCTCTTCGCCCAGGACCGCTGACAGCCGCGCCGCCACGGAGGCCCGTCGGAGCGGCTTGATGAGATAGCCTGCAAATCCCCCCGAGCGCGCAGAGGCGATACGCCTACGTTCCTCTGGGGCCAAAAGAATCAGCGAGGGCAGCCGTTTGGGCGGCTTTAGCCGCGCGCGCGCACGGAAATACTGACCGTCCACCATGGCCGCATCGGCGGTGGCGGGGATGTCCGTGAGGCTGCGACATCCCACAGCTTCACCGCCTGAGGCCTCCACCTGCAGGATGGCGGCGCCCCGCACTATGGCTGACGGCGAGACCACGGCGATGACCTTGCCGGAAAGAGATGTTTGCGACGGCGCGGTGACCGCCGGCTCGATCTGGAAATTCGCCTCGAACCAGAAGGCCGCGCCTTCGCCAGGGCGGCTATCGACGCCGACCTCGCCCTCGAAGGCGCGGGCGAGCCGCTGAACGATAGCGAGGCCTAGCCCGGCTCCCCCCGCCGCCTGCCCTGCCCTGGTCTGCACGAACTCCTCAAAGATGCACGCCTGATCCGCCCCGCTTAGCCCCGGTCCTGTGTCCGTCACCACGAAGCGCAGCCGCGCCGTTCCACCGTCCACCGGGTAGGCCTGCGCCGACAGGGTGACGCCGCCTGTCTTGGTAAGTTTCACAGCGTTGCCCGCGAGGTTGAACAGGATCTGGCGCAGGCGTCCATCGTCCGCCAGCACAGTCGGGACCGCTCCGACGGTGGCCCACGCGATCTCCACCCCGGCGGCGTGTGCGCGAGGGCTGAGAAGCTCGCTCACCCCCTGAAGCAACGCTTCCACATCGGTAGGTGTGGGCTCAAGCTCGACCCGGCCAGCCTCCAGCTTGGCGTAGTCCAAAGCATCGTTGACGAGGCCGAGAAGATGCTCGCCGCAATCGCGCAGGGTATTCAGATAGGCCGATTGGGCGGCATCGAGCCGGGTGTCAGCCAAGAGGCCCGCCATGCCGAGCACGCCGTTCAGAGGGGTGCGAATTTCGTGGCTGAGCGTCGCCAGCATGGTTTCGCGGGCGCGCAGGCGGTCGATGCGGGAGGCCCTGGTCATCGCTCCAGTCTAGCGGCGCCCCCTTAACGCCCTGTCACCGCGCACCGATCAGAGTGGGCGCTGCAGGGTCAAGCCCCCCTGAACTCCAGCCGCCACCTGCCAACACCTGATCAGCGTTGACCCGGCGATAGATCAGCGCCTCGGCCACGTGGCCCCGCCGCACAGCGTCCGCGCCATCGAGGTCGGCGATGGTGCGCGCCAGACGAAGCGTCCGCGCCCAGCCCCGAGCAGATAGCCCTCCCGCTTCCGCCGCCCGGGTCAGAAGCGCCTTGCCGCCCTGATCCAGCGCCGCCGCCCGCTCCAGAAACTGCCCCTCGACGCGGGCGTTGAGGCTTTGCGCGGGAAGCTCAGCCGCTCGCGCCCGCTCCATCTGCACCGCGCGGGCGGCGGCGACGCGGGCGGAAGCCTCAGTGGTGCCTTCGGCCGGGGGCGGCAAGGCCAGATCGGCAGCGGTGACGGGGGGTACATCCACCTGCAAATCGATTCGGTCCATGAGCGGGCCGGAGATGCGGCTCATATAGCTCTGCTGGCAGCGCGGGGCCTTGCCGCACCAGCCCCTACCGGCGCCGCCATGGCCGCAGCGGCAAGGGTTGGCGGCGGCGATCAGTTGTACTCGCGCCGGATAGCGGATGTGAGCGTTGGCGCGGGCGACCATCACCTCTCCGGTCTCCAGGGGTTGCCGGAGCGAATCCAGCACCTGCGCCGGGAACTCGGGCAACTCGTCCAGAAACAGGACGCCGTTATGCGCCAGGCTGACCTCCCCCGGCTTGGCGCGGATGCCGCCGCCGACCAGCGCCGCCATGGAGGCTGAATGGTGCGGCGAGCGGAACGGGCGGGCGCGGGTCAGGGCGCCCTTGGCGATCAGCCCCGCCACCGAATGGATCATTGAGGTTTCCAGAAGCTCCTCCGCCGTCAGAGGCGGGAGCAGTCCCGGCAGGCGCTGCGCCAGCATCGACTTGCCCGATCCGGGCGGGCCAACGAAGAGTAGGTTGTGGCCTCCAGCGGCGGCGATCTCCAGCGCCCGTTTGGCCTGTTCCTGCCCCTTCACATCCCTGAGGTCCGCACTCGGCGGCGGCTCAAGAATGGGGCCGGGTTTGGGCGGGCTCAGTAGTTGCGTGCCGCGGAAATGGTTGATGATGGCGATCAGCGAACGCGCCGCCAGGATCGGCATATCACCCGCCCACGCGGCTTCCGGTCCGCCCGCCTCCGGGCAGATCAGGCCGAGCCCCATGGATGAGGCGGCCACCGCAGCGGGAAGCGCCCCGACGGTGGGGGCGATCTGACCATCCAGCCCAAGTTCCCCGAACGCCAGCCAGCCGGAGAGCGCGTCCGGCGCGATAATCCCCATGGACGCCATCAAGGCCAGGGCGATGGGAAGATCGTAGTGACTGCCTTCCTTGGGCGTGTCGGCGGGGGCGAGGTTGACGATCAGCCGCCGCGACGGCATCGCCAGCCCGAGCCCGGAAAAGGCGGCGCGCACTCGTTCGCGGCTTTCCCCAACCGCCTTGTCGCCCAGCCCAACCACCATGAAAACCACCGCGCCGGAAGAGGTCTGCACTTCTACCTCGACCCGGCGGGCCTCCACTCCCTCGAACGCCACCGTCGTGACCCGCGCGACCATCCAGCGCTCCTGCCCAGCTTCAAGGCCAAGCTGCACTGAGGACGATCATGTCGGGCAATTATATACTTGACGGAACAGCGACGGCGGAATACCTTGCTGGACAAGGGAAATCGCCATGAACCTCACCGACAAAATCTTTCACGACGACGAAGCCGCCCGCCTTCACCTTGAGGCGCAGCGCTGGCCCGATGGCCCGTATTGCCCCCACTGTGGAGAGGTCGATGCGATCACCCGTCTTGCTGGCGCTTCTACGCGTCCCGGTATGTGCGTTTGCCGCTCCTGCCGTAAGAAGTTCTCTGTCACGGTCGGGACGATCTTTGAGCGCTCGCACATTCCGCTTTCCAAGTGGATGCTCGGCTTTCGGCTCATGGCGTCCAGCAAGAAGGGCGTGAGCGCTCATCAACTGCACCGCTCCCTAGACATCACCTACAAGTCCGCGTGGTTCATGGCGCACCGCATCCGCGAAGCCATGGGTATCAAGAACCCCGAGCCCTTGGGCGGACCCGGCAAAATCGTTGAGGTCGATGAGACCTACGTGGGCGGCAAAGAAGCCAATAAGCACTCTAACAAGCGCGCGAAGCACCGCGACGTGTTTGGCGAAAAGGAAGCGGTCGTGTCCCTAGTCGAGCGTAACGGGCGCGTCCGTAGCTATCACGTCGCGAACGTCACCTCGAAAACCCTTCGTCCGATCATCGTGCAAGCCGCGCACCGTTCCTCGCACCTCATGACGGATGGCGCTCGCCTCTATCCCGCCGTTGGGCGTGAGTTCGCAGCCCATAGCGCCGTCGATCACAGCGCTGGCGAATACGTCCGCTACACCGCGAAGATCGCTCACCACAGCAACACGGTCGAAAACTACTTCTCGATCCTCAAGCGTGGGGTGATCGGCACCTATCACCACGTCTCAGAAGCCCACCTGAGCCGTTACCTCGCGGAGTTCGATTTCCGTTACAACACTCGCCTGATCTCAGACCGCGAGCGCACCGACGAAGCCCTTAAGGGATCGACAGGCAAGCGCTTGATGTATCGGCGGACTGGTCAAGCCGCACACGCTTAAGCAGAAGGCGCGCGCTATCCAAAAGCTTCGTCAGAGACGCGTGTCACCCTGATTCGTTTGTCGGCGGACTCGAAGTTTCCGATTCGTCAAGGCGCCAATCGTGTTATCCTGTGGTTTGTAAAAAGGTGATTCGGAGCCGTCGTGGCCGCTCAAGTTCAAATGGATCGGGAAAAATTGAAGGAGGCGGTCCTTCTGGTTGCTTCACATTGCCCCCCGGAGGAGTTGGGCAATGTGAAGATGCACAAGGCTCTCTACTTCGCCGATATGCTGTATTTTTTGCGGGAAGGCCGGCCTTTGACCGGGGTGGATTATCTCAAGCAGAAATTCGGCCCAGTGGCCCGACACTTAACAGCCGCCCTCAAAGAGCTTGAGACGGAAGGTCGCATAACAGTTACGGAGGAAGAATACTTCGGACTTTATAAGAAAAGCTATATTCCGACGCAGGAATTTAAGGCAAGTAGGTTATCAAGTGACGAGGTTTCACTCTTGAAGGAAACCGCTGATTTTGTTCGCGGCAAAAGTGCGAAAGAAATAAGTGAGTTTAGTCACAATGCAGCTTGGGAAGCTGCCGATTTGGGTGAGGTCATTCCTTACTTTACTGCGTTGCGACTCGTCCCGACTGAGGTTACTGAGGCAGATCGCCAATGGGCCACGGCTACGGCACGAGAGCATGCGTTTGAATCCCCAACCCTCTAGGTTCCGGGTCTCTCACTCCGAGCTATACGAAGCCTCGGTTCGGAAGCTCGCCCAGACATATCCGTTTGTAGACGAAGCGCTTGAAAGCCTTGAATGGTCACTCAGGCGCATTCCCTTCTCTGAAGGAGAGCTTTGTGCCGCGTTTCCCGGTCGCGAGCTGCGCTTCACTGTCCTGCCACGGACCAATCGCTACCCAAGTTTAAGGGTGCTGTTCGAGGTGATTGATCCAACCGTCTATTGTTGGCACGCCTGCGAAGCACCCTAGTTTACGTCTGGTAGGCGCAGCCTTGGGCTTGTGAGGCTTGGGCGATGTCTTGAGCGCTTTGGCGATACCGCGCTCAAAGCGTTCTTCGATGCCTGGCTCGTCTTTGGGCGTCGGTTTGTCGGTCATATCGATCCACACTCGACAACATACCTGAGGATATGTCCGAGATTCCTCTTTATCGCACCCAAATCACGGGCCGAATCGGCGTTGGGTGCTGCTGCACCTCAGACCGACGGGTGGACTTGGGGGCGGGCCTCGGAAACCCGCCCCCGTAGTTCACTGCTTCAATGGGCCCTGCGAAGCTCAGGTGTTGGCGCTACTCAAAACTACGAGTGCTGGTGAAGCTGCCGTCGGGGCTTCATTGCACTTGTGAACGGTATCCACGTTCTCAGGTTTCTGCACCCTTAAACGAAATCAGCCCCTCAGAACGCTGTGGGTTATTTCACCGGCCTGCCCCGAATCACCCTGCTCTTTCACGTCCGTTCTCTCAAGTATATAATTGCCTCATGTCGTCAAGAACAAAAGTAGAACTGCCCGGTTTGTGACATGGTTAACAAAACGGAACGAAAGGAGTCCTGCCCTCCTAGCGAGCCGCGCGAATGGCCTCTATCCGGTCCCACATCAGAGCGGTGGCGTCGGACCCGCCAAACCGTTTGAGCTGCTGCGCGCCTGTGGGAGAGGTGACGTTGATCTCGGTGCAGTAGTCGCCGATCACGTCGATGCCGACGAAGATCAGGCCTCGCCGTTTCAGGTCCGGCCCCATGATGGCGCAGATTTCCCGGTCGCGTTTGGTCAGATCCACCGCCTCGGCCTTGCCGCCCACGTGAAGGTTCGAGCGCACCTGTCCCTCTTTGGGCACCCGGTTGATGGCGCCGACGGGCTCGCCGTCGATCAATAGGATGCGCTTATCTCCGTTCTTCACATCGGGAAGAAAAGCCTGACAAATCACCGGCTCGCGCCCCGCAGCGAAATGGAGCTCAAGCATGGCGTCGAGATTGGGATCATCCGGCTTCAGCCGCGCCACTCCCGAGCCGCCGTTCCCGTAAAGGGGTTTCAGGATCATGTCGGGATAGCGCGCACGGAAGTCCTGAATCGCGTCAAGATCGCGGGTGATCAGGGTCGGCGGCTGAAGTCCCTTGAAGTGGGTGACGAACAGCTTCTCCGGCGCGTTGCGCACCTCCGTCGGGTCGTTGACCACAAGCGTACCCGGATGGATATGCTCCAGCATATGGGTAGCGGTGATGTAGGCGAGGTCGAAAGGCGGATCCTGGCGCATCAGCACCACGTCCATCCCCGCCAGATCAACGAGCGCTTCCTCGCCGTGGGTGTAGTGGTCGCCCTGGATGGGCCGCACCTCCAGCGTGCGGGCGCGGGCGGTGAGGCGACCATCCTCCAACGCTAGCGACTGAGGCGCATACCACCACAGTTTATGTCCCCGTGCTTGCGCCGAGAGCGCCATCATCACGGTGGTGTCCACGTCGGGATCGACCGCATGGATCGGGTCCATCTGGATGGCGACCTTCAGGGACATGGGACCTCGCGGGGATGGAACGTCAGTGGGCGGCCCTGCATATAGTCACGCTGCTGCGGGAACCAGAGCGGAGGGGCTGCACGCCCTCAGTTCAACTGCATCCGCACGCGTTCCCGCGCCGCACGGGCGGTCAGGGCGGCGCCGCCATCGAGGGTCTGCGCCCGACCCAGGGCCTCCAGCGCCCCGGTCAGCGCACCCTGCCCCTCGCGAGCGGCGGCGACGTCGAGCCAGGGGCGGTGATCTTTGGGGTCGAGCAAGGCCCGGCGAAGGGCCGAGCGTTCGGCCCGCGCCCAATCTCCGGCACGGACGGCCCTGGCGAAGATGTTGTTTTGTAACCGCAGCACCACCAGTCGATCCTTGGCCGGGCGCATCAGCACATCGATCCGGTCGGCCACGTCGGGCGTCAGGCCTGCGGCGAAGGCCCGCTGGGTCAGTTCCGACGGCATCACAACCCGCCCGCCGAGAAAGGGATCCAGCGCGATCGGCCCCTGATTGGTTTCGATCCGCAGCAAAAAGTGGCCCGGAAAATCCACCCCGCAGAGATCAAGACCGCATCGCCGCCCGGCCTCCAGATAGAGCACTCCCAGGGCCACGGGCAGTCCCTTCCTCCGTTCGCAAACCGAGATCAGGTCGGCGTTGGCGGGATCGTCGTAGGTCAGATGGTCGCCGTTCAACCCCATGTCAGCGCCCAGCGCCTCGCAGATCGCATCCTCGGGGCGCTCGCTTTTCAATCGCTCCTTCAACCGCGCCGCAGCCTCGGCGCAGAGGGCGCGGGCGGGTTCGGGATCGCGCGCCGGGTTTTCGTGTAGCGCGCAGTGCAAGGCCGCCTCGAACAGGGGAAAGCGGTCGTCCTCGGCCGCCCCCTGCGCACCCAGCGACCGTTCCGCCTCCTCCCGGGTCATGCGCCGCCATCCTGCGGCCAGGCGTTGGGAACATGACGAGGCCAGCCGCCAGCGCCGATGGCCAAAAGATCAAGCCGCACCGAGAGCCCCTTCAGATCAGCCCGCCGCGCGGCCAGTGTTTCGCCCGCCCGCCTTAGCCGTCCCCTTTGCGCGAGGCTGACTGCGCCCAGCGCCTCGTCAAGCGTGCGCCGCCGCTTGACCTCCACCACCGCCAGCACCGCGCCCCGCCGCGCCAGAAGGTCGATCTCACCGAGCGGCGTCTTTAGTCGCATCCCCAGCACCCGCCAGCCCCTGGCCATCAGCCAGAGTGCGGCGAAGATTTCGGCGCCCAGTCCATCGCGCCGGGCCTTGGCCCCGCGCGCTTGTTTTCGGAGGGACGGCCGGATGGGCGCAGTGCTCCTCACGCCATCGCCTTAAGTTCGAGCGCCCGCCGGTAAAGATCCCGGCGATTGAGGCCGAGGGCGCGGGCCACCTCGGCAGCGGCGGCGGCGGGACTTTCGCGAGCGAGGGCCTCATGGAGGGCACGGTCGGCGTCTTCGGGTGTGGCGACAGCCGTCTCGCCGGGGCCGACGACCACCACGATCTCGCCGCGCGGGTCCTGCAGCAGGGGATCGGCGGCGAGGGTGAGAAGCGAACCCCTCACGCAGGTTTCGTGCAGTTTGGTGAGTTCACGCGCCACGGCGGCGGCCCGGTCGCCGAACTCCGACGCCATATCTGTGAGGCTTTCGACGAGGCGTGGGCCGGTCTCGTAGAAGACCAGCGTGGCGCGCACCGGGGCCAGTTCGGCGAAGAAGGTCCGTCTCGCGGCGGACTTGTTGGGCGCAAACCCTGCGAACAGGAAGCGGTCGGTGGGCAGGCCCGAGATGCTGAGCGCCGCCAAGAGCGCCGAGGCGCCCGGAAGGGGGATGACCGGCAGACGCCGCTCGCTCGCCGCCTTCACCAGCCGATAACCGGGGTCCGACACCAAAGGCGTGCCCGCATCCGATACCAGAGCAATGCGCGCGCCCTCGGCAAGCTTGCGCAGGACCTGTTCCGTGCGCGCCTCATCAGCGTGGTCGTCGTAGCGCTCCACCCTCACCTTGATGTCGTAGGCCGACAGGAGCTTGGCCGAAACGCGGGTGTCTTCGGCCAGCACGAGATCAGCCCGGCGCAAGACGTCGAGCGCGCGCAGGGTGAGGTCGCGCAGATTGCCGATGGGGGTCGCCACCACATAAAGCCCTGGCTCCAGCGTAGCGAGCGGCGTCGCGTCGCGGTGGGCTTCAGGCGGTATCGGCGTGCGGCTCATAGGTGAGTTTCAACAGGTCGCGCCGGTTTGGGGAAGGGGTTTCAGAGCCTGGTGGCCGGGATCAACATTGAGCACGACCTATCAACTCGCCGGTGAGGCGATCCAGCACCAGCCGTCCGCGCGGGGTGGCGACGATACGGTCATCCGAGATAGCCAATAATCCGTCCGCCACCAGGTCGTTCAGGGGCGGAAGGCGGAGGGTTTCTATCGAATACGGATGTATCCCCTCCACCGTTCTAAGCCCCATCAGCACCCGCTCTTCGGCAGCTTGCGCGGGGGTGAGCGCCTCGAACGTCGCGCCGAGGCCGGTCTCCTGCACCCGCTCGATATAGGCCGTTATGCGGGCTTCGGCCTCGCTCGCCAGGCGAACGCCGTCGGGGCGGGTCAGTCGTCCATGCGCGCCGGGGCCGACGCCCACATAGTCCTCGCCGCGCCAGTAGACGAGGTTGTGCCGCGCCCTAGCTCCTGCCCTTCGCGCATGGTTGGAGACCTCGTAGGCTTCATAGCCCAGCCCCTCCAGCGTCTCCTGCGTCGTCTCGTAGAGCCGCGCGCCGCCCTCGTCGTCCTGCAGCACGATGCGTCCGCGCCGCACCGCCCGGTCGAACGGCGTGCCCGTTTCGATGGTCAGTTGATAGGGCGAGAGGTGCTCGGCGCCGAGGTCGGCGGCCTGGTTCAGGGTCTTGATCCACGCCGCATCGGTTTGGCCGGGCAGGGCGTAGATCAGATCGAGCGACAGGCGAGGAAAGATGCGCGCCGCTGTTCCCGCCGCCCGCAGCGCCTCATCGGCCCCATGATTGCGCCCGAGAAAGGTGAGACTGGCGTCGTCGAAGGCCTGCACCCCGAGCGAAAGGCGCTGGACCCCCGCCTCGGCGAAGGCCCGGAACCGGCCCGTTTCCGCATCGGTGGGGTTGGCTTCCAGCGAGACCTCCACCGGGCCGCCGGTTGGCCAGAGCGAGCGGGCGAGGGCGATCAGGTCCGCAACCGCGTCCGGGCTCATCAGCGAGGGCGTGCCGCCGCCGAAAAAGATAGACACCAGGGTGCGGGCCCCGATCATCGACGCCTGGGCGCGCATATCCTCAGCGATAGCGGAGACGAGCGCCGCCTCTTCGTCTGCCCTACCCCGAGCCCTGACCACGTTGAAATCGCAGTACGGACAGATGCGCGCGCAATAAGGCCAGTGGATATAGACGCCGAGCGGCGGCGCCGTGCCGGGCGGTTCGGTCAAAACAGGACAGCCTTGAGTTTGGCAAAAGCGTCGGCGCGGTGGCTGATGGCGTGCTTGGCGTCTGGCTCCATCTCGCCGAAGGTCAGATCATGGCCCACCGACTGGAAGATCGGATCGTAGCCAAAGCCCCGCTTCCCCCGGCCCGGGAAGACCAGCCGTCCGTTGACATAGCCCTCCACCACGACGGCCGCTCCGCCGTTCAGGCTGTCGGGCCAGGCGACGGCAAGAGCGCAGTAGAAGCGGGCGGCCCGGTCGTCAGATCCCGTAGCCTTCAATTCACGTTCCACCCGGTCCATGGCGAAGCCGAAGTCGCGTCGGCCTTCGCTATCCTGCGCCCACCGCGCCGAAAGCACCCCTGGCGCGCCGCCCAGAGACCGCACCTCCAGCCCGGAATCGTCGGCGATGGCGATTTGGCCCGACGCCTTGGCCGCCGCCCGCGCCTTCAGCACCGCATTGCCAACGAAGGTCTGCTCGACCTCCTCGGGCTCTGGCAACCCTAGCTCCGCCGCGCTCAACACGGTGAAGCGACCGTCGAGCAGTGCGGAAATCTCCACTGCCTTGCCGGGATTGTGCGTGGCGCAGACCAGGGTCGCGCCGGGAGGAAGGGTCAGGGGCATGGCGCCTTTCGGGTATTTTCCAACATCTGCTCCCCTCCTTGCCCGGACTTGTGGCGGGCATCCATCCCCTGCGCCCTGTTTTCACGGCTCGCAACCGGCCAGAACCTTACCGTCAATTCACAACCTTGCGGATGTTTAATATCGTTTACCGATATGTAATTTGATCGTTTGTCGATGCGCGGCTATTTCATCGCTCCACGGACAGCCGCTGTGGCGGTCCCGCACACACCATCGGAGACTTCAAATGACCGCTTCTTCTTCCCATGCCGTTCTCGGCTTTTTCGACCGCTTCGCCGCCGTCGCCGTGATCGCCCTGCTTCTCTCCGGCCTGCCGCTGGCCGCCCTGGGCTTTGTTGCGCACTCGATCTGATGCAAAAGGCCTCGCATTGACGTCTCCGCCCCGCCAGCCAGGATGGGCGGAGGCGCGCGGCGCAGGCCAGATGAAAGCGGGGGAGGATCGATGCGCACGATAGGACCGGGTTCCGTCGCCAGCCTGCTGAAGATCGCCCTCGACGTGGCCTACGCTGTCTTGTGGGTTGCCGTGATCGGAGTGAGCCTGGCGCTGGTCAGCCTCCTGCTCAGCCTGCCTTTCATCTCTGGCACGACGCACGGATCGATCATGATCGACAGCCGCCCCGAGAACATCTCCGGCCTGATCCGCCGCTGGCCCGCCGTTGCAGCTTTCCTGCTCACCGTTGATCTTTACGTCCTGGTGCTGGGGTTCATCGTCAACCGGCTCAGACGCGTGTTCGAGACCCTGATCATGGGCGACCCGTTTCGCCCTGCCAATGTGCGCCGCCTGCGCACGGTCGCCATCGCCCTGATCGCACTCGACGTGGCGGGGTATCTGGTTCGGCTCACACTGGCCTGGATGATCCCCGAGGTGCATGAGCGCATCACCTACGGCGTCAGCCTGTCCGGCTGGTTCGCCATTCTGGCTGTCTTCGTGCTGGCGGAGGTATTCCGCGAGGGCGCGCGCCTGCGCGGCGACGCCGAGCTGACGATCTGAGCCCCCGATGCCCATTCGCGTAAACCTCGACCGGGTGCTCGTGGAGCGCCGTATGTCCCTGACCGAGTTGGCGGACCGGGTCGGCGTGACCATCGCCAATCTGTCGGTGCTGAAGACCGGCAAGGCCCGCGCCATTCGCTTCTCCACCCTCGACGCCCTCTGCCGCGAGCTTGGTTGCCAGCCCGGCGACATCCTGCAGTTCCAGCCGGGACCTGCGGATACGGATGATGATTTCGATGCAGAGGGCTGAGCGTTCGCGGCCTTAACGCCGGGTCGCCAGCCAGATCACGTGTCGGGCGCCGCGCTTGCCGCGGTGGGCCCGCGCCTGCGCCTCCTCCACCACAAACCCCGCCGCCTGCAGTCTCTGGCTGAAGGCCGCATTGGGCGCGGAAGACCAGACCGCCAGCACCCCGCCGGGCGCCAGCGCCGCCTTCGCTTCGCTCAGTCCCCGCGCATCGTAGAGATCATCGTTTGCCTTGCGGGTCAGCCCCTCCGGGCCGTTGTCCACATCCAACAGGATGGCGTCGTAGCGGCTCCCCGCAGCGGTGATGAGGGCGCGAACATCCCCCTCGAAAACCGTGACCCGAGGATCCTCCAGGCTTGAACCATGAACCCCGACCAGGGGACCGCGCGCCCAGGCGATCACTTGAGGTACAAGCTCGGCGACGGTGATAGCCGCGTCGGAACCGAAAGCGTCCAGAGCGGCGCGCAGGGTGAAGCCCATCCCGAGGCCGCCAATCAGCACGCGCGGCCTCGGACGGCCCGCTAGCCGTTCGCGGGTCAGAGTCGCCAGCGCCTCTTCGGATCCGCTCAGCCGACTGTTCATCAGCTCAATCGGACCCGCCATGATCGAGAACTCGTGGCCGCGCTGCATAAGGCGAAGCTCCCCGCCGCCGCCCGGAACCACCGCTGTATCAAGCTGGACCCAGGGGATCATCCAGACCCTAGAGCCCCAGCCGCCGCGCGCGCCCTGCGATAGAGAGGGCCATCCGTTCGGCGATCAGCCCATCGGGCGAGCCCGTGGACTTGCAGGCGCGGTCAGCCTCGAACAATTCGGGTTGCAGCCCATCGAGATCATCGACCCGCCAGGCTCTGAGTTGGCGCAGGAACTCCCGCTCGTTCTTCCAGAAGACCCCCGACGCCTTGGCCGCCTCCTGCGCCCCGCGTCCCTGCGATTGCAGGGCGTGTGCCTTGCGAAGCTTGGCGAGGTGCTGGGAAAGCGCGCGCACCACCGCCGGTCCCCCTTCGCCCTCGGATCGCGCGCGCCGGAGCGAGGCTTGCGCCTGTGCTGCACGCCCGCCAAAGGCGTCCTGCGCTGCGTCCGACAGCGAGGCTTCCGGCTCCACCCCCAGAAACGCCTGCAGGTCGTCCAGCGAGGCCGAACCCCCTGACCCCGGCCCGATGTAGAGGATCAGGCGCTCGATCTCTTGCCGCGCCACACCGCGCTCCCGGGGCAGGCGGGCGACGAAGGCCTCCAACGCGTCATTGGCGATGCCGACCTTGTCGGCGGCGAGGACTTCGCGCACCAGACGGGTCACATCGCCCGTCTCGTCCTCATAGATGGTGATGCAGGCGCAGGCGTCGGCCTTCTCCGCCGCCTTGCGCAGGGGCGAGGACTTTTCCAACGCTCCGGCCTCGACGATCAGGAAGGCGTCGGGGTTGAGCAGACCCTCGGCGTGGGCGGTGAGCGCTTCAGCGGCGACCCGGTCCGGTCCGGCCTTTTCCCCGGTCAGCTTCAGCCGCACCAGCCGCCGACCTCCGGTGAGGGAAAGCGCGGAAAGCTCTTCCTCCAGCCGCCCATCGCCCTTTTCGATATCGACTTCGGTGAGGAGCGCCACGTCGAACGGATCGTCCGGGCGTTCGGTCGCTACCTTGGCCAGTCGGTCCGCCCGTTCGCGCACGCCCGAGCGATCCTTGCCCCAGATGACCGCCGCGCGGACGCCCTTCGGCGGCCCGGCGAGAAAGCGGTCGATGTCCGGGCGCTTGGTGAGGATCACCAGATGGTTCCGCTACTGAGGACTGTCCGTCGGATTGGGCGCGGCGGGCGTCTCCAGAATGGCTGGCCCCGCCGCCGGACGGCCCGCGAAGAAGCGTCCCAGAGCAAGGCGTATCTGGATCGCCGCCTGCTGTGTCGCCCGTTCGTCGCCGTTCTGCGCCGCCGCCACCCCGGCGTAGGGCGGATCGGCCGAATCGTAGGTGACGATGACGGGCGCATAGCCCTGCAACACCACCTTCTGGCTCTGCGCCTCCCGCAGTTGGTAGCTCACCGTCATGTTGATCTCGTAGCGGTTGGCTACGTTATTGACCCTCACCCCGCGCGGTGAGCGAGTTTCCTTGACGGCGCAGTCGAGACGATAGAGCGGCGCGCCGCCCGCCCTTGTCGCCAACTCGTCCTCAAGCGACTGTTTCAGCAGGAAGCCCACACGGGTGTCCGGCGTATAGAAGGCCACCGAACTCAATCCCGGACCCACCCCCGGCGCGGCATAGAGGGGGGTGAACCCACAGCCCCCCAGAGACAGCGCGCCGAGCGTCAGAAGGGCGGCGGGGGCGAAGGCGGGGCGTCTCATCGGTGGTTCCTTCTTGCCGTCAATTGGCGACGATGTTGATGATGCGGTCCTGGACCACGATCACCTTGCGTACCGTCACGCCCTCAAGATGGCGCATCACGGCCTCGTCCGCCATGGCGATCGCTTCCACGTCGGCTTGCGAGGCGCCGGGCGGCGCGAAGACTTCACCGCGCCGCTTGCCGTTGATCTGCACCGGCAGGGTCAGAACCTCGTCCATGGCAAGCGCGGGGTCGTAGACCGGCCAGGGGGCGTCCACGACCATGCCGGTCCCACCGAGCTTCTCCCAGGCGCTCTCCGCCAAGTGCGGCGCAATGGGGTTGATCAACACAATCAACGTCTGCACGGCGGCGCGGCGCTGGGCAAGATCGGCCTTGTCCAACCGCTTGAGCGTGTTCAGGAAACCATAGAACTGGGCGATCCCGGCATTGAAGCGGAAGGAGGACAGGGCCTCCGTCACCGCCTTGATGAGCTTGTGCGTAGCGCGGCGCAGGGCGACGGTTTGCGCCTCGTCCGCATCGATTTGCACCGCCTCGGCGGCGGCTTCAGCCTCGGCCCAGACCCGGTTGACGAAGCGCCATGAGCCCTCGACCCCGGCCTCGGTCCATTGCACGTCCCGCTCGGGAGGAGAGTCCGACAGCACGAACAGCCGCGCGGCGTCGACCCCGTAGGTGGCGAAGATGTCTTCCGGCGCGACGGTGTTCTTCTTGGACTTCGACATCTTGATCGGATCGCCGACCTCGACCGGCAGACGCGTGGCGATCTCCACCAGCGCCCCGTTCTGTTGCTCGACCTCGGCGGGAGAGACGAAGCGGGGTTCATTGGCCATGACCCGATAGGTCTCGTGCGTGACCATCCCTTGCGTGAACAGGCCTGCGAACGGCTCCTCGACGCCGAGCACTCCGTCATCCTTTAAGGCGCGGGTGATGAAGCGGGCGTAGAGCAGGTGCAGCACCGCGTGCTCCACCCCGCCGATATACTGGTCCACCGGCAGCCAGTAGTCCGCCGCCTCCCGGTCGATGGGCGGTTCCGCATCCGGATCAGTGAAGCGCGCGAAATACCAGGACGAGTCCACGAAGGTGTCGAGGGTGTCGGTCTCCCGCTCCGCCGCGCCGCCGCAGGTCGGACAGGTGGTGTGTTTCCATGTGGGGTGACGCAGCAGAGGATTGCCGGGCACGTCGAAGGTCACGTCGTCGGGCAGATCCACCGGCAAGCGCGTCTCGGCCACCGGCCCGCATTTGAGGCAATGGACAATGGGGATCGGGCAACCCCAGTAGCGCTGGCGCGAGACGCCCCAATCCCGGAGACGATAGACGGTGGCGCCCTCACCCTGCCCCTGCTCTTCCACGCGTGCGATGGCGGCGACCTTGGCGGCCTCGATCTCCATCCCGTCGAGGAAGCGGGAATTGAAGATGCGCCCTGGTCCGACATAGGCCTCGGCCCCGACGTCGAACGTCGTCGCATCCGCGCCATTCGGCAGCACCACAGGGTGCACCGGCAGGGCGTATTTTCGGGCGAAATCCAGGTCGCGCTGGTCGTGCGCCGCGCAGCCGAAGATCGCCCCCGCGCCGTATTCCATCAGCACGAAGTTGGCGATCCATACCGGGAGTTTGATCGCCGGGTCGAACGGATGCTCCACCATAAGCCCGGTGTCATAACCCTTCTTCTCCGCCCCCTCGATCTCGGCTTCTGATGTGCCGCCGCGCCGACAGTCGGCCACGAAGGCGGCAACGTCGGCGCTCTGCGCCGCCAGCGCCTCGGCCAGCGGGTGATCTGGCGCCACGGCCAGAAAGCTCGCGCCAAACAAGGTGTCGGGGCGGGTGGTGTAGACCTCCAGCGCCTCAAATGCGGCGGGTGCAGGCTCGGCCAGCCTGAACGACAGGCGCAAGCCCTTCGAGCGTCCGATCCAGTTCTCCTGCATCAGCCGCACCTTGTCGGGCCAATGCCCTTCCAGCGTCTTCAACCCGTCGAGCAGGGCGTCGGCATAGTCGGTGATGCGCAGGAACCACTGGGTGAGCTTCTTCTTCTCCACCAGAGCGTTCGAGCGCCAGCCGCGCCCGTCGATCACCTGCTCGTTGGACAAGACCGTGTGGTCCACCGGGTCCCAGTTGACCGTGGCTTCCCGTCGATAGACCAGCCCGCGCTTGTAAAGCTCCAGGAACAGCCGTTGCTGACGCCCATAGTAGGCACGGTCGCAGGTGGCGAACTCGCGGCTCCAGTCGATGGAGAGGCCCAGCATCTTGAGCTGGTCCCGCATGGCGGCGATATTCTCGTAGGTCCATGCCTTGGGGTTTATTCCGCGCTCCATGGCGGCGTTCTCGGCGGGCATCCCGAAAGCGTCCCAGCCCATAGGGTGCAGCACGTTGAAGCCCTGCGCGCGTTTGAAGCGGGCCACCACGTCGCCCATCGCATAGTTGCGCACGTGCCCTACGTGGATGCGCCCCGACGGGTAGGGGAACATCTCCAGCACGTAGGCCTTTGGCTTGTCGCCAGCCTCTGCGGGCGTCCTGGTGCGAAAGGATTGCGCGTCGTCCCACGCCTTGCGCCAGCGGGGTTCTGTCTCTTTGGGGTTATAGCGGGTCATAGCGGCCTTTTGGGGCTGGAGCGCCCCGCCGATCAACCCCTCTGGGTCCCGAAAGGGCTTGCGATTATCCTCGGTCGTTCAGATTCGACAGGCGTAGCTGCCGCGCCCGAGTAAGGATGGCGTTTTCGATATCCGTGTCGGTCTGCGCCGCAGTGGGGGCGCTCACCCACTGCCCGGTGGCGTCCTTGGTCTGTTTGAAGACCGTCACGTTCAGGCCGTCCGCCCGCAGGCGGGTGTCGAGGATATAGACCGTGGCCTTGAAGCGCTCGTCGGGCTTTTCCGGGTTCGTGTACCAGTCGGTGATGATCACCCCGCCGAACGGGTCAGCCGAGGCCAGCGGCATGAAGGCCAGCGTGTCCAGCGAAGCGCGCCACAGATAGGCGTTCACCCCTATGCCCGCCGCAGGGGCGTTGGAGGCGGCTGGCCGGGAGCCCAGGTGCGGGATCAAGCCGGAAGGGGCGGCCGGGACGCCGAAATGTCCGCACCCCGCCATTCCCAGGGCCAGCGCGCCAAGGATCGGAAGCGCCGCTCTGCGGGAGAGAGGACGAATCCTCGAAAAAGCCGACATATTTTGACCCGTTCCAGTTCCAGTTGAATGCGCAGGCCGGGTGGTTCTGAAGCAACCGTCGCGCACGCCGCCCCCAGCCCGCAAGCCCCCAGAGCGAAGGGAGCAAGCAGTCGCAGACCCCGCATACACCATGCAAGCTTCGCGCGAAAAGCGGAATTACGTGGCCTTGAGGTCACAGGGGCCGGTTCGCGTGACAGAAGAATCGCGAGTCGGGGCTGACTCGCGTTGACGGACGTGTTTCGAGGCCCTTAATCGGAAGGTCATATTACCGTGCTAATTATGCGGTAGGTGAGCGATCCATTTCAGAGGTCGCGCGTTAGGGTGGCGATGGGCAAGTTCGGGGCAGGTTTGGCGGCGCTTGGCGCTCTCGTCCTTCTGGGCGCGAGTTCCACTGCCTACGCCTCGACCACCAGCCAGTCGACCCTGCCGCCCAAGCTGAGCGACTTCGCGCAGGTGGACAACGGCAACCCCGGCGGCAACCCTAGCGCGCCGAACGGGATTCCAGCCCCACACAAGATCTATCAGTTCGACGCCAAGGGCCGGTGGGGGGTGAAACTCGACCTTTCTGAACCGACCAACCGCGGCGTCGACTGGAAGGATGTGCAGGCCGGGGCCTATTTCCGCCTCTCTCCCTCGATCCGCGTCGGCGGCAGCGTCGGTCTCGGCGACAAGTTCGCCCAGCCCCAACACCTGACCCCGGAAGATACCGCCCCCCGCGTGCACCTGGAAACCGCGTTCAAGTTCTGAACCTCGTCCAGCGGGTCGCCTCAGTCTGCGAACGCCTCCACCGCCGCAAATCCCCCCACGCCGGTTCCGATCAGGCGCCCCGCCGTGCGTGGCTGAACCCCGCCGAGGGCGAAGACGGGAAGGTTCGTTTTATGGAGCAACAGCCCCAGTCTGACGTGGCCCATCGGGGCGCCCGCCGAAGAGCTGTTGCTGGCGAACACCGTCGAGAGCAGGGCGGCATCCGCGCCCGCCGCCGAGGCGCAAGCGAGGGCGCGAGGCGAGTGCGCCGCAACCGTGACGATCCACCCCGGCTTCAGCGCCCGCACCCGGCGAACGCGCGCCATATCCCGCTCCGGCAGATGAACCCCCGCCGCGCCAACCCTCAACGCCAGCCGCACATCGCCGCCGATTAGCAGCACCAGGCCCCGCGCCCGCGCCACCCGCGCCATTTCCGCTGCGACAGCCTCTGTACCCTCCCGCCCGAACCCCCGGAAGATCACCCCCGTCCCGCGCGGCAGATGTCGGGTGATGGCGACGGGATCGGGCGTGCGCTCTGGGTCGGTGACGAAGAAGACCGTCGGCAGTGGCGCTCGCCCGCCTTTGACCTTCCCCATCCGCCGCAACCGCTCTAGCGTTCGCGCCGTCCGCCAGAGTTTCAATTGCGAGCCCGCGTCCAAGCCTTGCCCTCTTCCGATCCCGCCACAGACAATCCCGCGCTCACCGGCTGGCGCACGGTCAAAACCCGTATCGACGCCGCTGCACGCGCGGCGGACCGCGCGCCCACGGATGTGACCCTCGTCGCCGTCTCCAAGCAACAGTCGTGGGAGGCCATAGAGCCGGTTCTGCGCGCAGGCCAGCGCGTCTTCGGCGAAAACCGGGTTCAGGAGTCGGCCCAACGCTGGAAAGGCGTGCGCGAGGGCGTCCCGGATCTGGAGCTTCGCCTGATCGGCCCCCTGCAAAGCAACAAGGCCGAAGACGCCGTCCTTCTGTTCGACGTGATCGAAACCCTGGATCGTCCGAAAATCCTCGCCGCCCTGAACGCTGCGATCAGAAAGGTGGGCAAGAGCCCCCGCCTCTATGTGCAGATCAACACCGGGGAAGAGCCGCAGAAGGCAGGCGTCGCCCCGCTGGATGCTGACGCCTTCATCGCCTCGGCGCGGGGCGAGCACGGCCTGACCATCGAGGGGCTGATGTGCATTCCCCCCGCCGATGAGCCCCCCGGCCCGCACTTCGCGCTCTTAAGGAAGATCGCCGACCGCAACGGACTGAAATGCCTCTCCATGGGCATGAGCGCCGACTTCGAGACAGCAATCCGCCTGGGCGCCACCTCGGTGCGGGTGGGAGCAGCAGTGTTTGGACAGAGACACTAGAAGAAAAGACGGGCTGAGCTTGACCACACCCTATAGTTCTATAATCGTGGAATTATGGATTCTATGCGCGTCATCGAAGCCTTTTCCGCGCTCGCTCACTCCGGGCGTCTTGCCGTCTTTCGCTGGCTGGTGAGGGCTGGCCCAGATGGCGCGGCGGCGGGAGACATCGCTCGCGCGTTCAATACGCCCGCAAACACCCTCTCCACCCAACTTGCGATCCTCTCGCGGGCCGGGTTGATCCGTTCGCACCGGACCGGCCGCTCGATCATCTACGCAGCAGACTTCGCGCGCGTGGCCGAGGTGCTGGGCTTTATAGTGGAGGATTGCTGCGGCGGCTCACCCGAGGTTTGCACGCCGCTTATGACCATCGCCACGCGCGGAGCCTGCTGCGCTGCGGACGCCGCGACAACGCCGCCCCAATGACCGTCATTGCCACCGCCGCCAGCCTTGAGCCGGCGCTGCATCCCTTCAGCGTCGGTCGCCGTCTCGCCGCCGAGGCGCTGGGCACAGGGCTGCTGCTCGCCGTCGTGATCGGCTCGGGCATCATGGGCGAGCGACTTGCGGGCGGGAATGTCGCTATCGCCCTTCTTGGCAACACCCTCTCCACCGGAGCGGCGCTGGTGGTCCTGATTACGGTGTTCGGCCGGATCTCTGGCGCGCACTTCAACCCGGCGGTGACGCTGGCCTTCATGCTCAAGCGGGAAGTCCGGCCGGGACTCGCCCTGGCCTACATCGCCGCGCAGATCGCAGGCGCAGTGCTGGGCGTCTTCGTCGCGCACGCCATGTTCGGCGAGGCGATCTGGCAGGTCTCCACCAAGCTGCGCGATGGCCCGGCGCAGGCGTTTTCCGAGTTCGTCGCCACATTTGGCCTCTTGGCGACCATCCTGGGCGTCATCCGGTTCTGTCCAGACTTCACCCCGGTCGCGGTCGGCCTCTATATTACATCGGCCTACTGGTTCACCGCATCGACCTCTTTCGCCAACCCGGCGGTGGCGATCGCGCGGAGCCTCTCCAATACGTTCGCGGGGATCGCCCCAGCATCAGCCCCCGCCTTCATCGCCGCGCAACTCGTCGGCGCGGGGGCGGCGATCGTGTTATTTGGCTGGCTGTTGCAAGAGGAGCGCGGGACGTGACCAACGACTTCCCCGTTACGATCTATCACAACCCCGCCTGCGGAACCTCGCGGGGCGCGCTCGCTGCGATCCGTGAGGCGGGGATCGAGCCGGTGGTGGTGGACTATGTGAAGGCGGGGTGGACGCGGGCGGTGCTGACGGACCTGCTTCGCCAAATGGACGCCAGGCCCCGCGACCTGATGCGGGTGCGCGGGACGCCCGCAGCCGATCTTGGTCTGACAGATGAAGCCGCTACCGATGAGGCGATCCTGGCCGCCATGGTCGAACACCCGATCCTGGTGGAGCGCCCGATTGTCATCACCCCAAAGGGCGCGGCCCTGTGCCGTCCCGTCGAACGGGTTCAGGCCCTGCTCTAAGCCAGAAGCCTATTGCAGCACCTGCGCCTGACGCTGGGACTGGTAGATGGCGGCGAAATCGAGCGGCTCCATCAAGAAGGGCGGGAAGCCGCCGTCCACCGTGGCGTCGCCGACGATCCGCCGCACGAACGGGAATAGAAACCGCGGGCACTCAACCAGCAAGACCGCCTCGACCTGCTCTTCCGGAACATTGGCGATCTCGAACAGGCCACCGTAGAGCAATTCCACCTGAAAGCTCAGAAGCTCGCCCTGTTTGGCGGCGCAGCTAATCTTCAGGTCCACCTCGAACAGGCCGTCGGCCCGCCCGCGCGCGCTCATCTCGACGTTCATTTCCATGGTCGGCGCGCCCTCGCCGCCGCGCAGGGAGTCCGGCGCCCGGGGGTTCTCGAACGAGAAATCGCGCACGAACTGCGTCACCACGCGGATCTGCGGCGCGCCCTGCGGCTGGGCGTCCTGGTCGGACTCTGGGGCGAGGTCGGTCATCGGAAATCTCGGAGCTGGGCCGCTTGAGGCGCGCAATCAGGAAGCGCCGGTGGCTATCATGGGCGTCCGGCGGGTGCAACGCCGGGCCCGCCTGGGCGTTCACCAAGATTGGCGCCTGACGTGCGATGCAAAGGCGCCTATATTGATCGATCAAACCCGTTTAGGGGTTCTTCCTTAAGCCATGCCCATTCACATCGAGCCCCAGCGTAAGAAGTCACGGTGAGCCCTTTGCAGATCATCGAACTGATCATCTTCGCCGCGCTTGCTGGCGTGGTGCTCTACCAGCTCTACGCCGTGCTTGGTCGCCGGGTCGGGCGCCAGCCTACCGAGCCGTCCACGCGCACGCCGTTGAAGATTCCATTCGCGCGCCTGCGCCCTGACCCTGCGCCCGAGGCGATCGCGCCGGAGGGCCTGCCAGCCCTGAAGGCCCGCGATCCCGGCTTCGACCCCGCCAAATTCCTGTCCGGCGCCCGTTCGGCCTACGAGACCATCGTGCGCGCCTTTGTGGGCGGGGATCGCACCACCCTGCGCCCCTTGGTGGACGATGTCGTGATGGGGGCCTTCGAGGCGGCCATCACGGACCGTGAAGCCGCCAGCCGCACCGAAAGCCTTGAGTTCCTGCAACCCGTGCGCGCCGACCTCGAAGGGGCAGCAGTAGAGGGCGACACCGCCAAGGTGAAGGTTCGCTTCCTGGCCGAGTTCCGCACCCGCACCAAGGACGCCGCCGGGGAAGCGGTGGACGACCGCCGCACCGCCGAGGTCTGGACCTTCGAGCGCGCTTTTCTCAGCCGCGATCCCAAGTGGTTGCTGATCCGGGTGGACGCCGCAGAGGCGTGAGGGCGACCGCCCACGGCGCCACCCTAGGCGTCTTAGCCTGTTTCGGCCTGATGCTGGCGGGCTGCGCCGGAACCTCCGCACCAAACGCTACGCCCAGCGGCGCCCCCAGCGCCAGCATGATCCCGGCCACGCTGGAGACGCCGCCCCTTGCACGCGAGCCATTCTCGTCCCGCACACGCCCACTCGACAGCCTGCCGGGCTGGCAGGTCGAGGATCATGCGGCGGCGCTGATCGCTTTCCGGACCGGATGCGGCGTGGCGCGCGACCTGCGCTGGCGCGAAGCCTGCCGCCGGGCTCGAGCGGTTACATCTGTCACCGAAACAGCGGCCCGCACCTTCTTCGAGACCAGCTTCACCGCTGAAGCGCCCTCGCCCGCGGGTCTGCTCACCGCCTATTTCGCCCCCGACTATCCCGCGCAGGATACGCCCGACGAGGTCTTCTCCGCCCCGGTCCGTCCCAAATCCGCGATCCGCTCCGGCGACAGCGACGAGCGCGGCCCCACCCGCGCCGAGATCGAAACCGGCGAGGATGTGACAAGCCCGAACGCCCCCTTCCACGCCTTCATGAAGCCGGAAGACCTGTTCTTCCTACAGATTCAGGGTTCTGGAACCCTCAGCTTTCCCGATGGGCGGCGGTTGCGCGCTATCTATGCCGCCGACAACGGCCGTCCCTTCACCCCCATCGCCCGGCCCATGGTCGCGGCGGGGCTGCTTGCGCCCAATCAAGCGTCCGGCGACGCCATCCGCGCCTGGTTGGCGGCGCACCGGGGCTCTGACGCGGATGCAGTGATGGACAAGAACGCTCGCTACATCTTCTTCGACCTCATCCCCGACGATGGACGCGAACCTGCGGGCGCCGCAGGCCAGCCGCTGACCGCCGGGCGGGCGCTGGCGGTGGACCCGACCTTCCACGGCTACGGCGCCCTTTACTGGATCGACGCCTCCGCCCCGACCTTGGCGGGCGCCGCTCGGACCTATCGCCGCCTCGCACTCGCATTGGATACAGGCGCCGCCATCAGAGGCGAGCGGCGGGCCGACCTCTATCTTGGGCGCGGCGACATGGCAGGACAGGAAGCCGGGCGGGTGCGCCATGTGCTAAGTCTGGTGCGGCTGATTCCGAACCCTGCGCCGCCCTCCGCCCCGGACCTGTTCCATGAAACGCAATCTGAGACCGGAGGAAAAGCGGCTCTGGTCGGTGGTCACGGCGACCGTTAGGCCCGCGCATGGGCTGGGAACGCAACGGGGAGCGGCTCAGGAAGTCTCCGCTCTATTGACCGCCGCCGCCCTTAGCATTTCGCCGCCCGCGCCCACAAAGAAGCTCCCGCCCGGCAAGTTCAAAAAGCCGGTGAAGACGAAGGCTGCAGCGGCAACCCCCAAACCCGTCCTCAAGCCGCCCCAACCCCAGATTGTCGAACCCGAGCCCATCGAACCCAGTCGTCACCGCCGCATCGCCCGCGAGCGCGACCCGCTGGACCGGCGCCTTGACCTGCACGGCATGGACCAGGACCGCGCCCGCCGGACGCTGATCGACTTCCTGCTGCGCGCGCACGATGAGGGAACCCGCGCCGTCCTCGTCATCACCGGCAAGGGTTCGTTGGGGGAGGGCGTCCTGCGCAGACGCGCGCCGGACTGGCTGGCCGAGCCCGTACTTCGCGAGGTGGTGGCGGGCGTCTCCCCCGCCGACCGCCGTCACGGCGGCGACGGCGCCCTCTATGTGGCGCTGAAACGGCGACGTTGAGGGTCACGATCAGCCCGAAAGGAGGGGCTGAGCGCTCCCCCTACGGAGCCTCGCCCGTCCATTCCCAATGCCAAGGCTCATAGGGATAGTTGACGAAGCCGTATTTGTCCGCGTTACGCACCAGCCACTGATAGAGCGGGGTCTGGGATTGGTAGAGACGGTTGGCGTCGGTGGCGGTGTCAACCCTGGCGCCCGGCGCGGCGGCGATGACCAGGTCGATGGCCAGGCCCGTGCGGTGCGCCGAGCACGATCCGGCCCGCGCCACGCCATTGCAGCCGCCCTGCGCACTGCATTGGGCGGCGTCGTATTCCGGGCTGCGAAAACCCGAGAAGATGCTCATCGCCATGGGGTCGGGCGACATCGACGCTCCCAAGTCGCGCCGCGCCGCCGCCACCATCCGGCGATAGGCGTTGAGCGTGCCCGAGCGCAGCAGGATCGGCTTGCCGTAGTGGCTCTCGCGAGGATCGATGATAACCATGCCCGCCTGATCTGGCGCGTCGGGACAGGGCTCCTTGCGCACCCTGTCCATCAGAAATGGGCGCTGTTCCTGCCAAGCGCCTTTGAGGAATTGCAGCGTCCGGTCATCCATGGCCCCGTCGTAGGCGAGGCTGTGCGCGACCTTCCAGCGGGCGAGGGCCTCGGCGAAGCCCGGGGTCGAGGGGGCGCAGACTGTGCCGGCAGTCTTGGCCGTCAGCGGCGCGTAGGTGCGCCAGCCGATCTCCGTATGGCCAAACGGCGCCACGGGCAGGGTGTCGATGGAGGTCGCGTTCAGCCGCCCGGCCTGCCTCGCATTGGCGGGCTGATCGCACGGCCCGCTGTAACCGTAGCCGAGATCGCGCGGATAGAGGGCGTGGTCCGGCCCCCGCCGCGTGGCGCAGGCGGAAAGGCCCATAAGCATAAGGATGATGAGGATGCGCCGCATCGCTCGCCTTGAGTTAATGTCCGCCCGCTTTGCGCCAGGCGCGGCGCCTGCTAGGCCATGGGCTGCAAACATGAGCGCCGTCTGGTTAACAAGCGGCTGCACGAACGCTGCCGGGAGACACGCATGGCCGACGAAATGAACCTGCCCAAGGGCGAGCTGATGAAGGGCAAAAAAGGCGTCATCATGGGGGTGGCGAACCACAACTCCATCGCCTGGGCCATCGCTTCGCAACTAGCGGCGCAGGGAGCGGAGATCGCCTTCACTTACGTCGAGGCCATGGAAAAGCGGGTCAAGCCGCTGGGCGAGAGCATCGGGGTGAAGACCTTCGTCGTCGCCGACGTCTCCTCCGACGAGAGCATGGAGGCCGGGTTCAAGGCCATCGGCGAGGCGTTCGGGGGCAAGATCGACTTCCTTGTCCACGCCATCGCCCACGCCGAGCGGGATCATATGCAGGGCTCGTTCGTGGAGAACACCACCCGCGCGGGCTTCGCCCATGCGCTGGACATCTCGGCCTATTCGTTTGTGGACGCCGCCCGGCGCGCCGCGCCGATGATGGCGCCGGGGGGCGCGATCATCACCCTGACCTACCTCGGCGCTGAGCGGGTGATCCCCAACTACAATGTCATGGGCGTGGCCAAGGCGGCGCTGGAGGCCTCGACCCGCTATATCGCCCGCGATCTTGGACCCAAGGGCATTCGGGTGAATGCCATCTCGGCGGGCGCGATCCGCACGCTGTCGCTCGCGGGCATCACAGGGGGCCGCAGCATGATCGGCCAAGGGAGGGCCTGGGCTCCGCTGCGCGAAGATACGGCCCCGGAGGGTGTGGCCGGCTGCGCCCTGTGGCTGTTGTCAGACCTTGGACGCTCGACCACAGGCGAAGTGATCCACGTGGACGCGGGCTTCCACATCATGGGCCTGCCCGACGATATGGCGGAAGGAGTGTAGCCCCGATGTTGCTCGCCCTGTCCACCTGGCCTGAGATCGAGGCGCAGATCGGCCGGTCCAAGGCCGTGGTCATCCCCATCGGCTCCAACGAGCAGCACGGCCCGACGGGCCTCTTGGGCACCGACTGGCTCTGCCCGGAGATCATCGCTCACCATGCGCACGAGGCAGGGGAGTTGCTCATCGCGCCGACCTTCGCGGTAGGCATGGCGCAGCATCATCTGGGCTTTCCGGGCTCGATCAGCCTGCGCCCCTCCACCATGATCGCAGCGCTGCGCGACTGGACAGTCAGCCTCGCCAGCTATGGGTTCGAGCGGATGTTCTTCCTCAACGGTCACGGCGGCAACGTCGCCACCATCGAGGCGGCGTTTTCGGAAATCTATTCCGAGGCCAGCTACCGGGGGGAGAAGCGCGGCTATGCCCTGAAGCTCCGCAACTGGTGGGATTTGAAGGGCGTCGGCGGGCTCTGCACCAGCCTGTTCCCGGTCGGCCACGGCAGCCACGCCACCCCCTCTGAGATCGCGGTGACTCAGTTCGCCTATCCGGGCTCAATCAAGAGCGCCAACTACGCCCCGCGAATTGCGCCGACCGGGCCGATCCGTGAAGCGGTGGATTTCAGGGCGCGGTATGCCGATGGACGGATGGGGTCGGACCCCGGCCTCGCCTCACCGGAAAAAGGCGGAGAGATCGTGCGCCTCGCCGCCGCCTCGCTGATCGACGAGGTGCGCGATTTCGCCAACGAGCCGGGGCCGTTCGGGTAGGCCTAGCGCCGGGTGCGCGGTGGCTGGGTCAGGGCGCGCACGACGGCGGCCACCAGCACCGGGTTGCGCAACGCCATTAGTCCGGCGGCGAGCGCCGCTCCGGCGGCGATGATCGGCCTGTCGCGCACCGCTTGGGCGATGCGGTCTACCGTGCTCATGCGTGGCGGCGACGAAACTGAGTCGCGCGATAGGCGGCGAGGGGGACCGACCTGACGGTAGGCGATGAATGCGGCGAGGCCCGCGATCACGCAGACCACCCCGACCACGCAAGCCGCAGCGCCCGCCGGGCCGACCACCTCGCGCAACAGAGCGTAGACCGTGAAGGCCAGCGCCACGACAGCCGTGACGGCGCAGGCCGCCAGAGCAGCCGCTGCGCCCACCAGCATCATCGCCTTTCGAGCGACGATCTTGAAGGTCAGCCCCCCCAATTCCATCAGGAGCGGCCCATCAGTGACGGCGACTAGAGAAGATGATCCCGAGCACAAAGCCAGCGCCAACCGCCGCCAGGGTCGACACCAACGGACGCTCCTGCACCCGGTCGAGCACATAAAGACGGGCGTTCTCGAGTTGCTCCTCGGCGATCTGGCGGGCCAGGTCGATCTGCTCGTTGGCCTGACGGCTGTAGGTGTCCACGCGCTCGTCGACGACCCGGCGCGCTTCGCGAGCCACTTCCGGGGCGGCCTTGCGTCCGCTCTTCACGGTCTGCTTGGCGTCGCGCACCGTCTGTTTGGCGTCTTCATAGGTGCGCTTGGCGTCGTTCATCACAGGATCGAGGGCTTCAGATGCGGGGGGCATGATGGTCTCCAGTGGTCAGCTTATGCTGTTGCGCTGCAAACGCGAAAGCCAGGCGGCAAGTTCCGCCTATTCGACACAGGCCGGGGTCAAGCGGCCTCTTTGGTGCGACGGGGATGGAAGAACAGGGCCTGACCGATCGCCGCCTTCACCGTCTCCGGCTGGAACGGCTTGGTGATCAGGAAGGTGGGTTCGGGGCGTTCGCCGGTCAGAAGCCGCTCGGGGAAGGCGGTGATGAAGATCACCGGCACGTCGAACTGGCCCAGGATATCCTTTACCGCATCGATGCCCGAGGAGCCGTCCGCAAGTTGGATGTCAGCCAGAACCAGCCCCGGCTTGTGACGCGCCACGGCGGCCACGGCCTCGGTGCGGGTGGCGGCGATATCCACGACCCGGTGGCCAAGCTCGATCACCAGCGCCTCGATGTCGGCGGCGATCACCGGCTCGTCCTCGATAATCAGCACATCGGTGGCCAGTTCCGCGTCGATCTCGCGTTGCGCCGAAGCGATCAACTGGTCGATCTCACCGACGTTCACGTCGAGGATTTGCGCCGCCTCGCCGGGGGTGAAGCCTTCTAGCGCGGTTAGAAGAAAGGCCTGACGCGAGCGGGGCGGGATGCGCAGCAGGCGATGCGCCGGATCCTCGAACTCACCATTTGCAGCGGGCATTGGCTCCAGCTTGGCGCCGGTGCCCGACCAGATGGTGTGGAAGATGTGGTAAAGTGCAACCCGCGGCGTCAGGTGCGGCGGCAAGGCGGTCTCTCCGGCGGCCAGAGCTTCCAGAGAAGCCCGCACATAGGCGTCGCCGACCTTCTGATCACCTGTCAGGGCCCGCGAGTAGCGGCGCACGTAAGGCAGATGTGGTGCAAGGCGGTCGAGCAGGCCCATGGTCACTCCGTCGTATGGTCGAGCCGCGCCCAAGGGCGTGCTCCGAAAAAATCAGACTTGGCTGCGTGAACTACGCCGCCCCACGGGCGCTAATGCGCTTACGTCGTCAAGGTTCCCTCGCGGGCGTCATCCCCTCTATAGTGAGGTTGATCCTATATAGAGTAACAGGCGGAACTGGCCTAGATGTTCCGCGTTTCGGGCTGGCGAGCAAGCAGGGGGCTGTGGATGTTTTTGAGCGTGTCGTACGAATGAATGATCGAGGGGATGGCGCCAAGGGGCCGCAGACGGGCGACGCCCGGTTGCGCCAGCAGGCCATCGGCGTGAAATTGCGCCAGATGTTCGACGAGGTGGTCTCCGAGCCCGTGCCGGACGAGTTTCTCGACATCCTGCGCCGGGCAGATAGCAAGAACGACGCCTCCGGCGGACGCGGCTGATGGCCGAGCGTATGCCGATGGATCCTGCGGACGAGCAGGTCTTCAAGCGCGACATGGTGGCGCTGATTCCACATCTGCGAGCCTTCGCGCGGACGCTCTGCGGCGACGCGACGGCGGCGGACGATCTGGCGCAGGACGCGGTGATGAAGGCATGGGACGCACGGTCCTCCTTCCAGATGGGCACCAATATGAAGGCCTGGACCTTCATGATCCTGCGCAACCAGTTCTATTCGGAAAAGCGCCGCTCCTGGCGCTCCACCCAGCTCGACCAGGAGGCCGCCGAGCGCACCCTCGTCGCCATCGACGACCCAAGCTCGCCCCTGGCGCTGGACGAGATGCGGCTGGCGTTGAAGATACTGCCCTCTGAACAACGGGAGGCGCTGATCCTCGTCGGCGCGGGCGGGTTCGCCTACGAAGAGGCTGCGGACATCTGCGGCTGCGCGGTCGGCACGGTGAAAAGCCGGGTCTCTCGCGCGCGCAAGGCGCTGCAGTCCATCCTCGACGCCGGCGGCTATCCGCGCGACGGCTCTCCGGCGGGCGACGCCATGCGTTCCATTCTGGCCGACGCGGAGCGCCTGAGCGGCCCCCGGTGAACGTCGCCGCCAGCAAGAGGGGGTCTCCTCGCCTGTGGGCCGTCAGGTCCGACCGCACCAGTATCCGTTTCCGGCTAGGGTTGGCTGTGGCCATCGCCCTGACCCCGATACTGGCGCTGGGCTTTTTGCAGGCGGCGCTGAGCTTCAACCACGATCTCTCGGCGCGCCAAGCGGGACTGATAGAGGCATCGCAGCGCAGCGCAGCAAGCGCCCGGGCGCGGATGCAGGCTGCGGCTGTGCTGCTCGATTCGCTCAGCCCCGCCACCGTCGGCCTGGAATGCGCGCCGCGTCTGGCGGGACTGCTGGACCGCACGCAAGGCTATGAGAACTTCATCCGCTTCAACGCCGAGGGACGGGTGCAGTGTTCGGCGGCGACGGCGCGGCCCGGACCGGCGGTGCAGGACGAGGCATGGTTTGCAAACCTGCGCGGCGGCGCTCCGGTGGCGGTGGCCAACGCCCCGGCCGGGCGCTACGCCAACGGCCCCGCCCTGCTCGCCGCCATGCGAGCAGTCGATAAGGATGGACAGTTCAACGGCGCCCTCGTAGCCGTCCTGTCGATTTCAAGCCTCCAACCCGATCTCTCTGACCCGACTCTCGAGGCAGGAACCGAGGTGGGTCTGATGGACGACGCCGGTCTCGTCCTCGCCGCCACCAGAGCCACCGCCTTCGCCCCCGCGCCAAAGGGCTGGCTAAAGGGCGCGCTTTCGCCGGGCGGGCTGCTCTATGCAGGTCGGGACACCCTCGGCCGGGCGCGGGTGCAGGCGGTCTCGCCCCTGGTGGGAGACGGCCTCTTCGTCGTGCTGTCCGCTCCGGCGCCGGGGGTCTTGTCATGGGCTCGGCTGAACGCGCTCTCTGGCATCATCCTGCCGCTGCTGGCCTGGCTGGCGGCGTGGGCGGCGGTGTGGATGGTGGCGGACCGGGTGGTGATACGCTGGCTATCCTATCTTGACCGGATCGCGGCCATCTACGCCAAGGGCCGGTTCTCCGTGCGCCCGGTGCAGGCCGACAGCGCGCCACGCGAGTTTCGCGCCCTGGCCCACACCCTGGACAGCATGGCCGACGCCATCGTTGCTCGCGACCTGTCGCTGCGCGAGTCGCTCTCGCAGAAGGACGCGATGATGCGGGAGATCCACCACCGGGTGAAAAACAACCTGCAGGTTATCACCAGCCTTTTGAATATGCAGCAGCGTGCCCTGAGCGACCCGGCGGCGCGTGAAGCCATGGCTGACACCCGCCAGCGCATCACCGCCCTCGCTTTGATCTATCGCGCCCTCTACCAGAGCGCCGATATGCGCCGGGTGGACGTGCGCCAGTTCCTCGAAGAACTGGTCGCCCAGCTCAGTTCCGGGGAAGGCGGGAGGCCCTCCCCCATTCACACCGAACTGGAGGCCGACGATCTGGACATCGATCCGGACAAGCTGGCGCCTCTAGCCCTGTTTGCGGTCGAAGCCATCACCAACGCCAGAAAGCACGCCTTCGGGGAGAGCGGCGGCGTGATCAAGGTGCGTTTCGCGGTCTCACCTGAAGAGGTGGTGTTCGAGGTAACCGACGACGGCAAGGGCGATCAGTCCGAACCCTCCGTCGCAGGGGTGGGCCGTACCCTGATGAGCGCCTTCGCCCGCCAGCTCAGAGGGCATACCGAGACCGACGTCGCCGGAGCGGGAACGGTGGTCCGGCTGGCCTTTCCGACGCCCGAGCCGCCGAGCGAAGAAGAAAAGGGTCCGTTCCAGCTTTCCACCGCCGGGGCCGAACGGACGGCTCGATAAAAGAATCGCTCTGAGCGGAACCCCTGCGCAAGCCCGGCGTTTTCAGCTTTGCCATTAAGGGGAGATCATCCAGATGCGCAAAGTTCTCATTCTTCTGGTCGCAGCCGCCGCGCTGTCGACCGCCGCCTGCAACACCCTGGCGGGAGCTGGCAGGGATACCTCGGCCGTCGGTCACGCCGTGACCGACACCGCCAACGACGCGAAGCCCCACTAGACTTTTCGTCTATAAGAGTTCTGGAAGCGCCTCGCCGGAAACGGCGGGGCGTTTCGTTTGTCCAGAGGCCTGACAGCGTCAATTCATTGCATAGCGGATCGGCAGATATTTCGGCCCGTTGACGAACATCCCCTCCGATAACCGCGGGCCACCCGCCATCTCTAGCCGCGTCAGGCGGGGAAGCAGTTCTTCCCACAGGATACGCATCTCCATCTTGGCCAAGTGCTGGCCCAGGCAAAGGTGCGCGCCGTAGCCGAACGCCAGTTGCTTGTTCGGCGCGCGGTCGACCCGGAAGGCGAAGGGCTCGTCGAACACCTCCTCATCACGATTGCCAGAGGGGTAGGCGAGTAGCAGCCAGTCTCCCTTGGAGATTTTGCGTCCGCGCAGTTCAGTATCTGCGGTCGCCGAGCGCATGAAATGGCGCACAGGGGTGGTCCAGCGAATGGATTCCTCCACCAAACCGGGGATGAGCGACAGGTCGGCCTTCACCTTGGCCAACTCGTCGGGATTCTCCGCCAGGGCCCACATGGCTCCGGCGGTCGAGGATGAGGTGGTGTCGTGGCCCGCAGTGGCGACGATGACGTAATAGCTCATGGCCTCGAATGCGGAGATGGGCTCGCCGTCGATCCGGCCATTGGCGATGACACTGGAGAGATCGTCCTTCGGCTCGACCCGGCGGGCCTCTGTGATGGCGTTAAAGTAGAGGAAGAAGTCAGCGATCACCGCCTGGATGTTGGCCACGCCGTCGTCGACGCTGATCGGGCTGGCGCCCTCGCGGCTCATATCGGGATCGGAAGCGCCGAACAGTTCCTGCGTCAGCTTCAGCATCCGCGGCTCGTCCGCCTCAGGCACGCCCATGATCTCCATGATGACGTGGAGCGGGTAGTGCAGCGCTACATCGGCGACGAAATCGCACTCGGCGACCCCGTCTTTCTGGGCGACCGCCATCTTGTCCACAAAGCCCCGCGCAATCTCGCGGATGCGCCCTTCGAGCTTCTTCAGGTTCTGCGGCATGAACCAGGATTGGGTCATAGCCCGGTATTTGAAGTGGTCCGGCTCGTCCATCTGCACCAGGGTGCGCACCAGGTGCGGGCTGCCGCCGGTCATCTCGCGCACCTTGCGGTCGCCGTCTTGGCTGGTGAAGGTGGTCTGCCGGTCGCCGGAGTGGAACAGGCTGTTCTGGCGACTGACCTCCAGAATATCGGCGTGTTTCGAGACGATCCAGAACGGGTCGAAGCCCTCGATCTCCGCCCGGCCGAGGGGATTGTTGGCCCTGATCCAGGTGAGGGCGTCGTGCAGGCGCGTTCCGTCGGCGTGCGCCTTGGGATCGATCACCGCTGCGGCGATTTCGAGCGGCAGAACCTCGGCGTGGGTCATGGTCGGGCCTCCCTGCATTTTCGCCAGTGTCGCGCTTTGACCCAGGGGAAGGGAAGCGGTTTACGGCCGCATCAGTAGGCGCTGGCCTGGAAGGGGATTGGTGGTTGGGCCGACCAGACACCTGCCAGCATTCCAAAAGGGATAATTCCCTGTATCAGGGAATTTTGCAGGGAAATGATGCGTATCTGGTCCTTTTGGGGTCAACGCGGGTGGGGTTGGCGAAAAATTATCGTTATGCCAGAAGCCCTTAAGGGGGTTCGGGGCGTATTTCCCTGCTCACGAGCTAGCAGGGAAATTTTTGAGACGAGCAGGGAACGGAAGATGATGAGCAGGGAAATCGTAGCAGGGTATTGAAGCTCAGGACTACGGGAGGGCTTCACGGGGCGAAGGGATCAGATTGGCTTCGTCGGCCGCCAGCTCAGTGTTCGCGCAGAGCCTGCCATGGGGTGTGGATCGGCGTTCAAGCGTGGCCCTGTCGATTCATTTCTACGGCTCTGAATTCTCGGCGAAAGCCGGCACTGTGCCGTGGGGCTGGGAGGCGCTCACCGCCTAGGGAGAACTTTGGAAGCGGCCATCCTGTTTCACGTGCTGACGAAAACCAGCAAGGGAGGGCGTAGATATAGCTCCAGCAGATCGTCAGGCGCTTGGCGGATGGTCTCTTGGATGAACCTGCCCTAAGGTGCCCAAGGTCTCCGGAGGGCTTCATGCGAAATCTCATTGTCATCGCCGCAACCGTAATGGCCCTTGCCGCTGGTGGCGCGCAGGCAAAGCCCTGCAAGGATGCCAAAGGCCACTTCACCAAGTGTCCAGCGACTTCGACCACCTTGCCCTCCGCGCCAGCCCCGAAGGCTACGGCGCCGAGCGCGGCTGATACGAAGGCAAAGCCCAAAAGGCTCACCAAGTCAGAGGTGGAGCGCGAGCTCGCTGGGGTTCAGGCGCCGGGCCCTGCTGCAAGGTCCACCGCTGTTCCTGGCAAAAAGGCCATAGGCCTCATGGGGATGTTCAGGCCGAAGGGAGCAGCTTCAGGAGTCGTTGCCACACCGATGGCAGCGACAGGTCCGACGTCCGCAGCAGCGTTACCGGCGGGTCATCCTGTTTGCAAAAAAGGCAAGCCTTGCGGGAACAGCTGCATTGCGCAGACTAAGATCTGTCACAAGGGATAGGGAATGGTCCG
>JBBQLP010000025.1:0-39619 GCA_038327995.1 Caulobacterales bacterium | reverse complement strand
GCCATCACCATGCAACGCTGCCCACCGGCTGACAGCTTGCGGCAGGCGGCCTTGGCCTCGGCGGACGTCATGCCCTTGAAACGGGCGCGATAGCCCCCGCCGCCGCTTTCCACCTGCCCCGACCCCATGATCGAGCCGTAGCGGTGAGTCAGTTTGGCGATCTGGGTCTTGGCATCTGAGCGCGACTTGTAAGCGCCGACCTGGATCAGATAACGACCCCCGCGCAGGGGAGCTTCGTCGCTGCTGGCCGAAGCGGTCTCGTGTCTGGAAGCCTTGTGTTCGCAGGCGCGCTTGGCCTTGCCCGACTTGTGGGCGCATGGATCGGCGGTGGCCATGTCGCGCTCGCACGCCCGATGTTTGGCGCCCTTAAGACGTGTGCAGTCGCGCGCCGAAGCCAGGACCGCCGATTCGTGCGCGCATGCGCCGCGCCGTGCCACGACCTTCGCGTGACGGCCATGACGGCCCCGGACCTTGCGGACGACGGGCGCGCAATCTTCGGCGTCGATGGTCTGACGCAGGGAGGCCTGCTGAGGTCGCTGATTGGTATGGGCGTAGACGGAATACGCGACGCCTGCCGGGCCACGAAGGGAATCGGCCATTTCCACCTGCATACTGCCCTGATCGCCATCGCCCTGCTCGACAGCGGGTCGATCAATGGGGCCGGACGCGTCTTCGGGGTTGGCGATGGAGGCCAGCGTAATGTTCTGGCCGAGGGTGCGGCGATGCAACACCTCGAATCCGGCGTTCATCAGGGATTCGACATTGTCGTCGCGGGCGGCGGTGGATGATCCACCTAGCACGACCGTCACCAACCGGCGCCCGTCGCGGACCTGCGAGGCGGCGAGATTGAAACCCGCTGCGTAGGTGTATCCCGTTTTGAACCCGTCCATCCCGGCCACGTGCAAGAGGTGGTTGTGGTTGACGAACTCCTTGCCGCGCAGTTCCATCGTCTTCAGTCCGAAGTAGCGGTAGTCCTGAGGATAGTCGCGCATCACGGCGCGGCAGAGAATGGCGATGTCTCGCGCTGTGGAAAGCTGGCGGTCGTCCGGCACGCCCGAGGCGTTGACGAACCGGGTGTTTAGCATCCCGAGTTCTCGGGCGCGCAAGGTCATCAGTTCGGCAAAGTGTGCTTCCGAACCACCGACCCGCTCTGCGAGAGCCACGGCGATGTCGTTAGCAGAGTGCACAGCAACGATGCGAATGGCCTCGTCAATCGTCAGCGTATCGCCGGGGCGAAGCTGAGATTTGGAGGGAATCATCGAATTAGCGTGCGAGGACACCGTGATGCGCTCGTTCAACGACAGACGTCCCGTCTGCAGCGCCTCGAACGTCAGGTAGAGCGTCATGATCTTGCTGATCGAGGCAGGATAGCGCTGCGCGTCGGCCCGCTTGGAATAAAGAACCTCTCCAGACGAGGCGTCCACGACGATGGCTGCATAGCGGGGCTGGGAGAACAGGCCCTGGGCCGAGGCTGGAGCCACGCTCGCCAACGCCAGCATCAGACCTGTTCCTATCGCAAGCATGGAGCGTGCGAGGGTGCGGAGGGGATTTCGGCGCGCGGGCTCGAGCATAAAAAGCGTCCGTCGTTGAAACAGCGGCCGACGAAGCCGCCAGGGAATCCTACTAAGATCGCTTATCGAGTCTTTCTCCAAAGTAAACAATCGGCACGCGAACGATAACCCTACCGCTTAACGTCGCAGGTTGGATCGGCCGCGAAATTGATCATGAGGGGTTTTGGCCAAAAATGGTGCAGCGCACAAAAAACCCTTGACCGTTATGTTGCGCTGCCACATATACGTTTCGACGCACGGAAACGCCCTGCGTCATTCCCTTCAAGCGGTTCCCCCACCGCCACGCCCTTAGGAGACACCCATGGCCGCTACCGAAAAGACCGTCAAAGCCGCGTCCGAGAAGATGAAAGCCACCACCGAGCAATACACCGCTGCGGGAACCGTCGCCTTCAAAGATGGCGTGGAAAAGTCCCTGGCCAGCCTCAACGAGATCAATGCCCAGTCCAAGCGCAACCTCGAAGCCGTCGTGGCCAGCGCCACTGCCGCCGCCAAGGGCGCCGAGGTGCTCGGCACGCAGACGATGGCCTTCTCCAAGTCCGCCGTCGAGCGTCACGTGGAAGCCACCAAGGCGCTGACCGGCGCCCGCAGCTTCCAGGAAGCAGTGGAACTCCAGACCGCCTACGCCAAGTCGGCGATGGAAACCTATATGGCGGAAATGACCCGCGCGACCGAGACCGTCTCGGCGGTGTTGAAGGACACCCTGCGCCCACTCAATGAGCGCGCTACGGCTGCCATGGAAACTGTCCAGGTCGCTCGCTAGATCTTTCTCCCCCCAAAGACCTGGCGGCACGAAGGGCCCGGAACCGCGACGTTCCGGGCCTTTTTGTGTGCGCGCTCAAAACGTTGACGAAAACGCTCAAGCTATTCTTGCGGTACGGGAAGCGTAAGTTCTCCCCATGATCGACCTCATCTCACCCAACCTCGCTCCGCTCAAAGCGTCATTCCAGGCGCAGGCTCACTTCTGTCGGGGCAGCGGCTCACCGTTTTCAGCCAGCGTGCTGGATCGGATCGCGGACCGTATTGGGGGAAGTGGGCCATACGACGCCGCCCTGAAGCCCTGGTGGTCAGCTGAAGTCGCGCTCCTGTTCACCGATGCCGTTCCCCTGCGCCTTCTCGGAGCCCTGCATTATCTGGTGTTGAGTGGAGCGGCGCCGAGTCTGAGCGCCCTCTATCCGCCGAACCATGCGGCGGAGAACGATGCGGCGCTCGACCGTGCGCTTGTCCAGGCGACGGAGGCGCACTGCGCCATAATCGACGGCTTTATGGCGTCTCCGCCCCAGACAAATGAGGTCGGTCGGGCCCTGTGCCTCGTAGGCGGCTTCCTTGCCGTAGCCAGCGAAACAGGGCTTCCGTTGCGGTGCTTGGAACTGGGCGCCTCGGCGGGTCTCAATATGAACTGGGACCGGTTTGGCTACCGGTTTGGTGACGGAACGCGTTGGGGAGATTCTGGCGCTGCAGTGCAGCTATCTGCGGAATGGACCGGCAGATCGCCAGTCCTTGCCGACGCCCGCGTCATCGAACGGGCCGCCTGCGACCAGAACCCGATCGATGTGACGGTTCCGGCAGAGGCATTGAGGTTGCAAAGCTACGTTTGGGCCGACCAGACAGTTCGTCTCGAACGGTTGCGTGCCGCCATCGCCGTGAAACAGCATACGGGGGGCGCGCCCGAGCGTGCCGACGCCGCCGATTGGGCTGAGAGGCACGTGGCCCCGAGGCGCGGAACGGCGACGGTAGTCTATCACTCGTCCTTCATGCCCTACCCAGCCAAACCGGTGCAGGACCGCATCAGGGCGGCGATAGAAGCAGTGGGTGCGGCAGCGACTGCCGACGCGCCGTTTGCGTGGCTCAGCAAGGAACCGGACCGGGAGGCGCCGCTGGCTCACGACGAGGTGCTCTTGCGAATCTGGCGCGGCAGGCCCGACGACGGCGTCGTGCGTCGTCTTGCGACCGTGCATCCTCACGGGATCGCGGTGAACTGGCTGACCTAAGGCCGTCGCGGGCTGGGTGAACGAGCCAGCAACGCCCGCCGCTTAGGCGCCGCACGTGCTAAACGTCGCGCTACCGCCCAAGCCCCCTTCCATATCGCCAGACTTCCCATATCTAATCCAATGCGCCGCCAGTTGGTTGGCGGCGAGGGAATATGATTGATGGCTGAGCGTAAACCTGGCGGGGGAGACAACGGTGTCGGGTCTGCGGTCATTACTCAAGTAAAGCCAAAGACGCAAAAACCCTCGCTATATCGAGTGCTGCTTCTTAACGACGATTACACGCCCATGGAGTTTGTTGTCTATGTTTTGGAGCAATTCTTCAACAAGTCGAACGAAGACGCCATGCATATAATGCTGCACGTTCATCAGCACGGTGTGGGCGTGTGCGGGGTTTTCACCTTCGAGGTCGCCGAAACCAAGGTGGCCCAGGTGATCGATGCAGCCCTGCGCCATCAGCACCCGCTTCAGTGCACCATGGAAAAAGATTGAGAGGTCTCCTTTGCCGTCATTCTCCCGCAGTCTTGAAGAGACCCTGAACCGCGCGGTCGCTTATGCGAACCAGCGCAAGCACGAATACGCCACGCTAGAACATCTGTTGCTCTCCCTCGCCGACGACGAAGATGCGGCGATCGTGATGCGCGCCTGCAGCGTCGATCTCGCCGCGCTGAAGAAGTCGCTCGTCACCTATCTGGACACCGAACTGAAGTCGCTGATCGTGGAGGACGGGGAAGACGCCAAGCCCACTGCTGGCTTCCAGCGGGTAATCCAGCGCGCCGTGATCCACGTGCAGTCATCAGGCCGCGACGAGGTTTCCGGCGCCAATGTACTGGTCGCCGTCTTCTCCGAGCGGGAGAGTCACGCAGCCTTTTTCCTGCAGGAGCAGGACATGACCCGCTACGACGCGGTCAACTTCATCGCCCACGGCATCGCCAAGAAGGCAGGAGCGTCTGAGGCTCGCGTGGTGAAGGGCTCCGTCGAGGAGGTTGGCGAGGAGAAGTCCGGCCCCAAGACCGGCGGCGAGGCGCTTGAGGCCTATTGCGTCAACCTCAACGAGAAGGCCAAGGCGGGCAAGGTCGATCCCCTAATCGGGCGTACGGCGGAGGTGGAGCGCTGCATTCAGGTGCTGTGCCGCCGCAACAAGAACAATCCCCTGCTCGTTGGCGATCCGGGTGTCGGCAAGACCGCCATCGCTGAAGGCCTGGCGCGCAAGATCGTCAATGGCGAAGTGCCCGAAGTGCTGGCTGGAGCGACCATCTTCTCTCTCGACATGGGCTCGCTTCTGGCTGGCACCCGCTATCGCGGTGACTTCGAGGAGCGGATCAAGCAGGTCATCAAGGAGCTTGAGACCCACGCCAACGCGGTCCTGTTCATCGACGAAATCCACACGGTGATCGGGGCGGGCGCGACCTCTGGTGGGGCGATGGACGCTTCTAACCTTTTGAAGCCCGCGCTCGCTTCGGGCACGTTGAAGTGCATGGGCTCGACCACCTACAAGGAGTTCCGCCAGCATTTCGAGAAGGACCGGGCGCTGGTGCGTCGCTTCCAGAAGATCGACGTGGTGGAGCCCACACTGGACGACACCGTCAAGATTCTGCGCGGGCTGAAGGTCTATTACGAGGAGTTTCACAAGCTCAAATACACCGAAGAAGCGATCAGGACAGCGGTGGAGCTGTCGGCCAAATACATCACCGACCGCAAGCTGCCGGACAAGGCCATCGACGTACTTGATGAGGCGGGGGCGTCGCAGATGCTGCTGCCCGAGAACAAGCGTCGCAAGAAACTCGGGGCGAAAGACATCGAGGCGGTGATCGCCAAGATGGCGCGCATCCCGGCAAAGTCGGTCTCCAAGTCCGACACCGAATCGCTCCGTAGTCTGGAAAGCGATCTGCGACGCGCCGTCTATGGTCAGGACGAGGCGCTACACACCCTCGCCGCCGCCCTGAAACTGTCACGGGCGGGCCTGCGCGAGGGGCAAAAGCCGATAGGGTCCTACCTCTTCTCCGGCCCCACGGGCACTGGCAAGACCGAGGTGGCACGCCAGTTGGCGTCCACCCTTGGCATCGAACTTCTGCGCTTCGATATGAGCGAATATATGGAGCGGCACACGGTATCGCGGCTGATCGGCGCGCCTCCGGGTTATGTCGGTCACGACCAGGGCGGCCAACTCACTGACGCGGTGGACCAGCACAAGCACGCGGTGGTTCTGCTCGACGAGATCGAGAAGGCGCACCCGGATGTGTTCAACATCCTCCTGCAGGTCATGGACCACGGAACCTTGACCGATTCCAACGGCAAGAAGGTCGATTTCCGCAACGTGGTCCTGATCATGACCACCAATGCAGGCGCCGCAGACAACAACAAGGCGGGCATCGGCTTTGGCCGGGGCCGGGTGAACGACGCCGACGAGCAGGCGATCACCCGCCTGTTCACGCCGGAGTTCCGCAATCGCCTCGACGCCATCGTCACCTTCAAGGCCCTGACGCCGGAAGTGATCAAGAACGTGGTGCAGAAGTTCGTCATGCAACTGGAAGCCCAACTCGCCGACCGCAACGTAACGGTGGAGCTTTCCGAGGATGCGGCCGACTGGCTGGCCAAAAATGGCTACGACGAGCTTTACGGCGCCCGGCCTTTGGCCAGGGTGATCCAAGAGCACATCAAAAAGCCGCTCGCGGACGAAATCCTGTTCGGCAAGCTGGTGCGCGGTGGCCACGTCAAGGTGGTTCTGAAAGACGGCAAGATTGCTTTCGAGATCGAGGGCTCCACCCGCGAAGCGCGCCCCGGCGAAACTGACATCCACCCCGACACCGATTTGACGGATGAGGCGGAAGGGTCAGACGAACCAGCCTTGGTGAGTTGATTTGACCGAGGCCGCGCCAAGAGAAATCCCTGTTCGTCTTGAGGCGGATGTCACCTTCGCCGTCGCTTGGGCGAGTTTTCCTTCGTCGCATCGCCGGGAATGGTCGCGCTGGGTGACAGAGGCGAAAAGGTCCGAAACCCGCGCGCGGCGGGTGGAGGCGGTCGTCGGTCAGGTACTGGCCAAGGCGACCTAGCTGATTTTCGCGCTGATTGCCTTCGCCAACGCGGCCAACTCGCTCGCGTTCGCCATCTTGCCCGCCGCGTGGGGCTTCAGCGTTTCGCCCTCGTAGCGGGGGATGATGTGGACGTGCAGGTGGAAGACGGTCTGACCTGCTGGGGCGCCGTTGAACTGGGTGATGATGATCCCGGCCGGTTCCAAGGCCGCGCGCACAGCCTTCGTCACCCGTTGCGCGCCTCGCATGAGCGAGCAGAGCGATTCGCGTTCGATCTCCAGCAGGTTGCGCGCTTTGGATGTTTTCGAGATCACCAGCGTATGCCCGCGTGACTGGGGAAACACGTCCATGAAGGCGAGCACATCGCCGTCCTCGAACACGCGCTCGGCAGGGATTTCGCTGCGTAGGATCTTGGCGAAGATATTCTGGTCGTCGTAGGCGCCGTCTAGGCTCATGGCGGGTTGGCTCCGTGTCGTCTAACCTTTAACAAACCCGTGCAGGAGAAGGCCATGGCGGAAACAGAAACCCTTACCGAACGCCAGCAGAAGTGGATGACCTCCGTCCGCGCCAACCTCGAAAAGAACACCGGCAAGTCGCTCGCCGAATGGGTAGAGATCGCCAAAATCTGCCCTGAGATCGCGCCGAAGAAGCGCCAGAAATGGTTCAAAGAGATGCACGGGCTTTTGCAGAATAGCGCCATGTTCGTGCTCGCCGAGCTGGACGGTCCCTCGGCGGGGCATTTCGCTGATGCAGTTCCCTTGCGCCAGACGCTGTGGGCTGATCCCGCCCAACGGGCTCTCTTTGAGGCGGTGGAGGCGGCGGTGTTGACCTTGCCGAGCGTGATCGTCGGCCAGCGCAAGGGCTATTCCGCCTGGTCGCGCGAGTTTCAGTTCGCGGCGATCAAGCCAGTAAAGGGCGGCGCACGGCTGGGGCTCGCCGTGTCGCCAGGTGCCGATCCACGCTTTGTCCCTTACAAGGCCAGCGACGGCTGGTCCGAGCGGCTGAAGGCGTCGGTGTTGCTGACAGCGCCGAGCGAGGTAGATGGCGCGTTGACGGCGTTGCTCAAGGTGGCGTGGGAGCGGAGCTAACCTTCCCGAAACGGCGAAAACTCAGCCGCCAGATAGGCCATCTCGTTCTCCACCGCTGGCCGCTCCTGCGCCAGATAGCGGCGGATAGGCTCACGCAGCGCCGGGTCGGCGATCCAGTGGGCGGAATAGACCGGGGAGGGCAGGTATCCCCGCGCGATCTTGTGCGATCCCTGCGCGCCCGCCTCTACTCGCGTCAGGCCGCGCGCAATCGCTTGTTCAATGGCCTGATAGTAGCAAAGCTCGAAGTGCAGGAACGGGATGTCCTCAAGCGCGCCCCAATTGCGACCGTAGAGCGCGTCATCGCCGATCAGGTTCAGCGCTCCGGCGATCCACCGGTCATCCTTCTTCGCCATGATAAGAAGGACGCGATCTGCCATCCGCTCGCTCAGCAGCGAGAAGAACCGCCGGTTCAGATAGGGTCGCCCCCACTTGCGTCCGCCCGTATCCATGTAGAAGGCGAAGAAGGCGTCCCAATGCTCTTCGGCGAGATCGTCGCCTGATAGAGCCACAATGTCCACCGCCGCCTGTGCTTCGCGCCGCTCCCGCCGGATGGTCTTGCGCCGCCCGGAGGAGAGCGCGGCCAGGAAGTCCTCGAAGGTGGAATAGCCCGCATTGGTCCAGTGGAATTGCTGGTCTTCGCGAAGCAAGAGGCCCTGCTCACCCATCCGTCGCCACTGCTCTTCCAGCGGGAAGGTGACGTGAAGCGAAGAGGCTCCGACCCGCTCGCACAGGGTTAGCGCGCCCGCGACCAGCGTGCGCTCCGCCGCCTCGCGCGGGGCACCCCCACGCACGATCAAACGCGGTCCGGTGACAGGAGAGAAGGGCGCCGCGCCCTGAAGCTTGGGATAATAACGTCCGCCCGCCCGCTCATAGGCGTCGGCCCAAGCGTGGTCGAACACGTATTCGCCCTGGCTGTGAGACTTCAGATAGAGCGGCATGACGGCGGCGATACGCCCATTTTCATCATCGACGCTCAGGTGTTGCGGCGCCCAGCCCGCACCGGTAGAGACGCAGCCGGAGTCTTCAAGCGCGGCTAGGAAATCGTATGAAGTGAAAGGGTTGCGCGCGTATCCTGACGCGTTGTTGCACGCCTCCCAAGCGTCCTTGCCGATATCGGTGATCGCATTGTGTACCCTCACCGCGGGTTTCAGCGAGACCGGCATCAGGCGGGCATGAACCCCTCGAAGATCAGATTGTCGGCGTGAGGAGACAGAAGATCCCAGTCCGCCTGCGCTCGCAGAGTCCAGGCGACGATGACGAACCCTGCCGCTCTCACCCGTGTCGCGGTCTCACTTTCCAGCATATCGATACCGAGGGCCAGGAAGTGCGGCTTGGCGATCCGAATGTGTTCCAGATTCTGAAAGGCGCGTCGCATCTCTTCCGGCAATCTCATCGCCGCCTCGTCTGCATAGCCATAACTATCGAGACCGCGCAGTACGTGGGGACGGTGCTCCGCCCACCAAGCGTGGGACCAGGGGTTGAAACCGATGATCGCCACCGGCCCCTCGTAGTCATCCACGATGCGCGCAACAGCCTCGTCCAGCGGGCCCTCTTCACCGGGGTGGGTCTTGAGTTCTATGTGTACCAGAGCCCTGCCGTCCACGAGGTCGAGCACCTGCGCGAGGTTGGGAATGGAATCCCGTGACCCTTTGAGCCTTAGCGCCGCAAGCTCATCGAAGGTGCGATCAGCCAGTCTGCCCTGCGTACCACACATCCGCTCCAGTCCAGCGTCGTGGAAGACCATGACGTCACCGTCCGAGGAGAGCCGGACGTCAAGCTCGATCCCGTATCCGGCGTCGCAGGCCGCCTCGAACGCAGCCAGAGAGTTTTCTGGCGCGCCTCCTGGCGCCCAAAGCCCCCGGTGCGCCACGGGTGGGACGAGGAGACGCGCCCAAGCTTCTGATGCGTACTCGGAAACGGGTTCAGGCGTCACGCGATCTGCACCACCGCATCAACTTCCACGGCGAAGTTCATCGGCAGACGATAGACCCCCACCGCTGAGCGCGCATGGCGACCGATGTCGCCGAACGCCTCGACCATCAGGTCCGAACAGCCGTTCACCACCTGGGGAATGGCGAAGAAGTCGGGTCCCGCCTGCACAAAACCGCCAAGCTTCACCACGCGCTTCACACGGCCAAGATCGCCGTCCGCCGCCGCCTTCATCTGCGCCAGCAAGTTGATCCCGCAAAGCCGCGCCGCCGCCCGCGCCCGATCCGCGTCCACGTCCTCGCCGACCACGCCCTTGATCCCGCCGGTAGCATCGACCGAGACCTGCCCGGAGATGTGCACCAGATCGCCGATGCGGACGAAGGGAACGTAATTGGCCACAGGTGCGACAGGGGTCGGCAGAACGACGCCCAGCGACTGAAGGCGGTTTTCGATCTCGGACATGAAGGCTCCCTTGTTTTGCCGGTCATAGGCCGCTGCCGGTCACGCCTCAAGGGCAGGGGGATTAGCCGCACATCACCGCCCGAAAAGCGCCTTAACCCAAGGGCCAGGGTGACATGATAGACCCTCGTGGTTACACGGGCGGGGCGTGCGAGCAAGAAGCGCTTCGCCGCGTACCGAAGCATTGAACAGGGACTTGTTTTGCGACGACCGGGCCTGGCCTTGGCGGCTGCAGCCGCACTGCTGTGGAGCGCCGAGGCGACAGCCGCCACGCGTCGCGCCATCGTCCAAGGCGTCGATGACCGGGCGTTGCGTGTCGAGATCGAAACGGCTGTCGGCGACGAGAAGAGCCAGCCCGCCAACCGGGTCGATGCCCGTCGCCGCGCGCGCCAGGCCGCCGAGAGCGCCATCGCCCTGCTTCGGTCGGAGGGTTACTACGATTATGACGTGACGCCCGACATCGGCGAAGGCGACAGGCCGCAAGCGCTGATCAAGATCGACGTGGGACCGCGCTCCCGTTTCGCGCCAACGGCCATTCACTGGATCGACGCCCCTCCGCCCCAGGAGGTTCAGGACGCTGTGATGAAGGTGCTGGAGCTCAAGGCGGGCGCCCCAGCGCGGGCGGCGGAGGTGGTCGCCGCCGAAGGGCGGGTGGTGGCGATCACCCAGGAAAAAGGCTATGCCGACGCTAAGGCTCAGGCGCGCGAAGTCGTAGTCGATCACGCTGACCAGACCGTCCACCCCACCTTCAATATCGCCTCCGGTCCTCTGGTGAAGCTTGATGGGTTGAAGCTCGAAACCAAGGGCAGGACAAACCGTCGCTGGCTGCAAAAACTCGTCCCGTGGAAGACCACTGACGTCTACACGCCGAATGCACTGGCGGAGTTGGAACGGCGGCTACTGGAAACCCAGGTCTATGATTCCGTCACCGTGGCATTGGCGCCCACGACGAATGCCGATGGACTTCGGCCAGTGGTCGTGGGGCTATCTGATCGTTCGCGGCATTCGTTCGAGTTCGGCGCCGGTTATTCCACCTCCGAAGGCGGCGACATTGACGTGAGGCTGTCGAGCTTCAATCCTTTCGGTCGGGGCGACACCGTTACCTATGAGGCGCGCTACGCCTCCATCGACAGCCGTCTGGGGGTGCAGCTTTCGCTGCCCCATTGGGGCAAGCCTGGCCAGACCCTTCTTCTCGATCCCAACGTCTTCCAGACCCTCACCAACGCCTACAAAGAAACTGGCGCGCGCTTTTCTGCGGACCTGACGCAACGCTACGGCAAGACCTCTTTTTTCACCCGCGGCGCGTCGATCACCGCCAGCGAGGTGGACGACAAGGAAACCGGTCTCCTCGATATTGTAACCTTCCGCTTGCTGGGCGCGTTCGCGCTCGACCGGTCGGACAATCCGCTTGATCCACGCACGGGCTATCGGCTCGACGCGCGGGCGGAACCCACCTTCATCTCGGGTGATGAGACGTTGGCCTATCTGAAGGCGCAGGCGCAGGCGACGGCATACCTCCCCCTCGATACGCTCGCCAATACTGTAGTGGCAGGCCGCTTTCGCATCGGCACCATCATCGGCGGCAAAATCCCCGCCGTGCCTGCGGCCGATCGCTTCTTCGCAGGGGGCGGTGGATCGGTGCGCGGCTATGCTTATCAGAGCGTCGGCGCCCACTATGCCGACAACACGCCTGTCGGCGGACTTTCTCTCGTGGAATTGTCTGTGGAGTTGCGTCGCCGGTTCACCAATACCCTAGGCGGAGTGTTGTTCTTCGACACCGGTTCGGTGGGCGGACAGATCCAGCCGGATTTCCGGCACACGGACGCCGCCATCGGGCTCGGCTTCCGCTATAGCCTTGGCTTCGCACCGATCCGGGCCGATCTGGCCTTTCCGCTGCAGAAACCGAACGGGGCGAGTCAGCAACCCTTCCAGATTTACATTTCCATCGGCCAGAGCTTTTGAGCGACGACACCTCCCCACCTGACGACACCAAGCGCCCGGCCGCTCCGCCGCCCCAACCCCAGGGCGACCTTGCGCGCGTCTCAAACCTGATCGTGGCTGCCCTGCTGGCCCTCCTGATCCTGCTAGGCGTCGGGGTTCGCTACGGGGCGGAGACAGAGCCGGGGCGGGCGCTGATCGTGCGCCTCATCGACGGGATGAGAGTTGGTCGGGCGGGGCGGCTGCATATCGTCGGCCTCAGGGGGGATGTGTTCCACGCATTCGGGGTCAGAAGGCTTCAGATCATCGACGCCAAGGGCGTCTGGCTCGAAGCGGACGATCTGGCCATGGCCTGGGACCCCGGCGAATTGTTAGCGCGACGCTTCCATGCGGGCCGCATCGCCGCCGGACCGCTGCGGGTCTATCGCCAGCCTTTGCTGGAGAAAGAACCACCGCAACCGCCCTCGAAACTGCCGGTCTCGATCATCGTCGATAGCCTCGCCCTACGGCTCGAAACCCTGCCCGATTTCAGCATTCAGCGCGGCCTGTGGGACGTCAGCGGCAAGCTTATCCTGCGTCGCAGTGGGGCTGCGAAGGGAGGGCTGGCGGCTAGGAGCCTCCTGCATAAAGGAGACGGGCTCGATCTAGCGTTCCAGATAGGGAACAAGGACCGGATGCTACTCCGCGCGGACGCGGTGGAAGCGGGAGGCGGCGCCTTGGCGGGCGCGCTCGGCCTGCCATCGGACCGGCGGCTCGTGATCCACGCGCAAGGAGACGGAACCATGGCGGCGGGCCAGCTTACCGCCACCACCGTCTCCGGGGCCGAGACCCCATTGTCACTCGTCGCCCGCTGGGACAAGCGCGGCGCGACAGTCGATGGGCGGGTTTCCCTCGCGGCGTCGAAACTCACCCGTTATTTCGCCGACCGGCTTGGACCAACCGCACAGATCAACGCCTTCGCCAGCCAGGTCGGACCCGACCTCTATAATCTGAACGCCACGCTGATCGCCCGCGACGGGCAGGTCGCGCTGAAGGGTTCGGTCGATGCTCGCCGCCGCCGCGCCGAAGCGCTGGGTGTGCGGATCGCCGTCGCCGATTTCTCCAAATGGCTTGGCGCACCGAAAATTGGACCGGTGCAGGTCACAGGAATGCTGACCGGCGATCTCGATACGTTCACGATGAAAGGCAGTTTCGCGGGCCAGAAAGTGGAGCAGAACGGTGTGACCATCGCACAGCTTCAGGGCGCTACGACATTGACCCGCGCCAAAGGTGAATGGCGCATCGAGGGCGATCTGCAAGGGGCGGGCGCGAGCGGTCCGGCTCCGCTTGGGCCGCTCATCGGGCCGCGCCCACATACGACGCTGGATGTATCGATCCTCAAGGATGGCCGTTTCCTCATCCGTAGCCTGAACCTCGTCGGGTCGGGATTGAAGGTCGCTGCGGAGGGCGGGCAGGGATTGTTCGGCGCCCTGTCGTTCAAGGGAACGCTACAGGTTTCCAACCTCGCGCCGATCCACGACGGAGCGCACGGAACTGTGGCAGCGTCGTGGGACGCTTCCGAAGGCAAGGGCGCGAAAGCTTGGGCCCTATCGTTTGACGCCAGAGGTTCGACTTTCGCCACAGGTCTAGCTGAACTCGACCGCTACCTTGGCTCCCAACCCCATCTTACGGCCAAAGGCTCATTCGGCGACGGCAGGCTGGTCATTGATCGGGCCGACCTTGCAGGCGGCGCGCTTCAGGCTAGCGGCAAGGGGGTGTTGGGTGAAAAGGAATCACTCGCTTTCGACATCGACTGGAGCGCCAAGGGACCGTTTGTGGCGGGACCTGTAGAAATCGCCGGGCAGGCCAAGGGCAATGGTAAAATCTCCGGGACCCTTTCAGCGCCGCGCGCCGACCTGACTGCCGATCTCGCTTCAGTTGACTTCGGGCGGCTGGTCATCACCCCTGCACACTTGACACTATCGCTGCTTCAGGGGGCAAAGGGGGTGGATGGTCTGGTGGCGCTGGAGGGACCGACGGCACAATATGGTCGAGCCAGCCTGAAGACCGCATTCCGGTTCGAGGGCGACGGTATCGACCTTTCCGATCTGGTGGCCGACGCTGGCGGTGTGAAGCTCTCCGGCGCGGTCGCGTTGCGGAATGGCGCGCCGTCCAGCGCAGATTTGACCGTCGCGGCCGGAGCAGGAGCCTTGCTGAGCGCCGGCAAGCTTACGGGCACAGCGAAGCTTCTTGATCGCCCGGGTGGCGCGGTCGCGGCCTTGAAGTTCGACGGAGAGGGGATCGCCGCCCCGGACTTGCCCGTCTCGCTCCGCACTCTTCATCTGATTGCAAACGGCCCGCTCGCCAGACTGCCGTTCCAGGCCAGCGCGGACAGTGTCGATCCCCTCGTTTGGTCGTTCAAGGGCGATGGCGTCTATGCGGCTGGCAAGATCGACTCCGAACTCACGCTCAACGGTTCCGGCAAGATTCGCAAGGCGGTCTACAAGACCATGACGCCAGCCATGATCCGGTTTGGACCGCAGGGCCGCTCGGCCAAACTCGACCTGACCCTGGCGGGCGGCAAGGCCAATATCGACGCGCGGCAAGTTGGCGATGCGCTCAACGCCAAAGGGGAGTTCGCCAATGTCGGGCTTGCCGCCCTGCAGGAGGACTTCACAGGCAAGGTATCGGGCTCGATAAACCTGAATGGACGTGGCGCCCATTTGAACGGGACGCTGGACGCCGCTCTCGATGGCGCGCGCAGCCGGGATGCGCCCGCAAACGAGGCGCTCACCGCCAAGGTGAAGGGCGACCTCAGCGACACGCGCCTGCATCTGGCTGCGACAGCTAGCAACAGCGAGGGGCTCAAGGCCGACGTGGATGTCAATCTGCCAGCGGTGGCATCCGCCGAACCGTTCCGAATCGCCATCGACCGCACCAAACCGATCCACGGCTCCTTCTCCGCCGACGGGGAGATCAGACCGCTGTGGGACCTATTCGCCAGCGGCGAGCGCACGCTCACCGGCAAGCTGTCGGCGCACGCGACCTTCGCTGGCAGTCTGGCTGATCCGAACGCCACGGGGGCGGCTAGCCTGGTCTCGGGAAAGTTCCGCGATGTCACCACCGGGCTCGCCTTGCAGGACCTGTTGGTCGGCGCCGCCTTCGGGCAGGAGGAAATCACCGTCAGCAAGTTCGCTGGCGCGGACGGACGGGGAGGGACTCTGAGCGGGCAGGGGAAGGTCAGTCTGGCGAGAGGTGGAGGCTCGACCTTCACCCTCAACGCCAAAAGGTTTCAGCTTATCGATAACGACATAGGACGGGCCACGGCTTCCGGCGCCGTCACCGTCACCCGCGACGCCCAGGGCAAGGCTAGGCTGGCGGGCGCCCTGACCATCGACCGGGCCGACTTCGCCGCCAATACGCCGACCCCGACGGGCGTGGTGCCATTGGACGTGGTGGAAATCCATCAGGTTCCCAAGGAGGGCGTGGAGAAGTCCCAGCCCAAGGGTGTCGGGCCGCAGGTGACGCTGGATGTGAGTATCAAGGCGGCGCGGGGCATCTTCCTGCGCGGCAAGGGGCTCGACGCGGAGTTCTCGCTCGACTCGCACGTAGGCGGCGCCATCGAGACCCCGGAATTGACCGGCACGGCGCGGATCGTGCGCGGCTCCTACGATTTCGCGGGCCAGAGGTTTGACTTCGATGAGCGTGGAACTGTACGGCTCGGCTCCAGCGCGGACCAGATCAGGCTCGACCTCACCGCGACCCGGCAGGACCCAACCCTGACCGCTGTGGTTCGCGTTAAGGGCACCGCCGCCAAGCCAGAAATCACCCTTAGCTCCACCCCCGTCCTGCCTCAGGACGAAGTCCTGGCGCGAGTGCTATTCGGGGTTTCGGCAGCCCAGCTATCGCCCGCCCAGGGCGCACAACTGGCCTCGGCGTTGGCGTCACTGGCGGGAGGGGGCGGCTTCGACATCATCGGCAACCTACGCCAGTTCGCCGGCCTCGACCGGTTGGCGCTCGGCGGCACGCAAGCCTCAGGGACGACGGTTTCCGGCGGTAAATACCTGACTGACAACGTCTATCTTGAACTGACCGGAGGAGGGCGCACGGGGCCGTCGGCGCAGGTCGAGTGGCGCGTCAGGCGTGATCTCTCGTTCGTCTCGATGGTCGGAACCCAGGGCGATGCGCGCCTGTCGGTGCGGTTCAGGAAGGACTACTGACTTCAACGGTCAGGCTGCTTGGCGTCCGCCGCGCAGAGCATACCGCTGGGTCCCGCGTGTAAACACTCGTTCCGGAGTTTCGATCTGGTCGATGGGAATATCCGGCGAGGCGGCGAGCCGGTTATAGAACTCACCGAAATCCACCGATGCGGCCGATTGCAGTCCCTCGATGGAAGGAATGACGAAATAGACCTGCTGGAAGTCATCGATCCGATACGGTGTACGCATCACCCGCTCTAGGTCAAAGCCGATGCGGTTCGGCGAGGAGTCTTCGAGCGCGAAAATGGTCTCGGCTTTGGAGGACACGATCCCGGCGCCGTAGATGCGCAGCCCATCGGGCGACTCCATTAGCCCGAACTCCACCGTGTACCAGTAGAGCCGCGCCAGATTGTGAAGCTGGCCGAGATCCATGGCCCGCCGCCCCCCTTCGCCGTATGCCTGCATAAAGTCAGCGAAGGCCGGGTCGGTCAGCATCGGCACGTGGCCGAACACGTCGTGGAAAACGTCGGGCTCCTGAAGGTAATCCAGTTCATCCGGGCGGCGGATGAAGTTTCCGGCCGGGAAGCGTCGGTTGGCCAGGTGCTCGAAGAAGACCTCGTCGGGCACCAGCCCAGGCACGGCGACAACGCGCCAGCCGGTCAGGGCCTCGAGCTTGTCAGAGATGATCTCGAAGTTGGGAATGCCGCCTCCATGCAGGTCCAGTGCATCAAGCCCCCGCAGAAAGGCGTCGCAGGCCCGGCCCGGCAGCACCTTGGACTGTCGCTCGTAAAGCGTGACCCAGACCTGATGGTCTTGGCGTGTGTATTGGTCCCAGCCCTGCGGGATGGTCCAATCGGCGGCGGCGCCCGGAGGCGGTAAGCTGGCACTTGCACTCATGCGCGCACTCTCCACCCTGAATTACGAAAATTCCGTTCAAAAACACGCGATCCGAACGGTAGCTCCGTTAATTTTCGTCCATATTGGCGCCCGACAGGAAAGGTTCGTGCGCCGATCAGTGGTTGACCTGGGACCTGGGACGATACTGAACCCCGTCGAAAGCACTGAACAGCACTTCCGCCTGCGGGTGCGCCACCGGGCCGCCTGAGTCGTCGGGTAGGAGGTTCTGCTCTGAGACGTAAGCGACGTAGGTGTTGGAATCGTTCTCCGCGAGCAGATGGTAGAAGGGTTGGTCCTTGTGGGGGCGCACCTGCGCGGGGATTGAGTTCCACCATTCCTCGGTGTTGTTGAACTCTGGATCGACGTCGAAGATCACGCCGCGGAAGGGAAAGACCCTGTGACGGACGAGCTGGCCGATACCGAACTTGGCGAGGCGGGTTTCCATGCAGGGATAGTGACTCAAAGCTTATGACTGTCGCATGAACGTCGTATGCGCCGCGACTTCCTGCAAGAGGGAAGGGCGTCACAGGGTTCGCAAAGCAGCGGGCGCCTGTTAGGATGGCGATCCGGGACTGGTCGCCAGCCGATCCATCCTGTCCGGTCATTCACAGAGTATTGCGGGCGTCATGGCGGAGCGGGCGAGCGAAGATCGGGACGCTGGCCTGCTGGGTCCCAACCTCCCCCACCCGCCGCGCCGGGTCTCGTCGGACGTAGAGCAGCGCTGCTACGCCGCCCTCGATCTAGGCACCAACAATTGCCGCCTTCTGATCGCGACGCCAGAGGGCAAGACGTTCCGTGTGGTCGAATCCTTTTCCCGCATCGTTCGGCTGGGCGATGGGCTGTCGCGTACGGGTTTGCTGGACGACGGAGCCATGCAGCGCACTATCGCCGCTCTGCATATCTGCGCCGACAAGATCAAACGTCGTAAAGCCTTCAAGGTGCGCGCCGTGGCGACCCAGGCATGCCGCGCGGCCAGCAACGGCGGCGATTTCATCAATCGCGTGGAGCAGGAAACCGGCATTCGCTTCACCGTCATATCGCCGCGCGAAGAGGCGAAACTGTCGGTGGCGGGGTGCGTCAACCTGCTCGACCGCTCCGCCGAAGCGGCGCTTGTAATCGATGTAGGCGGCGGCTCCACCGAACTGTCGTGGGTGGATTTACGGGCGGTCTCGAACGAACCGGCGCCCATCGGGGCATGGCTTTCGATCCCGGTTGGCGTCGTGACGCTTGCCGAACGCTTCCCGGAGGATGCCGAAAGCCACCCGGAGTGGTTTCGCGCCATGGTTGATCATATCAAGGTCGAGATCGAAGCTTTTCCGCACGCAGAGAAGTTCCGGTCCGTATTTGCCGAGGGCAAGGCTCATCTTGTGGGCACCTCGGGCGCCATCACCAGCCTTGCCGGGATGCACCTAGGACTGCGCCGATACGAGCGGTCCCGTGTTGACGGCCTGTGGATGACCAACGCGGATTGCGACGCAGCAGCCGATAAGTTGCTCAGGCTTGGTCCCGAAGGGCGGGCGGCGGAGCCGTGCATCGGCGCTGACCGGGCGGACCTGGTGCTGGCCGGAGCGGCGATCCTGCGTGCGGTGCAGGAGCTTTGGCCCTGCAAACGGGTGCGGGTAGCTGATAGGGGCCTGCGCGAGGGGATTCTTCTTTCCATGATGGCGGAGCGGAACAAGCGACCATCGCGCAATCGTCGCCGCAAGCGCTCCCGTTCCAGCGGCTCCGCGTCCACCGCCGCCACAAGTCCGGCGCCCGCAGAATGAGCGAGCCTCCTAAAGAAGAACGCCGCCGTCTGGTCCGCGCCCCTACGGGCGGCGAGGCGGGTGGCCGGGGCATGGGTACACGGGTCAAGACCGCCGACAAGCGCAGCCTGTCCTCGCAGCAATGGTTGCAGCGTCAGCTCAATGATCCCTACGTCAAGGAGGCCAAGGCCAAGGGCTACCGCTCCCGCGCCGCCTTCAAGCTATCGGAGATCGATGATCGGTTTCATCTCCTGACCAAGGGCTGCCGGGTGATTGATCTCGGCTGCGCGCCGGGGGGGTGGATACAGGTTGCGCTGGAACGGGGCGCGGGCGCCGTGGCGGGGGTGGACCTGCTTCGCGTCGATCCCCTCGACCCCGCTGTCATCATTGCTGCCGACTTTACCCATCCCGCCATCGGCGCGCGCCTGATCGAGCTTCTGGGCGGCGCGCCCGATCTTGTACTCTCCGACATGGCCCCAAACACCTCGGGGCACCGCAAGACCGACCACCTGCGCATCGTGGGCCTGGTGGAGGCTGCGGCGGCGTTCGCTATTGAGACCCTCAAGCCCGGCGGGGCCTTCGTCACCAAGGCCTTCCAGGGCGGCGAGACGGCCGCGCTGCTCAAGCTCCTCGGAGCTAACTTCATCGACGTGAAGCACGTAAAGCCCAAGGCCAGCCGCACGGAAAGTTCGGAACTTTACCTCGTAGCGACGGGGTTGAAGCGGCTCGGGTAATTCGCCGCTTCCCCTCAGCCGCCGCCCTCGCTATACGAGCCTCGCAAAACGGAGGCTCCCTTATGGAGATTCGCGAAGGGCTTACCTTCGACGATGTTTTGCTACAGCCCGGCGCATCAGAAGTGATGCCCGGCGAAGTTTCGACCGCAACGCGTCTTACCAAATCCATTGCGCTGAACATCCCGCTGGTCTCTTCGGCTATGGATACGGTGACGGAATCTCGGCTCGCAATCGCCATGGCGCAGGCAGGCGGCATGGGGGTGATTCACCGCAACCTGTCGCCGCTGGACCAGGCGGATCAGGTGCGCGAGGTGAAGCGCTACGAGAGCGGTATGGTGATCAACCCGATCGTCATCCATCCCGATACGCCGCTTTCCGAAGTGCGCCAGATCAAAAGCCGCCGCCACGTCTCTGGCTTCCCAGTGGTGGAGCGTGGGTCGGGCAGGCTGGTCGGCATCCTCACCAATCGCGATGTGCGGTTTGAGACCGACGACAATCTCACCGCCGCGCAACTGATGACCCATGCGGGCCTGATCACCGTGCGCGAGGGCGTCGGCAAGACCGAGGCGCGGGGTCTGCTGCGTCAACACAAGATTGAGCGATTGATCGTGGTTGACGACGCCTATCGCGCCATCGGCCTGGTGACTGTGAAAGACATCGAAAAAGCCGAGGCCTTCCCCATGGCCGCCAAGGACGAGCATGAACGTCTTCGGGTGGGCGCCGCCTCGAGTGTTGGGGATGCGGGCTATGAGCGCTCCATGGCCCTGATCGATGCCGGGGTAGATGTGGTGGTGATAGATACCGCCCACGGTCATTCCATCCACGTCGCCAGGGCAGTGGAGCGGATAAAGCGCGAGAGCAACCGCGTGCAAGTGGTCGCCGGCAATGTCGCCACCTACGACGGGGCCAGGGCCCTGATCGACGCGGGCGCCGACGCGGTCAAGGTTGGTATCGGACCGGGCTCGATCTGCACCACCCGCATCGTCGCGGGTGTGGGCGTGCCGCAACTCACTGCCATCTCCGATGCGGCGCGGGCAGCGCAGGGATCGGACGCCACCATCATCGCCGACGGCGGCATCAAGTTCTCCGGCGACCTCGCCAAGGCGCTGGCGGCGGGCGCCTCGGTCGCCATGATGGGCTCGATGTTCGCAGGCACCGAGGAAAGCCCTGGCGAGGTTTATCTCTATCAGGGCCGTTCCTACAAAGCCTACCGTGGCATGGGATCGGTTGGGGCAATGGCGGCGGGATCGGCCGACCGCTACTTCCAGAAGGAAATCTCGGACCAGTTGAAACTGGTTCCGGAGGGGATCGAAGGACAGGTGGCCTTCAAGGGGCCAATCGACGTGATCCTGCACCAGATGGTGGGGGGACTCCGCGCCGCCATGGGCTATGTCGGCGCCGCGGACATCCACGATCTTCAGGCCAAGGCGCAGTTCATCCGCATAACCGGCGCCGGCCTGCGCGAAAGCCATGTCCACGACGTGCAAATCACCCGTGAGGCGCCGAACTACAAGAGCGGGACATAGGGTCTAACCAAGCCTTGGGAGGGGCGAACATGACGACCGAATTGACGATGCTGGCCTGGACGCTGGTTCTAGCTGTGGTGCAGATTTTATGGGCCGATATCGCGCGCACTGGCCAGTACGGACTGCCGTGGAATACGGGCGCACGGGACGAGGCTATGCCGCCGCTGAAGCCTATGATTGCGCGCCTGTTCCGCGCCCAGGCCAACCTCTACGAGACCCTGCCTCTGTTCGCTGCGGGCGTCTTGATCGCCACCGTGGCGCACAAGGATGGTGGGATGCTGACCGTGTGGGGATCGATCCTCTACCTCGCCTCTCGCATCGTCTATGTGCCTCTCTATGCGTTTGGGGTGAAGCAGATCCGCTCGCTCGTATGGGTGGTTTCCTTTGTCGCGCTGCTCATGGTGCTGGCCGCCATCCTTCTTCCGTAACCTTTAGGACCCAGTGACCCCAGCCGCCTGTCTCGCCGCCGCCATTGAGGTTCTCGATCAGATCGCGGCCTCGCGTGGACCGGCGGACGGGGTGCTGAAAGCTTGGGGTCGAAACCACCGCTTCGCCGGATCGAAAGACCGGCGGGCGATTGCGGAGGCGGTTTACTCGGCCCTGCGCGCGCGGGCGAAATCCGCCTGGGCGATGCAGGCTGAGGATGGACGGGCGCTGGTGCTGGGGCTCCTCGGGTTTGCCGATGCCCGGCCCCTCGAAGAGATCGAGGCTCTGTTCGGCGGCCAAGGTCACGCGCCACCGCCCATGTCGGCTGCTGAACGCCAACGACTGACCTCACAGCATGGGGCTGCGCCCGATTGGGTGATGGCGGGTGTTCCGGCGTGGATCGCTGAACGGCTGAAGGGCCAGTTTGGCGACGGCTGGCTGGAGGAAGCGCAGGCGGCGATCACCGCGCGCGCACCAGTCGATCTTCGGGTTAATCGCCTGTGCGGCGACATCGACGGCGCGCTGCGCCTTCTGGCCCACGAGGACATCAAGCCAGATCGCACGCCCTTCTCTGCTCTCGGCCTTCGCCTGCCTCACGCCTTCGCTCGCAATGTGCAGACGCTGAAAGCCTTCACCACCGGCTGGATCGAAGTACAGGATGAGGGCAGCCAGATCGCGGCGGCGCTGGCGGGTGCCAGACCGGGCATGACGGTGGTGGACTACTGCGCGGGCGGCGGTGGCAAAACGCTGGCCCTGGCGGCGGCGATGCGAGGGCAGGAGACGCTCATCGCCTGCGATGTCAACGCCAAGCGGCTGGACGCCATGACGCCGCGCCTCACCCGTGCAAACGCCGTCGTCGAGGTGCGTCACACGGGTTCGGACGGAGAGGGGACCGAAGACCTTCGCGGCCAGGCCGATCTCGTTTTCGTCGACGCTCCCTGTTCGGGCTCCGGCACTTGGCGCAGGCACCCGGAAGCGGCTTGGCGGCTGACGCCTGAAGCGGTGGAGCGGCTTTCAGCACTTCAGTCCGCGATCCTCGGCCGCGCCTCGTCGCTGGTGAAGCCCGGCGGGCGGCTGATCTATGTCACTTGTTCGCTGTTCGACGCGGAGAACGGCGCGGTGGCCTCTGCGTTCGCCGCCAGCCATCCTGATTTCACGCCTCTGCCCATCGCCAGCGCCGCCCAAACCGACGCCCTGACCACATCAGGCCAGACCCGTCTTGTCGAGCTTTCTCGCGGCGGTCATACCCTCGGCCTCACCCCCCACACCGCCGGAACGGACGGCTTTTTCGTCGCCCTGTTCGAGAGAAACCCATGAGCCTGACGTCCTCCTCCCCCGGTTCGGGGCATCAACGTGTGCTGATCGTCGATTTCGGCAGCCAGGTGACGCAGCTCATCGCCCGGCGCCTGCGCGAAAGCGGCGTCTATTGCGAGGTGCACCCCTTCGACAAGGTGGATACGGCGTTTCTCGCAGCGTTCTCACCCGCGGCGGTGATCCTCTCCGGCGGTCCGGCCAGCGTGCACGAAACCGACAGCCCGGCGGTGAACAAGGCGGTGTTCGATCTCGGCAAGCCGGTGCTCGGCATCTGCTACGGCGAACAGACCATGACGGCGGTGCTGGGCGGGGTGGTCGAACCTGGCCATGAGCGCGAGTTCGGGCGGGCCGAGATCACCATAGTGCGCGAAAGCTCGTTGTTCGACGGCCTCGCGGAGGTGTGCGCCAACGAGCAGGTCTGGATGAGCCACGGGGACAAGATATCAGCGATTCCCGAAGGGTTCGAAGTGATCGCTACCTCTCCCGGCTCGCCGTTCGCCGCCATCGCTGATGAGCAGCGCCGCTTCTACGGCGTGCAATTCCACCCGGAGGTCGCTCATACCCCGCACGGAGCCCGCATCCTGTCCAACTTCACCCATAAGATCGCGGGGCTCTCAGGCGACTGGACCATGGCCGCCTTCCGCGAGGAAAAGGTGCGACAGATCCGTGAACAGGTGGGTGCCGGCAAGGTGATTTGTGGCCTGTCTGGCGGGGTAGATAGTTCTGTGGCCGCCGTCCTGATCCACGAGGCCATCGGCGACCAGCTTACCTGCGTCTTCGTTGATACTGGGCTGCTGCGGGGCGGCGAGGCAGATCAGGTGGTCAGTCTTTTTCGCAATCATTACAATATTCCGCTCATTCACGTTGATGCGGGCAGGGATTTCCTGGGTGAGCTTAAAGGCGTCTCCGATCCTGAAACAAAGCGCAAGATCATCGGTCGGATGTTCGTCGAGGTGTTCGACCGCGAGGCTTCCAAGATCGAAGGCGCCGCTTTCCTCGCTCAAGGCACCCTTTATCCTGACGTGATCGAAAGCGTATCGGCGCGGGGCGGGCCATCTGCGGTCATCAAGAGCCATCACAACGTCGGGGGCTTGCCGGAAACGATGAAGCTGAAGCTGGTCGAGCCGCTCCGCGAACTCTTCAAGGACGAGGTACGGGCGCTTGGGCGGGAACTAGGCCTGGACGCTTCTTTCGTGGGTCGCCACCCCTTTCCTGGGCCAGGCCTCGCAATTCGCATTCCGGGTGAGATCACGCCTGAAGCCGTCTCCATCCTTCAGAAGGCCGACGCCATCTGGCTCGCCGAAATCCGCAAAGCCGGCCTCTATGACACGATCTGGCAGGCGTTTGCCGTGCTGCTACCAGTCCGCACCGTCGGCGTTATGGGCGACGCCCGCACCTATGAGCAGGTCTGCGCACTCCGAGCCGTGACCTCTACCGACGGCATGACAGCCGACTTCTTTGAGTTCCCCTGGGAAGTGCTAGGCCGCGCCGCCACCCGCATCGTCAATGAAGTGAAAGGCATCAACCGCGTCGTCTACGACATTACCTCAAAGCCTCCGGGGACCATCGAGTGGGAGTAGGCCGGTCTCTTGCATCCAATCGTAACCGTCGCGGCGACCAAGCTTTGACGACGGCGCAATTGGCGACCGGGACACGGGAGATAAGGCGATGCACGGGTTGGGATGGTTCCTGTTCAGTTTCTGGTGGTTGATCTTCCCGATCATGGGGTTTGTGTTCGGCGGGTTCGGGATGTGGATGGGCTTTCGCCAGCAGCAACGCTCCCTCGACATCATCAAATCCTACGCCGACCAAGGCAAGGAAGTGCCGCCTGAGGTGATGCAGGCGCTGAATAACAGTGGGCGCAATGGGATGGGGTATGGTGGAGCCTACGCGCCAGGGCCTTACGCCTACGGCTGGGGCAACCGCTGGGCGTCGCGCGCCTATCGCTGGGGACCCTATTGGGCCTGGCGGCGAGTGATTATCTTCGGCAGCCTGACCGCAGGATTCGGCATTGCCGCGTGGTATGGCGGTGGCGACACCTCTGAGCCTTTCACTCTGGTGGCCATCATCATGGGCTGCCTGGCGGTGGGGTCGTTGCTATTCGCGATCCTGAACACGGTGTTCGCGCGGCATGAACCTCCTCACCAGCCCTGACGATGAGTTGGTTGCGGCAGCGAGGCGGGGGTCTGATGCCGCCTTTTCCCGCCTTGTCGAACGCCATCAGGGGGCGGTCAGGGGTTTTCTGCGACGGGCCTGCTCCAATCCGGCGCTTGCCGACGATCTGGCGCAAGAGGCGTTCATGACCGCCTGGATGAACCTGCGCAGCTTCGACGGTCGCTCCAGCTTCCGTTCATGGTTATGCGGTGTGGCCTATCGAAAGTGCCTGACGGAGCGCCGCTCTTCGCTGCGTTCCAAGCAGCGCGACACGATCTGGGCGGATCAGCGCGCCGGTGAGGGGGTGGAGAAGCCCGCCGAAGAAGATCGCCTCGCCCTTCAATCGGCCATGGAGAGCCTTCCGCTGGAACAACGGGCGGCGGTGGCGCTTTGTCTGGCGGCGGACTTTTCCCACGGCGAGGCGGCGCAGGCGTTGGGCGCGCCGCTCGGTACGGTGAAGTCGCACGTAGCGCGCGGACGCGCTAAGCTGCTGCAAGTTCTGGAGTTGCGTAATGCCTGATCCGATCTATGCGGAAGCCGATCCGAAGGCCGTCGCCCGTCTGCGCGCCCTGTTCGAGACGGACGCCCCGCCACTGCGCGATACGGGTTTCACACGCGTTGCGATGGCCGCGATTGCGCGTCGCCGGTTCTGGCTCGAGATTCTGGCGATGCTTCCGTGGCTGGTGGCGGCCTCGGCGGCGCTGTGGGCGTTCGGACCCTTGCTGATGCGGTTGGGCGGTGAAGCCGCGCTGGGCCTGACTCTTTCAGCGCCGCTGGGTCAGGGACTGGCTATTTTTTCTGCGGTGGCCGCAATGCTTCTGGGTCTGATTTTCCTTGTTCCAGCGCACGAGCGACGGCTCTAGGCGCGCCTTACCAAGATTTCATCCAGCGATCCGCATCCGAACGGTATCCACAAAGCCTCCTTATTCACGAGACCCCATACGAAGCCGACCTGAAGTCTGCTTCCAGACCCAAAGGAGATTGTCATGGATGGATCCTTCATGGTTCCCCTCGCGCTGTTCGGCATGATCGCCGCCATCGTCATCGTCCCCCAGTATTTGCGTTCCAAGGAGCGGGAGCGAATGCACGCCACTCTGCGCCTCGCCTACGAGAAAGGGCAGCCCGTGCCGCCTGAATTGATTGAGGCGTTGCAAACGAATAACGACCGGGTGATCTCGACGCCGACTGACCGCTCTCAGCGCGACCTGCGCATCGGGGTGGTGCAGTTGGCGATCGGGCTTGGACTGGTGGCGGTCGGCGGCGCTTTCTATGCCGGGCTTTATAATGTTGGCGGCGCAGCCGAGACCTTCGCTACGTTTGCCGCCATCGGCGCCATTCCGATCTTCGTCGGCGTCGCCTTCATGATTCTCTCCGCGCTTGGCTCCAAGAAGTCACGCGCCTAGAGCGGATCGGGGGAAGACCGTCATGGCTATCGCAGCCATATCGCCAAACCGCCCCTCGCTCGCCTCGCTCCACGATGTGGAACTGGCAAGCCTAGCGGCGGCGGGAGACCGGCGCGCCTTCGGGGAGTTGGCCCGGCGCCACGGATCAGCGGTTCGCGCGCTTCTGAAGCGCATGGGCGCCGACGCCGCCCTGGCCGACGACCTGGCGCAGGACGCCTTCCTGGCCGCGTTCGAGTCGATTGGCGAGTTCAGGGGCGAGGGCGCTTTTGTGGGCTGGATTAAGCGGATCGCCGCGCGGCTCTATTCGAAGCGTTGGCGCAAGCGGGCGGAACTCGATCCGCACGAAATGGACGATGCCGATCACGGCTTTGGTGGTGGGGAAGGCGAGGCTGTCAGCCGCCTTGATCTCGACGGCGCCCTGGCGACCCTGACGCCTTCGGAACGCATCTGCGTCTCGCTCTGTTACGGCGCTGGCCTATCTCACGCAGAGGCGGCGGCTGCCTTGAAAACGCCGCTTGGTACGGTGAAGTCTCATGTCAAACGTGGTCTGGATAAACTCAAGCTCCGTCTGGCGTCGCCTGACGACGGCGATGCAGCGGGAATGGGGAGACGAGCGTATGTCTGATCCTGCGTTTGAGATGCGCCTGCAGAAACTGTTCTCTGAAAGCCCTGCCTGCTCGGATGCCCCACTGTTCGCAGCCGAGGTCGAGGCGCGTCTCTCGCGAGGCTGGGCCCTTCGCCGGGTGCTGATCGGGGCGGGCGGCGCCGTCGGCGGTCTTGTCGCTGTGGTGCAGATCGCCGGCGCAGGCCTTGGCCATCGACTGACAGCGGCGGCCGACATCCTCGCTGATGCGCGCCGGTCGATATTGCAGATTCCGGCGAAACTGCCTGGCCCTTTGGCAGATCTGGGTCAGTTGCCCTTCGGCAGCGAGGCGCTCTGGCTGGTGGCGGGGCTTGCGGTGTTGGCCGGGGCGCTGTTGGCGAGCCGATCTCTGGAAGAAATCTGACCGGGCTTCGCGCGGATAGTGTATGGCCCCAATTTCGCCACGGCGGGAAGGCTCGGTCCTGCCGGTTTCCTCAAGCGGCGCCGTTTGCCAACCCGTCGCGTTGCCGCCGGGCTTGCCAGACGATAACCTGCTGACCCGGTCGTATTTTCCTGCGGAGCGCTTCATCTCGTGGCGGACGTTTTTGAAGAGGTCGAGGAGGAGCTTCGCTCCGCTCGATACCAGTCGCTGATCCAGAAGGGCTGGCCCTACGCCGCCGCTCTGATAATCATCGCCCTGCTTGTTACTCTCGGCATCTGGGGCTTTGGCAAGCATCAGGCGTCTGAGGAAGCCAAGGCGTCCGTAACCTACGCCCGGGCGCTGGAGTCGCTTTCCGCAGGTGATCCTGTGGGCGCCGACCGCAAGTTCGCCGTGCTTTCGGCGTCCGCACCAGCTGGCTATCGCGCTCTGTCGCTGATGCAGCAGGCCGGTGTGCGCGTTGTGCAAAACAAGCCAGAAGAGGCGGTGCGTTTGCTGGATCAGGCGGCCAAGACCGCGCCCAACAACATCATGGGCGACGCTGCTCGGCTGAAGGCGGCTTATCTCTTGATGGATACCCGTCCGCTGGCAGAGATCGAAGCGCGCCTTACGCCTCTAACCGGCGAGAAGCGACCCTACAAGATGTTGGCGCGAGAGGCGCTGGGGATGGCTCACTTGCAGGCTGGCAAGCTGGACGCTGCGCGAGGTGACTTCGCGGTGCTTTCTCTCTCCCAGGACGTGTCAGATCAGACCCGAGCAAGGGCGCAGGCCGCTCTTGCCCTGATTCAGTCTGGCACAGCGGGTGCACTTCCCGCGGCAACTAAACTGGCCGCCAGCCTGCCGCCAACCTTTGCGGTTCCACCTCCTCATCCAACAACAATCCCTGCCCAGGCCGGAGCCGCCCAATGATTCGCGCGAGCGCAAAACCGGCCCTGGGCCATCTGGCGAAAGCCGCCCTTATCCTGGCTTTGGCAGGGACCGTCTCCGGTTGCGCCGGGTTCAAGACGCCCACCTTCCTGAATTTCGCCGCCAAGAAGGAAAACCCCCGCATCGCACCCGGCCAGCGGATTCCTGTCCTGGCTTCCGGCGAAGACCTGAAACCCGCTCCGGCCCTTAAGGGCGTGGATTTCTCAATCCCGGCGCCAGAGCCGAGGGCGGATTGGCCTTTACCCGGCGGCAACAGCGAGCAGGCAGTCGGCCATGTCGAGGCCGGGGCTCAATTCCAGGTCGCATGGCGTCACAAGATCGGCGCGGGAGACACCCAGCGCACCCATGCCATGGCCCCTCCCGTCGTGGCCGAGGGGCATGTTTTCGTGATGGACGGGCGGGCGGGCGTCTCCGCCCTCGACGCCGCGACCGGGCGCGACGTTTGGCGGGTAGATCTTTCCACCCGCAAGGGACCGGATACAGAAGCCTTCGGGGGCGGCGTGGCCTATGCCGATGGCGTTCTCTACGTATCCTCCGGCTATCGATTTGTAGCAGCGCTGGACGCCAGGACGGGCAAGACCCTATGGCGGGTCTCCACCTCCTCGCCTGTGCACGGCGCACCCAGCGTCGCCAACGGCAAGGTCTATGTGATCGACATACTGGACCAGCTTCAGGCGTATGACGCCAAGACCGGCGTCTCCGCCTGGACCTATCAGCCTCTGGAAGAACCGGCGCGGTTGCTGATCGCTTCTAGCGTGGCGATTTCGGGGGAAGAAGTGGTGGCGCCGTTCGCCTCGGGGGAACTCGTCGCCGTTAGCGCGGCCAACGGCACGGACCTGTGGACCGACGTCCTGACCCTCACCACCCGCAACAATGCCCTCTCGGAAATCCGCGACATTGCCGGACGGCCGGCGATCTATCGGGGCGTGGTCTATGCGGGCAGCCATTCAGGTGTGGTCGGAGCCGTCGATCTGCGCAGCGGCCAGCGGGTCTGGCAACTTCCCATCGCCACCATCACCACCCTCTGGCCCGCCGGAGACGTCGTCTATATGACCAGCCAAGCTGGCGATATCTACTGCATCGCCCGCGAAACCGGCCTGATTTACTGGATCAAGGAATTGAACAAGCCATTGCGCAAGAAGTTCCGCTCGGAATATTCCGGCCCGATCCTCGCTTCCAACCGACTTGTGGTGGTGAATAATCGGGGGCTGCTGCTAGGCTTCGACCCCAAGACCGGGGCGCAGGTTGCGTCATTGCGCCTGGGATCCCCAGGCTTCATTACTCCCATCGCCGCTGGCGGTATGCTCTACGTTCTGACGAACGCGGGCGAGATCGTGGCTGTGCGCTGAACCGCGGATTGACTGAGAGATGGCTCTGAAACTCGCCATCGTAGGGCGTCCCAATGTCGGCAAATCGACCCTCTTCAACCGGCTCGCCGGGAAGAAGCTGGCGATCGTCAACGACCAACCCGGCGTTACGCGCGACCGGCGCGAGGCCACGGGACGTCTGGGCGACCTCGAACTCGACCTGATCGACACTGCCGGATTCGAGGACGTTGAAGACGAGAGCCTTGAGGCGCGGATGCGTATTCAGACCGAACGCGCCATCGACGACGCCGACATCGCCTTGTTCGTCTTTGACGCCCGCGAGGGCATCACGCCTCTTGATCGCATCTTCGCCGACCTCGTTCGTCGCCGGAACCGTCCTGTGGTGCTGGCGGCTAACAAGAGCGAGGGGCGGTTGGCCGAGATGGGCGCGGCTGAATCCTACAATCTCGGGCTAGGCGACCCGGTGCTGATCTCCGCCGAGCATGGCGAAGGGATGACCGATCTGTTCCACGCGATCCTCGCCGCAGGGGTGCCGGAGCCCGAATTCTTCGAGGAAGACGAGGCCGACAAGCCGGTGCGCATCGCCATCGTCGGACGACCTAATGCAGGCAAATCCACCCTGGTGAACCGCCTGATTGGCGAGGACCGCCTCCTGGTCGGCCCCGAAGCGGGCATCACCCGCGACGCCATCCCGGTGGACTGGACCTATGAAGGCCGCCCCGTGCGCCTCGTCGACACGGCGGGTCTGCGCCGCCGTGCGCGCGTACAGGCGACGCTAGAAAAACTTTCGACCGCCGACACCATCCGCGCCATTACCTTCGCTGAGGTGGTTATCCTGGTGATGGACGCCGACAACGCCTTCGAGACCCAGGATTTGCAAATCGCGGACCTTGTGGAGCGCGAGGGGAGGGGCCTCGTCTTCTGCCTCGCCAAGTGGGATCTGGTGGAGAACCCGCAGGAACGCCTGACCGACTTGCGTGAAACGGCGGAGCGGATGTTGCCGCAGGTCAGGGGCACGCCCTTGGTGGCGCTCTCCGCCGAGACCGGGCGGCACGTCGAAAAATTGATGCCCGCCGTGTTCGAGACCTACAAGAACTGGTCCGCCAAGGTGAAGACCAAGGACCTGAACGACTGGCTCTCGATGGCCACGCAGCGTCATCCGCCCCCGGCCGTGAACGGTCGCCGGATCAAGCCGAAATACATGGCGCAGATGAAGGGTCGCCCACCGACGTTCGTGTTGATGGCGTCGCGCGCTGAACATCTGCCCGAGCAATATAAACGCTATCTAGTCAACAGCTTGCGCGAGAGTTTTGACCTTCCTGGCGTGCCGATCCGCATCTTCATCAAGTCCAACAAGAACCCGTATGCCGACGAGGGCGAGGGCAATCGGTCGGTCAAAAATACGAAGGTTTACCCAACCAAGCCCAAGCGTTCTGTCCCACTGGCGGAGGGTGAGGAGCCTGTGCCCAAACGCGCCATGAACCGCGCCGCCGGGGCCGATGTCGCGCCGCCACCCGCGCCCGTGAAGAAGCCTGTGTCGAAGAAGACAGCCTCCTACAAGGTGCAGGGCAAGGCCAAGCCCGGTCCTGCTTTCGCCAAGCCGTCGGCCAAGAAAACGCAACTTGTGAAGGGCAAGGCCACCCGCACGCAGCAGCGCACGCCGACGACGCACAAACTGCGTAAACCAACAGTGCGGAAAGCTACGCCCCGCTCGCCGCGATCGAAAAGTTGATCAGCATCTCGGTGGGTTCGCGGTCGGCGCGGGCCAGATCGATCATCAATGGGCCGATGGCTTCGGGCAGCGGCAGGGTGGCGGGATCTTCACCCGGAAAGGCGGCGGCGCGCATCTTCGTGCGCATGGCGCCGGGGTCGACCAGCACGCACCGCAGGTTTGTATGCGCCATTTCGTCCGCCCAGCACCGCACCAGCGACTCCATTCCCGCCTTCGCCGCCGCATAGGGCGCCCAGAACGCCTTGGGCCGCGCAACACGGCCCGCGGTGACGAACAGCGCACGTCCCGCCTCGCTGGCCCGCAACAGGGGCTCCAGAGACCGGATCAGGCGAAAGTTGGCGGTGAGGTTCACTGCAATGGTCCGGTCCCAGGTGCGCGGTTCAAGGTGCGCGGCAGGGGTGATCAATCCGAGGTCCCCCGCCACAGACGCCAGCACATCGAGCCGACCCCAGCGTTGAAATATCTGCCCGCCGAGAAGGTCGATCCCATCGCCGTTGCGAAGGTCCATCGGCACAAGCGTCGCGTGCTCGCCTGTTGCATTGAATATCTCGTCGTCGAGCGCCTCCAGCCCTCCCTGTGTGCGGGCGGTGGCGATTACGTGCGCGCCCGCCTTGGCGAAAGCGATGGTGGTGGCGTAACCGATGCCGCGCGAGGCGCCAGTAACGAGGGCGATACGGTTCGATAGCGGAAGGTCGGGAGCAGTCATGCGCGGCTGAATAGCGAGCGACGCACGGTTTGTCGCCCGCTCGTTAGGCGCTTAACAGTGAAAGCTGCGCTTCAACCGGGGCGTTGCGACCCTCAGCGATTTCCCGATCAAGAAGACGGGTGGGATAGTCGCCGGTGAAATAGTGGTCAGTGAACTGGGGCGTCACCGGATCGCGCTCACCCGCGCCCATAGCCGCATAGAGCCCCTCGACGGAGAGGAAGCCTAGGCTATCCACCTCGAGCATCCGGCGCATCTCCTCCAGCGTTTTCTGAGCGGCCAGGAGATTGTCGCGGTCGGGCATATCGATCCCGTAGAAGTCCGGCCATTTGATCGGCGGGGAGGCGGAGCGGAGGTGTACTTCTTTCGCTCCCGCCTCGCGCACCATCCGCACGATCTTTACCGAGGTGGTGCCGCGCACGATGCTGTCGTCGATCAGCACCACTCGCTTGCCTTCCAGCACCGCGCGGTTGGGACTGTGCTTCATGCGTACGCCAGTGTTGCGGGCCCCTTCGGTGGGCTGGATGAATGTGCGTCCCATATAGTGGCTGCGAATGATGCCAAGCTCATAGGGAACGCCGCTTTCCTGCGCGTAGCCGAGGGCGGCGGGCACGCCAGAGTCAGGCACAGGCACCACCACGTCGGCGATGACGCCGGTCTCTCGCGCCAGTCGCGCGCCCATAGCCTTGCGCACATCGTAGACTGATCGGCCGTTCACGATGGAGTCAGGGCGCGCGAAATAGACATATTCGAACAGGCAGGGCCGCGCTCGACCCGCCGGGAAGGGCCGGAGCGATTCGACGCCGTTGTCGGAGATCACCACCACCTCTCCGTGCTCAACATCGCGCACGAACTTGCCCCCGATCATCTCCAGCGCGCAGGTTTCCGACGCCAGCACGAACTTGCCGCCGACCTCGCCGAGCACCAGCGGGCGGATGCCGAGGGGATCGCGCGCCCCGATCAGCTTGGTGTTGGTCAGCGCCACCAGCGCATAACCGCCTTCGATCTGCGCCAATGCGTCGATGAAGCGGTCGATCACCCTCGCTTTCCGGGAGCGGGCGATCAGGTGCAGAATCACCTCCGAGTCCGATGTCGACTGAAAGATCGAGCCCTCGGCAACAAGTTGGTGGCGAAGGGTGAGGAAGTTGGTCAGATTGCCGTTGTGGGCGATGGCGATGCCGCCCGCTTCCAGATCAGCGAACATGGGTTGAACGTTGCGGATCACGCTGGCCCCGGCGGTGGCGTAACGGGTGTGGCCGATGGCGCCATGACCGGGCAGCCGCTCCATAAGGCCGGGTCCGTCAAAGGCCTCGCCCACCAGTCCCATGTGCCGTTCGGTGTGGAAGCGTCGCCCATCGAACGAGGCGATGCCGCAAGCTTCCTGTCCGCGATGTTGCAAGGCGTGAAGGCCCAGCGCCGTCAGTCCGGCGGCCGCTGGGGCGTTCCAGACACCGAACACGCCGCATTCGAGCCTCAGGCCCTCGTCGTCGGGATCGCGGACGGAGCGGGATTCGAGGGGCACGGACAGCATCATCGCGTCTTCTCCACAAGCGCATCGACACTGTCGCGCGCGTGCTTGCCGTAGCCCTTACCCGTAAGGGCGCCCTTGTGCGCCGGTTGGTCCTGATTGACCAGATGGTTCGTGGACGGAGCAGGGGTTTGCGATCTTACAGCGTCGTTTTCACTGGGAGGCGTCTGGTCGCTCGGGGTTCCAGTCGCGCCCTTGAACAACGGGCTGAACTGTCCCACCGCTTTCAGGCCGGTCGGAGCGAAGGCGCCCAGTATCCGGCCCGAGGCGCTGGAAAGTGGATAGAGGAAAGCATTCGTGATCCACGCGGGTTTCATCTCAGGAGGCGTGGCGTGCTCGAACACAAGAGCGAACAGACCGAGCAGGATCAACGCCCGAACCGCGCCTATGCCGAGGCCGAGCGAACGGTCGGCGCCGCCCAGCACGGTCTGTTGATGCAATTGCGTCGCCAGGAAGTGGCCGACGAGCTTGAAGCCAAGATAGACTGCTGCGAACCCGCCGATGATCGCCGCGGCGGTCACGAGAAGTCCACCGTGAATAAACCCGCGCGCAATCGGGCCGGTGATAGGCAGGAGATACAGCGCCGCGAACGCCGCAATCGCGAACGCGAACAAGCCCACCAACTCGCGCACGGCGCCTCGCGAGAAGCCAATCATGGCAGATATGCCGATGACCACGAGGGCGATCAGGTCGAACAAGGTCACGATGGGCTCGGTCTCAACACGTCAGTCACCTCCGAAATCAGCCTCGCCGATTCTCCTTACCACATCGGTAAGCCTGCTGGCGCCGACCACTGGAAATCCCAGGCCCGAGGCAGCTTGAGGGGCGAGCGCCCGGCCAAAGCCCAGTTTGGCGGCCTCGCGCATCCGGCCCTCCATCCGACCGACGGGACGGATATCGCCGGCTAGACTGATCTCGCCGAACACCACACAATCCTGCGGGAGCGGCACATCGAGGGCAGAGGAGGCCAGCGCCGCTGCTGCCGCAAGGTCCGCCGCCGGTTCTGAAATCCTGAGACCGCCCGCGACGTTCAGGTAGATGTCGCGGTCCCCGAACCCAAGGCCGCAGCGCGCCTCCAGCACCGCCAGCACCATGGCGAGGCGTCCTGAATCCCAGCCCACCACCGCCCGCCGTGGCGTGCCGTAGGCGGAGGGCGCCACCAGCGCCTGGAACTCGACTAGCACAGGCCGCGAGCCCTCAATGCCCGCAAACACCGCCGCGCCCGCCGCCCGCTCGCCACCTTCGTTGAGGAAGAGGGCGGAAGGATTTTTCACCTCGCGCAGGCCCGCGTCGCTCATCTCGAACACGCCGATCTCGTCGGTGGCGCCGAAGCGGTTCTTGGCCCCGCGCAGGATGCGGAAAGGATAGCCGCGCTCACCCTCAAATGAGAGCACGGCGTCCACCATGTGCTCCACTACGCGCGGACCGGCGATCTGACCATCCTTGGTGACGTGACCGACCAGAACGACCGCCACCCCTTGCTTCTTGGCGAGGCGCACCAATTCGCCTGCGGCGGCACGCACCTGCGTCACCGAGCCAGGGCCAGCCTCGTGCTGATCGCTCCACATGGTCTGGATCGAGTCAATGATCACAAGATCAAACCTGTCGCGCTTCAGTCCATCCAGAATGGCGCGTAGCGCTGTTTCCGCCGCCAGCTTCACTGGTGCGTGGCCGAGACCCATGCGGTGGGCGCGGGCACGAACCTGCTCAATGGCTTCTTCGCCCGAGACATAGGCGCAGTTCAGGCCGCGCAGCGCCGCCGAAGCGACCACCTGCAACAGAAGTGTGGACTTGCCGACGCCGGGGTCGCCCCCCACCAGGATGGCGGAGCCCGGCACCACCCCACCGCCGCACACCCGGTCGAACTCGTCGACCCCGGTGATGAGACGTTCAGGCGGCGAGGTCTCTACATCCAGTGTCTCGAACGCCACCCCCTGCCGGGCGCGGTTCGCCTTTGAAGGGGCGAGGGCACCGGGAGGCCGGGAGGCCGCAACCTCCTCAACCAGGGTGTTCCAGGCGTGACAGGACGAGCACTGCCCGGCCCATTTGGTATGGACCGCGCCGCAGGATTGACAGACGTAGAGCGCGCTGTCGCGGGCCATGGGTTCCTATCGTGCCGGAATGAGTTCATGCTTTGTGCGCTGAGTCGGGCGGTATGTAGGCGCCCTCGACGCAGGACGCGAGGATCGTTGTTCAGGCTTGGCCTTTAGGTGCATGAACAACGGGCGGCAACGGGGACGACGGTCATGAGCATCAGCGAAAACCCGCAAATGAAAAACGTCATCGCCCGGGCGAAGGGATTAATCCTGACTCCCGGCGCGGAGTGGGACCGGATCGCCGCGGAGCCAGCGACCATCCGTAGCCTGTTCGTGCCCTATGTGTTGGTGCTCGCCGCCATCGGGCCGGTTTGCTCCATGATCGGTTACGCGATCTTCGGCTATCCGATGCTGGGACGCGTCACGCACACGGGGGTGTTCTCCCTGATCAGCACTGCGGTTGTCAGCTATGTGCTTAGTCTTTTGGGCGTCTTCCTGATGGCGCTGATCATCGAGGCAATTGCCCCTTATTTTGGCGGGGTGAAGGACCGGGTGTCAGCGTTCAAGGTGGCCGCTTATTTCCCCACCGCATGGTGGCTGGCGGATGTCTTCGACCTCTTCCCGCCGCTGGCGATTCTATCCATCGTCGGCTTCTACAGTCTCTATATCCTCTACCTTGGGCTTCCCAAGGTGATGAAGGGTGCCGAGGACAAGGCGGTGCTGTTCACGGTGGTGGTGATCATCGTCGCCATCATAGTCTATATGATGATGGAGATAATCGGTACGGCCATCGGGATGCCTCGTTAAACCCGCGCTAGGCTTGCGCCGTGATCGGGCCGTCAGCCCTGCCCGAGACGAACTGCTCCACGTAGGGGTTGCCGGAATTGTCCACGTCAGCCGCCGGGCCGCGCCAGACGATCTGGCCGTCGTGAAGCATGGCGATCTCGTCGCCGATCTTGCGGGCTGAGGCCATGTCGTGAGTGATCGAGATGGCGGTGCAGCCCAATCGCTTTACCTGCTCTACGATCAGATTGTTGATGACGTCGGCGTTGATCGGGTCGAGGCCGGTGGTCGGTTCGTCGAAGAAGATCACCGCCGGTTCTGCGACGACAGCGCGGGCGAGACCAACGCGCTTCTGCATCCCGCCAGAAAGCTCGCCCGGATAGAGGTCGGCGACGTCCGCGCCCAGACCCACTCGAGAAAGAGCGTCGACAGCACGCTCCCGCGCTTCAGGGCGCTGAACGCCGTCAGCGTTGACCAGGCGAAACGCGACGTTTTCCCAGACGCTGAGGCTGTCGAACAGGGCCGCGCCCTGGAACAGCATCCCGAATTGCGAGGCGAGCCTGCGTCGTCCCGCCGCGCCGATGCGGGTCACGTCCTGTCCGTCCACCAGCACCTTACCCGCGTCGGGGCGCATCAGGCCAATGGCGATCTTGATGGTGACGGACTTGCCCTGACCCGAGCCGCCGATGATCACGAGGGAACGCCCGCGCTCTATCGCCAGATCGATCCCGTCCAGCACCACCTTGTCGCCGAAGCGCTTCTTCACGCCGCGCAGTTCAAGTTTTGGGGCGGCTACGCTCATTTGTGCGAGAAAAGGCTGGTCATCAGGTAGTCGGAGGCGAAAATCAGGATCGCCGCCGAGACCACCGCGTGGGTCGTCGCCCGTCCGACACCCCGCGCGCCCCCCGTGGCGTTGAAGCCGTGGTAACAACCCATCAAAGCCACAATGAACCCGAACACCGCCGCCTTGATCAGTCCGGAAACCACGTCCCAGGTCTGCAGGAAGTCCCAGGTGTTCTTGACATAGACAGCTGGGTTGAAGTTCAGCGAAGCCGTCGCCACGGTCCAGCCTCCGGCAATGCCGATGATGTCGGCGACCAGCGTCAGGAGCGGCAGAACCAGAACGGCGGCGAGCAAGCGCGGCGCGATCAGATAGCGGAAGGGGTCGGTCGAGAGCGTTTGCAGGGCGTCGATCTGTTCGGTCGCCCGCATCGCCCCGATTTCGGCGGCGATGGCGGCCGAGACCCGTCCCGCAAGCATCAGAGCCGCCAACACCGGGCCAAGCTCACGGGTGATGCCCAGCGCCACGATCTGCGGCATGATCTGCTCGGCGTTGAAACGCCCGCCGCCGGTATAGATGTTGAGCGCCAGCGCCGCGCCAGTGAACACCGCCGTTAGCCCTACAACAGGCAGCGAGAAATAGCCGATCTGAGCGGTCTGTCGCCAGAATTGACCCACGAACAGGGGCGGCGAGAAGACCGCCGCCGCACCGCGCCCGGCGAAGACCGCCACCGCGCCCGCCGTCTGAAACAGGCCCATGGTGGAGCGCCCGACCGCGCGAACCGGATTCATCGTGCGCCCTTGTAGACGCGCGTTGCGCGCGCGCCGATGCGGGTCAGAAGTTCGTAGGCAATCGTGCCAGCGGCGGCGGCGGCGGCGTCGACTGGCACGTCGGGGCCGATGATCTGCATCATCACGCCTGGGAGAGCGGCGGGGTTGTCCGTCACGTCGAACACGGTGAGGTCCATGGAGATCCGGCCCAGCACGGCGCAGCTTGTTCCGCCCAGGCTTCCATATGCTTTTGGCGAGGCGGCCCGCAAGACACCATCGGCGTAACCGGCGGCGACCACCGCCACTTTCATGGGTCGTGTGGCTCTGAAGCTCGCCCCGTAGCCGACTGTCTCGCCGACGCTGAGGGTGCGTAGCTGAAGGATGGGCGCCTCGAACGTGGCGACGGCGGTGATACGGTTGTCTTGCACGCTTTGTGGACCGCCGCCGTAGAGGCAGATGCCGGTGCGCGCCATCTCGAAGGCGAAGTCAGTCCCGAGGAACAGACCGTCCGACGCGGCGAGACTGCGACGGGCCGCCGGGAACAGCGCCGCGAGGGAGACGAAGCGGTCGCGCTGCGTTCGGTTCATGGGATGCTCCGGCTGATCCGCGCACGCGAGGTGGCTCATCACCACCGCGACCCCGAAGGGCGATGCTGCAAGGGTTCGCGCGTCCGTTTCGGTCAGGCCGAGGCGGTTGAGGCCGGTGTCGAGCATGAGTGTAACGGGATCGCCTGACCCGGCGCGTCTCCACTCGGCGATCTGGTCCAGGCTGTTGAGCACAGGCGTAAGGTGGGCATTGGCCAACCTTTCGGCGGCTCCGGCCGGACACCCATCCAACACATAGATCGTTGCGAACCGTTCAGGACCGAACGCTTGTCGCAGGCTCTCGCCTTCGCCGATGCGGGCCACGAAGAAGCTTCGTGCACCGTCACGCCATAGTCGCCGCGCCACGGCTTCCGCGCCCAATCCATAGGCGTCAGCCTTGACCACTGGGGCGATCTCCGCGCCGTTCGCCTGTCGCCGGAGGGTTGCGTAGTTGCCAGCGAGGGCGTCGAGATCGATGGTCAATAGACTGTCGGCGGAGGAGAGGTCAGGGAAGGTCACGCCCGCTCCCTAGCCCGTTCGCCAGCGCCCCGCTAGCGGACCTCGTAGCGATTATCCCGCGCCAGATTACCGAACTTGGTGAGCTCGGCGTTGAAGTGCAGTTTTACAGTGCCAATGGGACCGTGGCGCTGCTTGCCAACGATCACCTCGGCCTGACCCCGGACCTTATCCATCTCCTCCTGCCAGACGAGGTGTTCCGGACTACCCTCTCGAGGCGGTGTGCGCCCGAGATAGTACTCTTCGCGATAGACGAACATCACTGCGTCGGCGTCCTGCTCGATCGAGCCGGATTCGCGCAGATCCGACAGTTGCGGACGTTTATCCTCGCGGTTCTCCACCTGACGGGAGAGCTGGGAAAGGGCGAGCACCGGCACACCAAGATCCTTGGCCAGGGCCTTCAGCCCTTGCGTGATCTGGCTCACTTCCTGAACCCGGTTGTCGTTGCTCTTCAGGTCAGACCCGGTGACCAGTTGCAGATAATCCACCACGATCAGATCGAGTCCCGCCGTGCGTTTCAGGCGCCGCGC
>JBBQLP010000024.1:0-40736 GCA_038327995.1 Caulobacterales bacterium | reverse complement strand
GGCCGGGCTGGATCACCGAAGTCCAGCGCCGCCATATCGCCATCCGGCAATCGGATCATCCGCCTCCGGGGCTCGCTCAGCACCGCAGCGTTCAAGCCCGCGCCGCCAGTCCGCCCACCAGGCAACCCCAGATCAACGCCGCCCAACCCGCCAGCAAGAGCACACCGCCGATGGGGGTGACGACGCCGAGGGCCCGCGATCCTGTCAAAGCCAGAAGGTAGAGCGAGCCGCCGAACAAGAGCCCACCGAATCCGAACAGCCACCCGGCCCACGCCACTTGCGTCAGGGCGAAGCGCAAAAGTCCGAAACAGGCCAGTCCCGCCACCGCGTGGACCAACTGATACTGGGCCCCGGTGCGCAGAAGCTCTTTCACGCCGGGATCTGAAACGCCGTGCGCCCCGAACGCTCCCGCGCCCACCGCCATCAGCCCGTTCAGCGCCGCGAGCGCCAGCCACCAACGCGTCGTCAATTCCATCCCTGGGTTCACCTTGCGTCACCGTTTGCAATCGTTGACCGCCAGCCTAGGCTGAAACCTGACGGCGTAAAGCGGCCCCCGATAAAGAAGCCGCTATCGCTCAGGAAACGCCAAGGAGCCCGCCATGGTGCTGACCCGCGCCGACGACTTCCCCATCCACCAGACTTCCGAACCGATCGCTTACGCGGGCACGGACCGCAACTTCTACGACCGCTATTTCTTCAACGGTTATTCGCCTACGCAGGGCGATACGGCCTTCTTCGCTGGCGCCTTCGGGGTCTATCCACACCTGAATATCGCAGACGCCGCCTTCGTGGTGGTGCGGAACGGGGTGGAGACGGCGTTGCACGCCTCGCGCTGGCTGAACATGGAGCGGATGGACCTGACGGTCGGCCCCATCGCCATCGAGGTGATCGAGCCCCTCGTGCGGCTGCGTCTGATCGTCGATGCACCGCATCATGGCATCAGGGCTGACATCACCTTCACCGCCCGCGCTAAACCCATTGAGGAGCCGCGTTTCATCCGGCGCAATGGCCCCCGCATCTTCATGGATTACACCCGCCTGACCCAGAACGGCCGCTACACTGGCTGGATCGAAGTGGATGGGGTGCGCGAAAGCGTCGATGGCTTCGTCGGCACGCGGGACCGCTCGTGGGGGGTGCGTCCGGTAGGCGCGCGCGACAATCAGGACCTTGCCCCGCCCGTTCCGCCGCAGTTCTTCTGGCTGTGGTCGCCGACTAATTTCGAGACCGGAAGCTTCTTCTTCCACACCAATGACGACGAGCGGGGCCAAGCCTGGAACCGCCGCGCGGTCTGGCAGCCGGACGGGCATCCCGCGCGCCACATCGACGATCCGCACGTCGAGGTAAAATGGTGCAAGGGTACGCGCCACGCGGAGGAGGCGAGCGTCACCATCGGCGAGGGCGACCACCAGCGGGTGATCACCTACAAACCCGTCTACGACTTCTTCATGTTGGGTCTGGGCTATGGCCATCCGAAGTGGGGCCACGGGCTGAACCACGGAGAGCTTGAAGTCGAGCGGGAAGACATGGTGCTGAAGGACGTGGATGTTCGCCTTCCTCATCATCTGCACATTCAGGCTCTGTGCGACGTTACTTATCGGGAGGCTTCCGGGTTCGAGCAGAGGGGGCGGGGCGTGTTCGAGCAACTGGCCCTCGGCCCGCACGCACCGTCGGGATTCAAGGCGCTGCTGGATTTCGCCGAATGACACTGGCGGACCAGCTCGGGGGCTATCTCTCCGACCTGTGGAGCGAGATCGTCGTCGTCGAGAACCTGTCGCGCATCCCCGGCGGGGCGAGCCGGGAGACCTACAGGTTCGACGCCGTCACCAAGACCGGATCGCGGGGCCTGATCCTGCGCCGCGATCCGGCCGACAGTTTGATCGACACTGACCGGCGAGTTGAATATCTCGCCTACGAGAGTTTCCACCCCTTGGGCATTCCAACGCCTGAGCCCATCAAACTGGAGGTGGCCGCTGCTGCGCTGGAACGTCCGTTCTTCCTGATGAGCCGCATCGAGGGCGGGGCCGCCGCCAGCCCCTTCGCCATCGATCCCTATGCTCCACACGCCGCAACCATCGGCGAGCAGTTCTTCACCCTCCTCGGCCGGATCGCTGCCGCCGATCCTCAGGCCCTGCCGATCTCGACGGTGTGCGAGGCCCCGGCGCTGGGCGCCTGCTGGTCACGCGAACTGGCCCACTGGGAGCGGGAACTCGACAAGGATGAGTTGCATCCCCAGCCCATCGCGAGAGCCGCGATCCGCTGGCTCCGCCGCAATCCGCCGCCGCCCGCGCAAAAGATCAGCGTCGTGCACGGCGACTATCGCTCCGGCAATTTCATGCACGATGGGGCGGGGAGGATTCTCGCCGTTCTCGATTGGGAAATGGCGCATCTGGGCGATCCACTCGAAGACTTGGGGTGGGCCATCGATCCGCTCTGGTCGCACTTCGAGACTGAACGGGTGTCTGGGCTGTTGCCTCGCGCCGAGGCTATCGCGCTTTGGGAAAAGGCGTCGGGGCTGACGGTTGATCCGGCGGCGCTGGCTTGGTGGGAGCTGTTCAGCAGCTTCAAAGGGCTGGTGATCTGGGTCTCCGCCGCCAGGTCCTACCGCGACGGGGGGATGAGCGATCCGGTGCTCGGCTTCTCCGGCTGGTACACCGCGCGCAGGCACGACGTGATCATCGCCGAGCGGCTGGAGAAGCTTCTGGCCGACCGCATGGAGAAGGCGGCATGACCCCCAACCTTCCCGAGCTTCTGATGGGCAACCTGATCGCCATCTCTACTCCCCCGCCGCCCGAATCGGCGGGTGAGTTCGCGGGTGGCCGCATCGGCGTCATCGGTATGATCTCGTTCATGGCCGCGCAGGAAGCGGAAAAAGGCGTCGCCGTGCGCGTGGCAGAGAACCGGGCGATCCGCGCCCTGTTCGCGGACGCGGTGAAGGAAGGTTGGGCGCCGAGCCTGGCCAGTCTTGATGCGCTGGCGAAGGGAGAAGACGACGACCTGACCCTCTCCGGCGTCGATGCCGCCAACGCCACACTGCGCCGCGCGCTGATCCCGCTGCACGCCGCTATCGAAGACGCGCCCGGCGCCGAGGGCCGCGCCCGCGAAGTCCGCATCCTGAAACTCCTTCGCGAAGGCGCACAGTCGCGCGCCTTATCGCTGCCGGGGATGTGAAGCGGGCCGCGCCACGCTATAGCGGCGCCATGCGCACCCCGCACAAGCTCGGACTGTTCTATGCGGCGCTGCTTCTCGGCGGCGGGGTCGCCACGCCCTACATCGCCGTCTGGCTGAAAGCGCACGGACTGTCGGGCGGCGAGATCGGCGTCATCCTATCCTTGCCCTTGATGGCTCGGATATTGACCGGGCCTGGACTAGCGGTCTGGGCCGACACCTTCCGTTTGCGCCGGACGTCCATCGCCCTGCTCCTCGCCCTGTCCGCAATCGTATCGCTGACGATGATGACGACGCATGGGTTCGTTCTGTGGCTGATCTTGTGGTTCGCGGCAGCGACCACCTTCACCGCCTGCGCACCCCTGACCGACGTCATCGTCATGCGGCGCGGCGCCGCTGAAGGGTTCTCCTACGCCCGCCCAAGAAGCGTCGGATCGTTCGCCTACATCGTCGGCAATGTGGGAGGCGGTGCGCTGATCGCGGCATTGGGACCAGAAGTGGTGATGGTGTGGATTATCGTCTGCGCAGCCATGGCGGCGCTGGCCGCGCGTTGGCTCCTGCCGCCCGAGCCCGTTCACATCGAAGGAATCAAGGCGCGCAAACGAGACCTCTTCGCCGGGATTGCGCGCCTGGCTAAGGACAGGCTCTTCATGCTCACCATCGCTTCGGTGGGCCTGATCCAGTGCGCACACGCCTTCTACTATGGCTTCTCCGCCCTGGTGTGGAAGCAACAGGGGATTTCCAGCGCGGTCATTGGACTGCTCTGGGGCGTTGGCGTTGGCGCAGAGGTGATCTTCCTGTGGTTCGGCGAACCCTGGCGACGGCGCGTGGGACCAGAGCGGCTCTTGATCCTCGGCGGGCTTGGGTCGGTGGTGCGCTGGAGCGCCTTCGCCTTTTCACCACCTGTCTGGCTTCTTTTTCCGCTCCAAGCCCTGCACGTGCTCAGCTTCACCTGCACCTTCATAGGCTCGCTGCAACTCGTGGAGCGGCTCAGCCCACCGCAAAGCGCCTCGGCGGCGCAGATGATGAATTCGGCCTTGTCGGGAGGCCTTCTGATCGGGCTGGCGACGCTAATGTCCGGCGCCCTGTTCGACCACGCAGGCGCCTACGGCTATCTGGCCATGAGCCTGCTCGCCGCCATCGGCCTCGCGGGCGCGGTCTGGCTTCGCCACTAACTGGTCGGGCGCAAGGGGCGGGCTTAAAGGGTCAGGCCGAACTCGTTGACGATCCAGGCGTAGAAGTTGGGCTGGTTGTGCTGCACGGTCGCGCGAAGATAGGGCGGCCGCGCCGCCCGGCCCCACAGCACCACGCTCGCGTTCATGGCCAAGAACTCCAGCACATTGGTCAGCAGATAGGCCTGCGGCGGATAGAAACCGCCTCGTTTGGCCGCCTCGTAGAAGCCGATCAGCGCGGCGTTGCGCACGCCGTCTGTTAGCTTGTGGAGGTGATAGACGTGTATCAGTTCGTGCAGCAGCACTGGATTGTCGTGTGGCTGGGGATTGGCGGAGAGGAACAGGCCGCGTGGCCCGGCCCGGCCAGGCTGATGGATGTTCGGATCCAGGGTCAGTATCTGAGCGCGGAAATAGGCCTTAATCTCGGGCTTGATCGCGATGCTCTCGACCAAATCAATCTGCGTCTTCAGCGAGTTCCACCCCGCATCATTCAGTCCACCGGGGATAGCCGCGTCGTCGATGGTCCAGCCGCGATAGTCGCGGGTGGCGGCTTTCGCTGCCTCGGGCATGGCGATCAAGGGCATGGCGGCCAGCAGCAAGCGCAGTATCAGGCGACGGTTCATCGCATTCATCCCCACACCTCCGGTCCGTAGGGTTTGATCATCGAGCCGACGAAGCTTAGCCCCGGTATGCGATCCTTCGACAACAACAATGGCCCATCGAGGTCCACGAAGGCGGCGCCCTGGGCGATCAGCATCGCCGGGGCCATGGCCAGGGAGGTCGCCACCATGCAGCCCGCCATGATCTGAAGCCCCATCGCTCTGGCCTCGGTGCGCAGGGCCAGGGCCTCGGTCAGACCGCCCGTCTTGTCGAGCTTGATGTTGATGCAGCCATAGCGGCGGGCGCACACAGCCAACTCCGCCCGGCTGTGCAGGCTCTCGTCGGCGCAGAGCAGGACCGGACTTGTGTAACCTTCCAGCTCCTCGTCCTCTCCGGCCTTCAAGGGTTGCTCAATGGTCACAACGCCAAGGCGCGCGAAGTCCGGCGCGAGACGTTGCAGGGCGTCGAACGACAGAGCCTCGTTGGCGTCGACGATCAGGCGGCTCGACGGCGCTCCCAGCCGCACGGCCTCTACGCGATCAAGGTCATCCGGTCCGCCGATCTTCAGCTTCAGGAGCGGACGGGCGCAGGCCGCCTTCGCCGCTGCGCCCATGGCCTGCGCTGTGCCGAGGCTGAGGGTGTAGGCGGTCTCAGCCGGCCGGGGTTCGGCCATCCCCGCGCGGCGCCACACCGGGGTTCCGGTCTGTTTGGCTTCGAGGTCCCACAGGGCGCAGTCGAGCGCATTGCGCGCCGCGCCGGGAGGCAGCAGCCGCTGCAAGGCCGCGCGATCCGCGCCGGATTCGATGGCGGCGCGGGCGCTTTCGATCTCGCCGAGCACGCCCTCGACCGTTTCGCCATAGCGCGGATAGGGGGTCGCTTCACCTCGCCCGATCGCATCGCCTTGGCAGATGCTCGCCACCACCACGTGCGCCTCGGTTTTAGAGCCCCGCGCAATGGTGAAAGCGCCCGCGATGGGCCAGCGCTCGTCCGTTACCCTCAAAGAACGCATCAAGAGTGCGACCTCAATGTAACTCGCCGACCGCCGCGTCGAACAACAGGAAGGCGCGGCCCGGACCGGAGCCCAGCAGCGCCGCCGTCATGAACCCCTCGCGGTCGCGGCGCTGGCTGTCGTGCAGAAGGTCCTCGTAGCGGCGCACGTAGCGGTCGGCGTGCGAGCGCAGCACCTTGTCGGTGAGCACCCGGCGCGACAGCCGCCGCACGGCGCCCGGTGCAAGCTGGCGCACTACCGCGCGCACCCCATCGCCATCGCCAGCCTGCATCACCGCTGCAATCTCGTCGATCCGGGTCAACGGCAGGAGGGCGGCGGCGTCGAGGCCAAGAGCTTCGATCTCCGAAATCAACCGTTCAGCCAGCACCTCGTCGTCGATGGGGGGCTCGTCGATGGAGGAGAGCAAATCCTTCCAGGTCCAGCCGCCGTCCCTGGCCGGAACGGGGGCCGGAGCCATGGGCGCAGGTTCAGGAGCGGGCGTCGCAATGCGCGGCGCGGGCTTGGTGAGAAGAACAGGCTCGTCTTGCACCGCTGTCTTGGCCGCTTCGACGCCGGGGGAGAGCTTCAGGCGCGGACGCAGACCTAGATCGCTCCCCTCGGCCATAGCACCAGCTCGAGCAGGCGGTGGAGGCGGGGCGGTGAAGGAAGGCGCTACGCCGGGTGCGTGGATTACCCGTTCGTTCGCCGCAGCAGCGTTGACGGCGACGCTGAAAGGCGCGTCCGCAAAGGTGGCGCGCGCAGTCGGCGATGCGGCAGCAGGAGTCGGGGGCGGCGCTGCGATGCGCGGTGCGGTCTGCGCGGTCTGTTCCACCGCGCTCGCCACCTTGCCCATAGTACGCAGCGCTTCGCTGAGCGTCTCATAATTGCGCTTCACTCGTTCCTGGAAGGCGGCGTCCACCGACTGAGTTTCATTCGCGGCCTTGCGAGCAGCGGCGGTGATCAATTCGAGGCTGGCTTCCACCGCGAGACGGACGCTTTCGGCGCGGGCCCGCGCCTGTTCCGGCGCGGCCGCTAGACGACCATCCACCCCGGCCATCAGCGTTTCGAGTTCGCTCAGCGCTTGGCGCGCGAGGGCCAACCCCGCATCGACCCGTTCCACTGACTTCTGACCCGCCTCTTCGACGAGAGCGGCGGAGGCTTCGATGGTCTTGCGGGCGGCGGAGATGCGGGCGTCGAAGGCCTGATCGGCCTTTTGTCCGGCGGCGAAAGCGGCCTCGCCAAGCTGTTCCACCTGCGCCCGCGCAGCTTCGGCCTGAGCGGCGGCGGCGCGTTCGGAGGTCTCCACATTCTGGGCGGCGGTGAGGCGCGTCTCCTCGGCGGCTGCGGCGAGGGCGGCCAGCGCCATCTGGGTCTGGGTCTCGATGGCGGCGCGCTCTTCGGCCACGGCGCCAGTGAACAGGTTCAGCGTGGCGCGGGCGCGGGCGTCGAGCGCCGCCTGTTCAGATTGGGCGGTCTCGGCCAGGATGCGCACCTGTTCCGACGCCTCGGCAATGAGATCGCGCAGGGACGCCGCGCCGGTTTCGGACGCTTCGGCCAGAGCAGCCGCCCCGACTTGCACATAGGCGGCAGCAGCGGCGATGCTTTCGCGCTGACGCTCCAGCCGCCCAGCCAGGTGTTCCTGATCGGCTTCAAGTCGCGCGGCCAGTTCGGAAAGCTGCTCGTGCCCGCTGATAAGGCTGAGGCGAGTCGTCTCCATCGCAGTGGAAAGTCGCTCACCGGCGCTGTCCAGCTTGGCGGCGACCCGGTCGCCCGACATCTCGATCCGTTCGGCCTGTTTGGCCAGGGCCTCGCCCGCGAGTTCGGCGGCTTCTCCCGCTTCACCGGCGGCTATGGCCAAGTCGGTGGCGCGGGCGGCGAGCGCGGCCTCCGCTTCCTGAAGCTGCACGGCAGCGAGATCGGAAGCTTCCGTGACCATCCGGGTCTGACGGGAGATGGCGTCGGCGACAGCGCTGGCCTGACCTTCCAGCCCGGCGGCGAGGACGCTCATCTCTTCACGTTCGCGCGACAATTCGGCGGTGAGGGTTTCGGCGGCGCGGCCAGCATCTTCAGTCGCGGCGATCAGGCGCTGGCTTTCGTCGGCGAGCGCTTGGCGCAGACTGAGCAGCTGGCGCTCTGCGGTTTCGGCGGCGCTCCCGGCCTTTTCGATCTGCATCCGCACAGCTTCGGCGGCTCCGCCCGCCTGATTGGCGGCGAGGGCCATGGGCAGGGAAAGCTCAGACGCCATGTCCCGCGCCCGCCGCGTCTCCACCGCCATCCGTGCGGCCTGGCGGAACACATAGGCCGCGAGCAGGATAAAGATGGAGGGCAAGAGCGCCAGAGACGCGAAAATCACGATGGGAAAGGGCCGGTACTCGAACGGTCCATAGAGATCCTTGAAGCTGAAGCAGAAGGCGATCAGGGCGCCCGCCCAACTAAGCGCCACGCAGGCGGCGACCGGGTAGGCCCATCTTGCCCAAACCGGCAGGGGCGCCGGGGCGCCTGACACCGATGTTTCAGCCCGACTCTTCTTTGCCATCACCTTGGATGGCTGCTCGATTTTGGTCGAAGGCGGGACCTCCCGTCCGGCTCGCGCCTTGGGGGGTTTGCTCGGACGTGCCGAGAAGGCGTCCGGGGCGAGGTCGGCCTTGAACGTCACCTTTGAATTGTCGACCGGCTCTGCAAGCGGTTCGGCCACAGCGGCGTCCTCAACGTCCGACACATCAATCACCGGAAGATCGCCGGACGCTTCGATTGCGTCGGCGCCAGCATAATCGGCCTCGGCTGGTCTCACCGGTTCCAGGATCGACTCCAGCGGATTCGCCTCAGGTTCCGTCAGTGGCGCGGCAGTCTGCTTCGGGCCACCCAGGCTGAGAGGCTGGAGCGCTCGTGCGTGCAACAGGGTCTTGTGATTGAACATCCGCGGTCAGGCCCGGCGCGGTGATGGCGAGAAGGAACGAGCCCGCCCGACTTCGCTCCTCGCACGAAAACTACAGGTTCAGCGGGAGGAGGCAAAGCGGCGAATCGCTCGGAAAAAGTCTTTCCGCATCATTAATGTGGTTAACGGCGCCTTCCGCGCTCTCGCCGTCCCGCGCTGGTCTGGACAGAGGACGCAAGCCGGGACTAGGACCGACCTTGCCGGGCGGCTTTTCGGCAGCGAAGGGGAAGCGTCTTGACCACACTGATCACCGGCGCTGCCGGGTTCATCGGCGCTCACCTTGCGGAACGGTTGCTGGATCGCGGCGAGACGGTGGTGGGCGTCGATGTGTTCAACGACTATTATGATCCGGCCCTGAAGGCGCATCGCGCAGCCCGGCTGGAGGGCCGCGAGCGCTTCCGCATGGTGCGGATGGACATCGCGGACGATCAGCCGCTCGGCGATCTGGTGCAAGAGGCTGCGCCCGAGACCGTCGTCCACTTGGCGGCGCAGGCCGGGGTTCGCTACTCGATCGAGAATCCCTTCGCTTATGAGCGTTCAAATCTGCGCGGGCACCTGTCGGTGATGGAGGCGTGCCGCCATACACCCTCGGTGAAGCATCTGGTCTACGCCTCGTCGAGTTCGGTCTATGGGGATCGGCCTATCGAGGGTTCCGCCGGTTTTTCCGAAACCGATCCGGTGGATGCTCCCGTCTCGCTCTACGCCGCCACCAAGCGCTCATGCGAGCTGATGAGCGGCTCATACACCCGTCTCTATGGCATGGCGCAGACGGGGCTGCGGTTTTTCACCGTCTATGGGCCGATGGGGCGTCCCGACATGGCCTATTTTGGCTTTACGCAGAAGATCCTGGTCGGGGAGACGATCCAGGTGTTCGGCGAAGGGCGCATGGCGCGGGACTTCACTTATGTGGACGACATCGTCGATGGGATCGTCGGCGTGATGGATCACCCTGCGAAGAAGGGGGAGGCTCGCCTGTTCAACATCGGGGACAGTCGTCCGGTGCCGTTAATGGATATGATCGGCACGCTGGAGCGCGCACTCGGCCGCAAGGCGGAAAAGGTTTTCCTGCCCATGCAACAAGGCGACGTGACCGCCACCTTCGCTGACATTTCGCGACTGAAGGCGTTGTGCGGATATGCGCCCAAGGTAACGCTGGAAGAGGGTCTGCCGCGCTTCGTTCGCTGGTATCGAGACTTCTACACGCACTGAAGAATACCCATGTGCGACACGTGCGGCCGCCGGTCAGTTGCACCGCGGGGCGAACCGGCCGACTACTGGGAATAGATGAGCGACTCTGAAGGATACACTGCGCTGGCGGACTCGGAGCCGGGGGAGCAGACTCAAGCCGCCGCCGCAGGAGCGTCGCCTCCACCGCACGGACCGCTGCCGCCCTCGCTGCTCCGGCGGCTGCGGTGGCCGCTGCTGATCGGCGGACCGCTGATCGTGCTCCTGCTTGTGTTGTTCTTCTGGCTAACCGGAGGGCGTTATATCGCCACCGACGACGCCTATATCCAGGCCGCACGGGTGGATATTAGCTCCAACGTAGCCGGCCGGGTGATCGAGGTGAACGTGCGCGACAACCAGCGCGTCGTCTTCGGCCAGCGCCTGTTCCGGCTGGACAGCCGCCCCCTCGACACCGCAGCCGAAGAGGCGACGGCGCAGGTCGCCTCGGCCCGCTTCAACATCATCGGCCAACAGGCCGCAGTCGGCCAACGGCAGGCGGAACTCGGCGCTGCCCACGCGACGCTCGTTTATCAGACCAGGGAGCTGGCGCGTCAGAAGGTGTTGACCGGCTCGGGTGTCGGCTCCCAGGCGCAGCTCGACGCGCAGTCGCACAGTGTGGACGCCGCCAAGGCCCAGCTCGAAATCTCGAAAAAGGCCCTGGATCAGGCCCTCTCCGCCCTCGGCGGCAGCGTCGGCGCCAATCTCGCCGCCAATCCGGCGGTGCAACAGGCGCAGGCCGCGCTGGACCGGGCGAAGCTCAATCTGTCCTACGGCGTGATCAATGCGCCCCAGGCCGGGATCGTCACCAAGGTCGATCAGCTTCAGGTGGGCGACTATATCGCCGCCGCCCAGCCGCTGTTTTCGCTGGTCGCCGACCAGGTGTGGGTGGAAGCCAACTTCAAGGAAGACCAGCTCGCCCATATGCGGGTCGGCCAGCCCGCTACGTTCAAGATCGACGCCTATCCGGGCGTCACCTTCCACGGGCACGTGGACAGCCTGTCGCCCGGCACGGGGTCCAGCTTCGCGCTCCTGCCTGCCGAGAACGCTACAGGGAACTGGGTCAAGGTGGTCCAGCGCCTGCCCGTGCGCATCGCCATCGACAACCCGCCCGCCGACATCGGCCTGCATGCGGGGCTCAGCGTCAAGGTAAGCGTGGATTCCGGGCGCAAGCGCACCCTGTTCGGTGAACGCTCTGTGACCCACGCTACCACAACACAGACGACGATTTCAACGTCCTCCGGGACCAGGCGCTAGTCATGGCTACCGCCCCGCGCAGCGAGGGCTTCACGCGCTGGGTGATCACAATTTCGATCATGCTGGCGACCATCATGAACTCGCTGGACACCACCATCGCCAACGTCGCCTTGCCGCACATTCAAGGCAGTGTCTCGGCGGCGCAAGACCAGATCACCTGGGTTCTGACTTCCTATATCGTGGCGGCGGCGATCATGACGCCGCTCACCGGCTGGCTGGCTGGGCGGGTGGGGCGCAAGCTGGTGTTCCTGGTTTCGATCGGCGGCTTCGTCGCCGCCTCCATGTTGTGCGGCATCGCCAACAGCCTGACTGAGATCGTCGTCTTCCGCCTGTTGCAGGGCCTGTTCGGGGCGGCGTTGATCCCGCTGTCGCAAGCGGTGCTGCTCGACATCAACCCGCCGGAAAAGCACGGCCAGGCCATGTCGATCTGGGGCATGGGAGCAATCCTGGGGCCCATAGCAGGGCCGGCGCTGGGCGGTTGGCTGACCGACAATCTGAGCTGGCGCTGGGTCTTCTACATCAACCTGCCTATCGGCATCCTCGCCTTCGCGGGGGTGCTCCTGTTCATCCATGAACACCGGGCGCCGGAAAAGCGGCCGTTCGACTTCTTCGGCTACATCACCCTGGCCTTGGCCATCGGCGGCGCGCAACTGTTCCTCGACCGGGGAGCGTCGCAAGACTGGCTGAACTCCCCCGAGGTGGTCTTCGAGGGGGTCGTGGCGGTGCTCTCCTTCTATCTCTTCATGGTCCAGATGCTGACCGCCAAGAGGCCGTTCGTGGACCGGGCTCTCTTCAAGGACGGCAATTTCGTCACCGCCAGCGTGTTTGGCTTCTTCATCGGCATATTGCTGTTCTCCAGCCTCGCGCTCCTACCGCCGATGATGGAGAATCTGCTGGGCTATCCGGTGGTGACCACCGGCGTGGTCAGCGTGCCGCGCGGCATCGGCTCGTTCATTTCCATGTTCCTGGCGGGGCAGCTCATCTCACGTCTGGACACACGGCTCATCCTCATTGCCGGCCTCGGGATTTCCGCGGTCTCCTTCTGGCAGATGAGCCATTTTAGCCTGCAGATGGACTCCATGCCGATCATCGTCACCGGCTTCTTTCAGGGACTGGGCACCGGGCTGATCTTCACGCCTCTGTCGACGCTGGCCTTCGCCTCCCTGTCGCCAGCCTTCCGCACGGAGGCGGCGGGGCTCTACACCCTGATCCGCAACATCGGCTCCAGCGTTGGCATCTCGATCATGCAGGTCCTGCTCACCAACAATATCCAGAAGGTGCACTCGCAATTGGTCGAGCACGTCCGGCCGGACAATCCGACCTTTCAGCATCTGAAGGCTCCGTTCAGCCTGAAATCCTTGCCGGGGCTGGAGGCGCTGAACGGCATAATCACGCGGCAGGCCTCGATGGTGGCCTATATCGACGACTTCAAGCTGATGATGTGGATCACCCTCATCACCGTTCCCCTGATCGCCCTGATGCGTCCGCCCCGACGCCGGGCCGCCAGGAGTGTTGACCTGCACGCCGCAATCGAATGACCCGTCCCATGGCCCGATCTTTGTACCTCCGCCACCCTGCTTTTGCCCTCGCCGCCGCGCTCGCCGTTTCAGGCTGCGCGGTGGTTGGACCGAACTTCCAGCGACCCGCGCCGCCCAGCGTCACAGGCTACGCCATGAGCGGGGATGCAGCGACGGCGCAGGCCGGATTCAGCGCCCCCCGCGCCGGTCCGTGGTGGAAGAGCTTCGGGCCGCCCGAGCTAGACCGGGTGATGGGCGAGGCGCTGGCGGGCAACCGGACGCTCGCCGCCGCCAACGCGACCTTGGCCCAGGCGCAGGCGTCGCTGGCCGCCGCGCGGGGTGGGCTCCTCCCCACCCTGGAGGCCAACGCGGGCGTGCAGCGCCAACGGATCAACCTGTCGTCGTTCGGCTTCGGCGGGGGAGGCGGCGGCTTTCCCGGGATCAGCAACAACCCCGAGTTCAACCTCTATTCAGTGGGCGCGACCGTCAGCTATCCCCTAGACCTTTTCGGCGGGACCCGTCGTCGCCTCGAGAGCATCACCGCAAGGGGCGAGGCCATCGCCCGGCAGGGAGACGCGGCGACCCTGGTCCTGACCGGACAGGTAGCGACCGCCGCCGTGCAGATCGCCGGGCTTCGGGCCGAGATCGCCGCCCTGAACGCCGTCATCGCCGATGACCGCCAGAACCTTGACCTCGTGCGCAAGGCGCAGGCGGCGGGGAGCGAGGCGGAGGGCGCGCGCGTGGGGGCCCAGACCCAACTCGCCCGCGACGAGGCGCTCATGCCGCCCCTGAACCAGCTTCTGGCCATCGCCCGCCACCAGTTGGCGCTTCTGGTCGGCAAGGCTCCTGCGGACTGGACCGCGCCCGACTTTGATCTTGATGGATTTACACCGGGCGTGGCCGTTCCCGTCGCGATCCCTTCAGAACTGGTGCGCGAGCGGCCCGACATCCTGCAGGCCGAGGCCGACCTGCACGCCGCCACCGCCGACATGGGGGTCGCGACGGCGGCGCTCTATCCCAGCATCAACCTGACCGCAGCCCTGACCCAGAGCAGCCTGACGCCGGAAAAGTTCTTCGATTTCCAGTCCACCGCCTACACCATTGGCGCGGGCATCGCCGCGCCCTTGTTCGACGGCGGGCGGCGGCGGGCGGAGCGGCAAGGCGCGCGCGAAGCGGTTAAGGTTTCGCTGGCGACCTATCAGCAGACGGTGCTGAACGCCTTTCGCCAGGTGGCCGATGCGCTTCAAGCCCTCGCCAACGACGACGCAGCGATCAAGGCGGACCAGCGCGCTCTCGATTTCAGCATGGCCAACCTGAAGCTGGCGCGGATCGCGTGGCAGGCGGGGGGAACGGGGCTGTTGCCGCTGGTGGACGCCCAGCGCTCAGCCAATGATGCGCGGCGAACCTTGGCGGAGGTGCAGACCAGAAAGGCGCTGGACACCATCCAACTCATCATCGCGGCGGGCGCGAATTGGAAGGCGACTTAGGCGCCGAAGGGCAAGGCCAACCAGGCCGCCAGCCCCATGCCCGCGAGCGCCATCACCACCGATCCCCCGATCACCACCAGGCCATTGATCATGTCTGGCGTAAGGGTGAGGGGCTCCATTGGTCGGCTCGCTGGGCGGGGGGTCGTCGCGGTGAAGTGTGCGGAGGAGAAAAGGGTGTGATTGGCGTCGGTCATCTGGGCGGCCCTTGGCTCGGAAATGCGTATGGCGGGCGGCTGTAACGCCGTCGTGATGTAAGAACCCGCGCCTGGGCAGGGGGTTCCGATGACCCCTATCGTTCAAGCACCAACGCGCTTCCCACAGCCAGACGAACCCCACCCGTTTCCAGTTCTCCACCCAACCCGACCGCCACCCGCCACCCCAATTCCGGCACGGCGACCCGCGCCTCAGTCACTCCGAGATTGAACAGCAGGAGAAGGCGATCCTCACCATCGCCGCGCTCGAAGGCGAGCACATCCTGGCCGAGATCGAGGAACCGGATCGAGCCCGCTCGTAGCGCCGGACGGGTCTTGCGGAAGGCCAGCCAACGGCGGGTGAAAGCCAGCATGGACGCCGGGTTCGCCTCCTGACGGTCAACGGCCAGGGGGCGATGTCGGGGATCGACCGGAAGCCAGGGCCGGGAGCCTTCCTCGGTGAAGCCCACTCCATCCGCCTCGCCCGCCCACGGCATGGGCGTGCGGCACCCGTCACGGCCCTTGTAGGCGGGCCAGAAGGGAATGCCGTCCGGGTCGCGGATCGCCTCGAACGGCACATCCGCCTGCGGCAGGCCAAGCTCCTCGCCCTGGTAGATGAAGGCGGTGCCGCGCAGGCTGGTGAGCAGCATCAGGAGAAGTTTGGGGAAGTCCGCCCCCCTCTGCTCGCCATTTGGCCCTGCGCCCCACCGCGAAGCGACCCGCTCGAAATCGTGATTGGAAAAGGCCCAGGACGGCCAGGCTTCGGGCGCCTTGGCCAGGAGATCCTCCACCCCCTTCCTGATCACCTCGGCGCCGAACGGCTTGGCAAGAAAGCGGAAGGCGTAGGCGGTGTGAAAGCGGTCATCCCCTGCTGTGTATTCGGCGATGGCGGCCTCCGGGTCGTCCGCCGCCAGTTCGGCCAGCAGGAACCGCCTCCCGCCTAGCGGACTGGGCTTCTCATCGGTCAGGGCGCGAAGCCGCGCGGCGAAGGCGAAGGTCTCGTCCTGATCGCGGTCATAAAGGTGGCGCTGCATAAAGTAGGGCCGCACCGCCCGAGCCACGCCCGAGGACGGGTTGTCGCGAAGCTGGCGGTCGTGGGTGTAGCAGTTGGCGACGTCGAGCCGGAACCCGTCCACCCCCCGGTCCAGCCAGAAGCGCGCAACATCGAGAATGGCGTCCTGAACCTCAGGATTATGCAGGTTTAAGTCCGGCTGGGAGGGCAGGAAGTTGTGCAGGAAATATTGCCTGCGCCGCGAATCCCACTCCCACATTCCCCCGCCGAACGCCGCCAGCCAGTTGGTCGGGGGCGAGCCATCTGGCTTGGCGTCGGCCCAGACATACCAGTCGGCCTTCGGGTTATCGCGGCTTTGGCGGCTGTCGGCGAACCAGGCGTGGTCGATGGAGGTGTGCGAATAGACCTGATCGACGATGATCATCAGGCCCAGCCGATGGCATTCGGCGACCACCGCGTCGAAGTCCTCCAGCGTGCCGAACAGAGGGTCGATGGCGGTGTAGTCCGAGATGTCATAGCCATAGTCGCGCATTGGAGAGGCGAACACCGGCGAGAGCCACACCCCCTCCACGCCCAGCGACGCCACATACGGCAGGCGAGCGAGGACGCCCTTCAGGTCCCCCACCCCGTCGCCGTTGGTATCCTGAAAACTGCGGGGATAGATTTGATAGAAGACCGCGCCGCGCCAGGGATCAAAGGTCATGCTGCGCCTTTCAGAGGGCCGGATGACTGGAATTGCACCCGCAATATCGAGTGCAAAGAGTGCAATACGGGCACGAGCGATCCCTTTTCTGCGAGCGTCGTCGCACGACTTCACGAGCTAAGGACGAACGAGGGTGAATCCTACGCCCGTTTCGGCCCGCGGGGACAAGTTCGGTGAACCTCGTCGATTTACAGTTCAAGGCCTCCCTACCCCTGGAACCCCACCTCAAAGCCGTCCCAGCAAGCGTCGTAGTCCCGTTGCAGGGCGGCGCTAGCCATGGCCCAGGCAGTCGGGCGGAAGACGAAGCGGCTCTCGAACATGAAGGCCAGGGTGTTCTCGATCTTGTGCGGTTTGAGATCAGCAGCGCTGGCCCCCTTCCAACTCGCCACATCCGGCCCGTGAGCGCTCATGGAGTTGTGCAGGCTCATGCCTCCCGGCGCGAAGCCGCCCTGTTTGGCGTCATAGGCGCCGTGCACCAGCCCCATGAACTCGCTCATCACATTGCGATGGAACCAGGGTGGCCGGAAGGTGTGCTCGGCCACCATCCAACGGGGTGGGAAGATGACGAAATCGGCGTTGGCGGTTCCCGGCGTGTCCGAGGGCGAGGTCAGCACGGTGAAGATCGACGGATCGGTGTGGTCGAAGCTGATCGAGCCGATCGTGTTGAAGTTCGCCATATCGTATTTGTAGGGGGCGAGGTTGCCGTGCCAGGCGACGACATCCAGCGGCGAGTGATCGAGGATGGTGGACCAGAGCGCGCCCTGGAACTTCTGGATCACCTCGGTGGGGCGGCGCACATCCTCGAAGGCCGCGACGGGGGTCAGGAAATCGCGGCTGTTTGCGAGGCCGTTGGAGCCGATGGGTCCAAGCTCGGGCAAGCGGAACAGCGCGCCGTAGTTTTCGCAGATGTAGCCCCGCGCCCATCCCTTATCGTCAGGACTGCCAGGCAGCTCAGCGCAGAACTTCAGCCCGCGCGGGATCACCCCCATCTCGCCGGGGCTCAGATCCAGCACCCCAAGCTCGGTGACGAGCCTTAACGCGCCTTCCTGGGGCACGATCAGAAGCTCCCCGTCGACGTTGTAGAAGACCCGGTCGATCATGGATTTGTTGGCGAGATAGAGGTGAACCGCTACCCCCGCGCCCATCGCCGCATCCCCATTCCCCGCCACGGTCGTCAGGCCATCCACGAAGTCCTGTCCGGTGTGCGGCGCGGGGACCGGGTCCCAGCGCAGACGGTTGGGATCGGCGGCGTGCTCGGTAAAAGGCCCTGAGCGGATCAGCCCCTGCGGATGGGGCCGGTATGGCGGATGCCCGGCGGAGGGGCGCAGGCGATAGAGCCAGCTTCGCCGGTTCTCGTGTCTGGGCGCGGTGAAGGCGGTCCCTGAAAGCTGCTCGGCGTAGAGGCCGTGCGGCGGGCGCTGCGGAGAGTTTTGCCCCTGCGGCAAAGCGCCCGGGACTGATTCGGTGGCAAAGTGGTTGGCGAAGCCCGAAAGGTAGCGAACCGGCGCGTCAGAAGGGGTCTGGATGCTCATGGGACCTTTCCTTGCGCCGAATTAATGCAGTTCTACAAGCTGGGCCTGCCTATTTCGCCAGCCTGAAACATCTAACCCCTTATCATCGCGAAGATTTGACGGCATTGATGCGCTCATGACCGATTCAACTACCCCCTCCCTTCCCGAAGCGCCCGCTGCTGGTGCCAAACGCGTCGAACTGACGTTCCGGGGGATCGTCATCGGCGTCCTTCTGACGTTCGTTTTCACCGCCGCCAACGTCTATCTGGGGCTGAAGGTGGCGCTGACGTTCGCCTCTTCGATCCCGGCGGCGGTGATCTCCATGGCGGTGCTGCGGGCCTTCAAGGGCGCGACGATCTGGGAAAACAACATCGTCCAGACTGTGGCGTCGGCCGCGGGCACCCTGTCGTCGGTGATTTTCGTCTTGCCGGGCTTGGTGATGATCGGCTGGTGGACGGGCTTTCCGTTCTGGCAGTCGTTCGGCATCTGCGCCTTGGGCGGTGTGCTGGGGGTCATGTACACCATCCCGCTCCGCCGGGCGCTCGTCACCAACTCCACGCTGCCTTACCCGGAAGGCGTCGCCGCCGCAGAGGTCTTGAAGGTCGGCGTAGGCTCGCGCTCCGACGGCGTAGAGGGCGCCGCCACCGCCGAGGGAACGACTGGACTGAAGACCGTGGTCTGGGGCTCGGTCCTGTCGGCGGGGTTCGCGGCCATTACCGGCGCCAAGGTCTTCGCCGGAGAGGCCAGCAAATATTTTCGCGTTACACCCTCCATCGCCACCGGGGTGTCCGCTTCCATGTCGCTGGCGCTGGTTGGCGCGGGACACCTGATGGGGATCGCAGTGGGCGTCGCCATGCTGACCGGCATCATCATCTCCTGGGGGATCGCTGTGCCGATCCTCACCTACCTGCACCCCATCGCCGGACCCGCCGCAGACGCCGCGCAGGCGGTGTTCAAAACCCAGGTACGCTTCTTCGGCGCGGGGGCCATCGGCACCGCCGCCGTCTGGACGCTCGGTAAGCTGGCGGTTCCGGTTTGGGGCGGCTTGGTGAGCGCCATCGACACCTCGCGCAAGACCATGGGCGGCGACGGCGCATCGCTGCCGCGCTCGGAGCGCGACATTCCGATCTGGATCGTGGGACTGATCTGCCTGGTCACTCTGCCGCCCATGGCGTGGCTGCTGCACAACTTCCTCGTTGGCGGACCTCTGCAAAGCATGATCTTGCCGCTGGTGCTGGGGGGCGTCGCCTATATCGCCATCGCCGGGTTTCTGGTGGCGGCGGTCTGCGGCTACATGGCCGGACTGATCGGCTCGTCCAACAGCCCGGTTTCAGGCCTGGCGATCCTGGCGGTGCTGGGTGCGGCAGTGCTGCTGGCCTTGTTCGCCAAGGCGACGGCGGGGCCCGCAGGCGAGACGGCGCTGGTCGCCTTCTCGCTCTTCGTCACCGCGGTGGTCCTGACCGTCGCCACCATCGCCAACGACAACCTGCAGGACCTGAAGACCGGCCAACTGGTCGACGCGACGCCATGGCGGCAACAGGTGGCGCTCCTGATCGGCGTGTTCGCAGGCGCGCTGGTGATCCCGCCGGTGCTGGACCTTCTGAACCACGCGTTCGGTTTCGTTGGCTCCAACGCCCACGCCATCTCCGCCACACCCCTCGCGGCGCCCCAGGCGACTCTGATCTCCACTCTGGCGCACGGGGTCATCGTCGGCGACGCCAAGATGTGGCCGCTCTTGGGCGTCGGCGCCCTGGTCGGCGCGGTGCTGGTGCTGATCGACGAAACCCTGCGCCGGATGGGACGCTATTCCCTCCCACCTCTAGGCGTCGGACTGGCCATCTACCTGCCCATGGCGGTGACAACCCCGGTGGTGGTGGGCGCGGTGGTCGGCTGGCTCTACGACAGGTGGGCTGCCGGGCAAGGGCCGTCCGGGGCGGCGGCCAAGCGTTTGGGGGTGCTTCTGGCGTCGGGGCTGATCGTAGGCGAGAGCCTGTTCAACGTCGCCCTCGCGGGCCTGATCGTGCTCACCAACAGGCCCGAGCCTCTTGCCCTGCCAGGGATCGGCGACGGCTTCGCACCGACAGCTCTGTGGCTGGCGTTGGGCGGCGCGGCGGTGGCGATCATCGGCAGCTACGTCGGCGTAGGCCGCGCGGGCCTCAGGATCGGACGCAAGACGGCGGGCTGAAGCCCAACGGTCTCAACTTGAGATTGGCCTCAAACGGCTGTGGGCATCGCGGGTGGTGTGTGGTCGCGATCATCCCGCTTATGGTGAGATCGTGCGTGGATGCTGACAAACGTCGCGACGACAACCGCGCAGAGCATACTGGCGCCCGCAATGTTCAGGCATATAAAATAGGTGCGCCCGCTAATTTCCTGCCCCAGGATCAAGGCGTGACACGCGATAGCGCCGCTTTGCAGCATCATCGCCACGCCGAGCCACAGGCTGGAATAACGAACCGAAATCACCAAAAGGCTGATCGCGAACAGTCCATCGATGATCAGGAGCGCGATTTCCCGGTTCAGGCCCTGCGGAGAAATTAAGGTCTGGGCCGCCATGGATACAATCCAGGTAATCGCAATCGCCACCGCTGCAAGACGCTCAGCTTCTCCACCTTTGATCCAGGAAAATACGCAGGTCCCTACTAACAGGATCAAGCCGATCTGGCTGATGAGTATATTGAACATAAAACCGCGCCCTTGAGGTGGTCTCAAGGGCGCGGTGTAGACGAAGTTGATTAATTTAGAGGTAAGTGGAGTTTAGGCCACGTCGCGATCCATACGGGAAAGCGGATTGGTTTGGCCTTCGGGCGGCTTGTCGAAGATTCCCAGCAGTTTGGTGCGGATGCCAACGCGCAGCTTCAGGTCGGCCATTTCGCCATGAGCTTCCACCACCGCCGTGCGGGCTTGAGCCAGCGCCGACAGGGCATCAGCAAGCTTCGCCGTCACCTCATTGCCAACGGTGGCCGCAAGGCCAAGCGCGCGCCGGGTTTCAGCTACGCCGCTGATCAACGTCATGGTCTGCTCTATAGCCGTGTCAACGGCGGCTTCGGTCGCGAACAGCTTGTTCGCGAGTTTCTGTGCAACGAGAGCTTTATCCAATGCAGCCTCCACAAATCAGGAAAGTAATGAAGGTAAACGAAAAGTTAACGCAGGTCCAGAGGGACGGCCAGTTCGGGCCGATAAAACGCTGCGGAAGCGAACCGTTAGCTTTTTTGGCGCAAACTAAGGCTTCGTATGGCTTTGAGCGCGCCGAAAAGATCGGCGGAGAACCTGTTTATGAGCGCAGTCCCCCCGGGTTCTATCACCCGCTCGGCCCTCGCCACCCTGCAGGGGAGGATCACCGCTGTCGCCATGGTAACGGCGGTGTCCGTCCTGTTCGCCGCCTGCGTAGTCTTCACCGCCGAACAGTGGCGCGCAGAACGCCAAAATCTGAAAGAAAATCAGCAACAACTTACTGGTCTGTTGGCCGCGCCGCTGGCCCGCGCCGTTGAGGGCGGGGACCCCTCCAAGGTCCATAGGCTGATGCAAGGGTTCTCGGTCGCGCACCAGGTGCGGGCCGCCCAGTTTCTGGATATGCACGGCGCGGTTGTCGATTCGTATCAACGCAAGGGGGAGGGCCCCTACGGCAATCCGAGTATAATCATCAGTCGGACAGTGGTGGCGGACGGCAATGTAAAATTCGGCGAACTCGTGGTGCGGCGCGACATCGCCTTCATTGGCCAGTTCCTGGCCCGCTATCTTGCCGTCGCAGCCGCTCTTTTGTTTGCGGCGGCTGGGCTTTCGCTCTTTCTTGGGCGCGCCCTCGCCCGCCGGGTGGTGGAGCCGATCAACCGGCTGGTTGACGCCATGCGCGAGGTTTCCATCAGCGGGGACTTCAGCCAGCGGGTCGCACGGGCCTCTGACGACGAGCTTGGTCGCCTGACGCAGAGCTTCAACCAGCTTCTCAAGCGGCTGCAGATCAACGACGACGAACTACGCGGAGCCATGGGTGAGCTGACATTCGCTCGCGACGCCGCCCAGGCCGCAAACGTGCAGAAGTCGCAGTTCCTCGCCAACATGAGCCATGAAATCCGCACCCCCCTGAATGGGGTGCTCGCCATGGCGCAGATCATGGCGCTCGGCGACATGGCTTCCGAACAGCGCGAACGCCTGACCGTCATCAGAAAGTCCGGCGAGGCCCTACTCGAAATCCTCAACGACATTCTGGATGTCTCCAAGATCGAGGCTGGCAAGCTAGAGCTCGACATCATCGAGTTCGATCTCGAACAGGTTTTGCGAGGGGCCTTCGACGGCTTCACCGCCGTAGCCGTCCGCAAGGGGCTCAGTTTGTCGCTGACCCTTTCGGATGCAGCGTCGGGCGGACGTCTGGGTGATCCTGCGCGGCTACGGCAGATCGTCTCCAACCTGATCTCCAACGCCCTGAAGTTTACCAGCGCGGGTGCGGTATCCGTGGCCGTCGAGGGCGTAGGCGAGGATGGAGCCGAGGGCGTGCGCATCGTCGTGCGCGACAGCGGCATCGGAATGCCTTCCGAGAAACTGCCCCTCTTGTTCCAGAAGTTCACCCAGCTCGACGCCTCGACTACCCGCCAGTTCGGCGGCACGGGGCTCGGCCTCTCTATCTGCCACGAGCTTGCCGTCCTGATGGGAGGGGAAGTAAAGGCCGAAAGCGTGGAGGGCGAAGGCTCCACCTTCACCGTCACCCTGCCCATGGAGCGAATTTTCCAGGAAGACATCGTCCAGGACGACGACGTGGACCTGCCCGAAGACCAGGGCCGGGTGCTGCGGGTTCTGGCGGCGGAAGACAACCCCACCAACCAGATGGTGCTCTCCACAATCATCCAGATCTTCGGCGCCGAGCTTGTGCTGGTGGACAACGGGCAGGCGGCGGTGGAGGCTTGGGACGTTGGCGATTACGATGTGATCCTGATGGATATCCAGATGCCGGTGCTAGACGGCATTGGCGCCACCCGCGCCATCCGCGCCGCCGAGGTCGCGCAGCGCCGCAGCCGCACGCCCATTGTGGCCCTCTCCGCAAACGCCATGGTGCACCAGATCAAGGAATACCTGGCCGCTGGCATGGACGGCCACGTGGCCAAGCCCATCGAACTTCCCAAGCTGCACGCCGCGCTGGAAGGCGCCCTGGCGTCGAGAGAAGCCAGCCGGGCCGACGCGCGAGCGGCTTGATCGTTTAAGCGCTTGCGCAAGCGCACGTGATTTCCCTTCTTTGTCGTTCTCGGGCTTGACCCGAGAACCCAGCAAGCGGGACGGTCAGCGCTGCTGGTTTCCCGGCTCCGAGGCCGGGAATGACGAGGGGTGAATAGATCATGCAGCACTCGCTGCCGCTTCTAGGATTGTTGGTGCTGGCGGGCGGGTTCGCGGTGCGACTGAACCCGCTCCTAGTGGTGGTGGCCTCGGCGGCGGCGACGGGGCTATTGGCGGGGTTCGATCCGATCAGGGTCGTCTCGGCCTTCGGCAAGGCGTTCAACGATAGCCGCCTCGTCTCCATCGTCTGGCTGGTCTTGCCGGTGATCGGGCTTCTGGAGCGTTACGGATTGCAGACGCGCGCGCGGCGCCTCGTGGCCGGGATGCGGGGCGCGACAGTCGGGCGGCTCCTGATCGTCTATCTCGCCTTTCGCCAGATCACCGCCGCGCTCGGCCTGACCTCGGCGGGCGGGCAGGCGCAGATGGTGCGCCCCCTGGTGGCGCCCATGGCGGAAGCCGCCGCCGACGCCCAGACGCCCCACGCCGACGACAAGCTCCGCGCCCTCGTTCGCGCCCACGCGGCCGCAGTGGACAATATCGGCGTCTTTTTCGGCGAAGATATCTTCATCGCCATGAGTTCGATCCTGCTCATCAAGAGCTTCCTCGACGCCTCAGGGTATGCGGTGCAGCCGCTTGGCCTGTCGGTCTGGGCCATTCCCACAGCTATCGCCGCATTCGTGATCCATGGAGTTCGGCTACTTCTGCTAGACCGCCGCATCACCCGCTATGGCGCCGACGCCGTCCCGCCGGAGGTCGCCGAATGATCGGCATCGGTGTCGTCTTTCTCCTTGTCGGGATGATGTTCGCCGCCGTAGCGGTGCTGAGCGGGCTTGACCGGACCAATCCGCGGCGCATTGGAAACGCCGCCTTCTGGGGACTGATGGCGCTAAGCCTTTTGATGGGCGACCGGATCGGCAATTTCGCCAACGGTTGTCTGGCGCTCGGCCTGGCCCTGATCGCCGGGTTGGGCGGGCTCGGTAAAGGGCCGCCGCAGACCACCGGCGCGCCCGCGCGCGAGGGCTTCGCCGCGAGGTTCGGCGCGCGGCTGTTCATCCCCGCGCTGATCATTCCAGTGGTGGCGCTGGCCGGATCGTTGTTCCTGAAAGGCGTGATGATCCACGGGGCCCCGCTGGTCGATCCCAAGCAGGTGACGGCGGTTTCGCTGGCGCTGGGCGTCATCATCGCGCTGGCTGTGGCACTGCCCATGCTGCGCGCCTCGCCTATCGCCCCATTTCAGGAGACCCGCCGGCTGCTCGACAGCGTAGGCTGGGCCGCGCTGTTGCCGCAGATGCTGGCGGCGCTGGGGGCGGTGTTCGCGCTTGCGGGTGTGGGACAGGCCGTGGGCGATCTCGCCAGCCATTGTCTGCCACTGGGCACGCCCTTCGCGGCGGTGTGCACCTACACCCTCGGCATGGCGCTTTTCACCATAATCATGGGCAACGGCTTCGCCGCCTTTCCGGTGATGACCGCCGCCATCGGCGTGCCGCTGATCGTGAGGAAGTTCGGAGGCGATCCGGCGGTAGTGGGGGCCATCGGAATGCTGTCGGGCTTCTGCGGCACGCTGGTGACGCCGATGGCGGCCAACTTCAACCTTGTACCGCCAGCGCTGCTCGACCTGCCTGACCGCTATGCCGTAATCAAGGCGCAGGCGCCGACGGCGGGGATGCTGCTGGTCGTCAACACCGCCCTGCTCTACTTCCTCGCCTTCCGCCATTGAGGCCGCCGTGCAGACCCTGACGCCTGAGATCGCACACCGTTTCGCCGTTATCGCGCTCGGCCACGTCACGCGCGAATATCCCAACAAGCTGGATCACGTACTGACCGGCGACGGGGATGCACAGGGACCGCGCGCCCTGCACCCGGTCTTCTACGGCTCGTTCGACTGGCACTCCTGCGTCCACGGCTACTGGCTCTTGGCGACGCTGCTGCGCCTCTATCCAGACGGCCCGGAGGCGCCCCGCATACGCGCCCTGTTCGATGAGCACCTGACCCATGAGAAGGTGGGCGGCGAGCTCGCCTATCTGACCCGTCCCTCCAGCGTCGGATTCGAGCGGCCCTATGGCTGGACGTGGCTCTTGAAGCTGCAGGCCGAGCTTTCGGCGCACACCACGCCCGACGGCGAGCGGTGGGCCGCGGCGCTCAAGCCCCTCGCTGAAGCCTTCGCGGGCCGCTTCAAGACCTTCTTACCCAAGGCGACCTATCCGATCCGCAACGGCAGCCACGCCTCTACCGCCTTCGCCGCTATCTTGGCGCTGGACTATGCCGAGAGCGCAGACCCGGTGCTGACCGAGGCGCTGAAGGACCGGGCGGCGGAGTGGTATGGCGGCGATGCGGATGCGCGGGCCTGGGAGCCTTCAGGAGACGATTTCCTCTCCCCGACCCTGATCGAAGCGGCCTGCATGAAACGGGTGCTAGACGAGGAGCGGTTCGCGAGTTGGTTCGAGCGGTTCCTGACGAATCTTGCCGACCACGAGCCGTCTGCTCTTTTCCTCCCCGCCACGGTCTCGGATCGCTCCGACGGGAAGATCGCCCATCTCGACGGGCTGAACCTGTCGCGGGCCTGGTGTTGGCGAATGCTGGCGGTGGGGCATCCACAAGGAGCGACCATGCACGAGGCGGCGGATGCCCACCTCAAAGCCAGCCTGCCGCACGTGGCGGGCGACTACATGGGCGAGCACTGGCTGGCCAGTTTCGCCCTCCTGGCGCTGACCGCCTAGCCCCGGTAGTCCCCCGGCGCCTCGAACGACTGCGTCATGGCCTGCGCCAGCCCCAGGGCCGTTTCGTCGTCCCAGGCAAGGGCGGAGGCGGATAGGGGCAGGCCCTCGTCCATACCGGTCGGGAAGGCGGTGACAGGCAGGCCCACCACATTGCCGAGGGTGGTGAACAGCGCCACGTCGCGTGGCTGCTCCTCGAACGGGCAGGCGGGAAAGGGCGTGGTGGGCAGAATCAAGCCCGCATAGCCGCTGAGGGCTTCGCGCGCCGCTTCGGCCATGCTGCCGAGGGTGCGATAGGCGCGCGCCAGATCGGGAGCGGAGCGGGATGAGCCCATTTTCAGGATCGCCCGGTAGGCTTCGGAAAAGCCCTCCGGGTTGGCGGTCAAGGCCTCATCATGCTCTACCAGGGTTTCCGCTGCGCAGATCAGAAGCCCACTCTGGATCGCAGCGGCGAAGTCGTAGTCGCCGAGGCTGATGGTCTCAAAGTTCAGACCCGCCGCCCGGCCCCGCTCGACAGCGGCGTGCAGGGCCTTGGCGGTCGCAGGCGAAACCTCGGCCACGGCTGCGAAGTCCAGCACAGCGAACGGCGCGGCCTTCAGCATTTCAAGGCTCATGGGGGTCGCGATGTCGCCCGCCAGCTCTCCGTCCGCGCCGCAAGCGCCGGCCAGCATCAGGCCGCAATCCTCCACCGAGCGGGCGTGCACCCCCACGTGATCCAGCGTCCAGGACATGGCGACCACGCCTTCGGTGGAAATCAGCCCCTGAGTTGGCTTGTGGCCGAAGGTCCCGGTGAAGCCGGCCGGGATGCGCACAGACCCGAGCGTGTCGCTTCCCAGAGCCGCCGCGCAGAGCCCCGCCGCTGTCGCCGCTCCCGATCCGCCCGAGGAACCGCCCGCCGTATGACCGTGCTTCCACGGATTATGCGTGCGCCCGAACCAGGGATTGTCGGTGGTCGCGCCAAAGGCCCCCTCGTGCATATTCAGGACGCCGAGGATGATGGCCCCAGCGGCCCGGAGCCTCGACACGCACTCGGCGTCGGCGGCGGCGATGCGTTCGCGATGACCGCCGATCCCGGCGTGCCAGGGGAAGCCTCCAACGGCGATGTTGGCCTTTATGCCGATGGGCACGCCGTCGAGCGCAGAGATGGCGCGCCCGCTCTGCCAGCGCGCCGCGCTTTCATGCGCCGCCGTCCGCGCGCCCTCCGCGTCCACATGGACGTAGCAGCCAAGCGCCCCGTCGAGCCCCCGAATGCGCGACAGATAGCTCTCGGTTGCCTCGACCGGCGTGACGGCGCGCTCCGCATAGAGCGACTGCAGGCCACGCACACCGGCGGCGATGATGGGGTTGGCGAAGGTCATGCAGAACAGGTTAGGGGCAAACGGCCGCCAAGGGGAGTGCCGGTTCGCATGACAAAGCCTTAATGCAGCCGCCTCCTTACGTTGCGGCGGGGAAATGCTACCTTAGGCGGGCGCTCGCCTGACGGGCGCTTCATTCGGGGTCCTACCTTGAACCGCTATCTCTCCGGCGCCCTGCGCCTTGCGCCTCTCGCCGCGCTCTCGTTCACCCTGGCCGGATGCGGGGTCAACTCCATCCCCACCAAGGAAGAAGCCGCCAAGGCCAAGTGGGCCGACGTGCAGAACTACTATCAGCGCCGCGCCGACCTCGTGCCCAATCTGGTCGCCACCGTCCAGGGTTTCGCCAAGCAGGAACGCACCGTGCTGGACGAAGTGACCCAGGCCCGCGCCAGCGCCACCCAGGTCAAGGTTGATGTTTCCCAACTCGGCGACGCGGCCAAGGTGCAGCAATACGCAAACGCTCAAGGCGCGCTTTCCGGCGCACTCAGCCGCCTTCTGGTGGCCAACGAGCGCTATCCGGAGCTGAAATCTAACGCCAACTTCCTGGCCCTGCAGTCGCAACTAGAGGGCACCGAGAACCGGATCGCCGTGGCCCGCAACGACTACAACGAGGCAGTGCGCGACTATAACACCACGCTGCACACCTTCCCGGGCGTGTTCTGGGCGGGGACGCTCTATCACAACGAGAAGCCGCTGACGCCCTTCGCCGCCGCCGATACGGCGCAGGCCGCGCCCAAGGTGAACTTCGACACGGGGACGCCTTCGGGGTCGAGCACGACGACCACGTCTAACGCTGTGACGACCACTTCAACGACCAAGCCGTGATGTTCATACAGCGGTCCTCTCTCCCCCTCGAAGGGGGAGAGAATCGCGCGGTTGGGCTCCCGCTGGTCCTTTTGGCTACCCTGATGGCGCTGCTGTTCGCCAGTCTTTCGCCAGCCTTCGCCGCCGAGCCCACCTTCCCCACCCTTTCCGGGCGGGTGGTGGACGATGCGCACGTGCTGCCCGAAGCGACCAAGCTTGCCCTTGAGGACAAGCTGAAGGGGTTGCAGGAGCAGAACACCCGCCAACTCGTCGTCGTCACCCTGCCCTCGCTGCAGGGGCAGGACATCGCCGACTACGGCTACAAGCTCGGGCGCGCCTGGGGTGTAGGGCAAAAGGGGTCGAACAACGGCGTCATCTTCATCGTCGTCCCCTCCGAGCACAAGGTGCGGATCGAGGTCGGTTACGGCATGGAGGGCGTGCTCACCGACGCCGTGACCAGCGTCATCCTGCAAACCGAAGTCCTGCCGAAGTTCAAGGCTGGAGACATTCCGGGCGGTGTGGTCGCCGGGACCGATGCCTTGATCCAGCAGATGGCCGCCGACCCCACCACCGCCGAGCAGAAGGCAGCGGACGCGGCCGCGCAAGTGCAGGCGCAGCAAGCGTCAAGTTATAGCCATCACCATTCACGCAGTCCGATCTCGGGCATCTTCTCCATCATCTTCGTGGTCTTCGTGCTGTTCTCGATCTTCGGACGGGGACGGCGCGGGGGCGGCATGGGCGGGCTTTGGCCTTTGCTGTTCCTCGGCGGAATGATGGGAGGCCGGGGCGGCGACGACGACGGCGGCGGCTTCGGCGGCGGGGGAGGCGGCGGCTTCTCAGGCGGCGGCGGATCGTTCGGCGGCGGCGGCTCCTCGGGTAGCTGGTAGGAGATCAGGCCATGCTCAGCACAACCGACCACGAGAAGATCGCCAGCGCCGTCGCGGCAGCGGAGGCGCGGACCTCCGGTGAAATCTTCTGCATCGCCACTGAAGAAGTCAGCCAGTATCGCGAAATCCCCCTCGCCTGGGCGGCTTCTATCGCGCTGATCGTTCCGCCCTTGCTACTGGTGGCGGGCATTCATCCCTGGACCTGGGCCGTGCAGCCAGACGGCTGGTCGCCAGCGCCCATCGTTGGGGTGCAGACGCTGATCGGCGAGGCGATCGGCCTCTATGCGTTGGCGCAGACGGGCTTGTTCGCCTTCATCGCGCTCCTCGTCTCCATTCCCGGCGTGCGCCGGGCGCTGACCCCGCGCTTCCTCAAACGCCACCGGGTAAAACGCACCGCCTACGCCCACTTCTCGTCCACCGGGCTGATCAATGCACCCAGCCGGACGGGGGTCTTGATCTTCGCCTCGCTGAAGGATCGGCAGGTTGAGATCGTCGCTGACAAGGCCATCCACGACGCCGTGGGCGATCCGGTATGGGATGCAGCCGTAGCGGCGCTGATCAAGGGCATGAAGAAGCGCGACCCGGCCAAGGGGTTCGTCCAGGCCGTCGAGGTATGCGGCGCGGCGTTGGCGGAACACTTCCCGTCCGAAGGTCCGCATGAGAACCGCTTCCCGGACGGGCTGGTGGAGGTCTAGAGATGACGCGGAACGATAAGGTCAGGATTGCGGTCAGGATCGCCGTCGTGGTGGTGATCGACTTCGTGCTGCTACGGATTTTCGCTCCCGATCTCGTTAATCTGCATCAGGACTGGGCGCTTCTGGGCGCCGTCGCCTGCGTCGCTCTGGCGCTGGGCCTTACGGGCTGGCTCGCCTTGCAGATATGGCCCTACCTCAGCCCATCGGCCAGACCGCCCCGTTCCAGAGTTTTGTCCCCGCATAGCGAAGACAGGAAACCGAAATGAAGAAGCTCCTCCTTGCGAGCGCCTGCACGCTCGCGCTCGCCGGATGCGGTCAGGTGAAGCCCGGCCACGTGGGCATCAAGGTCAACCAGTACGGCTCTGACGCCGGGGTCAGCAATCAGGCGCTGGGCGTCGGCACCTATTTCACCCCGTTCGGCACCAACATTTACGAGTACCCGGTCTTCACCAACACCTACACCTATACCCGCAGCGGAACCGAGGGGAACGCCAACAACGAGGAGTTCAACTTCCAGGACAAGAACGGTCTGGGCCTCAGCGCCGACATCGCGGTCAGCTATTCGGTCTCTACGGTGCTGGCCCCCAAGCTGTTCCAGAAATACCGCACCGACGCGGGGGGCATCATCTCCGGCCCCCTGCGCAACGCCGTCCGCAACGCCCTGGTCAACCGCGCCGCCGCCATGGGGGTGGAGGAAATCTACGGCCCGCGGAAGCAGGAGTTGCTGAACGGGGTGCAGACCGACGTAGCCGCCTTCTTCGCCCCGTTTGGCCTGAACGTCGAGAAGCTGTTCTGGGCCGGAAACGTGCGCGTGCCCGAGGTAGTCCTGACCCAGATCAACAACAAGATCGCCAACGAGCAGCACGCCCTCGCCGCCCAGGCGCAGGTCGCCACCGTGCAAGCCGAAGCCCAACAGCGGATCGCCCAGGCCGAGGGCGAGGCCAAGGCCATTCAGGTGCAGGGCGACACCCTGCGCTCCAACCCCGCCGTGCTTCAGCTTCGGGCCATCGAGAAGTGGGACGGGCACCTGCCGCAAGTCACCTCCGGAGGCACCCCGTTCGTGCAGCTTACCAAACCATAGTCACTGCGTCGGCCAGTCGGCGATAACTGAAGCAGGACTGATTTCGGCTTGCGAGCGCGTTTGGCGCACGCTTTGACCGCCCGGCAACCTCGGAGCCCCGCATGACCCGTTACGCCAACATTCTCCAGACCGTCGGGCGCACCCCGGTGGTGCGGATCAACACGCTGGCCCCGGCCCACGTGAACCTTTGGGTCAAGGTTGAAGCTTTCAATCCTCTGGGTTCGGTGAAGGACCGCCTGGCGCTGGGCGTGATCGAGGCGGCGGAGGCATCCGGCGCCCTGAAGCCCGGTCAGACGGTCATCGAAGCCTCCAGCGGCAACACCGGCATCGGTCTGGCCATGGTCTGCGCCCAGAAGGGCTATCCTCTCGTCATCGTCATGGCCGACAGTTTCAGCGTCGAGCGGCGCAAGCTGATGCGGTTCCTCGGGGCCAAGGTGGTGCTGACCCCCGCCGCTCTGCGCGGCACCGGCATGGTCGACAAGACCCGCGAGCTGGCCGAAAAACACGGCTGGTTCTGGACGAGGCAGTTCGAGAACGAGGCCAACGCCGACGTGCATTCCCGAACTACGGCGGTGGAGATTCTGGAAGATTTCAAGGGCGAGACGCTCGACTACTGGGTCACGGGGTACGGCACCGGCGGAACCCTGAAGGGTGTAGCGCGTGTCCTGAAAAAGGAAAGCCCGAAAACCAAGATCGTGGTGTGCGAGCCGGAAACCGCACCCCTCCTCGCCAGCCACGAGAAACAGGCTCGCAACGCGGACGGCACGCCCTCCGCCGGGCACCCGGCCTGGACGCCGCACCCGATGCAGGGCTGGACCCCCGACTTCATTTCCGAACTGCTTCAGGACGCCGCCGACGGCGGGATGATCGATGAGGTCCTGCCCATCTCCGGTCCCGACGCCATCGCCGCCAGCCAGAACCTTGCGGCGAAAGAGGGCGTCTTCGTCGGCATCACCTCTGGCGCGACCTTCGCCGGGGCGCTCAGGCTGGCGGCCACGGCGCCCAAGGGAGCCAACATCCTCTGTATGTTGCCGGACACGGGCGAGCGCTACCTCTCCACGCCCCTGTTCGCCGATGTGCCGGTGGACATGACCGCCGAGGAGCAGGAGATTTTCGCCTCCACCCCGCTTGGGCTCCCGCCCGCGAGTTAGGGCCTCCCCTAAACCACCAGCCCCTCAAGTCGCCCTTTGATGAGCGCTTCGGCATCGGCCATGATCCGGTCGATCAGCTCCTTGCAGGTCGGAATGTCGTGGATCAGGCCCTGGATCATACCGGCGGACCAGATGCCGCCGTCCGTGTCGCCATTGGCCAACGCGTCGCGGCCACGGGTTCCGGCAACCAGCCCGCGCACATCCTCGAACGTTGCGCCGCCCTTGCGTTCGATGGCGACGACCTCCTGGCTGACCGCGTTCTTCATCACCCGGGCGGTGTTGTGCAGGGTGCGGAAGATAAGGTCGGTGGCGCGTTCGTCGTTGGCGACCATCTGCTGCTTGAAGCTCTCCGGGATCGGCGCTTCTTTGGTCACGCAAAAGCGTGTGCCCATGTTGATGCCGTCAGCCCCAAGCGCCAGCGCCGCCACCAGCCCCCGCCCGTCGCCGAACCCGCCCGAGGCCAGCATGGGAATCTTCACCCGGTCGGCGGCGGCGGGGATCAGGATAAGCCCCGGAATGTCGTCCTCCCCTGGATGGCCCGCGCACTCGAACCCGTCGATGGAGATGGCGTCCACCCCCATCCGCTCGGCCGACAGGGCGTGGCGCACGGCGGTGCATTTGTGGATCACCTTGATCCCATGCGCCTTGAAATGATCGACGTGCTCCTGCGGCTTGTAGCCCGCCGTCTCCACTATCTTGATCCCGGCCTCGATGATGGCGGCGCGATACTCCGCATACGGCGGCGGGACGATGGCGGGCAGTATGGTCAGGTTCACGCCGAACGGCTTGTCGGTCATCTCCCGCGTGCGGGCGATTTCCTTGGTCAGGGCCTCGGGCGTCGGCTGCGTGAGGGCGGTAATGAAGCCGAGCGCACCGGCATCAGCCACCGCGGCGACGAGTTCGGCCTTGCCCACCCACTGCATCCCGCCCTGGGCGATGGGATGCTCCACCCCGAACATCTCGGTGAACCGCGTCCTGATGGCCATGTCTGCGTCCTCGTCCCTGTCGTTTTGCAGACTATGGAACGGTTACAGTTGGGGAAGGCAAGGGGCGATGCAGCGCCGCATCACGTTCGCGTAAAGCCCTCTTGCCTCCCGTTGGGGAAGGGCGTGTGTATGGCCGTCAAGAGCCCACATAAGCGCTTCTCGGAGGATACCCCATGGCCGAAGCCTATATCGTCGCCGCCGCCCGCACCGCCGGGGGCAAGAAGGGCGGCCGGTTGAAGGACTGGCATCCGGTGGACCTCGCCGCGCAGGTGATCAACGCCCTGCTTGACCGCACCGGCGCCGACCCAGCCTTGGTCGAGGACGTCATTATGGGTTGCGTCTCGCAGGTGGGCGAGCAAGGCATCAACGTGGCGCGCAACGCCGTGATGGCCTCGCGCCTACCTGAAAGCGTACCCGGCACCTCGGTGGATCGCCAGTGCGGCTCTTCCCAACAGGCGCTGCACTTCGCGGCGCAGGCGGTGATGTCGGGCGCCATGGACATTGTGATCGCGGCGGGCGTGGAGAGCATGACCCGCGTGCCTATGGGCCTGTCGGCCTCGCTGCCGATGAAGAACGGGTTCGGCCACTACATGAGCCCCGAACTTCAGGCCAAATACCCCGGCATCCAGTTCAGCCAATTCACCGGCGCGGAAATGATGGCCAAGAAGTACGGCATGGACAAGGACACGCTGGACGAGTTCGCCTTCTCCTCGCACCAGAAGGCCATCGCGGCGACCCAGGCCGGCGCGTTCAAGACCGAGATCGTGCCCCTGAAGATCAAGCTGGAAGATGGCTCCGAACAGACCCACGACGTGGACGAAGGCATCCGTTTTGAGGGCACGCTGGAGGCCATGCGAGGGGTAAAGTTGATCGCCGAGGGCGGGGCGTTGACGGCGGCCTCGTCGTCCCAGATTTGCGACGGCGCATCGGGGGTGATGGTTGTCAACGAGGCTGGGCTGAAGGCGCTAGGCGTCAAGCCGCTCGCCCGCATCCACCACATGACGGTGATCGGCGGCGACCCGGTGATCATGCTGGAGGCCCCCCTTCCAGCTACCCATCGCGCGTTGAAGAAGGCGGGCATGAAGATCGACGAGATCGACCTTTACGAGGTCAACGAAGCCTTCGCCTCTGTGCCGACCGCCTGGTTGAAGGACACCGGCGCGGATCCTGCGAGGCTGAACGTCAACGGCGGCGCCATCGCGCTAGGCCATCCCCTCGGCGGTTCGGGAACCAAGCTGATGACCACTCTGGTCAACGCCCTGCACACACGCGGCAAACGCTATGGCCTGCAGACCATGTGCGAAGGCGGCGGCCTGGCGAACGTGACGATCGTGGAGCGATTGTAGGATCATGCTCTATCGGCAACTCGGCTCCAGCGACCTCAAGGTCTCGGAGATTTCCCTCGGCTCGTGGCTGACTTATGGGGTGGGGGTGGAGGCCGACAAGGCGCGCGCCTGCGTCGACCGCGCCTTCGATCTCGGGATCAACTTCATCGACACCGCCAACGCCTATGGCCGGGGCGCGGCGGAGACGGTGCTGGGGGAGACGCTGGCAAAGCGTCCGCGAGACAGCTACATCCTCGCTACCAAACTGTTCGTGCCCATGAGCGACACCGACAAGGGGCTGTCGCGGGCACAGGTGTTCAAGCAGATCGACGCCTCGCTCACCCGGCTTCGCACCGATTACGTCGACCTCTACCAGTGCCATCGCTACGACGTGGACACGCCGCTGGAAGAAACCATGCAGGCCCTGTCGGAGATCGTGAAGGCGGGTAAGGTGCGCTGGATAGGCTTTTCAGAATGGTCGCCGGAACAGATCGAGGCCGCGATGGCTATGTCGCGCGACATGGGGTTCGAGAAGTTCGTCTCCAGCCAGCCGCAGTATTCGCTCCTGTGGCGCCGCCCGGAAAAGAAGGTGATCCCCATCTGCGCCGCCAACGGCGTCTCGCAGATCGTCTGGTCGCCGCTGGCGCAGGGGGTGCTGACCGGCAAATACGATCCAAACTCACCGCCGCCCGCAGGCACCCGCGCCACCTCAGACGCCATGAGTTCGGCCATCGCCCGCTGGATGGAAAAGCCGGTGCTGGAAGCAGTTCAGAAGCTGAAGCCTGTGGCGGCGGAGGCGAACCTGACCCTTGGCCAGTTCGCTCTCGCCTGGGTGCTGCGCGAACCGAACGTGGCCTCCGCCATCGTCGGCGCCTCCCGCCCGGAGCAACTGGATGAAAACGCCGCAGCGAGCGGCGCCAAGGTCGATCCAGCCCTGTTCGCCAAGGCCGAAGCGCTGGTGGCGGAAGCCTTGCCTGCCTAGCACGCCGAGGCGTGGCTCAGACCATGCTGGCGCCGCCGTCGACCGTCACCACCTGTCCGGTCGTGTAGGTGGCGCGCATTAGATAGAGGTAGGCCTCGGCCGCTTCTTCGCACGATCCGCCCCGCGGCAGGGGCAGGTTCTGGGTGAAGGACTTCCGCATGGGCTCGGGCATTTCCATGACGTGCTCGCTGAGGATCAGGCCGAGGCAGACCGCATTGACCCGGATCGGGGCGAGATCGCGGGCGAGGCCGATAGCGAGGCCCTCGGTGGTCTGGGCCGAAGCGGTGGTGAGCGGCGCGCCCGGCATGGGGCGGTGCGCCAACATACCGCCAGTCAGGGTGATTGACCCCTCTGCGGCGATATGACGGAGGGCGTGCTTGGCTGCGCGGACCGCGCCCCAGAACCGCACTTCGAGTCGTGCCTTGTTCGCCTCGATGTCGAGGTCGCGGGTCGGGGCGATGAAGCTCCCCCAGTCCCCGGCGGTGAAGACCAAATGGTCGAACGCCCCCACCGCGTCGAAGAAGGCGGCGACGGAGCCCTCGTCCTTAACATCGACGGTGTGGCCGCGCGACGCCTTGCCGAGCCGGTTCGCCGCCGCCTCGATCCGGGCAGTTTGGCTCGACCCTACGACGACCTCCGCGCCCGCGGCCAGCGCCGCCTGGGCCACGGCAAAGCCGACGCCCGAGGCGCCGCCGATCACCACCACCCGCCGTCCGTTTAGCGATGACGCGCTCATGCGTCGAACATGATCACGCTGCGGGCCAGTTCGCCCCGGCGTAGTTCGTCAAAGGCTTCATTCACCTGCTCCAGCTTGATGCGCGAGGAGATCATCTGGTCCAAGTGCAGCTTGCCCGCCATGTAGAAGTCCACGAAGCGGGGCATATCCACCGGGAAGCGGTTGGAGCCCATCAGCGAGCCCTGGATGCGCTTTTCGCCGAGGAAATCTGAGCCCGAAAGCTCGATCTTCACTCCCACGGGGATCATGCCGATGATGTTGGCGGTGCCGCCGCGCGCCAGCATCTGGAATGCCTGTTCGGCGGTAGCCTTCAGGCCGATGGCCTCGAAGCTGTGCTGCACCCCACCTTTCGTCAGGTCCATCACCTGTTTCACCGGATCGCCATCGGCGGGGTTGATCACGTCGGTGGCGCCGAAGTCCTTGGCCAGGTTCAGCTTCGAGCCCTGCATATCGATGGCGATGATGCGGCCCGCGCCTGCGATGGCCGCGCCGTTGATTGCCGCGAGCCCCACCCCGCCACAGCCGATCACCGCCACCGTATCGCCGGGGCGCACGTTGGAGGTGTGGATCACGGCCCCCACCCCCGTCGTCACCGAACAGCCGATCAGGGCAGCGCGGTCGAGCGGCATATCCTTACGGATCGCGACGCAAGCGTGCTCGTGGATCAGCATCTGTTCGGCGAAGGACGACAGGTTCAGGAACTGGTTCATCGGCGCAGCGCCGTGGGGATCGGGGCCCTCGACCAGCCGGGTTGGCTCACCCTTGCCGCGCTTGGTCTCGGGCGAGACGCACAGCGACATACGCCCCGTCAGGCAGTGATTGCAGTGGCCGCAGAAGGCGGAGAGGCAGGTGATGACGTGATCGCCCACCTTCACCGTCCGCACCTCCGAGCCCACCTGCTCGACCACGCCCGCGCTCTCGTGACCTAGTACGGCTGGGAGCGGATAGGGGTAGGAGCCCTCCACGAAATGCAGGTCCGAATGGCAGACCCCGGCAGCGACGGTGCGGATCAAAACCTCGTGCGGGCCGGGTTTGGAAATCTGCACGTCCTCGATCACGAGGGGAGTCTTCACCTGACGCAGGACGGCGGCTTTCATGGCGTTTCGCTCCGGAAGGGTGTGGCGACGTGGCGTGCCTTATCACCGATCATGAACAACGGAGCGGAGCCGTGCGCAAGGGTTCATGCCCTTCCGTATGAAGACAAGTGCAGCGGCGCGCCTGAGCGAATTGGGAGCGGCTAAGCGCTAAAACCCCAATGCCGCACATCGCCCACGTCCACGTGTACGAAGTCTGAGGCGGGGTAGTAGCCTACGCCGCCGCGTTGCAGGCCGAAGGCGGCGTTGCGGAGGTGATCGAGGGCCACATCAGCCAGGCGAATGTCCATCGCCTCGCCTTCCATGTGCAGGCTGTGGGTCGCGACGCCGGAGTGTTCATGCTCCTCCTGCAGCATCGCGTTGGTCTTGGGCGAACGGTAGCCGGAGATCACTTGGAACGGCGCGCGCGTGCCCACCCGCGCGCCGAGGGCGCCGACGAGGTCCAGAAGGTTGCGGTCGATCTGGTGCACTTCGCCATTGCGGAAGTCGCGCAGCACATGATTCACCGCGTGCAGAGCGTCCGGCAGATACTGGCCCTCTTCGTAATAGACGGTGTTGATCTTCTCGTCGGTGTGCAGGTTGTGCAGACAGACCCGGCGCTGTGGGCAATCCTTGTCGCCGGTGAAAGTGTTCTTCGCGATGTGCGGCTTGGCGTGCAACGAGTGCTTGCCGTGCGCGTTTGAGGCTAGAACGCGTCCGTGCCGACCATGAGCGTGGCTCATAGCGTGGGCGTGGGGAGCGTGACCGTGCGAGACGGCGGCATGGCCGTGTTTCGCGTGGGAGCCCTTGGCCATGGCGTCGAGGCCCGAGGCGCCCGTCGCCGCTGCGGCGATGGAAACGGTGAACAAACGTCGCCGTGAATAGATCATACGCACATTCATCCCCGCATTAAGTCCCCTAAAGGGGTGGCGGAGGACGCCCGACTGCTGAACTGAAGCCGGAGTTTTCCCGTAAAACCTTAACGAAGACCAGTGCGTATCAGCGTGGTGCGTCGATCAGGCGCAGAAGCTGGCTATCCCAGTCGTAGATGTCGTTGCGAAAATCCATCCGCCCCTTCACGTCAGGGTAAGCGGTGAAATAGAGCAGGAACACCGGCATGGACTGGGTGAGCTGAACCCGCTGGGTCTTGCCGTCGTCCACAGCCTCCTGAATGTGTTCGGGGGTCCAGGTCTGATCGCCTTCAAACAGCTTGTGAGCCAGATCGAAGGGCCGCTCCAAGCGCACGCAGCCGTGACTGACAGCGCGGGTGTCGTGTCCGAAGGCGGCGTGCGAGGGGGTGTCGTGCAGATAGACGGCGAAGGGGTTGGGGAAGTCGAATTTAATCTGGCCGAGTGCGCTCTTGGCGCCTGACTTTTGCTGCAGGCGAGTGGTGCCGTCCGGGTTGGTGATCACGCGGAACCCGTGCGAAGCCAGATAACCCGGATGCGCCCGCTCCTTTGGCCAGTATTCTTTCTCCGCGATCCCGGCGGGCAGGTTCCAAGGCGGGTTCAACACGACCGAATCGATGGCCGAGGTCAGCATGGGCGTCTGGTCGTCCGGCCGGCCGGGCGCAGCGCGCATTTCCGTGCCAATGGCGTTGTCTACGAACAGGGTCATCTCGGCGGCGGCGATGTTGACCTCGATCCGGCTGGCGGGCCACAGGCGCGGAGCCCAGCGCCAGCGCTCCATATTGGCCTGGATCTGCAAGACGCGCCCGGCGGCAGGCACGTTCAAGGCCTCCAGCGTTTGTGACCCGACCACCCCGGTTGTGTCGAAGCCGTTGCGGCGCTGGTAGAATTTCAGCGCATCTTCGACCGCCTGGTCGAAATCGGGGCTCGTGATGTCGAGGTTCAGGGTCGGGTCTTCAATTACCAGCCGTTTGCGAAGATCGATCACCCGGTCGCTGGAGACGCCCGGCTTCAACACCGGACCGGCGCCCACGGTGGGCCAGCCACCCTTGTCGACGACGTCCTGATACCGGGCGAGCGCGGTGCGCAGCACCCGGTAGCGGTCAAAGGGCGGCGGCAGGGTCTCGATCCACGGTCCCAGCCTGTCCTGCGCCGCCGCAAAGTTGAAATCAGCCTCCGCGTCATAGGGCAAGGGCCGAAGCGACCAGTTCTTCGGCCAAGCTGTTATACGCAAGCCGTGCTGGGCGCGGGCGTAGCGGATGATGGTCGCGCGTAGCAGGCTATCGCCACGCAACCGCTCCGCCGGGTCCTTCGACGCCATCAGGGTCAAAAGGTTGGCGGGCATGAACTCGCCCTGCCGGAAGCCATGCGTCTCGGCCTCCTGCAACGTCTTGACGATCAGATCGACCTGTTCGCGGCGCAGCGGCTGGGGCGGGATCGGCGCGGGCGGAGGAAGGGCGGGCGCACCCGCTGGCGGCGGAACCGGAAAGGGCTGCATGGCAAAGGCAGCGCTGCTCACGCCGCCGAACATGGCGAGGAAAGCAGCGGCAAACGCCAGTCTAGGACCTACCGTAGGCCGCCTCATCCGTTGATCCCCCACACGCACACATTATTACAGGAACGCATTACCCGACCAAAGGTTGAACGCAATCCTCAGAAAAGCGAGCGCGCAATTTACTGCGCCGACTGTGGTTTTGATGCGCCCTAAATATGGATAGCGTGGCCCAGCGCCCTCAGCGCGGCTTCATGCGCGGCCTCGGATAGAGTGGGGTGCACATGGATGGTTCCGGCCAGGTCTTCCAGCCGCGCGCCCATCTCGATGGACATGACGAACTCGCCCGATAGCTCCGAAACGTGCGCACCCACGGCCTGAAGCCCTACAACCCGATGGTCGGACTTGCGCGCCACCACCCGCACGAACCCGCCCGTGTCGCCCGCCTCCATTGACAGCGCCCGGCCGTTGGCCTGGAAGGGGAAAATGGCGCTGATTGGATCGTGCCCCGCCGCCTCGGCCTCCTTCGGGAGGAGCCCTGCGGAGACGATCTCCGGTTCGGTGAAGCAGACCGCCGCGATGGTGACGGGATCGAAGCGGCGGTTCTGGCCCGCGATCACCTCCACCGCCACGTGCGCCTGAGCCACCGCCTTGTGCTCCAGCATGGGTTCGCCGGTAAGGTCGCCGATGGCATAGACGCCCGCCATGGAGGTCTGCATCCGCTCGTTCACCTTGACGAAGGCGCCGGCCATATCGACGCCCATATTCTCGAGGCCCCAGCCTTCCGTGCGCGGACGCCGCCCGACGGTGACGAGAAGCTTGTCGGCAGGGATGCGCAGGGTCTCGCCACTTTTCTCGACGATCAGTTCGCCGTTTTCCCAACCTGTCGCCTTGGCCGAAAGGTGCAGGATAACGCCCGCCTTCTCCAGCCACATCCTGACCGGTTTGGTCAGAGGTTCATCATAGAGCGGCAGGATGCGGTCCTGCGCCTCCACCACCGTCACCTCGCAGCCGAACTTGCGGAAGGCCGAGCCCAACTCCAGCCCGATATAGCCCGCCCCGATCACCACAAGGCGCTTGGGCAACTCGGGCAGAGCCAGCGCCTCGGTCGAGGAAATTACGTCACCGCCAAAGGGTATGTGCGGAAGGGCGGTGGAGATGGAGCCCGAGGCGAGGATCACGTTCTCGGGCTTGATGGTGACCATTCCGTCCTTGGTCTCGACCACGCAGGTTTTGGCGTCGGTGAAATGGCCCCATCCGGTGACGACGGTGGTCTTGGCGCGCTTCAGGAGCGCCGTAACGCCGCCGTTAAGCTTGTCGACCACTGTTTCCTTCCAGGCGACGGTCTTGCCCATATCGAGGGTGGGCGGCGAGGCGAGCGATATGCCATCCCTGGCGCCACGCGCGGCCTCGGCCATCCCCTCGAACTTCGACGCTACATGAATCAGCGCCTTGGAGGGAATGCACCCCCGGATCAGACAGGTGCCGCCCAACCGATCCCCCTCCACCAGCACCGTCTCGATCCC
>JBBQLP010000023.1:0-42594 GCA_038327995.1 Caulobacterales bacterium | reverse complement strand
CTTCACTGTGCCTGCGGAAAATCTGCTCGGCGGGGTGGAAGGCCAGGGCTTCAAACAGCTCATGGCAACCTTCGAATCCGCCCGCATCCAGACCGCCGCGCGGGCGATCGGCGTGGCGCAGGGCGCGATGGAGGCGGGGCTTTCCTACGCCCTCACCCGCCAGCAGTTCGGCGGGCCGATATTCGCCTTCCCCCGCGTGCACAACAAGATCGCGATGATGGCCGCCGAAATCATGGGTGTGCGCCAGCTTACCTATTTCGCCGCCGCCGAGAAAGACGAGGGCCGCCGCTGCGACCTCGAAGCGGGCATGGCCAAGCTCCTTGCCGCCCGCGTCGCCTGGGCCGCCGCCGACAACGCGCTTCAAATCCACGGCGGCAACGGCTTTGCGCTGGAATATCCGATCAGCCGCATACTATGCGACGCTCGGATCCTCAATATCTTCGAGGGGGCAGGCGAAATTCAGTCGCAAGTGATCGCGCGCCGTCTGCTCGACGAAGGGCGGAATTGATGCTGCGCCGAGCCGAGTGCGCTTGCCGCGCCTGTGTGGTGCAGGTTGAGGGAAAGCCAGCGATGAACGGCGTGTGCCACTGCGACAATTGTAGGCGGCGCACCGGCTCGGCGTTTGGTTGGTCGGTCTATTTTCGGTACGAAAACCTCTATGTCCGCACTGGACCGCTTACCGCCTATAGATTGGCGCCGGAGAAGCAGCAGACGCGCTGGTTCTGTGCAACATGTGGTTCGACGCTGATCTGGAAAACCGGGTTCATGCCGGACCACACAGGCTTTGCTGGCGGCTGTTTCGTCGATCCGCCTATGGAGGACCCGACTTTCATGGCGGCAGGGCGACAACGGCGAGGCTGGGTGGGTCTGCCCAGCCATTGGCCAACGACTCCATGAGTGCGCCCGCTCCACCTGAGGGCTTCTCGCCGCACACCCGCAAAAGCCCCGTCACCGATCCTTGGGAGCCGATCTACGCCCGAACTTTGCCTGATCGCCTCATCCTCGGGGTCAGATTGAGGCCCGAACACACCAATTCGCGTGGACTGGCGCATGGGGGCCTGATCGCCGCCCTCGCCGACAACGCCATGGGGCTTTCGCTGGTGGCGGCGCTGAGGTCGCAAGGACACGAACCTCCCAAAGGCCTTGTCACCGTCAACCTGCAACTCGAGTACATGGGGCGGGCGGAGATCGACCAATGGCTGGCGTTCGAAACGGTCTTCACGAAGACGGGCCGCACCCTCTGCTTTACCAATCTGATCGTCACAGCCGACGACAAGCCTGTCGCAAAGGCTTCCGCCACATTTTCTACCGCCGGGTAGCCCGTCGGATTTTTTGGGGCGGTTTGCTGAGGCTGGATGTCGGTTCAGAAACCTTATCACTCGTCCAGCGTTGGAGACGAAGACAACAGTCAAGGTTCGGAGAATCCATGAAACCTCTTCTCATCACGGCAGCGATCTTCTCTCTGGTAGGCAGCGGCGTCGTCGCGGCGCAATCCAAGCAATTGAACAATGTCACCGCCCCGGTGGCGGCAGACACCACCGCCGCGACTGACACCGATCCGGCCCGTGCCGCCTCGTCCAGCGGAGCCCTGCTGCACCGTGGCCCCAACAGCGTTTCCGGCCAACCCGGCGCTCCCATCGGCGCTCTGCCCCCGAGTCCTGCTGTGGACGCGGGGACGATGATGGAGCGCCGCATGGCGACCCGGCCAACCATACATCATTACCGGGGCCACCACCGCACGAGCCATCATATGCGGCACCACCGGCACCATCACCACACCAAGTAGGGCGCATTCAAACGCGCAAGAGAATTGAACGAAGATGCGGATGCGTTGGTCACGCCGACAGGCGGGACTGGCGCATCGTGTCTGTCGCGCCTAAATCTTCGCTATGGACCTGTTCTTCAACATCGCAATCCCGGCCGCCCTGCTCGCCGTTCTCGCGACCCTGTTCATGGGGTTCTATGCCGTGATGCGCGGGGGCGAATACGGGCGCGCCAACTCCAACAAGTTCATGCGCTACCGGGTGATGACGCAAGCGGTTGCGATCGGCATCATTACCCTCGGCTTCATCTACAAGGCCTCGCACTGACACGCCCAAGCCGGGAAGCCGCATGGTCACGCTGAACCGCATCTATACCCGCACCGGCGACAAGGGCGGCACCAGCCTCGCCACCGGCGAGCCAGTTCGAAAGCATGACCTGCGGGTCGAGGCCTATGGAGCCGTGGACGAGACCAATGCCTGCGTCGGCATGGTTAGACTGCATTCAGTGGGGGAGACGATGCTCGACCCCATGCTGGCGCGCATCCAGAACGAACTGTTCGATCTTGGCGCGGACCTCGCCACCCCCGAGCGGCCCGGCAAACCCCTGGGCTGGGAAGCGCTGCGTATCATTGAACCGCAGGTGGAACGGCTGGAGAGGGAGATCGACGCGCTGAATGCGGACTTGTCTCCCCTAACCAGCTTCATCCTGCCCGCCGGAACGGCGCTGGCGACGCATCTGCATCTGGCGCGCACGGTCTGTCGCCGGGCCGAGCGGATCGCCGTGCGTCTGGCGGATGAGCCGAACGAGGTAGTCAGCGCCGCCGCCATCAAATACCTGAACCGGCTATCGGATCTGTTGTTCGTCGCCGCGCGCTACGCCAACCGGACGGAGGGCGATATCCTATGGACGCCGGGCGGGACGCGATAGACCTAAGGCCGTGGCTTGTTCGCCTTGCCGGTGATTAGCGGCAGGGAAATTGGCGTACCGCACACTCTCTGGCCCGAATCCCACCAGTGGTGAGCTTGCAGGCAACGCTGCTCCGGCCCGGTATAAAGGAGCTGATAGACGATCACAGTGACGGCGGCGAGGCCGAACAGGCCCAGAAAGACCCACATGACCCGGTGAATGAAACGACCCATCGGGCCTCTATGCCGAGGCGCCGCGCGGGCCGCAAGCGTGCACCCTCTTCACGCCCGCAAGAAGGGCCTCTTGACGCGCCGGACGCCTTGCCTTTCAAGAGCCAGTAAGGCGGCGGATCAAAGCCGCGCCGCGCCGGTCGCTAACGCCGTGCGCGCCCATCAGATCAAGGATGTCCCTGCGCATGAAGGTCCTGGTCCCGGTCAAGCGGGTTATCGATTACAACGTGAAGGTGCGGGTGAAGCCCGATCAGACCGGCGTCGACCTCGCCAACGTCAAGATGTCGATGAACCCCTTCGACGAGATCGCCACCGAAGAGGCCGTGCGGCTGAAGGAAAAAGGCGTCGTCACCGAGGTGGTGGTGGTCTCCATCGGCCCAGCGCAGGCGCAGGAGACCATCCGCACCGCCCTCGCCATGGGCGCGGATCGCGGCATCCTGATCACTTCCGACACCGACGTGGAGCCGCTGGCGGTGGCCAAGCTCCTCAAGGCGGTGATCGCCGAAGAGAGCCCGAGCCTCGTTATCATGGGCAAACAGTCCATCGACGGCGACAATAATGCGGTGGGCCAGATGCTGGCCGCCCTGCTCGACTGGCCGCAGGCGACCTTTGCCTCGAAGATCGAAGTCAGTGGCGACAGCGCCAGCGTCACCCGCGAGATTGACGGCGGTTTGCAAACCCTCAGCGTCAGCCTCCCTGCGGTGATTACCGCAGATCTGCGCCTGAACGAGCCGCGTTATGCCTCCTTGCCCAACATTATGAAGGCCAAGAAGAAAGAGATCGCCATGAAGACCGCCGCCGACTACGGCGTCGACGTCTCGGCCAAGCTGAAGGTGCTGAAAGTGACCGAACCACCCAAGCGCGCGGGCGGGATCAAGGTCGCCGACGCCGCTGAACTGGTGATGAAACTAAAGACCGAAGCGGGAGTGCTCTGATGGCCGTCCTCGTCATTGCCGACCACGACAACACCATCGTGCGCGACACCACCGCCAAGACCATCACTGCCGCGATGAGCCTTTCGCCGGATGTGGACGTGCTGGTGTGCGGAAGCGGCGCTCAGGCCGCCGCCGACGCCGCTGGCAAGCTGGCGGGGGTACGCAAGGTGCTCCTGGCCGAAAGCGACGCCCTCGGACATCAACTGGCCGAAGCCGTCACCGACGTGGTGTTCGCGCTGGCGCCGGGCTATGACGCGATCCTGACGCCCGCCACCTCGTCGGGAAAGAACTTCTCTCCCCGCATCGCCGCCAAGCTCGACGTGAACCAGATCACCGACGTGATCGAGGTGGTCAGCGCCGACACGTTCGTGCGTCCGATCTATGCAGGCAATGCGCTGGAAACCGTCCAATCCTCCGACGCCAAGAAGGTCATCACCATTCGTCCCACCGCGTTCAAGCCCGTCGGTGACGGCGGTTCGGCGGCGGTCGAGAAGGTGGGTGGGGGAACGGCGGGAGCCCGAGAGGCGACATTCGTCTCGGAGGAAGTGGTCAAGTCCGACCGTCCCGAACTCGCGGGCGCCAAGATCGTCGTCTCCGGCGGTCGGGCGCTGGGTTCGGCCGAGGAGTTCCACAAGGTGATCGAGCCCCTCGCGGACAAGCTCGGCGCCGCGGTAGGGGCCAGCCGCGCGGCGGTGGACGCAGGCTACGCCCCCAACGACTATCAGGTCGGCCAGACCGGCAAGGTAGTGGCTCCGGACCTCTACATCGCCATAGGCATCTCCGGCGCCATCCAGCACCTCGCCGGGATGAAAGATTCGAAGGTCATCGTCGCAATCAACAAGGACGCCGACGCCCCGATCTTCCAGGTCGCGGACTACGGCATCGTCGGTGATTACAAGGTCGTGGTGCCGGAGCTGATGACCGCGTTGGGGTAGGCAACACAGACACCGCAAACAAATCGGGCGTCTCCGGCTGGTGCAAGAGACGCCCTTTTTCGTATCTGCGGAAGCCGCGCTGGTTCGTCCGGCGCGCCCTTCGTCCTACTTGATGTCCTTGAAACCCTTGCCCTCGGCGACCAGTTTTTCCAGCAGGGCGGAGGGCTTCCAAGCCTCGCCCATGGTGGCCTCGAACTCCTTCAGCCTGGCGAGAATCTTCGGCAGGCCGATCTGATCGCCCCAGAACATCGGGCCGCCGCGATAGACCGGCCAGCCGTAGCCGTTCTGCCAGACCACATCGATGTCAGAGGCCCGAATGGCCTTCTTCTCTTCCAGGATCTTCGCGCCCTCGTTGACCATCGGATAGAGGGTGCGCTCAAGGATTTCCTCGTCCGATATGGTGCGCGGATTGGCCCCCGACTTCGAGATGAAGTCGTTGATGATCGTCTCGGTGACGGGACTCGGCTTGGCGTTGCGGTTCTCGTCGTAGTCGTAATAACCAGCGCCGGTCTTCTGGCCGCGCCGGTCGAGTTCGCAGAGCTGATCCCGGATTGTCGCGCCCTTGGAGTTCTCCTTGACCCAACCGATGTCGAGGCCTGCCAGATCGCTCATCGCGAACGGCCCCATCGGGAAGCCGAAGTCGTAGAGCACGCGGTCCACGTCCCACGGCATGGCGCCTTCCATCACCAGCTTCTGCGCCTCGCGCCCGCGTTGGGCCAGGATGCGGTTGCCTACAAAGCCGGGGCAGACCCCGACCAGCACGGCGATCTTGCCGATCTTCTTGGCCAACTTCATCGAGGTGGCGATCACGTCGTCGGCTGTGGCGTCGGTGCGGACAATCTCAAGCAGTTTCATCACGTTGGCGGGTGAGAAGAAGTGCAGTCCGATCACATCCTGCGGCCGCTTCGTCACCGCGCCGATCTCGTCGATGTTCAGCGCCGAGGTGTTGGTGGCCAGGATCGCACCGGGTTTGCAGATGCGGTCGAGGTTGGTGAAAATCTCCTTCTTGATGTCCATCCGCTCGAACACCGCCTCAATCACGAGGTCGCAGTCGGCCAGAGCCGCCTGGTCCAGCGCGCCGGTGATAAGTCCCATACGCCGGTCCACATCGGCCATCGGGAAGCGACCGTTCTTGGCGCTGCGCTCGTAATTGCCGCGCACGACCTTCAGGCCCCGGTCCAGCGCTTCCTGCTTCACCTCGACGAGGGTGACAGGGATGCCCGCGTTGACGAAGTTCATGGCTATGCCGCCGCCCATGGTGCCGGCGCCGATGATCCCCACCTTGTTGATCGGGCGCACCGGCGTGTCGTCCGGTACGTCGGGGATTTTGTTGGCCTGACGTTCGGCGAAGAAGGCGTAACGCTGGGCCGCTGACTGTTCGCCCGTGACCAATTCCATGAACAGCTTGCGCTCGACCTTCATCCCCTCGTCGAAGCGCAGGTTCACCGCCGCCTCGATGCACTGGATGTTGAACTCCGGCGCCTTGAAGCCGCGGAACTTGCGGGCGTTGGCCTTGCGGAAGTTGGCGAAGATTTCCGGGTGCGCGCGGTCGGCCTCCACCTTGTCGTTCAGGTCGCGCACCTTGTTCAGGGGGCGATGTTCGGCCACGACCTTCTCGGCGAAGGCGATAGCGTCGTCGCGCATGTGTCCTTCGCGGGCCATCTCATCCACGAGGCCCATTCGATGGCATTCCTCGGCGGGCACGTGGCTGCCAGAGGTCATCATCTCCAGCGCCTTTTCCGCGCCTACGATGCGGGGCAGGCGTTGGGTGCCGCCCGCGCCGGGAAGCAGGCCGAGGTTCACTTCTGGCAGGCCGCAGCGCGCCGAGGGCACGGCCACGCGGTAGTGGCAGGTCAGCGCCACCTCAAGCCCACCGCCGAGCGCCGTGCCATGAATGGCGGCGATCACCGGCTTGGGCGAGTTTTCGATCATCGCCTGGGCGTCGAATAGGCTGGCGCCCTTCTGCGCGCCGCCGAACTCCGAGATGTCCGCGCCCGCGATGAAAGTGCGTCCCTCGCAGATCAGCACGATCGCCTTGACCGCCGGGTCGGCTATGGCCGCCTTAATACCGTCGTGGATGCCGTCGCGCACGGGCGCGGAGAGGGCGTTCACGGGCGGAGAGTTCAGGGTCAGGACGGCGATATTGCCCTGGTTGGAAAGATCGGCGACGGCGTTGATGGCGGTCATGGAGGCTCCCTGCGTGGCTCTGATGCGGCTTTGCGCGAAGGTTTCAGCCCTCACGCCACGTAAGTCCAGAGCCGCCCCTACCCAATCTGCGAAAGGGGTGGCGGCGACAGAAGATGCGAAGGGCGGAACGCTCTGCTAAGCTACTGCAAAACCCTGGAGACCGACCATGAAGAAACTCGCCCTTATAGTCGCCGCCGCGATGGCGACCGCCCTGGCCGTCCCCGCTTGCGCGGCCCCGGCGTCCCCCGCCAACATGAACGCTACGCTGGCCGACAGCGGTCGTCCTGCCGAGGACGTAGCTCGAGACGCAGCCCGTAAGCCCGCCGAACTGGTCGCCTTCACGGGCGTCAAGGCGGGAGACAAGGTGATCGATTTCCTGCCCGGCGGCGGCTATTTCACCCGCATCTTCTCCGGCGTCGTCGGCTCCACAGGCCACGTCTACGCCATGGTCCCCGAAGTGGCGAAGGCCTACGAGGCCAAGCTGACGGCGACCATCGAACCGTTCGCCGCCAGCCATGCTAATGTCTCAGTGGTCTATTCGCCGGGAACCAGCCTCAGCGCCCCAGAGCCTGCCGACGTGTTCTGGACCGCGCAGAACTATCACGATCTGCACATCCCGTTCGGTCCCGCACCCAAGCCGGTCGACATGGGTCCCTTCAACAAGGCGGTGTTTGCAGCGCTGAAGCCGGGCGGGACCTATCTGGTGATCGACCACGTGGCCGCGACCGGCGCCACGGACGCCGACGTGAAGAAGCTGCACCGGATCGACCCGGCGGTGATCATCAGGGAAGTCGAATCTGCGGGCTTCAGGCTTGAAGGCCAGAGCGACGTTCTGCGCAACCCGGCGGACCCGCACACTGCCAACGTGTTCGACGCATCGATCAAGGGCAAGACCGATCAGGTGGTGCTGAAGTTCAGGAAGCCGGGGTAGAAGCAAAGACCCGGCCCTATTGTCCGTCACCCTCGGGCTTGTCCCGAGGGTCCATCGGCCTCAGCGGCGATAGCGGCATGGATGTTCGGGACAAGCCCGAGCATGACGGATTGAAGGAAAAGCTGCTTAGCAGTCGCCCTTGCGACGATCCGCGATCGTGTGGCCGACCACCGCGCCAACGCCGCCGCCGATCAGGGTGCCGCCGAGCTTGCCGCCGCCATGCGACAGGGCGTTGCCCGCCAGCGCGCCGCCAAGACCACCGATCACCGTGCCGGTGTTGGCCCGGCGACGACGGGCGCTCTCGCACGACTGCTCATGGCGAGCAGAGGCGTAGTTGCCGTTATGCGAGTTGTGATAGCCGTGGTGGCGATAGTGATGATAGCTGTGCGCCGAAGCCAGTTGCGGGGCGCCCGCGATGCCGACAAGCGAGGCGGCGGCGATTGCCGAGGTGATGAACTTACGCATTTCGTGATCTCCAGGTTGACGCCCCACGGCGTATTGCGGCCAAAGGGCGACCGCTGTCTATCCTTGCGATAATGCTCCGCTCGCCCGGGCGTTCCCAATCTCGCGTTATGGAACCAGCACCACCCGGCCCACCGCCTGGCGGCTTTCGATATAGGCGTGGGCGGCGGCGGCTTCGGATAGGGGAAAGCGCTTGTCGATCACGACCTGAAGCTCACCCCGCGCGGCCTCTTCGATCAGGCGTTGGATGTTGTCATGCGCCCGGTCCGTGCCCATCTCAGCCCCGAGAAAGACGCCCGAGAGCGATCGATTGCCACCCATGAGCGAGGAAACATCCACCACCATGGGCTCGCGCCCTGCCGCGCCCACCATCGACACCCGCCCCCGATAGGCGAGCGAGGCCAGTGACCCTTGCAAGGTGGGGCCGCCGACGCTGTCGACCACCAGGTTGACGCCCTTGTTGTCGGTGAGGCGCATGACGGCCTTCGCCACGTCTTCCTCAGAATAGTTGATCCCGTCGTCGAGCCCCAGGGGCTTCAGCTTCTCCAGCCGTTCGTTCGACGATGCGGTGGCGAGCACCCGTGCGCCTGCCCGCTTTGCAAGCTGGATCGCGGCGACGCCAACGCCACTCGCGCCCGCTTGCACCAGCACGGTCTCCCCCGCCTTTAGCCGTCCGAACTCGAACAGGCAGTCGTGCGCGGTGCCGAAGGTGACGGGAATGGCGGCGGCCTTGGCGATATCGAACCCATCCGGCACAAGCCAAGCGTTGCGGGCTGGCACGGCGCGCAGGGCCGCGTGGGAGCCAAAGCCGTCCACCGTCGCCACCCTTTGGCCCACCCGAAGATGGGTGACTTCCGACCCCACCTCGATGATCTCGCCCGCCGCCTGATAGCCGACGATGTGCGGCGTGGTGACAAGCGCTCCCTTCCAGCGGTTCAGGGTGTCGCCGCCCTCGATGGCGATGGCCTCGACCCGGATGACCACGCCCTTGGGATGGCAGACGGGATCGGGCGCGTCCTCATATTTCAGGACCTCGGGACCACCGTTTTCATAATAGACCGCCGCCTTCATCGTCTCTCTCCGAACTTTCGTGTGGTCGGTATGGAGCACGCGTCATCCGCCGTAGCAAGGAGAGGAAAGCTGTGCTTGATGGCAGGAAACCACAGGAGGCCACCATGCGCGCTGTCGTAAGACGGGGAACGACGCTTGTCTGGGACGAGATCGCGGAGATCACGCCCGGACCGGGCCAGACCCTGGTGAAGACGCTGGCCTGCGGCATCTGCGGCTCGGACCTTCACGCCCTGCACCATCTGGATCACATGGTCGAACTCGGTCAACGCGCGGGAACGGGCGGCAGCGGTCTCGACGCCAGCAAGGATGTGGTGTTTGGTCATGAATATGTTGCGGAGGTGATCGAGCACGGCCTTGGCGGCGGGCGCTTCAAGCCTGGAACCCGGGTGGTGGGAATGCCGGTCTCCTTCGGTCCGAACGGCATGGACGCCATCGGGTACTCCAACCGGCTCCCCGGAGGATTTGCGGAGCGTATGGTGCTGATGGAGTCTCTGCTGCTCGAGGTGAAAAACGGGCTTGCGGATACGCAGGCGGCCATGACCGAACCCTTCGCCGTCGGCGCACACGCGGCGGCGCAGTCGGCAATGGACAAGGATTCGGTCGCCTTGGTGGTCGGCTGCGGTCCTGTGGGGCTGGCAGTGATCGCGGCGCTGAAGGCGCGGGGCCTTGGCCCTGTGATCGCTTCGGACTTCTCGCCCAAGCGCCGCGCCGTGGCCGAGAAGATGGGGGCTGACCTGGTGATCGATCCCGCCGTCGAAAGCCCGCACACCCGTTGGTCAGACCTCGGCGTGCCCGCCAACGGGGCGGAGCGGACTATGGCGATGATGATGGGCAAACCCGGCAAGCGGGCGATCATCTTTGAGTGCGTGGGCGTGCCCGGAGTGTTGCAGGCGCTGATCGAGGCGTGCCCGCCCGCGTCACAGATCATTGTCGCCGGGGTCTGTATGCAGCCGGACCGGATCGAGCCTTTCCTGTGCATTTCCAAACATCTGGATTTCCGCTTCGCGCTTGGCTACACGCCGGAAGAGTTCGCCGCGACCCTGCACCAGATTTCCGAAGGGATCATCGATGTGCGCCCCGCCCTCACATCAACGGTGGGGTTAGAGGGTGTCGCCGCCGCGTTCAAGGTGCTGGCCGATCCCGAAGCACAGGTGAAGATCGTGGTGGAGCCGGGACGGATATAGGCCGTCCTACTCCGCCGCGTCCGCCTTCTTGCCCATGCCCATAGCTTCGAGGATTTCGGGGCGGATGTTGCCGGTTCCCTTTTCCTGAATGTGCTGGGCGACCCGGGCCCCGACGGCCATCATCGCTTCGCCCATGAAGCGGGGGCGGTTGTCGCGAGCCCAGTTCAATGAAGCGTCGCGGTTTTCGTTCAGTCCCTGGAACTTCGGCGCCACGTGGCGAGCGAACATCTCGTAGGAGCGTTTCTTCTCGGCCCAGTCGGCCCAGTTGTGGTCCATCATCAAAAAGGCGCCGAAACCACCGGACTGCGCCTCAAGTCGTTCGATCTGGGCGATAGCGTCGTCGGGGGTGCCGACCACCGCCATGCCAGAAGCGATGAGCTGATCCACCGGATCGCCGCCCTCGTCCGGCGCAAGCGGCAGGGCCGCCACCTCGCGGAAATAGGTGAGCCATTTGTCCAGGCCGAAGCGCACGTCGGCTCGGGCCTTCTCGCGAGTCTCCGCCACGTGCACCGGGCCGACGAGACGCCAGCCGGAACGGTCCAGCGTGTGGCCGCGCGCTGCCGCCTGTTCTTCCGCAATGGCCCAGTTGGAGGACAGGGCGTTGAAGCCGCCGCTTTGTGTGGCGCCGATGGAGAGAAGGCCGAGGCCATGCTTGCCCGCCGCCCGCGCGCCGGTGGGCGAAACCTGACTTGCCACCGCCATGTCCACCGAGGGACGCGAATAGGGCGTCATTTGCAGCCGCGCCTCGTTCAACTCGAACCAGTCGGTCTTGGCCGTCACCGTCTCGCCGCGCAGAAGCGGCACGATCACATCGAGCGCCTCGTCCATACGATCGCGCTGCCTGGCTACCGGAATGCCCATCATGAAGGCGTCTGACGGCAGGGCGCCCGGCCCTACGCCGAACATCACCCGCCCGCGCGTCATGTGATCTAGCTGGTTGATCCGGTCCGCGAGGATCAAGGGGTGATGGTAGGGGAGCGAGGAGACGCCGGTGCCGAGGCGAATGGTCTTGGTGCGTTCGGCAGCGAAGGCGATGAACACTTCAGGCGAAGCGATCAGCTCAAAGCCCGCCGAATGGTGCTCGCCGATCCAGGCCTCGTCGTAGCCCAGCCGATCCATGTGAACGACCAGCTCAAGGTCGCGCTCGATAGCGAGGGTGGGGTTCTCGTCCAGGGGATGGAAGGGGGCGATGAAGGCCCCGAAGCGAATCTTGCGGCCGGTCATAGGGCTCTGTCTCCCGCCCGCAGATCGTGAATGGCCGCCGGGCGGGCTCACCCTCGCGATTTCCGGGCGAATTGTCGAGAGTGAATGGCGATCAGTTAGGGACGGCAAGCGCGGGCCCTGGGGCAGAACGGCCTCCTACCCTATGATCGCCTGGGCGTCCCGCTCGCCGGTGCGGATACGCAGGGCCGATTCCAGCTCCATCACGAACACCTTGCCGTCGCCGATTTTGCCGGTGTTGGCGGATTTGACGATGGCGTCGACGATCTTGTCGGTGATGTCGGAAGGGGTGGCGATCTCGATTTTGACCTTGGGTAGCAGCTTCACCTCGTATTCGGCCCCGCGATAGACCTCCGTCTTGCCCTTCTGGCGGCCATAGCCACGCACCTCGGTGACGGTGACGCCCGATGCGCCCGCCTCGGTGACGGCGTCGAGCACCGCATCCAGGCGGCTGGGCTTGATGACGGCGGTGATCAGTTTCATCGCGGGTTTCCCGAATGGTCTCGCCTACAGCTATGGCGAAGTTTGGCTCCGCTTCCAATAGCGGGGCTCGCTGGATTGTCGCACTGCGCCCACTGGAAGCGGGTTGAAAGCGGGGCGGGCGAACGCAGGAGCGACGGCGCCGCGCGGCCTGACCGCGAAGGTCTGCTTCACGGCTTCCAGCAACACCACGCCCGAGAGTGGGGGGGCGAGACGCGATCCCACCTGCTCAAACGCTTCAGCCCATGGCGCGAACATCAGGTGTGGAGGAGCATAGAGGGCGCGCGACCACGCAATGGGCTCAAGCCCGGCGCCGCGCACGGCGGCTTCAAGCTGGCTTCGGGTGAAGGGGCGGCCATGACCGAATGGAGTGTTCTCCGCCAGCGACCAGAGGCCGGTGCGCGAGGCCGCCACCACGATCAGCCGCCCGGACGGGGCCAGCACCCGCCGCGCTTCGGCTAGCAGCGCTTCGGGCTCATCGCTCTCCTCCAGCGCGTGAACCATCAGCACCCGATCGAACAGAGCGTTGGGAAACGGCAGCTTCGTCTCGCCAGTCAGGCAGGACAGCGCCCTTCCCTCGTGCGGCCAAAGTTCGACCCCCTGACGCGCAGGCATGGGGGCGAGGGTGCGGCGAGCCTGATCGCGGAATATTTCCAGAAAGGGTGTCGCATAACCGATCCCCAGCACGTCCAGTCCCCGCGCGCCCTGCCAGGCTTCCACCAGCTTGCGCACGATCATGTCTCTCGCCGCGCAGCCCAGCGGACTGGCGTAAAAGTCCCGAAGATCAGATACATCGCGCCGCATGGTCTCGCCGTCCGTGATTCCAGCCTACATATAGGGGAACGCCCCCGACCTAACGAGGAAGCCATGTCGATCACCGTGCACCAGTTCGCCTGCCTGGAAGACAACTACGGCTATCTGGTGCGCGACGACGCCACCGGGCTCGCCGCCAGCATCGACACGCCGGACGCGGACGCGGTGCTGAAGGCCGTCAAGGACACCGGCTGGAACCTCGCGCTGATTATGAACACCCACTGGCACCCTGACCACGCGGGCGGCAATGCAGCAGTGAAGGCGGCCACGGGCTGCGAGATCGTAGGACCGGCGGAGGTGACGCGCATCGCCCCCCTCGACCGGCGGGTGGTCGAGGACGATGAGGTGAAGCTGGGCGAGACGACATTCCGTGTGATCGACACCGGCGGACATACGCTGGGCCACATCAGCTATTTCGATGCAGCAGATCATGCAGCCTTCGTCGGCGACACTCTATTCGCGCTCGGATGCGGGCGGCTGTTCGAGGGCACGGCGCAGCAGATGTGGGGGAGCCTGTCGAAGCTCGCCGCCCTGCCAGACGACACTACGGTCTATTGCGCCCACGAATACACCGCGTCGAACGCCCGTTTCGCCCTCTTGGTCGATCACGACCCGGCGCTGAAGGCCCGCGCCGACCAGATTTTCGCGGCTCGGGAGCGCGGCGAGTGGACGGTTCCCACCACCATCGGCGTCGAGAAGGCCACCAACCCCTTCCTGCGTGCGCCGCTGCTCCGCCCAAACGCGACCAGTCCGGCGGAGGCGTTCGGGGAGATCAGAGCAGCAAAGGATAGCTTCAGGGGTTAGGCCTGAGCGGGCTGCCTAATCCAGATGTAGCTGATGTAGATCAGGCAGGCGGCGGCGATCACCGCTATAATCGGCAAGGCCAACGCCAGCACATCACGCAAATAGGCTCCGATTAGAACGCCCAGCGCCAGCATCCCGAGCTTGAACAAGCTGATTTGCCACCAGGTCAACGTCATGGATTTGAACAGGTTCATCTAAGTTCGCCTTCCTGGAAGTTCACAGGAATAGTACGCTCGGGGTCGATTTGGCGCCAGAAGCTGGCGTCGCTTCGCCTTACCGCCGGAAAAGCACCTGCGAAATCCGCTGCGACGAGGGCCTGCCCGCGAACCCCATGTCCGGCGTCACGGTAATGCGGACTTCCTGGCCGGAGATGCTAACACCGGGGGGGCGACCGTTGATGAAAGCGACGCGAGAGTAGCGGGTCATAAAGGCATGGCTGACGCGATTGTGGTCAGCGCGGACAAAAGCTTGGGCGGTCAGGTTGGCGGCGTCGGCGAAAACGGGCTCGGACCCCGGCGTCAGGTCCGCAGCCTCAAAGGGGATCAATTTGCCCGCCGCCCGGCTGGCGCGGGTGGAAGCCTGGGCCATAATCTGGAACAGAGCTGCCGGACCGGAGAGCAGGATATTGCGAATGAAAGGCGCTGCGCCCTGAAGCGCCGCCGCAGCGCCGCCCGGCCGGTCGCGGGTGAAGACCGTGAGACCGCCGAGGCGCGTGGCGCGCAGCATCGGCTCGCCAAGGTCGTTCTTGTAGATCGTATCCCCGCGCGGCCCGGGCGTGGGGTTCAGCGCCCAGACCTCGCCCGAGTCATCGAATTTCATCAGGGCGCGATCATGGGCGGATACATCGAGCACGAAACTCGACCCATCTGTGTTGAACCGCGCCACGGCGGGCGCGGCCATAGAGCGATCATCCGACGAGGGACGCCCGAACAGAACGTCGCCCAGGTCTGGCGTCGCCGCGCCCGCCGGGCGGGGCTGGGACATGGCCTGCCCGGCCCCCGCCGCCACGCAAAGCGCCGAGATCAGCACCAACAGGTAACGGGAGGGAAAAAGGGGGCGCTCGAAAAAGCCAGCTCGCATGAGACAAGCAGATGCCGTGGGATCGGGGCGGATTTTGGACGCAAGCAAGGTTGGATTGGACGCAGGGGGTTAGTGTGGCTGCAATAGCGCAGGGTATGGCGCGCCTCCCCTCCACTCGAAAAGCGGGAGGGGACAGGTTCGGGCTAAACCCTACACGATATATTGCCCGCCGTTCACAGTGACGGTGGACCCGGTCGTAAACGCCGCGTCCTCCCGAGCCAGGAAAGCCACGCAGGCGGCGATCTCATGCGCGTGGCCGAGGCGGCCCACCGGGATGGTGGCGATGATCTTGTCCAGCACTGGCTGCGGCACCGCGCTCATCATGTCGGTATCAATATACCCGGGGGCGACGCAGTTCACCGTGATGCCCTTGGCCGCGACTTCCTGCGCCAGCGCCTTGGTAAAGCCGATCACGCCCGCCTTGGCGGCGGAGTAATTGGTTTGGCCCATCTGGCCCTTTTGGCCATTGATCGACGAGATATTGATGATCCGGCCATAGCCGCGCTCGCGCATTCCCTCGATCACATTGCGGCTCATGTTGAAGATTGAGGCCAGGTTGACGAAGATCACCTCATTCCACTGCTCGGGCGTCATCTTGTGCAACATGGCGTCGCGGGTAATGCCGGCGTTGTTGACAAGGACGTCGATGGGGCCGAGCTCAGCCTCCACTTCCCGGACCGCGCGGGCGGCGTCGGCGAACTCGCCCACGTTGCCCTTGACGATCATCACCCCGTGTTCTTTGGCGCAGGCCTTCGCGGCCTCCTCATTGCCCGCGTAGCCCGCCGCGACCTTGAAACCGTCCCGTTTCAACCGGTCCACGATCGCGAGCCCGATGCCCCGCGTTCCGCCCGTCACCAATGCTACCCGCGCCATTCAACCTGCTCCCTGATCCAGTTTCTTGTCTATTTTTTGTAAGTGCAAGCTCAGTCCCTCTCGACGCACATGGCCACGCCCATGCCGCCGCCGATGCAGAGGGTAGCGAGACCCTTCTTGGCGCCGCGCCGTTTCATTTCGTGAAGTAGCGTTGTGAGGATTCGGGCGCCAGACGCGCCAATGGGGTGGCCGATGGCGATGGCGCCGCCGTTTACATTGACCTTGGAGGCGTCGAGGCCAAGCTCGCGCACCACGCAGAGGGACTGGGCGGCGAAGGCCTCGTTGGATTCGATCAGATCCAGATCTGAAACCTTCCAGCCCGCCCGTTCGAGCGCCTTCTTCGAGGCCGGGATCGGGCCGGTGCCCATAACCTCTGGCTCCACTCCGGCATTTGCCCAGGAGACAATCCGCCCGAGGGGCTCGATGCCGCGCTTTTTTGCTTCCTCCGCGCTCATCAAAACGAGAGCGGCGGCGCCGTCGTTCAGGCCCGAGGCGTTGGCGGCGGTGACGGAGCCCTCCTTGGTGAAGGCCGGCTTCAGACCCGAGATGCCCTCGTAAGTAACGCCGTGGCGAATGAACTCGTCGTCGGAGACCACCACATCCCCTTTGCGGCCCTTGATCGTGACAGGGGCGATCTCGCCAGCGAAAGTCCCGGCCTTCTGCGCCGCCTCGGCCTTGTTCTGGCTGGCGACGGCGAAGCGGTCCTGATCCTCGCGAGTGATCTGCCAGCGAGAGGCGATGTTCTCGGCTGTCTGGCCCATGTGATAGCCGTGGAAGGCGTCCCACAGACCATCCTTGATCATGGTGTCGACAAAGGCGAGGTCGCCCATCTTCTGCCCGTTGCGCAGGTTCTGGGCGTGCGGCGCCTGGCTCATGCTTTCCTGACCGCCCGCGACGATGATGCTGGCGGAGCCGTCCTTTATCTGTTGCGCGCCGAGAGCCACGGCTCTGAGCCCTGACCCGCATAGTTGGTTCAGCGACCAGGCCGGAGCGGTCACTGGGATGCCAGCCTTCATCGAGGCCTGCCTCGCCGGACCCTGTCCCGCGCCAGCCTGCAACACCTGTCCCAGCACCACCTCGTCCACGTCGTTCGCAGAGACGCCTGCGGCTTCCAGTGCCGCGCGGATAGCGATAGCGCCAAGTTCGTGCGCGGGCAGGCTCGACAGCGCCCCGTTGAACGAGCCCACCGGCGTGCGGGCGGCGGAAGCGATGACAATGTTGAGTGGCTCGGACATATGACCAGTCTCCGTGCGGTATTGGCTGTTGTGCTGCAGATATGCACAGACCGGCGGGCCTCGCCACCCTCGATTGTCCTTCCCTCTGGCGCAATGCGGAAATCGGGCTATTCTGCATCGCAATATATTGCGCAACATAAGTGCAGCAAAATTGGGAGAAATGAATGGCGGACCAAGGAACTGCGGGGCCTACTCGCGCGGGAGCCGGTCGCAAGACCGGGCGCAGCGACGATAAGATCGTCATCAAGAAATATGCTAACCGCCGCCTCTATAATACCGGCTCCTCTTCCTATGTGACGCTGGAAAACCTGGCGGAGATGGTCAAGTCGGGCACGGATTTCGTGGTCTATGACGCCAAGACTAACGACGACATCACCCGGCAGGTTCTGACGCAGATCATCTTCGAGGAAGAGAATCAGTCAGGCACGCAGAACCTTTTGCCGATCCAGTTCCTGCGCCAGTTGATCCGTTTCTATGGCGACCAGATGCAGTCGTTCGTGCCGAGCTATTTGGAAATGTCGCTGGACGCCTTCACCCGCCAGCAGGAGCGGATGCGTGAGCAACTCGGCGGCACATTTGGCCAGACGCCCGCGCTGGGCCAGAAGCCGGGTTTCGGGCTGTTCGACGAACAGGTGCGCCAGAACCTTGCCCTGTTTGACCGCGCCATCAAGATGTTCACACCCCCTTTTGCCCAGGCCAAGACCGATAGCGAACTGCGGGCCGCCGCCGAGGCGAGAGACGCGCCCTCCCCACCCCCGACTGCAACAGCGTCCCACGTGGGCGGCGACCAGATCGCCGACCTGAAAACTCAGCTCGAAACCATGCAGCGACAGATCGAAAAGCTGGCGGGCGGGAAGGGGTAGCGCTGCATTCGCGTTAACCTCGTCTGTTTACCGGGCTGGCACGGGGGTTGCGGTATGAGTTCTCCAACTTTGCGGACGACCCGAAATGAACGCGCCAACCGATCCGTCCAAGTTGCCCGTCGTCGTCGAAGGCGAGAAGCCCCAGTCTCGTGGCCGACGGCCTCGCGATGAAGCTTATACCGCCCAGGTGATGGGGCAGGGCGGCGACAAGCGCGGCCTGCGTGGAGGACAGCCCGTGCTGCAGGGCGCCCGGTCGGCCTATCTGGAAGCGGAATGGTCCGGGCCGGACGACCGGCGCCTTTCGGCAGGACGACTGATGAAGGTGGTGCTCTAAAGCGGCGCGGATTTTGCAGGGACGGGCGGGTCTATCCACTCTGGAGCCCGTCATGGCCGTTCTTTTCCGCACCATCGATATGCTGGTCGTGGCGCTGATCTTCACCGCCCTGACCTAAACCTCGACTTAGTTGGTGACCTCGATCTCGCGGCGCGAGGAGGCGATGGTGACGATGAAGCCTGCCAGCACATCCAGCAACACCATCGAGGTGAGCAGGAAGAAGGCCGAGGTGGCGAAGGCCCTAAACAACAAGAACTCCACCAGGCAGATGATGAACAGGATCATCGACAGGGAGTGATTGATGATGGCGATCCGCCGACTTGTGGTGGATTTCAAAAGCTCGATGAACAGAATCACCAGCGAGACGAAGATGGTGATGTCGCCCAGATTGAGCGACCAGTGGCCGCCCGACGCCATCGGAATATTGAACACCTGCTGGGTGAAACGCTGATTGCCGTCGGCGCCGAACCCGCCCGACAGCAGAGCCATCACCACGAAATTGTAGAAGAGCACCGGCAGCGCCAGCAGTGGTAGAGCAGCAAACATAGTCATCTGTCCTACCCGTTCTCCCCGTCCCCTGTGGGCGAACGCTACGGGCAAGGTTAAGGTCCACGCAAATCACCGCGAACACAAGACGGTGCACGCGCACGGGGCATAGGGCCGGAGGCAATGGCGGAACAGGATTTCGGAAAAGCCAGACTGGAAGCCTTCTCCGACGGCGTGATCGCCATCATCATCACCATCATGGTGCTGGAGTTGAAGCCGCCACACGGAGCCGATATCCACGCGCTCGTGGCGCTCTGGCCGACGTTCGCCGCTTACGCCGTCAGCTTCGCCTTTATCGCCATTTACTGGGTCAACCACCGGCATCTCTTCCAATTCGCGCAGAAGGTCGACAACCGGGTGCTGTGGGCCAACATGGCCCTTCTGTTCTGCCTGTCGCTGATTCCGTTCGCCACGGCCTACCTCGGCGAGAATCTGACGGCGGCCTTCCCGGTAGCGCTCTACAGCGGGTTTTTTCTGGTGTCCGCGATCGCGTTCATGAGCCTTGGGCGCGCCATTGCCGCGCATCATGAGCCGGGCGACGCCCTCGCAACGCTAGACGCGGCCGCCAACCGCAAGAACTGGATGGGTCTCAGCCTCTACGCCCTAGCTGTGCCCATCGCCTACATCCAAACCTGGGTGTCGCTAGCGCTCGTGGTCGGCGTCGCGGGCCTCTACTTCGTGCCCACGGTCTGGCTTGGGGCGGCCAAGGACTGACACCGTCCTAGGTTATGTAGCTCACAAACCGTAGAGCGCGGCGAATTCTGGATCGCGGGCGGCGATCTGGCGGGCGCAGTCCACCAGCACCTTGGCCTGTTTCCAGGTGGCGTCGTCCTGCATCTTGCCATCGAGCATGGCGACTCCCATCCCATCCGGCATGGCCTCGAGAATGCGTTTGGCGAAGGCGATCTCGGCGGGGTCGGGTGAGAAGACCCGTTTGGCGATGGCGATCTGCGAGAGGTGCAGCGACCAGGCGCCAGCGCACCCCATGATGAAGGCGTTGCGGAATTGCTGCTCGCACGCTTCCGGGTCGTCGATGGCGCCGAAGGGGCCGTAGAAGGCTTTCAGCCCATGCATCTGGCAGGCGTCGACCATGCGGGCGATAGTGTAGTGCCACAGGTCCTGCTGCACCGACGCGCGCGCGCTTCCGTCCGCGTGCGGGTCTTCCACCACCCGATAGCCGGGGTGGCCGCCGCCGACGCGGGTAGTCTTCATGGCGCGCGATGCAGCAAGGTCGGCGGGGCCGAGACTGATCCCCTGCATCCGGGGCGAGGCGCCGCAGATGGCCTCTACGTTCGCCACCCCCTCGGCGGTCTCCAGGATAGCGTGCAGCAGGATCGGTTTCTTCAGCCCGTGCCGCGCCTCCAACACCGCCAGGAACTGGTCCATGTAGTGAATGTCCCACGGCCCCTCGACCTTGGGGACCATCATCACGTCCAGTCGGTCGCCCACCCCCTCGACGATGCGCGTCACGTCGTCGAAATGCCAGGGGGAGTTCAGGCAGTTGATCCGGGTCCACAGGCCGACGTTCATCGCCGCAAAGTCGGTCGCGTTGGCCATTTCAATGAAGCCCTCGCGCGCGGCGGCCTTGGCGTCGGCGGGGATAGCGTCTTCCAGGTTGCCGAGGATCACATCGACATCTTTGGCCGTCTCGGGAACCTTGGTCCTGATCTTCTCAAGGTGCGCAGGCACGAAGTGGATCATCCGTTCCACCCGCGCGGGCGGCTCGGCCCACGGCTGCGGCGCGCCGATGGCTAACGGCTTGAAGAACCCCCGCGGCGTTTTCATCGCTCATCCTTTCGCAACTGCGATATGGGTTTGCGGCGTCGGCGGGGGCGCGTCAAGGCGGTGCGGCCCCGGATTTCGCGCTGGCCCGGGCTCTCATTCCGGCTTAGCGTCGGTTTAAGCTTCACCTGACCGGACCCGCCATGCTGAGACCCCTGACACTGCTTGCCGCCCTCGCGCTTGCATCCGCCGCCATCGCTCAGACGGCGGCCCCCACCGCCGTGCCGGTGCATATCAGAGGCGTGGTTACGAGCCTAGCGGACGACACGCTCACCATCGCCACCCGCGAGGGCCCGAGTGCGGTGGTCAAGCTGACGCCGAACTGGAGCGTGGTGGTGGTCAAACCCGTGGCCATCGACGCCATCCAGCCCGGCAGCTTCATCGGCACGACCGAGGTGGAAAAGCCGGACGGCACGGGGACAGCGCTCGAGGTTCACGTCTTTCCGCCCAAGGTCAAGGTGGGCGAGGGCCACTATGCCTGGGACCTGCGACCCGGCTCGATGATGACCAATGGCACTGTGGATACGGCGGTGACGGGAGTTGAGGGGCGCGCCGTCACGGTCTCCTACCCCAGCGGAACGCGTAAGGTGACGGTGCCGCTAAACGTGCCCGTGGTCGCCTTCGGCGCAGGCGACAAGGCGATGATCAAGCCAGGCGCCCACGTCTTCATCATCGCGCCGAAGAACGCCGACGGAACCTATACGACCGGCCGCGTCACCACGGGAGACAACGGCGCCGCTCCGCCGATGTAGCCCCCTTATCCTTTCGCCAGAGGATGCTTGCTGAGAACAACCTCGCGCAGGCGATCCGAAGCGACATGGGTATAGATCTGAGTGGTGGCGATGTCGGCATGGCCAAGCAGGGTTTGCACAGCTCGGAGATCGGCGCCGCCTTCCAGAAGGTGGGTGGCGAAGGCGTGGCGCAGCACGTGGGGGGAAACCTTGGCCGGATCCATCCCGGCTTTCAACGCGCAATCATCCAGCATCTGCCCGAACCGCCGCGTCGTCAGCTTCCCTCCCGCCGCCGTACGTGAGGGAAAGAGCCAGGGGTTGACCTGTTTGGCGCGCAGGAACTGCGGGCGAACCTCCAGATATGCTTTCAGCGCCGCTCGGGCAGGCGCGTTCAGCGGCGCCAATCGTTCCTTGCCGCCCTTGCCCTTGACCATCAGAAAGGCCGGATCACGCGCCACCGCCGCCGTGGTCAGCGACACCAGTTCCGACACCCGCAGACCCGAAGCGTAAAGCGTCTCGATCATGCAGACTAGGCGCAGACCCTTGGCGACAGCGTGCGGATTGGCGCTTTCGGTTTGAGCCGCCACGATCAGGCGTTCGATCTCGCTTCGGGACACCAGTTTGGGCAGGGAGCGTCCCTGTTTGGGAGCATCCACCCGACGGGAGGGGTCGTCGCTCCGCCAACCCTCGACGAACACGAAACGATAGAACTGGCGCACTGCGGCGCGCCTACGGGAGGCTGTAGCGGGCGAGAGGCCGCGTGCACCGAGATCGGCGAAATAAGCCTCCACCTCCTCAGCGCTCGCCTTCGCAAGGCTGCCGGAACACGCACGCAGAAAAGCGTTAGCGTCAGCCAAGTCCTTGCCGTAGGCGATCAGAGTGTTGCGCGCCGCCGCTCGCTCCACCGCCATCATTTCCAAAAAGGCTTCGACCCAACCAATGTCGCTCATAGTGGTGAGACTACGCGAAGTGATTAAGGAATCCGTTGGGTGGAGGCGACGCACCGCACGATCCTCAGAAAGGCAGCGGGCATATTGTGGCGCTTGGGGACGAGCATGTTATTCCAATCTGAAATGTCCATCATGCCCAGCCCAAGCCATGCGTCCACTGCCCTCCTCGGCCCTCCACGAGACCGAACGGTGGTGTTGGTGGGGCTTATGGGGGTAGGCAAGACGTCCATCGGCAAGCGGCTGGCGACGGCGCTGAACCTGCCCTTCCGCGACGCCGACGAGGAGATCGAGGCCGCTGCCGGGCGCTCCATCGCCGATATTTTCTCCGAGCGGGGCGAGCAGGAGTTCCGCGACGGAGAGCGCCGCGTGATCGCTCGCTTGCTTGACCTGCCGCCGCACGTGCTGGCCACCGGAGGCGGCGCGTTTGTCAATCCACAGACCCGTGCGTTAGTGAAGGCACGCGCCATCGCCGTATGGCTGAAGACTGATATTGAATTGCTGGCCAGGCGGGTGTCGCGCAAGAATACCCGCCCCCTTTTGATCGGCAAGGATTCGGTGGAGGTGCTGACCGCCCAAGCCGGGGCTCGCTATCCCGCGTACGCCGAGGCACACCTAACCATCGACACCGGCGACGCCACACATAACGCTGCGGTGGACGCTATCGTCAAGGCCCTGTCCGACCACACCAGGACTGGGCTGGTGGAAGGTGGAGACGCATGATCCGCGCCATTCCGGTCGGCCTCGGCGCTCGCGCCTATGACGTGCTGGTCGGCCCCGGCCTGATCGACGCGGCGGGGGAGCGGCTGGCTGACATTATCCCTCGCAAGCGTACGGTCATCGTGAGCGATGCGACCGTGGCGACGCTGCGCGGCGCGCGCTTGGTGGCGGCTCTCAGGCAAGGCGGGATCGACGCTTCGATGATCGCCCTGCCGCCCGGCGAACAGACCAAGAGCTTCGAGGGACTGGCCGACCTTTCCGACCGGTTACTAACCTTCAATCTCGACCGGGGGGATGTGATTATCGCTTTAGGAGGGGGCGTGATCGGCGACCTGACCGGCTTAGCGGCGGCGATCTACAAACGCGGGATCGACTACGTGCAAATCCCCACCACCCTTCTCGCCCAGGTGGATAGCTCTATTGGCGGCAAGACCGCCATCGACACCGCGCGCGGCAAGAACCTGATTGGCGCGTTTCACCAACCCTTGAGGGTGCTGGTTGACCTAGACGGGCTCGCGACCCTCCCTGCTCGTGAAGTCCGCTGCGGTTACGCCGAGATTATCAAATACGGGCTCTTGGGCGATGCGGCGTTCTTCGATTGGCTCGAGGCGAACGTTGCCGGTGTGCTGGCCCTCGAACCTGCCGCCCTCGCCCACGCCGTCTCGCGGTCGGTGGAGATGAAGGCAGAGATCGTCGCGGCGGACGAGAAGGAAGGTGGCGTGCGGGCCTTGCTCAACCTTGGGCATACCTTCGGCCACGCGCTGGAAGCCGAGACCGGCTTTGGCGGCGCTTTGCTGCACGGCGAAGCGGTGGGCGTCGGCATGGCGCAGGCCTTCCGCTTTTCCGCCGCCCTCGGGCATTGTGCGGAGCAGGACGTGCAGCGGGCGGAGCGGGCCATCGCCGCAGCGGGCCTGCCGGTGCGACTGGACCAGCTTTCCGACCATCCCTTCAACGCCGACCGCCTGATCGCCCGTATGGCGCAGGACAAGAAGGCCGAGGGCGGGCGGCTGACCTTCGTTCTGGCGCGACGGATCGGCGATGCGTTCGTGGCGAAGGGCGTGGGGACCGACGACCTCAAGCGGTTCTTGTTGAACGAAGGCGCGCTCGCCTAGCAGCCATCACGCGCGCAGGTGATAAGGAAACCCCATGACCATCCTGATCGTCGCCGCCGTCATCTTCGTGCTCCTCACCCTCTCGGGGGTCTTTTCCGCCGCCGAAACCGCCCTGACCGGGGTCAGCCGGGCGCGGATGCATCAACTGGAGAAGGAGGGCGACGCGGCCGCCAAGCGCGTCAACACCCTGATCGACAATCAGGAGACGATGATCGGCTCGGTGCTGCTGGGCAATAACCTGATCAATATCCTGTCCTCCGCCCTCGTCACCGAGGTTCTAACGAAATCCATTCCCGGCGCCTGGGGGGTGGCGATCTCGACCGGGCTGATGACGGTGCTGGTGCTGGTCTATGCAGAGGTCCTGCCCAAGACCCTGGCCATTGGGCGCCCCGATGACGCCGCGCGGCTGCTTTCCGCCCCGACCCTTCTGGTCGTACGCATGTTCGGCCCGGTGATCGCTGCGATCCAGACCGTAATTCGCGTGACCCTGCGCGGCTTTGGCTTCGAGGTTTCCCCCGAGACCAGTGCGGGCGCAGCGCAGGAGGAGATTCGGGGCGCCGTGGAATACCACCACTCCGAAGGACTGGTGGAGGGTTCGGACCGGAGGATGCTCGGCGGAGTGCTCGACCTCGCCGACCTCGACGTCGCCGACGTGATGATCCATCGCAAGAACATCGCCATGCTGGACGCCGATCTCTCCACCCGCGAGATGATCGATCAGGCGCTGGCGGCCTCCTACACCCGGCTTCCCATCTATAGAGGCGATCCGGACAATATCATCGGCGTGATGCACGCCCGCGACCTAGCCCGCGCCGTTTCCAGCGTGCATGGCGACATCAACACCCTGGACCTGCTCTCCGTCGCCCGCGAGCCCTGGTTCATCCCCGAGACGACTAACCTGAAGGACCAGCTCAACGCCTTCCTGAAGCGCAAGAGCCACTTCGCCCTGATTGTCGACGAATACGGCGCATTAATGGGCCTCGTGACCCTTGAAGACATTCTGGAAGAAATCGTCGGCGATATTGAGGACGAACATGACGCCCCAATCGAAGGCGTACGCCGCCAGCCCGATGGCTCGGCCAATGTGGACGGGGTGGTCAGCATCCGCGACCTGAACCGGGCTATGGACTGGTCTCTACCCGACGACGACGCGGTGACAGTGGCGGGTCTGGTTATCCACGAAGCCCAGACCATCCCTGACGCGGGGCAAACCTTCATCTTCCACCGTCACAGATTTCAGGTGCTGAGAAAACAACGTAACCAGATCATGGCGCTAAGGGTCAGCCCAGTGCTGGCGGATGAGGTGGCGGAGGGATAATTTATCTGTCTGGAGGACTGTCAGGGACGCTTCTCAGGCGGCAAGCAGGCCTTGTCGACGTGCTGTGTCAGGGAGAGACTGCGCTGGGTCGCGGCATACGACTTGGCCTTTTCGCACTGACCCGCCGCGATGAACCTGTCGGTTTTCCTCACCCGCGCCGATTGCAGCCTATCGTGAATCGCTCCCGACACCCCCCTCCTTGCAGGTGGGGCGCTTTGAGCGAGTGAACGTCCATCGGCCTTGCAGTTTACGCCTGCCGCCGGAAATGCCGCGTTGTTGGGCGCGCATGGGGTCTGGGCCCACGCGGGCACCGCGACGGCGAGGACAGCAGCGAAAACGATGGTTGAGCGGATCATCCCGTGACAACGCGCGGGGAAGCGAACCGCTCCGCTTCCCTACACTGTGCTGGAGATCTAGTTCGCGAAAACTCCGGCGTCTTCGTCTACCTCGGCTTCAGGCTCCGGCTCCCGCTGGGGCAGGTCGGCTTCGGTGATCCAGCCAGCGGAGACGCGGGCGCGCAGGATCATCATCTCGGCGTCCTCGTTCGACAGGGCGAAGCTTTCCAGCGCTCCGGCCACGCGCACGCGCTCGCCGCCCTTGGACTCGAACCCACCGCGCAGCTCGTCGGTGGCGAGGTCGGCGAGGTCTTCCACCGTCTTCACCCCGGCCTCGCCGAGCGCCACGGCCATAGGCAGGGTGACGCCTTCGACTTCCAGCACCCCGTCTTCGACACCGAGTTCGGTACGCTTGGCGTCAAGCGCCGCGTTTTCCTTGTCGAGCCAGTCGCGGGCGCGGGCCTGCAATTCCTCCGCAGTGTCCTCGCCGAAGCCTTCGATGTCGGCAATCTCGTGCGGCTCGACGTAGGCCACATCCTCAACTGTGGCGAAGCCTTCGGTAACGAGGAGCTGGGCGATCACCTCGTCCACATCCAGGGCTTCCTGGAACAGGGCGGTGCGCTCGGTGAACTCGCGCTGGCGGCGCTCTGACTCCTGGCTCTCGGTCATGATGTCGATCTGCCAGCCGGTGAGCTGAGAGGCGAGGCGCACGTTCTGGCCCCGGCGCCCGATGGCGAGGGAAAGCTGCTCGTCAGGCACCACCACCTCGACCCGGCCGTCTTCCTCGTCCATCACCACTTTGGTGACTTCGGCGGGAGCCAGGCCGTTGACGATGAAGGTCGCCTCGTCGGCGCTCCACTGGATAATGTCGATCTTCTCGCCCTGCAGTTCGGCCACCACCGCCTGCACCCGCGAACCGCGCATACCGACGCAGGCACCCACGGGATCGATGGAGCTTTCGTTGGAGATCACCGCCATCTTGGCGCGCGAGCCGGGGTCGCGGGCGACGGAGCGGATTTCGATCACCCCGTCATAGACCTCGGGCACCTCCTGCGCGAACAGCTTGGCCATGAAGCCGCCGTGGGCGCGCGACAGCATGATCTGCGGTCCCTTCGCCTCGCGCCGCACGTCGTAGATGTAGGTGCGAATGCGGTCGCCGAGGTTGAAGTTCTCGCGCGGGATCGATTGGTCGCGGCGCATGATGCCCTCGCCCCGACCGAGGTCGACGACGGTGTTGCCGTATTCGACCCGCTTGACCACGCCGTTGACGATCTCGCCGACCCGGTCCTTGAACTCCTCATACTGATGCTCGCGCTCGGCTTCGCGGACTTTGTGGGTCACGACCTGACGGGCCATCTGGGTCTGCACGCGGCCAAACTCGAACGGCGGGAGGATTTCCTCATAGGTCTTGCCGACCACGGCGTCGGGATAGCGCCGCCCGGCGTCGGAGATGCGAAGCTGGCCGAACGGCTTTTCCTCACCCTCCACAAGGTGATCGTGCGCGTCGTCGGCGACAATGGTGACGTAGCGCTTCAGGGTCATTTCCCCCGTGCGCTGGTCGATAGAGGCGCGAATGTCGTGCTCGGCGCCGTATTTCGATTTGGCGCCCTTGGTGATCGCCTCCTCGATGGCCTCGATGACGATCTCCTTATCGATGGATTTCTCACGGGCGACCGCGTCGGCGATCTGCAGGAGTTCGAGCCGGTTTGCGCTGATGCCGGTGGCCATATCAGGCGTCCTCTTCTTCGGATTCGGTGGGATTTGGGTCTTGGGATTCTAGTCGGGCGGCGCGCTGGTCGGCGCCGAGCTTCATCAGGGCGTCGGTCAGGACGAGCTTGGCGTCAACGATCCAGGCGAAGGGCAGGAGCACCGTCGAGGTCTCGCCCTCGATATTCAGCGCCACATTCTCGTCTTCGATACCAGCCAGTTCGCCGCGGAACCGCTTCCGGCCATCGGCGACCCGGTCGAGTTCAATCTTGGCCTCGAAACCCTCGTAGGCCTCGAAGTCCTTCATGCGGGTCAGGGGGCGGTCCACGCCGGGGGACGAGACCTCCAGCACATACTCGCCAGAGATCGGATCGGCGGCGTCCAGCACCTGGGAGACCGAGCGGGAAAGCGCCGTGCAGTCTTCCACCAGCATTTCGCCGTGGGCGTCTTCGGCCATGATCTGAAGGGTGCGCCGGGCCGTCCCGCCCATCATTCGCAGGCGCACGATCTCATACCCCAGCGCCTCGGCGACGGGATCGAGCAGGTCCAGCAGCGTATTGTCTTCGGCGGTCTTTCCGCGCACGGCTTTTTTCCAACAAAAAAGCGGCGCCCCGAAGAGCGCCGCTCGAATACGCCATCCAGCGCGTTCAAACGATGTTGCGGCTCATATAGCGCGGGAGGACGGCGGGGGGAAGGGCAAAGCCGCGACCAAACGCCCGCGCCGCGCTTGCATCCCATGGCGCCGGACTTGCGGTCATCCTATGTTCAGGACCTGATGTCAGGCTCTTCTGTCCCGCTCCGATCCACGAGCCGGGCGGATCAGCCCGCCAAACTGTGAAGGCAAGCGCATGAATATCCGCAATCTCACGATCTGGGGTGTGATCGTCGTGGCGATCCTGATCCTCTATACCGTGATGAATCCGATGGCGAAGGGCGCTGCGGGCGGCGCGCCGCAGGAGATGACCTACTCCGGCCTTCTGGCCAAGGTCGACGCCGGCAAGATCACTGAGGCCACCGTCAAGGGTGAGACCGTCACCGCAAAGGACAACGCCGGACAGACAATCGTCGTCACCACCCCCGCCAGCCAGGACGAGCTACTGAAGCGGTTCGAGGCGCACGGGGTCAACATCAAGGTCCAGTCCGCTCAGGCGCCGTTCTGGCTGCAGCTTCTGGGCAGCCTCTTGCCGATCCTGCTCTTGGCCGGGGTGTGGATTTTCTTCATGCGCCAGATGCAGGGCGGGGCGCGGGGCGCCATGGGCTTTGGCAAGTCCAAGGCCAAGCTGCTCACCGAAAACAAGAACCGCGTCACCTTTGAAGACGTGGCGGGCGTGGACGAGGCCAAGGAGGAACTGCAGGAGATCGTCGAGTTCCTGAAGGACCCCGGCAAGTTCCAACGCCTCGGCGGCAAGATCCCCAAGGGCGCCCTGCTCGTCGGTCCTCCCGGCACCGGCAAGACCCTGCTGGCGCGCGCCATCGCGGGCGAGGCGGGCGTGCCCTTCTTCTCCATCTCAGGCTCCGACTTTGTGGAAATGTTCGTCGGCGTCGGCGCGAGCCGCGTGCGCGATATGTTCGAGCAGGCCAAGAAGAACGCCCCCTGCATCATCTTCATCGACGAGATCGACGCTGTGGGTCGCCATCGCGGTGCGGGCCTTGGCGGCGGTAACGACGAGCGCGAGCAGACCCTGAACCAGCTCCTCGTCGAGATGGACGGGTTCGAGGCCAACGAAGGCATCATCCTGGTCGCCGCCACCAACCGGCCTGACGTTCTGGACCCGGCGCTGCTGCGTCCAGGCCGTTTCGACCGTCAGATCGTGGTGCCGAACCCGGACATCACCGGACGTGAAAAGATTCTCCGCGTGCATATGCGCAACGTGCCCCTCGCCGCTGACGTGGAGACCAAGACCATCGCCAGAGGCACCCCAGGATTTTCCGGCGCGGACCTGATGAACCTCGTCAACGAAGCCGCTCTGATGGCCGCCCGCCGCAACCGGCGGATGGTGACGATGCGCGACTTCGAGGACGCCAAGGACAAGGTGATGATGGGCGCCGAGCGCAAGTCCATGGTCATGAGCGAGGACGAGAAGAAGATGACCGCCTACCACGAGGGCGGCCACGCGCTAGTGGCGCTGAATGTTCCCGCGACCGATCCCGTGCACAAGGCGACGATCATCCCACGGGGCCGTGCACTTGGCATGGTCATGCAGTTGCCGGAGCGCGACAAGCTGTCGATGAGTTATGAGCAGATGACTTCGCGCCTCGCCATCCTGTTCGGCGGCCGCGTGGCGGAAGAAATCATCTTCGGCAAGGAGAAGGTCACGTCCGGCGCGTCTTCCGACATCGGCCAAGCCACCAAGCTGGCCCGCGCCATGGTCACAAAATGGGGCTTTTCGGACCTGCTCGGCGCTGTCGAATATGGCGAGAACCAGGAAGAGGTCTTCCTCGGCCACTCCGTCGCGCGTAGCCAGAGCGTCTCCGAAGAAACCTCCAAGATCATCGATCAGGAGGTCAAGCGGCTGGTGCTCGGCGGCCAGGAAGAGGCGCGCCGCATCCTCACAGAGAAGCTCGAAGATCTGCACACCATCGCCAAGGCGATGCTGGAGTTCGAGACCCTATCTGGCGCGGAGATCATCGACCTTCTGAAGGGTATCCAGCCGACGCGCACAGAAATCGAAGACGTTCGCCCCGCTGGCCCTAACGTTTCGGTGCCGCTCACACACGCCAAGCCCGAGCCCAAACCCGATAACTTCGGCGGCGCAGCGCCCGTTCCGGCGTAGCTCAGCAAATTGCTAGCGCCTGTCAGGCCATACGCTGCGGCAGGCGGTTGTGGATGGCGGTGGCGGCGATGGCAGCCTCACCGTTGGCGACGCTGATCTGATTCAGCCCGCGAACGAGATCGCCCGCAGCGAACAGGCCCTCCGCCGACGTCTCTTGGTGGGCGTCGACGAAGATCCGGCCGTCCCTGTCCACTTTTGCGCCGAGGCCCACGGCCAATCCGCTTTGGGGTCTCGTTCCGAAGGCGGAATAGATGGCGAGGAACAGATGCTCCTCGCCATCTTCCAGCGCAGGTACGGTGACGCACGCATTCTCCAGCCTAATGGCCCCGACGCGGACCCTGTGCACGCCTATGCCAGCCGCCTTCAGCCTTTCGAGCATATCCGACGAAGGCTGATCGGCCCCATCGGGCAGGAGGATCGAAAGACGCCCCGTATAGGTTCGCAGGAACAGCGCTTCGGAGGCGGCGTGGTCGCCAGAGCCCATCACACCAATAGGCTTGTCGATGCCCTCAAATCCGTCACAGATCGGGCAGATGCGGATCAGCCCTCGCTTCACCGCGTCGGTTACGTCGGGCAGTGGCGGCTCGATCTCCACAACCCCGGCGGCGAGGATCACAGTTCGCGCCTCTATCGGGCCCTCGGGCGTGTCGGCTAGAAACCCTCCGTCAGGGCCACGGGTCAGGGCGGTGACGGTGCCCGTTTGCAGGCGTGCGCCATAGGTTTCCGCCTGCATCCTCAAGGCTTTCAACAGGTCTGCGCCCGGAACACCGTCGGGGAAACCCGGCAGGTTGTGGCTTCGTTTGATCCAGCCGACGCGGCTCGATCCTGTGTCGTAGAGCCTCACCCGACGACGAAATCGGCCGAGGTAAATCGCCGCCGTCAAGCCGGCCGGGCCGCCGCCGATAACCAGACAATCATCCGCGTCGTCCATAGGTGCTCCCGATCCCGCAACAACTCTTGTCGACGCCAGAGGTTCAGTCTCACCCGTCAATGGTTGTCGCGCCGCCTCGCGCTGGTGTAGAGGCTCGCGACATGAGCACTGATACACCTCCTGACCGCCTCGCCACCAATCCCAAGAGCCCGTTCTACGACGCCGACCTTCTGGCGCGCGGGATCGGGGTGCGGTTCAAGGGGGTGGAGAAGAACAACGTCGATGAATACTGTGTCTCGGAAGGCTGGGTGCGCCTGGCGGTGGGCACCACCACGGACCGGCATGGGAACGCCATGACCATCAAGCTGCAGGGCGAGGTCGAGCCCTATTTCCGCGACCCTGAGTAAGCTAGACTTTCCCGAACCAGGGAGACCGTCATGCTTGCTAATCATACGCCGGGCGGCTTCATCGCCGTCGATGACCTGGACCGCGCCCGCGCTTTCTACGCGGACGTGCTTGGGCTGGAGAACCTCGGTTTCGACGGGTTCGCCCAGCGTTTTCGCGCCGGACCGATCACCCTGCGCATCGTAAAGCCGCCGCAGGGCCGCGCCGGGGCCGACTACACCATCTTCGGCTGGGAGACGCCAGACATCGCCCGTGACGTGGCGGCGCTGACGGCCAGAGGCGTGAACTTCGTCCGCTATAGTTTCTTCGGCGATCAACAGGATGCCCAGGGAATATGGACCGCCCCGAGCGGCGACAAGGTGGCCTGGTTCCTCGACCCGGACGACAACAACCTCTCCCTCGCCCAGCACGTCTGATCCTCCGTGACCGGCGGCTCCGTTCATCCTAAGGTCATGGGCATCGTCAACGTCACCCCCGACAGCTTTTCGGATGGGGGGCGTTTCATCCATCATGACCGCGCCTTGGCCCACGCTCGCCGCATGATCGCCGAGGGCGCAGACATTCTCGATATCGGCGGCGAATCCACCCGCCCAGGCGCCGAGCCCGTGTCGGCCGATGAGGAGATGTCGCGCGTTCTCCCGCTGATCCGGGCAATCCGCGTGCAGAGCGAAATCAGCATCTCCGTCGACACGCTTAAGCCCGTAGTCGCACGGGCGGCCATGGAGATCGGCGCGAGCGTCTGGAACGACGTCACTGCCCTCACTGGCGCCCCAGATAGCCTCGCCGTCGCCGCCGATCTCGGCTGCCAGGTGATCCTAATGCATATGCAGGGCGAGCCGCGCACCATGCAGGCGGCGCCGGACTACGCGAACGTCGCGGACGAGGTGACGGCATGGCTCTGCATCCGCGCGGAGGCGGCGATGACGGCGGGCGTGGCGCGCGAGAAGATTATGCTCGACCCGGGTATAGGCTTCGGCAAGACCCTCGCCCAAAATCTCGCCCTGATTGAAAATCTCGACCGGCTAGTCGCGCTGGGCTACCCGGTAGTGCTAGGCGCCAGCCGCAAGCGTTTCATTCGCGCCGTCGACCCCTCGGCGGAAAGCACCGACGACCGGCTGGGCGGGTCGCTCGCGGCTGCGCTGGTGGGAGCTTTAAAAGGCGCGGCTGTTCTGCGCGTGCACGATGTGCGCGAGACGGTGCAGGCGCTGAAGGTGTGGGCGGCGCTGGGCTCTTACCCCCCCGCCCCTGCAACGGCCTTGTAGACCATCTCCGCCTTCTGGTAGGCAGCCTTGCGTTCGGGGGCGCTCCAGTCGGCGGGATGTCCGACCATGGCGTCCTCAAGCACATCCATAAAGTCGTGCCATCCCGCCAGATATTCGTGCGGATCATAGCCCTCAGGGAAGGTGTGGGTGAGCGTAAGGAGCGTTCCTTCGGGCATCGGCTCGAGATCAAACTCCAGGATCACATCGTCGTTCTTGAACCAGGGTTCCCGCCAGATCATCGCCAGGTGGCGCGGTGGATCGATCTTCGTGATCGTGCCCTCCATGACGATGGGGGCCATAGCGAAACGGACGCGGAAAACTCCGCCGACCTTCGGCTCAACATCGACATCACCCAGCCAATCGTTGAGCTTTTCCTTCACCGTCAGCCAGGACCAGACATCGGCGACGGGGTGCTTTATCAGACGTTTGAACTCCACCACCGGCTTGCCCTCCACCGTTAGTCGCCGCCCATCGCGCACCGCTTCGGGTCCCATCGAGGCGGCGTAGCGGTCACGGAGCGAGGTCCAGCTTTCCGGCGGCGCGAACGGTTCTCCCGCCAAGAAGGCATCGAGCTGACCCATGATCATGGTCCATCCCGCCCCGTTGCGCGGCGCGTCGTCCTTGCCGGGGTAGGTTTGGGTCAGGGTCAGGACGCAGCCTTCTCCGTCCGCTTCAAGCGCCCAACGGACGGTGGCGGCGGGCGGCATATTCTCGAACCAGGTGTGTTCGATCAGGCGCGGAGCGTCGTAGGCTGTAACCCGCCCTTCGCTCGGCAGATCGGAATTGCTGAACCTGTAGGAAAAGCTGGAGCCGATCTTCAACGGCGCGGCGTCGCCCTGCCACTCCACTCCCATCCAGTCGGCGATCCGTTCGGGCGTTGAAAGGGCGGCGAACACCTTCTGCATCGGCTGGCGATAGCGGTGGATCAGGCTAAGCTCCATTCCGAGCTTCAGGGCGCGGAAGCGAGCGACGGTTTCGGTGTTCAGCATGGCTATTGTTCCTGGTCGAGATGGCGTTCGAGGGCGTCCAGCTTGCCGGACCAGAAGACGCGGTAAGGCTCGAGCCAGGCGTCCAGATCGGCAAAGGGTTCGGGGTTGAGGCTGTAGAGGCGGCGCTGGGCGTCCTGGCGCACGCGCACCAGGCCAGCCTCCCGCAGCAACCGAAGTTGCTTGGAGACCCCTGGCTGGCTAATCGGCAGTATGGCGGCGAGATCCCCGGCTGCGCACTCTCCCTGCCGCAAGGTGTCAAGAATGCGTCGTCGACCCGGATCGGCCAGCATGGCGAAGGTGGTTTCCATGACGAATATGTCGTATCTAGTTATATATCTGTCAAGCGATATTACGTCTGACCCACGAGAGGCTTGCGTCAGCCGGAGTGGCTCGGCACTGTCCGGCCTTCGCCTCTGGAGGCCCCATGCGTCTTGCCACCCTCACCCTCGCTGCTCTTCTCCTCACCGGTTCCGCAAGCGCAGCGCCCGCGCCTCGCCATCCCATCCTGCGAACCATCGCCGCCGAGGTCAGTCCGGAACAGCTTCATGATACTATCGCCAAGCTCGTGAGCTTTGGCACACGCCACACCCTGTCGGATACCGTCTCCAATACACGCGGCATCGGGGCGGCGCGGCGCTGGGTGAAGACCCGGTTTGAGGGCTACAGCGTCGCCTGCGGGGGCTGCCTGACCATCGAGACGCCGGTAAAGAGCTTTACGGGCGAGCGGTCGCCCAAGGGCGTGGAGATCATGGACGTGCTGGCGATCCAGCGCGGCACCTCAAATCCGGACCGGGTGGTGATCATCTCCGGCCACCTCGACAGCCGTGTCACCGACATCATGAACTCGACCTCCGACGCCCCCGGCGCCAACGACGACGGGTCGGGCACGGCAGCGGTGATCGAGGCGGCGCGAGTGCTGTCAAAGCACAGGTTCCCTGCGACCGTTGTCTATGCCGTGTTGCAGGGCGAGGAGCAGGGACTATATGGCGGGCAACTCCTCGCCGTCTACGCGAAGGAAAAGGGCTGGAAGGTGGAAGCCCAGCTCAACAACGACATCATCGGCAACACCCACGGCATCGGCGGCGAGCACATCGACGACGTGGTGCGAGTCTTCTCCGAAGGCACCCGGCCCACCGAAACGCCGCAGGAAATTGCAGCGCGGCGAAGCGGCGGCGGCGAAGACGACACGCCGTCCCGCAACCTCTCCCGCTACATCGCCGATATTGCGGCCAACCATCTTCAGGGCTTCTCGGTGCGGATGATCTATCGCGCGGATCGCTTCTCGCGCGGTGGCGACCAGCGTCCGCTGCAAGATGCCGGTTTCCCGGCCGTTCGTCTCACAGAGGCGACCGAGAACTACAATCGCCAGCACCAGGATCTGCGCACCGAAGGCGGGATCAAATACGGCGACGTGCTGGAGGGGGTGGACTTCCCCTACCTCGCACGGGTGACGCGGCTGAACGCCCTGACGCTCGCCTCGCTGGCCTCGGCCCCGCCGCCGCCCACTGGCGTGAAGATCGAAGGCGCGGTGAAGGACGACACGACGGTAAGCTGGAACGCCGCGCCCGGCGCAGCCAGCTATCGCGTCTGGTGGCGCGAGACCAGCGAGGCGCACTGGAGCCAGAGCCGAGCGGCGGGCGCGGCGACCTCGATCATGCTGCCCAAGGTGAACATCGACGACTGGTTCTTCGGCATCTCAGCGGTGTCCGCCGACGGCTGGGAAAGCCCTGTGGAGTTTCCGGGTCCGGTGGGGGCGTTCGAGCGCGCCGCGTCGCCGCCCGCGAAACCTTGAGGTCCACCCGTGCCTGAACACCGCGGCCGCGTGCTGATCTTCGCCGGATCGGACAGCGGCGGCGGGGCGGGGGTGCAGGCGGATATCAAGACCGTGACCATGCTTGGCGGCTATGCGGCCAGCGCGATCACAGCCATCACGGTGCAAAACACCCTCGGCGTCCTCAGTGTCTTCGGCGTTCCGTCCGAGGTTGTGACCGCTCAGGCGCGCGCTGTGCTGGACGACATCGGCGCCGACGCGATCAAGACCGGAATGCTAGGCGACGCCGCCATGGTCGAGGCGGTGGCGGAGATCATCGCAGGCGCTGGGGTTCCCGCCGTGATCGACCCGGTGATGGCGGCGAAGGACGGCTCTGCACTGCTGGACCCCTACGCGATGCAGGCGATGCTCAGTGCGTTAATCCCTCATGCCGCCCTGCTTACCCCCAATGCACCGGAAGCGGCGACCCTGACCGGCCTCACCGTCGAGACCACCGACGATCTGTTGCGCGCCGGAGAGCGATTGCTCGAACTCGGCGCCTCGGCGGTGCTGATGAAGGGCGGTCACATTCCGGGCGAGCGGGTGATCGACCTTCTGATGACACCCGTCGCCACGACCCGGTTCGAGAGCGGACGGATCGTCAGCCGCCACACCCACGGCACAGGCTGCACGCTCGCCTCAGCCTGCACGGCCTTTCTCGCTCAAGGTCTCAGCCTGAACACAGCGGTCGCCCGCGCCCATCACTACGTGCTGGAAGCCATCCGCACCGCGCCTGGATTTGGCGCGGGACACGGCCCGCTGAACCACGGCTGGTCGCTGGCTTTGCGCGAGGGGACGCTGTCTTCGGGCAAAGGAATCGGCGAGACAGACGCATGAACGCCACGCCGCCGATCCCCAACCAACCGCCGCTTAATGAAGAGGAACTGGCGCAGCATTTAGCCATCCTGATCGCGGGCAGCCCTCGGGTGATGCACGTCTTGCGCACGATCAGGACATTGCAGATTCCTGACTGGCGGCTGTTCTCCGGCGCGGTTTACCAGACCGTCTGGAACGCCCTGACCGAACGCGACGCCGACCACGGAATCAAGGACTACGACATCGGCTATTTCGATCCCGACACCTCCTGGGACGCCGAAGACGCTATCATAAAGCGCGCCGCCGCCGCGTGCACCGCGCCGCTTGACACCATGGTGGAGGTCCGCAATCAGGCGCGCGTGCACCTGTGGTTCGAAGACAAGTTCGGCGAGGTCTATCCCGCGCTGTCAGACACCGACGAAGCCCTCACTCGTTTCGTCTGCCCGGCGTTCGCGGTGGGGGTGCGGTTGCTCGACGACGACGGTCTGAATATCTCCGCACCGTTTGGCCTGACCGACCTTTTTACCATGCGCCTGCGCCGCAATCCCACGCGCGGCATCACAGACGCCGCCTTCGAGCGAGTGACGTCGTCGGCCAAAGCCCGCTGGCCCGAAGTGGAGATCACCGGATGAAACAGTGGACCGTCGACGCCTTCGCCTCAGTGCCGTTCAAAGGCAATCAAGCTTGCGTTCTTGAGCCCTTTGGCGCTTGGCCCGACCCGCACTGGATGCAATCGCTGGCGCAGGAGAACAATCAGGCGGAAACGGCCTATCTCCTGAAAACGAACGATCCGGCGCGGTTCGGCCTGCGCTGGTTCACCCCGGCGCTGGAGGTCCCGCTTTGTGGTCACGCGACGCTGGCTGCGGGACATACCCTCTTCACCGAACTTGGCGTCGAAGCCTCTGCAATCACGTTTGACACCCAAGCGGGCGCCCTGACCGTCTCCCGCGACGGCGACCTCTACCGCATGGACTTTCCCGCCAACCCGCCCAAACGCACCGCCGCTCCCGATGGTCTGGCGCGGGCCCTGGGCGTAGAGCCTCTGGAAATGTGGGCGGGGGCCTATCTCGTCGCAGTAATGAAAGATGAAGCGGAGGTGCGCGGCCTCGACCCCGACATCGCGGCCATCAAGACTATCGCCGGAGAGGCTACGGGCGGGCGCGGCAACCTGATCGTCTGCGCGGCGGCAGATGCGGGCTCGGCCTTTAATGTGGTGGATCGCTTCTTCGCACCGGGCTCCGGCATTGCAGAAGACCCAGCAACCGGCTCGGCCCACTGCATCCTCGCGCCGCTCTATGCCGACAAGCTAGGGCGAGCGACGGTGCGGTTCTATCAAGCCTATCCGGGGCGCGGGGCAGAGATCGAGACCGAGCTTCGCGGCGATCGGGTGATCCTCTCTGGCCGCGCCATCACGGTCATCGAGAGTCATCTTCGCCTCTAGCGCACGAAAAGGCCGGAGCGTCGCCGCCCCGGCCTGAATTGCGGTCAGCGCAGCCCTAACGGACCCAGCGGCAAACGCGGTGATGATAGCGGATATAGCAGACCCGGTGCGGCCCACCGCGCCAACCGTGATGCCATCCATGACCATAGCCATGCTGGTAGCCGTAGCCCGGCTGCGCCGAGGCGGTGGCCGGAACAGCGGCGACGCTTGCCAAGGCGGTAGCCGCAGCGAGGGCGGCGAGAACGATCTTCATGAACAGCTCCTTGGGTTGAAACCTGATGGTCAATGAACAAGGCGAAGCGATTCAGCTTCGTCTCGTCCATGGCGACTCGAACGCGAGGGTGCGTCAAGCGTCACACGCGCCATGAAGACCGCCCGGTGGTGAACCGAAGCTGAACGGAACTCAGAGCATCGCCGGGATCACCCGGTCGGGCGGGCGGTGGCCGTCGGCGAAGGTCTTGATGTTGATGATGACCTTTTCGCCCATGTCGGTGCGACCCTCGATGGTGGCCGAGCCCATGTGCGGCAGCAGCAGCACGTTCGGAAGCTCGCGCAGGCGGGGGTTGATGTCGTGGCCGTGCTCGTAGACGTCGAGGCCGGCGCCGGCGAGCTCGCCCGACCGCAGCATCCGGGTCAGCGCGTTCTCGTCGATGACCTCGCCGCGGGCGGTGTTGACGATATAGGCGGACGGTGTCATCAGCTTCAGGCGGCGTGCGTTGATGATGTGGAAGGTCGAGGGCGTGTGCGGCACGTTGATCGACAGGATGTCGATGCGGCTCAGCATCTGGTCGAGGCTCTCCCAGTAGGTCGCCGTCAGCTCGGCCTCGATCTCGGGATGGACGCGGCGGCGCGCGTGATAATGGATCTCGAGGCCGAAGGCCCTGGCGCGCGTCGCGATGGCGCGGCCGGTGCGGCCGAGGCCGAGGATGCCGAGCCGCTTGCCGGCGATCCGGTGGCCCAGAAGCGCGGTCGGGCTCCAGCCGTGCCAATCGCTGCCCTGCATCATCTGCGCGCCCTCGGGCGGGCGCCGCGGCACAGCGAGGATCAGCGCCATCGCCATGTCGGCCGTGTCCTCGGCCAGCACGCCCGGCGTGTTGGTGACGAGGATGCCGCGGCGCAAGGCGGTGGCGACGTCGATATGGTCGAACCCGGCGCCGTAGTTCGCGACGAGCTTCAGTTGCGGGCCGGCCTGGCCGAGCAGCCCGGCGTCGATGCGGTCGGTGATCGTCGGGACGATCGCGTCGGCCGAGGCGAGCGCGCGCGCGATCTCGTCGTGCGTGAACGGGTGGTCGTCCTCGTTCAGGGTCACGTCGAACAATTCGCGCATCCGCGCTTCGACGGGTTCGGGAAGGCGACGCGTGACGACGACTTTCAATCGGGGCGCGGGCATGCTGATTCCTGTTCCTCTGGAAGCCGGTTTTGGCTATTGTTGGGGAATAATTGCATGGGACGGTCCGGGATATCCAGACACTTCCCGGCGTCCGAGGCATGAGGGCAGAAATGGCTGGTCGGGTCGCGGGTTTGCTGTGCGTGGCCGCCTTGGCGCTTGGCGCGACGGGTCGGGCCGCCGAGATGGCCGGCGCGGTGGCGTTTGGGCCGGTGACCAACCTGCCGCTGCCGCGATATGTCTCGATGCGGGCTGAAAGCGCGAATGCGCGGCGGGGACCGAGCCTCGATCAGCGGGTGGACTGGACCTTCGTGCGATCCGGCATGCCGCTGGAGGTGACGGCGGAATACGGTAACTGGCGGCGCGTCCGGGACGCGGAGGGGGCCGGGGGCTGGGTGCATCACACGCTGCTGTCGGGCGTGCGGACCGTGCTGGTCCATGCGGAGGGCGCGACCGCGCTCCATGCGGGGCCGAGCGAGGGTTCGGCCGTCCGCGCCTATCTCGAGCCGGGGGTGGTGGCGCGGCTGGAGGAATGCTCAGCCGACTGGTGCTTGGTTTCCGCCGAGGGGATCGAGGGTTGGTCGCCGCGAGGCCCGTTGTGGGGCGTCGCCGCTGACGAGCCGGAGGAGTAGCGCGCGGCTTTGTAGCGGGCGGCTTTGTAGCGGGCGGATCGCGCGTTCCTGGGCGAGGGTCCGGTTACGCGGCCGTGGGCGGGGCCTCGGCGATGTCCGCCCCAGCGGCTTTCTTGCTCGGGCTGCGCCGCCGCGGCGCGCGCGGCTTCTTGGCCGGGGACGACGTCTCCGCGGCTTCGAGCGCGGCCGGCTCCGTAGCGAGGGCGGGCTCTTCCTGATTTGCGGCGGGTTCCGCGTGAACGACGGGCGGCTCGTCGTGCGAAACGGCGGGCTCGTCACGCGCAACGACGGGTTCGGCGCGCGTCGGCTCGGGGCCGGACTGTGGCGCGTCGGTTTCCGCTTCATCGAGATCGGGGCTGTCGTCAATGCGGAACTCGCGCAGCAGAAAGGCCGGGACGTGGTCTCCCATTCCCGGGCGCGCAGCACCGCCGTCACGGTCGCCGGAGCGACCGCGACGATTGTCCTGCGGCAGGCGCTCGACCCTGGACGCCGGGCGCTCGACGGCCGGCGCCGGACGCTCCTGCCGCGCCGCGGGCGCGGGCTGGGCGGCGGGAGCCGACGGGGCGGCTTCGACGGACGGCGCGCCGCGCTGGACCGAGCGGCTGCGACGGGGCCGGCGCTCGCTCGGCCCATCGGACGGGCCGTCCGCCGCCGGCGGCGTGGCGCTCGCGAGCGGGCCCTCCATCGTCGGAATCGGCATCTTCACCAATTCCTCGATCTGGGCGAGATAATTGGTCTCGTGCGGCAGGCAGAGCGTGATCGATTTGCCCGAGCGGCCGGCGCGCCCGGTCCGGCCGATGCGGTGGACGTAATCCTCGGGATGGGTGGGCACGTCGAAATTGAACACGTGGCTCACGTTCGGGATGTCGAGCCCGCGCGCCGCCACGTCGGAGGCGATCAGCAGCTTCAGCTCGCCGTCGCGGAAGCTGTTGAGGATGCGCGTGCGGACCGACTGGTCGAGATCGCCGTGCAGCGCCGCCGCGTCGAACCCGTGCTTCTTGAGCGATTTCGCGACGATGTCGACTTCGACCTTGCGGTTGCAGAAGATGATGCCGTTGGTCAGCGCCTCGCCTTCGGAGCGGATGATGCGGCGCAGGATGTCGCGCTTTTCCGAGGTGCCCGTGTCCTTGCGCTGCGGCGTGTGCTTGACGACGACCTGGGCGATCGTCTCGGAAGCGGTGGCCTGGCGCGCCACTTCGACGCGGACGGGGTTGTGCAGGAATTCCTGCGTGATGCGCGTGATTTCGGGAGCCATCGTCGCCGAGAAGAACAGGGTCTGGCGGGTGAAGGGCACCATCTTGAAGATGCGTTCGATGTCGGGGATGAAGCCCATGTCGAGCATCCGGTCGGCCTCGTCGACGACCATGATCTGCACGCCGGTCAGCATCAGCTTGCCGCGCTCGAAATGGTCGAGCAGGCGGCCGGGCGTGGCGATCAGCACGTCGACGCCGCGGTCGATCAGCTTGTCCTGATCCTTGAAGCTGACGCCGCCGATCAGCAGCGCCATCGTGAGCTTGACGTTCTTCGCGTATTTCTCGAAATTCTCGGAGACCTGCGCCGCGAGTTCGCGGGTGGGGCAGAGGACGAGGCTGCGCGGCATCCGGGCGCGGGCGCGGCCCTTGGACAGCAAGGTGATCATCGGGAGCACGAAGGCGGCCGTCTTGCCGGTGCCGGTCTGGGCGATACCGAGGATGTCGCGCCCTTCGAGCGCGCTGGGGATCGCCTGGATCTGGATCGGCGTCGGGATGGTGTAGCCCGCTTCGGTGACGGCGGACAGGACGCGCGGGTCGAGCGAAAGGTCGGAGAACTGGGTCATTGAGCCTGCGTTGATGAAGTTACGGCGGTTGGGCCGCACATTCCACGCGGCCTTGGGTTCCCGGATCGGAACCCGCATTTGTCGCGAAACATAGGGAACAAAGCCCGCTGCGTCAATCATCATCAAAAGATACGCCGACCGGGGTTTTCGCCGGGCGCGCGGGCGTGGTAACGAATGCCCGTCGCGGAGATGATACGGCATGGATCAGGTTGTGGACAAGGTGCTGCGGGGCGCGGTGGCGCTGGGCGTGCGCAACGTCCGTCACTGGACGGACAAGACGTTCTCCTTTCAGTGCGACCGTCCGGCGAGCTTTCGGTTTCGATCCGGCGAATTCGTGATGATCGGGCTGGTCGTCGACGGCAAGCCGCTGCTGCGCGCCTATTCGATCGCCTCGCCCTCGTGGGACGAGACGCTGGAGTTCTATTCGATCAAGGTGGCGGACGGCCCGCTGACGTCGCGGCTCCAGCATCTGGCTCAGGGCGACAGCATCGTGATGCGTCCCAAGCCGGTCGGCACGTTGGTCAATGACGCGCTGACGCCCGGCAAGCGGTTGTTCCTGTTCTCGACGGGCACCGGGATCGCGCCGTTCGCCTCGGTGATCCGCGATCCCGAGACTTACGAGAAGTTCGACCAGGTGGTGCTGACGCAGACCTGCCGGGAGCGGGGGGAACTGGCCTACGGAGCGGCGCTGGTCGCGGGGGTGCGCGAGCACGAGTTCCTGTCCGAACTGGTCGGCGACACGCTGGTTCATATCGCGACGACGACCCGCGAGCCGAGCGAGGCCATGGGGCGGATGACCGACTGGATCCGCGACGGGCGATTGGCCGCGGCGACGGGCGGGCCGCTCGATCCGGCGTCGGACCGGGTGATGATCTGCGGGTCGAT
>JBBQLP010000022.1:0-46455 GCA_038327995.1 Caulobacterales bacterium | reverse complement strand
ACGCTTCCACGCCAGGAATGGTCCGAACGGCAGCACGACCAGCAGCGGCGCCATAAGCGCGCCGAAGGTGAGATTGAAGAACGGCGCGCCGACCGAGATCGTCCGCCCGGTAAGCGCGTTGAGGATCAGCGGATAGAGCGTGCCGGTCAGCACCGCGCCGACCGCGGTCGCGAGGAACAGGTTGTTGAGGATCAGCGCCCCTTCCCGGCTCACAGGGGCAAACAGCCCGCCGGCCCGCAAGGCGCCGGCCCGCATGGCAAAGAGAATGAAGGCGCCACCGATGAAGGCGGCGAGCAGTGCGAGGATCACCAGTCCGCGGGTCGGGTCGGACGCAAAGGTGTGCACCGACGTCAGGATGCCGGAGCGCACCAGGAAGGTGCCCAGCAGGCTCAGCGAGAACGTGATGATCGCAAGGAATACGGTCCAGATGCGGAGCGCGTTCCGCTTTTCCATGACCAGCGCCGAATGCAGCAGCGCGGTGCCCGCGAGCCACGGCATGAAGCTGGCGTTCTCCACCGGGTCCCAGAACCACCAGCCGCCCCAGCCGAGTTCGTAGTAGGCCCAGAACGATCCCAGCGTGATGCCGACGGTGAGAAAGCTCCACGCGGCAAGCGTCCAGGGCCTGACCCAGCGCGCCCAAGCCGCCTCGACCTTGCCCTCGATCAGGGCGGCGACGGCGAAGGAAAACACCACCGAAAACCCGACATAGCCCGCGTAGAGAAACGGCGGATGGATGGCCAGAAACGGGTCCTGCAGCACCGGGTTAAGCGAGGCGCCTTCGACGGGAGGATGGGCGATGCGCAGAAACGGATTGGAGGCGAAGGCGGTGTAGCCGATGAAAAGCGCGCCCAGCGCCCCTTGGCTGGCGAGGGTCAGCGCCTTCAGTCCTGAGGGGAGGTTGCGCCCCGCAATCGCCACCGCCGCGCCAAAGCCGGTGAGCGCGAGACACCACAGCAGCATCGAGCCCTCGTGCGATCCCCACACCCCGGCGATCTTGTAGAGCAACGGCTTTTCGGTGTGGGAGTTGGCGGCCACGTTGGCGACCGAGAAGTCCGAGGTGATGAAGGCGTACATCAACGCGGCGAAGGCGATGGCGATGGCGAGGAAGGCGGCGGCTGTCGCCCCCTCCCCGGCTCCGCGCAAGGCCGCATCCCGCCGCCAGCGCCCGGCGGCCGAAAGGCCAAGCTGGAGCAGGCTCAGCACGAAGGCGAGGAGAAGGGCGAAAGAGCCCAGTTCGGCGATCATCGTGCAGGCTGGCCCGGATAACCCGCTGGCGCGGCGCCGTCGCCGCGCCACTCGCCAGACTTTTTCAGGGCGTCGGTGACTTCCTTGGGCATATAGCGCTCGTCGTGCTTGGCCAGAACTTCGCGGGCCTCGAACACGCCCGCCTTGTCGAAACTGCCCTGCGCCACAACCCCCTGTCCCTCGCGGAACAGGTCCGGCAGGTCGCCGTGATAGACTACCCGGTCGGTGACGCGCCGGTCGGTGACGGCGAAGAAGACCGCGCCATCGGGGGTCTTTTTCACACTGCCCATTTCTACCAGCCCGCCCAGCCGGATGGTGCGACCGGCGGGCACGGACTTCGCCTGCGCCTGTGCCGGAGAGTAGAAGAACACCGCCGCATCCCCCATGGCGTAAAGGCTGAGCCCCGCCGCGAGCGCAAGAATGGGCGCAGCCACCCCGATCACGGTCAGTCTGCGCCGGGCTTTTCGGGATTTGGGGAGAAGGGCCATTTGGCGATCACCATAGTCCTGCGCGTGGCTTAGCCCAAGGCCGATCAGCGTTTCACTTCGACCTCGATACGTTGCAGGTCGGCCGGGCGTTTGGCGAACAGGGTCCGCGCCCGGGCCAGCGCCGCCGCCTGCGCCTTATCGTCGTGCAAAACGCCGTAGGAACGCACCAGCCGCGCCCACCCTGCGGGATCGTCCGGGCTGGCGTCGAGCTTCGCGGCCAAGCTCGCCACCATGGCGCGGATGAAGGCGCCCTGATCGGGAGAGACATTGGCGACTGAGGGGGCGGCGGTCGGCGGCGCGGCCTGGGAATGCTCGGTACGCTCGGCCAGAGCGATGAGCCCCGCGCGGCGGGCGTCTGTGGCGGGCAGGTCGGCGGCGAGAGAGCGCCACAGGGCCGCAGCGCCCGCACCATCCCCCTTGCCCGCCTTTGCGCCCCCGAGGAAATAGCGCGCCGCCTGATTTTTCGGATCGATATGAAGCGCGCGCTGGAACGCCGCCTCTCCTTCTGGCGAGGGCTTGCCGCCCGCCTGCGCCTCAAGAGCGTCGCCCAACGCAACCTGCAAGTCGGCGTTGGCGGGGTCGAGCTTCGCCGCCCGCGCCAGAGCGATCCCCGCCGCTGTCGGGTCGCCTGCCGCCCGCTCCACGTTGCCGAGGAGATAGAGCAGGCGCACGTCCGTGGGACGTTGGCGCAGGGTGTCGCGCAGCACGGCGGCGATCTCGTCCGCCTTCAGCGCGGCGGGTTCGGCGCGGCGCCAGGCGGTGAGGCGGGTGCGATAGGCCTGATCCTGCGTGCCGGGAGAGCCGAACCCCAGATAGAGCACCAGCGCGATCAGGGCCGCAGCGCCTGCGCCGATCAGCACCAGCCTGCGCGCACCCTGGCTTGCCCCTTCAGCGGGCGCTCCGCCTGTCGTCAGGAGCCGCCGGGCCGCCTCGGTTCGCGACGCGCTGCGCTCGTGCTCAGGGATGAGGCCCTGGTCGGCCAGAACGTCGATCTCTTCGATCTGGCGTTGATAGACGGCGCGGGCGGGATCGGGGGCCCCACCTGTCGCGCCTTCTGCCGCGCGGGCCGCAAAGCGCATGATGAGCCAGGCGGCGAGGCTGGCCAACGCGCCGGCGGCGATCCAGAACAGCAGGGATGTGGCGGCGGCGGGCATGGCCGGTTCTGGTAGCGGGATTTTGCGACGTGGGCGAGGGGATTGGTGGATGGGCGAGTCAGGCCGCCGCTGCGCGCCGCCTTACGATCTGGCCCGCTTGGGGACCCTTCACCAACGCCAAAAACCCTGCTGCAATCTCGAGATAGGCGCGCAGGCGTTCAGGCTCCGGGTTTTCTCCGCCGTGGAGCATCCCCAGCAAATCATCCACATACTGGTCCAGACGTTGTTCCAGCGCCTCGATGGTCTTGGCGCGGAGCGCGCCGAAGCCCCCCGCCGCTGCCGCGCTGCGCCCCTCCTCGATCAGGGTCAGAAGCGCCTCCGCCCGATTGACCAGCAGGGGCTCGGGGTCGGCGGTAAGCCGGGGGGCGCTCTTGACGATCTTGCCCAGCCCCCGCGACGCCTGCGTCGGCAGGGCGGCGGCGACGGCGGGCTCGGCCTCACGCAGCCTGGATTCCATGCACAGGGCCAGGCCCCGCTTGTGTTCGGCGATGCGCGAGCCCCAGGGGCCGTCGCGCTTCATCGCCAGCCATTCCTCGAACTCGGCGATCTCCTGCACGGCGATCAGCACCGAGGCTGCTTCGCCCGAACCGCCTTCCACCCCTCGGTTGGGATCGAAGCGCTTGAGCGAGGCGATGCGGCCGTCGATATCGGCCAGGAGCCGCTCGCCGATCCCCGCCAGTTCGGATGACGCCAGAAAACGGTCACTGGGCCGGTCGGTGGCGGCGGAGATCAAGCGGAGCACGTTCCAGGGCTCGTCCAGCAGGCCGAACACGGCCTCCCAGAAAGCCAGCCCCGCGTCTTCGTTGCCTTCCAGCGCGTCCCTGAACGCAAGCCGGATCGCCGCGATGGATTCCGCGTTGGAGCGGCGGGTCCATTCCTGCAATTTGGGTTGGGTCTGGCGCAGCACCGGGGTCAGGGCGAGGGCCTGGCGGAGGAGCACCTCGCCAGGCGCATCCTCCAGCAACGCCATCGCCCTCATGCAGGCGGCGTCGAGAACGGGCGGAGGCTCGTCATTGGCTTTCAGCGCCAGCGCCGCCTGGGCGGCCTCGGACGCCAGCGCCGGGTCGGCGGCCTCAAGCCTGCGCCACAAGCCGATGAAGGTATCGGGGGCAAAAAGGGCGATGCGGGGCGGAGCCGGACGCCGGGCGGCGAGGGGAACGATGGGCTCGAAAACGATCGATACCGCTCGCCGCATCTGGCTTTCCGCCGCGGCCAGGGCGTGCACCTCGGCGAAGATGGGCTCGGCCTTGCGCGCGTCGGCGAACACCATCTCCAGCCGGCGCAGCACATCGTCGGGTGCCGCCGATAGCAGCCGCGCCAGAAGGTTGGTCTTGGATTTCGTAATCGGCATGAACGCCGGGTCCTGCGCGAAAATAGGATCGCTGATCGGACAGTCGGGCAGTTTGGTTAACCAACGGGAAATGGGCGGATTTTCCCGGAGTGGGATACTGCTGCTTCACGCTTCCGCGCGAGGAAGCAAAAGCTCGATCTTCAGCCCTCCGAGGCGGGAATCCCCCAGCGTCAGCGCCCCGCCATAGGCCCGCGCCAACTCATCGACGATGGCGAGGCCGAGGCCCGAGCCCGGAGCGGTTTCGTCCAGCCGTTCGCCGCGCTTCAGCACACTCTCCCGCTCATGGGCGGGCAGGCCGGGGCCGTCGTCTTCCACCGTGATGCGAAGGCGCGCTGCGCCCTCCTCCGTCGCCGTCACCCGCACACGGCGCTTTCGCCACTTGCAGGCGTTTTCCATCAGGTTGCCGACCATCTCCATCAGGTCCTGCCGCTCGCCAAGGAAGCAGAGATCGTCCGGCGCGTCCCAGTCGATTTCGCCCGCCCCATCTTTTCCTAGAACGTCTTCCTGATGGATCCGGCCCAGCGTCCGCGATAGCTCGTCCATCACCGGCGCCACTTCGGTGCGTTCGCCCGAGGTGATCGAGCGGGCGGCGGCGCGGGCGCGGCGCAGGTGGTGCTCCACGTGCCCCTGCATGGCGACGGCTTGGCGGGACACCACGTCCGCGAGGGGACCAGGCGTGGCCTGCGCCTCCGCCTGTATGACCGAGATCGGGGTCTTCAGGGCGTGCGCGAGATTGCCTACGTGGGTTCGCTGACGCTCCACCACCTCCTGATTGTGATTGAGCAGGGCGTTGAGTTCATGCGCCAAGGGGGCGATTTCGGAGGGATAGTCTTCCGATAGACGCTGGCGCTTGCCGTTGCGCACAGCAGCGATTTCGCGCCCGATGGTGAACAGGGGCTCAAGGCCAAACCGCACCTGCAGGAAGACTGCGACGACCAGGCCGATCCCGAGGATCAGCAGCGCGATGGCCGTCGTGGTGGCGAAATAGTGGAAGTCATGGTCGATGTGCCCGCGATCCTGCGCCGCTGCGAAGATCACCGGATTGGCCCGGCCGGGAAGCCTGGCTTCGCGAACCGCCACGCGCAGACGCTGGCCGATGGGTCCGGGGGCGTCATAGTAGACGATGTGGCCCCGGCTATTCGCCACCCTGGCGGCGATGTCCGGGGGCGAAGGCATTTCGGTGTCCCACAGGGACCGTGATCGCTGGTCGCTGATTGGGTGCAGCTTGCCACCCGTCACTTCGGCCAACTCCCAGTATTTGCCGGAATAGACCCGCGTCGCCCGCGCGTCGGTGAGCGCCGGGGCGGTCAGTTCGCCCCCGGCCACGGCGGACCCGGCGTAGAGGGAATCGATATCCTCGCTCAGTCCCTGCTCGAACTCGCTCAGCGCGGCCTTGTAGAAAAACGCCGAAAGCCCCACCCCCGCCGCGACCAGCAACGCCACGCTCCATCCCGCCGCCAGCCAGATCAGCCGTCCGACAAGCGAGCCGCGGTTCACGCCGCCTCGCCCTCCAGCGGCGAGAGCCGGTAGCCCAGCCCGCGCACGGTCTCGATCCGGTCCGGGCCGATCTTCTTGCGCAGACGCCCGACGAAGACCTCGATGGTGTTGCTATCGCGATCAAAGTCCTGATCGTAGAGGTGCTCGACCAGTTCGGTGCGGCTGATCACCCGGCCCTGGTGCATCATTACATAGTGGAGCAGGCGGTATTCCAGCGAGGTCAGCCGAACGGGCTCGCCGTTCACCGACGCCCGCGCCGCTCGCGGATCGAGCCTCAGCCCTCCGCACTCCAGCGCGGGCTGGGCGTGCCCCGCCGCCCGGCGCAGCAGCGCCCGCAGACGCGCCAGAAGTTCTTCGGTATGGAACGGCTTGGCCAAGTAGTCGTCGGCGCCCGCATCGAAGCCCGCCACCTTGTCGCTCCACGCCGCACGGGCGGTGAGGATCAGCACAGGCGAAGCCATCCCCTCGCGCCGCCAACGCTCCAGCACCGAAACCCCGTCTACCTTGGGCAGGCCAAGGTCGAGGATCACCGCGTCATAGGGTTCGGTTTCGCCGAGGAACTGCGCCTCTTCCCCGTCTGGCGCGTGGTCGACCACATAGTCCGCGTCCGCCAACGCCTGTTTCAACTGGCGGGCAAGGTCGGGATCATCTTCGACAAGCAGGATTCGCATGGCGGAAGCTTAGCGCTCTTCAGAGAGGATCGCACCCGTCTGTGCGTCGGCGATGAAATCGATCCGCCGCCCGTCCGCCGCCGCCCAGCGCACCCGATAGACCGAGCGCCCGCCGTCGCCGGTTTCGATGCCGGAGTCGAGCAGGCGTCCGGGCGTGCGGCGACGGATCGCCTCGATCACTTGGCCGAGGGGAACGTGCTGACCCTCCTTCACCTTGGCGCGCGCCTCGCCTTGCTGCTGGCGCCAGTCGGCGCCCAGCGAGTCAGGTCCCGCCGCGAGCGCGGGGAGCGCCGTGGAGCTGAAGGCTAACGCCAGAAGGATGGCCCGGATGGTCATTGGGCGACTATGCCCCGCATTGACTGAATGGAGGCTGAACAGGGTCATGATTGCTCTCAGCCCTTCGGCGCGTAGGGCCGCTCGGCTCTCCAACCCTCGGCGATGCGCACGAGTTCCGCATCGGGAACCTCTGGCAGGGTGACGATCAGACGGGCGAAGAGGTCGCCGCGCTTGCCGTCGATGTCGATCCCGCCCCGGCCCTTCAGCCGCAGCACCCCACCGGAGTTGGAGCCCTTGGCCACCGTGAGCGTCACGGGGCCGTCGGGGGTCTGGGCTTGCACCTTGGCCCCCAGCACCGCGTCGGGCACTGAGACTGCAAGGTCCATGTGCAGATGAGCGCCTTCGCGCCGGAAGATCGGGTGCGGCTTGATGGCAAGCTCGATCAGCACGTCCCCCGCCGGACCGCCGCCGCGCCCGGGATGGCCCTGACCGCGAAGGCGCAGCACCTGCCCCTCCATGGCCGCCTTGGGCACCTGCACGTCCAGGGTCTTGCCGTCGCCAAAGGTGATGCGGCGCAGCGCGCCCTTGATGGCGTCTTCCAGATCGATTTCCAGCCGGGCCTTTACATCGGGGCCTTTGGAAGCGAAGCCGCGCCCGCCGCCTGCGCCGCCCATGCCCGCCCCACCAGGACCGCCGCCGCCGCGCCCGAACATCTCGCCCAGAATGTCGTCGAAATTGACCCCCTCGAAGCCTTCGGGGCCACCCCGCGTCCGGCCCGCGCCGCTGAAGGGCGAGCCCCCAGCGCCGAACGGAGAGCCCCCGCCGCGAAAGCCGGCATGGGTCTCGCGCCCGTCGGCGTCTATCTCGCCCCGGTCGAACTTCTTGCGTTTGTCCACATCGCCCAGGATATCGAAGGCGGCGGAGACGCGCTTGAACCGCTCCTCGGCCTTCTTGTCGCCAGGGTTCTTGTCGGGATGCAAGGTCTTGGCGAGGGCGCGGAAGGCCTTTCGCACCTCCTCGGCGCTGGCGGAGCGGGCCACGCCGAGTTCCTGATACGGATCCTGCGCCAAACGAACGGTCATCCCCAGCCGCGAGTCGCCAAACGCGGCGCGGACCCGCCTCACTTAGGCGATTGGCGTCAGGGCGCAAGCAGTATTGTGGTAATTATATCACAATGAACGCCTGAGCGGCGCGCCGAGATCCCAGGCGTCGGAGGTTTGGCGGACTTCCACGGTGAAGGGGCGGATGATCCCGCCGGGGAAATCGCTGGCCTGATCGGCGGGGGCGTAGTCGGCGGACGGGCTCATTGTGGTGATCGAACGCACCACCGCGGCGCCGTTCAGAATATCGAGGCGATAGCCCTCGCCCACCTCGCCCAGAGGCGGCTCACCCACGCTCCAGGGATCGCCTCCGATGCGGGCGCGCCGGACCCACGAGAATCGCAGCGTACCGTCCGCGAGCGTCTCCACCGCCAGATGGCACGGCGCGAAGGGGCGGAGCGCGAGGCCGGTCCAGGTGAAGCCAGCTTCCGCCATCGCCAGCCCGCCCGCAGGTCCCCCGCCCGGCGACGCCCGCCAGACCAGCGGCAGGCCCCGCTCGGATTGCGCGACCTTCAAGCGCACCGGATCGCCGTCCAGCAGCACGAAAGGTGCTCCGGCAGGCGCGCCCGATCGCATGGCCTGATCGCTGCCCGACTGTGCACGCAAGAGGCCGCTCAAGGCATAGACGCCCGGCGATACCGGCGCGGCGCGGCGGAACTGCAGCACCTCCCACTCTGCGTTGGCGCAGAGCACGGCGGCTGTATTGGCCCCTGCGAGCACGTCTTCCATCGAAGCGCTCACCAGCACGCCGCCCTCCACCGAAACAGTAAGCCGCGCAGCCTCGTCGAACCGATGCAGCGGGCCGGGGGCAAGATCGCTCAGGCTTTGGCCGATGATGCAGGGCTCGGCCGCGCTCCCACGTGACGTAAGCGCGCCCGAGGACGGCCCCGCGCTCACCTCGAACCGGCGCCACGGGCTCGCGCTGATCGCCGCCAGCGGACGGGCTTCGTCCTCTTCGCCCTCCAGCGGCGGCAGGTCGAGCAGCAGGAAGGCGGGGGGACCCTGCGGCCGAGCGGCGGGGGCGGTGAGGATGGCGGCTTCGGCGGGCGCGCCATGGTCCGGCGCCTCCACGCGGGTGAGTTCCAGCCGCGGATGCTCATCGGCATCGACACGCCCGACCCGCCAGACGCCACTCTGGCCCACGAGACCGATGATATCCCCCGGCTCGGCCCGCAACGAAGCGGCGAGACCCACGTGGACGCTCAAAGCGTCGCGCTCGCTGGAAAGCCTGCGTAGGCGTCGCTCCGCCGCGCGCTCGGCGTCTGGCGCGCTCATCAGGATCGGCAGGTCGAGTTGATCGGTTCCGCCGCCGCCTGCACCCAACGCCAGCGCCCGCACCGCCACCGCGCCCGTCTGGTAGTCCGCCCCCTCGTCGACGAAGCGCACCCGGATCGCGTCGGGCAGGGGCTTTAGAGTGCGGGAGGCGGAAATGTCGCTGGGCTGATTGTCGGGCAGCGCGAGGTCTGTCTCGCCCAGGATCAGCCCCGGCGTCCCGTCCCGGTCCACAGCGGCGATCACGCCTCCGCGTTCGGCCAGATCGAAGGGGTAGGCCACGGTCAGGGGCGCGATGGCGCTCGCCATGCTCATGGGGCGGTCCAGCACATAGCCCGCCACCAGTCCCGCCGCGCCGCCCACGTCGTAGTCGCCCGGCGTCAGGCCGCCCCGCTGCATCACCGCCGTCAGCACATCGGCCAGGGGCAGCGCGCCCGCCCGCCCGTTCAGCCAGTGACCCCGCCGCCAGTTGGGCGCATCGGCCCAGACCTCGCTCCGCGCCGGAAAGTCCGGGAAGGGCCTGGCGTCCCAGCACCAGGCGGCCATGTCCGCGCCCGTGACCATGGGTCTGCCATAGACGCTCGACACGGGATTGGCGGACGGATCGTCGTAGTGGGCCAGCAGGGCCTCCAGCGCCCGCCGCTGCACCAGATCGTCCCGCGTACCAGACGAGAAGGGCGGCAGGGCGCTTTCGGAACTCTTGGCGTCGACGAACAGGTTCGGAGCGTTAGCGCCCTTGTCCACCGCCGGACAGCCGAACTCGATGAAGCGGATCGGTTTGGACCCTGGGCTCCAGCCTGTCGGCGTTGTGGCGCGCACCCCGCCGGGGCGGTCGTGATGGGCGCTCGACCACCAGCCTTTCAAATCCTTCGGTCGATAGACCCAGGGCTCGCCATAGGCGCCATCGGTGATCGGGGTGCGGGTCTGCGCGAAGCGCGCGGCGTTGTCAGAGTAGAACCAGTCGAACCCCTCCCCGCCCGCCACATTGGCTTCGAGGTAGGCCGGATCAGATGGACCGCCATAGCCCGCCAGCGCATCCAGATGCTCGCCCCCGTCCTGCCAGTCGGCCAGCGGCGCGTACCAGTCCACACCGACGAATTGGATGTGCGGATCGCTCCACAGGGGATCGAGGTGGAAGAAGACATCGCCCGACCCGTCGCGGGGCTGATGGCCGTAGTATTCGGTCCAGTCGGCGGCGTAGCCGATCTCGGTCCCCGTATGCAGGATCGACGCGCAGTCCGCCGCCAGGGTCTTCAGTGCCGCTGTCGCCGGATAGCTCGACGCATCAGAGCGAATGGTGGTCAGCCCGACCATCTCCGAGCCGATCAGGAACCCATCGACGCCCCCCGCCGCCTCAGCCAAGGCCGCGTTGTGCAGGATGAAGCGGCGGAAACTCCATGCGTCAGGGCCGTGATAACTCACCGCGCCTCCCGTCACGGAGAAGTCGCCGGGCGCGGCGCTGCCGAAGAAGGTCGCGACCTGAGCCGCCACCGCGCCGGTCTTGTCCACCGTGCCCGCCTGCCCTGCCGCTGGATGGCAGGTGATCCGTCCGCGCCAGGGATAGGCGCCCTGTTCGGCCCCGCCATAGGGATCGGGCAGGCCGTTCCCGGCGGGCACGTCCATAAGGAGGAAGGGGTAGAGCACCACCTTGAACCCGCGCGCCTTAAGCTCACGGATCGCCTGCACCACCGACGCATCGTCCGGCGTTCCGCCATAGGCCGGGCCGCCGCCGGAGCGCGAGAGCAGGTGCGCCGAGGATCGGTCGACCCCGCCCGCGCGCCAGTCCATGCCCAGGGTGAACTTGGAGGCTTGCTCCACCCCCGGCATGATCCGGCACGCGCCGCAGCGCAGGTCCGTGCCGAACCAGGAGACCACCAGCGTCACGGTCTTCACGTTCGCCAGTTGCGCCTGAAGCTGATCCAGCGCGACCTCGATGTCCGGCTTGCCGCTACTGTTGTTGACGTTCTCCGCGGTGGTGACGGTCAGCCCGTCCCGGCGCAGCACCGGGCTGGTCGCATAGACGAACTCACCCGCACCGGGGATCAGGCAGACCGCGCCGAGATGCTCCTCCAGCGGCGCAGCCCCCTCCACCGCCGGGCGGTGAAACACCTCGAAATTGAGCTGGGGTGGGCGATTGCCATAGGCGGCGAGAGGCAGATCCTCGAACACCACGTAAGCGACCCCCCGATACGCGGGCGCCGAGCCTTCCACCGCTTCGATCAGCGGGTCTGGGGTCTGGTCCGCAGCGCCAGTGTAGGTGCGCATGACCACGCCGGTCAGGTCGATGATCGCGCCGTTGGCCCAGACCCGGCCGATCCCGTTGATCGGCCCCTCGCAGACCGCTACGGCGAACGACAGCGAATAAGCGTAGCTGAAGGTTTTCGGCCCGCCTTTGCCGCCGCCGGAAGACTGCTCGGCGCGCTTTTCCCTGAACCGGGCGGCCCAGATCACCTGCCCGGCGATGCGTCCGCGCCCGAACACGGCGGCCATGGGCGCGCCCTCGGCGGTGGATTGCAGATGCAGCCCGGTGAGGCGCGGCCCCACCTGACGCGCGGGGGTCAGCGCATTGATCGCCGCATTGTCGATGGACGCGCCAACAAAGCGCCCCACCGCCGCACCAATCGGCCCGCCGACCGCCTGGCCGACGGCGGAGAGGATAACCTGGGCCATAGTGTTTGGGTCCTGTCGGAGTGCGTCCTTCGACACGGGCGAAGATCGCCCTGCTCAGGATAACGAATGTGGGGGATTGCAAAAACGGTTCGTCATGGTGAGCAGCGCTGTCCTTCACAGCGCGTGTCGAACCACGCCGCAGCGATCAGCCCGCCCCCGGAAACGCGAACGCGAACGCCAGACGCCGTGTCCACCAGGGGCCGATCCAGCTTTCCACCACCGCGCGGCCCCAGTAGGCGTGGATCATCCGGGCTTGAGGATCGGCGGGCGTTGGAGCGGCGGTGAGGATGGCGACGTGTTTGACTGAGGCGTCCGGGCTCATGCGGAACAGGAGCACATCGCCAGGAAGCGTTTCGGCGAGCGGGACCTCGCCAAGCCAGCGCCGCGCGCCTTCCAGCAGGGTCTCCTGCCCGCCGACCTCGGCCCAGTCCGGGCGATAAGGCGGCGGCGTTTCCGGCTCGTTTCCGTAAAGCTCGCGCCAGACCCCGCGCACGAGGCCGAGGCAATCGCAGCCCACCCCCTTCAGGCTGGCCTGATGCCGATAGGGCGTGCCGCGCCAGGTGAGGGCGACGGACAGGATTTGGGCGCGGGTAATGCTCATGTGGGCGCCCGCATCGCGCGCGAGCCGCCGTCGTTCAGGCCGCCCGACGCAGGAGCGGCGGTAAGGAAATCGTCTCCCGGAATGTCGGGGAAGCCCTGAAAGTTGATCGCATTGGCGAACGTGGCGCCGCACGTGGTCCAACGCTTGTCGCACACGGCGTCAGGGCCGAACCCGGCCTCCGAGATGTCCACCCGGCAGCGGTTGTCGCCAAGCCTGGCGTCGCAGGTGCGGCTATAGGTGCGCCCCACCACCCGCTCGAGAGCACTGAGCGGTCCCTCGATCTCGGCGGTGAAGCCAGCCCCGGTCCGCACCAGCCGCACGATCCGCCCACGCCACACCAGAAGGTGCTGATCCGGCGAGGCCCACAGCACTCGCCAGACCTCCAGCCGCGCCTCATCATAGAGCCTAGCAGCGATGTCGGCTTCGGTCAGCGCCGCGCTATCGAGGGCGCCAGTGGCGGCGGCGAGGCCGGCGCTGGTTGCAAGTTCGCTGTGCGTCGCGCCGAGGGTCCAGCCGCTCGCCGCCAAACAGCTCACCCCTGCGATGCTCAGGGGTTCGTCGTGATCGGTGAAGCCGAGCCGCGCGCCGTCGCCGCGCGTGACGATCCATACGGTGCAGAGGCCCACAGCGCCGCTGTCGATAGCGGCGGCCATGCCAGAAGGAAGCGCGCGCATCAGACCCGCACCTCGATCAGGGCAAAGGCCACCACTCGCGCGGCCTCGAAACTCTCCAGCGTCACGTCCAGCCGGTCGATGTCGAACCGCACCGGGGTGTCGAACTCATACCCGGCGGTGATGACGGCGTCGCTCGCGGGCGGGCTCGTGAAGGTGATAACGCCGGTCGCGGGCTCAAGGGTGAAGGCCGTGGTCGGGGCGCCCGCGACGGCGAGCAGAACCGTCCCTTCGACGGGTTTGCGGATCGGGCGAACGTAGGCGTCCTCGCCCTCGCCATAGGTCTTCGCGAGTTGAAACGTGGCGCGCACCCCGTCGCCGGTTCCGATCCCCTGATCCGTCGCCGCGATCTCGCCGCCCGGCGCGCAGGAGCGGAAGTCAGCGAAGTCGCGGAACCGGAACCCGTTCAGCCGCCCTCGCCGCGCCTCGAAGAAGGCGGTCAGTTCGGCCGCCTCCTCCAGCGAACGCGTGCCCCCACCCACCAGATATCGCCGCCGCCCGTGCATCCACGGAGTCGACCGCTGCTCGAACCCGGAGGCCAGGGTGACGATCTCGGTCCTGCGCTCGACCCCGCCGGAGGAGCCGAACGCCAGCCGGTGCGGCAGGCGCTGTTCTGAAAAGGCCATGGGATTCCACATGAAAAACGGTGCGCATTGCGCCGCCGCGAGGGTGGGCTAAGCTCGCCCCCGACCGTGCTGGCGGAGGGCGAGATGGATATCGGGCGACTGTTGTTCTCGGCGGATGGCCGGATCGGTCAGAAGGATTTCTGGATCGGGTTTCTGATCCTGTTCGCGGGGGGGATTCTGATCCACCTGATCCCGCTGGCCGGGACCCTGGCCTGGTTCCTGTCGACCTATTGCTGGGTGTGCCTGTATTCCAAGCGCCTGCACGATTTCGGCAAGAGCGGTTGGCATCAGATCTGGGTGTTCGTGTTCGGCTATATCTGCGTCGCCATCGGCATTGCGGTAGCAGGGGGCGGAGCGATCGCGGCCATGGTCTCGGGCCACTGGAACTGGGCAATGTTCGCGGGTGCAGCAGCGCTGATGGTCGGCCTGTTCGCGCTTTCGGCCATCGCCCACTTCCTGTTCCTGCTCTACGTCGGCCTCAGCCCGACCGAGCGCGCGGCCAACCGATACGGCCCGGCCACGGATGCGGCGCTGGCGGGGGCGACCTAGCGAAGCCCCAACCCCGCCGCCCGCGCCAGAGCCTGGGCGATCTGGGCGTCCGATCTGGTGAAACTGGCGGGGTTTCCAGCGCCCTGCACCTGAAGATTGATGGTCACGCCGCCCGTGTTCATCGGCGCGATGTCGCCGGAGACGGAGGGGCGGAACACCTCCGGCCCGCGCTCGCCCACCAGATAGGACCCGCCCGCGCTGACCCCTCCGCCGTCGGCCCGTGCGCCGCCGAACACGTCCTTGATCACTCCACCGAGCGCCGCGCCCAAGGCTGCGCCCAGCCCACCCGCCGCCGACGCAGTGCTCGAGCTTCCCACCCCCGCCAGAGCATCCACCGCCGATATCGCCGCGCGGGCGAGGTCGGCGAGGCTGAGCTTGCCGTCCGCCGCACCCCTGGCCAGCGACCGCGCCAGACTTGCGCCGGCTTTCGAGAACGCCTGGTCGATGGAATTGGCGGCGGTGGAGGCCGAGGCGGTGAGGTCGTCAAGGGAGGACGAGGCGTCGGAAGGGGGAGTAAAGTCGCTCATGGAGGTTCCTTAAGATGGCGCAGAAAACCCCTCTCCCTGCGGGAGAGGAGGGACCCGTCGCGCAGCGATGGGAGGTGAGGGCAAGTAGCGGCGGCGCTTGCGGCCCCCTCACCCTACCCTCTCCCGGAGGGAGAGGAGTTGTTCAATCCGGATAAGCGGCGATCAGGGCGTCGAAGGCGGGTCGCGACATCGGCTCGGGACCGGCCGGAACGTGCGTCAGCGCCCGCCACTCCGTAAGCGACAGCCGCCAGAAACCCTCCGGCGTCAGCCCGAACTCCAGCGCGGCGCGCCGGAGTAGCGGCCCCCAGATCACGCCCCCGCCGCCTCGAACGCCGCAGCCACCGCCGACGCAGCTTCGCGGAAATCGACCGGCAGAGTGGGCAAGGCGGCGGCGGTTTCTCCCTCCCCGCCCCCGCGCAGCAGCGCCGCCAGCACCACCAGAAGATCGCCGGGCGAGAGCTTGCGCAGGCGCTCGGTCAGCGCCTCCCACCCGACGGTCGCAAACGCCGTTTCAAGTTCGGCCAGCGCGCCGAGGGTGAGGCAGAGGCGTCGTGGCGCCCCCGCGATCAGCGCCGTCGCCTCCCCCCGCGCTCGATTGACGCCGCTCATATCGCGGAGAACCCGACCGCGCCCGCCGAGGCGAGGCTGAGCGCGAACGTGGCCTCTCCGTCGTGGTGGCCCGCATATTCCAGCGCGGCGATCAGGAACGGCCCCTGAAACACCCCGAAGTCAGGGATCACGAGTTGCCAGTTGGAGGCGGTCTGGTCGAAGAAGACCTGGCGCATCGCCGTATCCGCCGCCGCGTCGCGAAACACGCCCGAGCCCGACACGGCCAGCGATCTCACCCCCGCCCCGGCCAGAAGTTCGCGCCAGCGCCCGGCGCTGTCGGAATCGGTGGCGTCCACGCTCTTGGCGTTCAGCGAAATGGTCCGCGCGCGGATCCCCGCCACGGTGGTGAAGGCCTCGGGCGACGCGCCGTCGCCGATCTTGATCAGGATGTCCTTGCCTTTCTGGGCGGCCATCGGTGTCTCCAATCTGAAAACCCTCACCCGTTGGGGAGAGGAGGGACCCGTCGCGAAGCGATGGGCAGTGAGGGCAGGTGGCGGCGCGATGGCCCCTAACCCTGCCCCCTCGGGGAGGGCGGGGTTAAGACAGCGGCTCTGTCACGGCCCGCAGCCGCAGCACCGCATAGGTCGAGCGCCAGTCGGCGGCGCGGAACACGTCGGCGAAGGTGATGCGCAAGCTGACAAGGCGATGTCCGTCCAGGCTCAAGGTCGCGTCGTCGATGCTGGCCCGCACCAGCGCCGAGAGCGCCCGCGCCTCCTCCGCCCCGCCGAAACGGGAGACCACGGTGAGGGTCAGGGCGTGCTCGATCCCCTCTCCCTGAACCCCGCCCCAGGGCTTGGCCTGACTGCGTCCGAGGGTGAGGAAGGGATGCACCGGGTCCGGTGGCGGCTCGTCGTAAATGCGCGGCGGGGAGCCAAGCAAGTCAGTCAGGCTGGCGTCGGCGCGCAGATGCGCGAAGACCGCGCCGACAAGGGCGCGTTCCGGGTCGAGGGTCATGGGGTGTCCAGTGCGGTGAGAGAGTGAAGCTCAGCTCCGTCCCCCTTCACGGGGAGGGAAGACGATCAGGCGTTCCGGTCCAGCAGCAGCGTCATCCGGCCCGGCTCGGTCCGTTGCACGGCCAGCACGCGCCAGGGCGGCCCGTTCAGGGTCAGGCGTTGTCCGCTCGCGGCAAGCGGGTGGTCGCGGGCTGTGGCGGCGGCGGTCTCCACGCGGAAGGGACGTTGGTCCTGCCCGGCGTCCATCGCCGCGCCGCCGGGGGTCAGAGCGACCCAGAGCGAGGCGACTTCGGACCAGACGCGGGTGCGTCCAGCAAACCCGGTTTCCGACTCGACCGCCGATTCCAGCGTGGCCAGCGCTTCGCGGGCGCTCACAGGCGCAACCGTCTGAACGGGGCGATCCATGGCTCGACCAGACTGATCGGCGCGGGCTCGCCCCGGTGGTCGAAGGCGTGGGCGATGAGGTGCAGAATCGCCTGGATCAACGGCGCCGGAACATCGGTGGGGTCGTCTCCGAACCCGGCGCTGTAGTCGACCCGCACGCCGTCAGCCGCCACACCCGGAGTCGGCCAGACGAGATGCTCCGGCATGATCCTCCCCGGTCGCGACCCAAGCGAAGGCACATAGTCCGCCGCGGTCAGGTCATGGAAGGCGCCCGAAACATCGGCGACCGCGATGGCGCCGACCGCCGTCAACGGTCCCCGCGCCAGAACGAGCGGGCCGCACGGAAAGCCGTCCAGCGTCTCGCGAAACCCGGTGGTGAGCATGGCCAGGCCAAGCTCGTCCTCGATGCGGGCGCGGAGGGCGGTGATTAGGCTGGCGATCAGCGCGTCCTCAGCGTCGGATGTCACGCGCAGGAAGGCTTTCGCCGCCGCCAGCGAGACGGGCTCAGTCGCGGGGGGAGTGGTGGTCGATAGGGTCATTCGATAAATCTCGTCATCCTCGGTCAACGAAGCGAAGCGAAGGCCGAACCGAGGACCCAGTGAAACGGGGGAGGTGGCGCGGTGCGGATACGCGCCGTGACGGAGGGGCGGCGATGCGGCAGGGCAGTGAGGAGGCCCCCCTCACCCTACCCTCTCCCCAAAGGGGAGAGGGGTTCTAACCCTTCGCCCGCTTGCGGGAGGGTGAGGGCAAGTTCCCTCAGCTCACCGCGAACTTCATGAGCTTGATGGCGTCGAAGTTCTGCACCCCGCCGCCGACGCGTTTGGTGGTGTAGAAGAGGACGTAGGGCTTGGCCGAGAAGGGGTCGCGCAGCACCCGCACCCCGGCCCGGTCGACGATCAGATAGCCCTTGGCGAAATCGCCGAACGCGACGGCGAAGCTCCCTGCCGCCACATCGGGCATGGTCTCGATCTCGGTGACGGGATAGCCCAGAAGGCTTGAGGTCTGGCCGGGCTGGGCGCCGGGCGCCCAGATGTAGTTGCCGTCCCCGTCCTTGAACTTGCGCACCGCCGAGACCGTGCGGCGGTTCATCACAAACCGGCCGCCCGCGCGAAACTGGGTGCGGGGGGTGTAGATCAGCTCAAGCAGCTTGTCGGCGGGGGCGTCGGTGGGAAAGGCGCCCGCCGTGCCCGTCGCCACATAGCCGATCTGGCCCCAAGCCTGCGCCGCGTCGGCCACGTTCGTGTAGCTGAGGAAACCCATCGGCTTGGAGGCGCCGTCGCCCGAGACGAAAGCCGCCGTTTCCTGTCCGGCAAAAGCGTCTTCGCACTCCGCCGCCAGCCACTCGTCAAGGTTGACGAAGGCGTCGTCGAGCAGGGCCTGCGTCGCCGCCGGGGACGCATAGAGGTCCGCCGCCGGGAAGGCGAGCAGCGACAGGGTGGGCGGCGTTGTTTCGGGGCGAGAGGCGGTCTCGGTCGCCCATCCGGCGGTGACGCCCACGGTGGAGACCGGCTTGTTGTAGACGCCGGACGAGATGGTGACGACGCTGGCGATATCGCGCATGGGCGAGGACTGCATCAGCCGCCGCTCGATCACCCGCTCCGTCTCGGCGGGGGCGATATAGCCGCCGGTTCCGCTTTCGGCGACGCCCTTGGCTTCGAGGCCGAACACCTGCCCGCCTTTCAGATACCCGTCCCAGGCGGACTTGCGTTCCCATTGGCGCTCATCAGGATGCGGGGCGCGGGGCTCGACGGCGAGGATCGGGCGGCGCGCGTCCGACAGCGTGCGGTCAAGGCGGCTCTGCGCGGCGAGAAGCCCCGCGTCGATGCGGGCCACCTTTTCTTCCAGCAAGGTGTCGGCGCGCTTGCATTCCAGCGCCTCGATCCGCTCGTCGTTGGCAGCCTTGAAGCTCTCGAAGGCGGCCATGATCTCGTGCATCGCCGCGCGCGTTTCCGGGGAGGCCGCAGCCTGTTTGGTCTCTTTCATCAAAGTCTCCAAAATAACCCCTCGCCCCTATGGGGAGAGGGAGGGACCCGTTCGCGAAGCGAAGGGGAGGGTGAGGGGAAGTCGAGGTGAGGGCGGCGCGTCGGGCCCCCTCACCCTGTCCTCTCCCGGAGGGAGAGGGGTTATGTGGCGCGTTTCAACCGCGCCCCCGGCAACATCGGAAATGTCACCAGCGACACTTCCCAGAGGTCGATTTCGGTCAGGACGCGCAGACGCCGGGTCTTGTCGGCACGCGCTTTTACGGTGCGAAAACCAATGGAGAGCCCGTCCATCGCCCCGGCCTTGACCAGGGCAGCGGACATCTTGCCGAGCGGGGCCGCGTCGATAATCCGCCCACGGACGAACAGACCTTGACTGTCCACCCGCACCTCGTCCCAGACGCCGATGGGCGTGGTCGGATCGTGCTGGTGCAGCATCTTCACCCGCGCCGCCGGGGAGCGGGCCAGGGAGGCGTCGAACGCCCCCGCCGCCACCACGTCGTCGTTCAGATCGCGCTTCCAGAACAGGGAGGCGTAGCCCTCGATGGGAAGGCCGCTCACCGCCGTCTGTCTCCGTCCAGCTTGGCCTCGATACGGGCGAGCGATTGTCGTGTGGCGTCGGCCTGGGTTTCGAGGCGGGCGAGGCGTTCGGCGACCCCCGCCTGATGGTCGAGCCTCTGTTCCAGTTCGGTGATCCGCTGGGCCGCGCTGCCCGCCCACCACAGGGCGCCGCCGGTCTGGATAATCAGCGCGGCGACCAGCGCGAGAGGGATTTTTCGGTCGAGGCGAAAGAAAGTATCGGCGTCAGCCATTGGCGACCTCCCCTTCCTCGTCGGGATGTACGGCGCCCAGCCCGGCCATGCGGCGGCGCTCATCGGGGGTGAGGAAACTGGCCGCATCCAGCCGCGCCCACAGGCTCTCGCGCTCCAGCGCCAGCGCCGGAACCCGGTCGAGATCGCAGGCGATGACGGCGCCCGGAAACTGCGAGTCCAGCCAGGCGGTCATCGCCCGCGCCGCCCGGTCGACCAGGGGCACCACCGTCTGGCGCCAGAAGGCGGCGTTGGCCTCCTTGAAGTTGGAATAGGTGGCGTCGCCCGGCACGCCCAGAAGCTGCGGCGGCACGCCGAAGGCCAGGGCGATCTCTCGCGCCGCCACGTGCTTGCCATTGATGAAATCCATCTCTGCGGGGGTCAGCGACATGGGCTTCCAGTCGAGCCCGCCTTCGAGCAGCAGCGGCCGGCCGGCCTCGCTGGCGCCCGTGTGCGCCTCAAGAAGCTCGGCCTTCAGCCGGTCGAACTGCTCCGGCGTCATCCGCTCGCCCATCGATCCGCCGGAATAGACCAGCGCGCCGGAGGGCCTCGCCGCATTGTCGAGCAGCGCCTTGTTCCAGGCCGAGGCGGCGTTGTGGATATCCACCGCCGTGCTCGCGGCCTCCAGCGGCGAAAAGCCGTAGTGGTCGCTCAGTGGACTGAACAGTTTCAGGTGCACCACCGGCAGCCAGCCATCCGACCGCCGCCCGATCCTCACCCGCCTGCCGCCCGCCGCGTAATCGTATCCCTGCGCCCAGCCCTGCGGTCCCGGAACCATCGTCACCCGGTCGGGGCGCAGGGCGTAAAGCTCGGTGGGCGGTCCGTCCGGCGAGAACCCGTCCCCGGTCGCTTCCAGATAGGCGTTGCCGAAGGTTTGCAGCCCGCCGAAGAAGCTCTCCATCAGGTCCGGCGCGCTCTGGTCGGGATTGGGCCGGTCGAGCAGTTTTTGCAGCGGATGATCCGGCTCGCGCCGTCCGTTTGCGAACACCACGAGCGGCGTGGAGGCGGCCGCCTCGGCGATCATCCGCACGCAGCGATAGCCGATGGGATTGCGCTCAAACCCCGCCCGGATCAGCCGCTCCGGCTCCCGCGAGGTCCACTGCGCCTGACCCACGCTCGCCCAGGCGATCAGGCTGTGGGCGCGGGAGGCCTTGTGCTCATCGGGGCGCGCGGAGGCGCTGCGCGGAGGGGCGCGACGGAACAGGGGCATGGGGGGGGGCCGCCTTTGAGTTGTTGAACTTTGGCCCCGCCGCCCTTACCCAGCGGGAGAGGGAGGGACCCGCGAGCAAGGTGAGTGGGAGGGTGAGGGCACGTTGGACGAAATTACGAGAGCAAGGGGCTTACGACAGCGCCAGACAGACCCCGAACGCCTGCTCTGGGGCCGCCTGCGCGACCGGCGGTTGAATGGCTACAAATGGCGACGGCAGGTTCCCATGGCGGGCTTCATTCTGGACTTCTTCTGCGCTGAACACAGGTTGGCCGCCGAACTCGACGGCGGCCAGCACGCCGAGCCTGACGCCGTAGCGAAAGACGCATGTCGCACCGCCATTCTGTTCAAGGACGGTGTTCGTATCCTGCGTTTCTGGAATGGCGAGGTGTTCGATAACCTCGACGGCGTTTGCGACCTTGGTGGCGGCGTTAGAAGGGCGGCTCTGAAAGGGCGGCGCCTGAGGCCCCCTCACCCTACCCTCTCCCAGAGGGAGAGGGGTTTCCGTTCTGACAACGAGCGCATCGTCTTAAACCCTCTCCCTCTGGGAGAGGGAGGGACCCTAGCGAGCGTAGCGAAGACTTGGGGGGATGAGGGCTCCCCCCTCACAACCCCCGCACCCGCGGCGCAACCCTCTCCGTCAGCAGCAGATTTGTCACCGCCCACACAAGCGCGTCGGCCCGGTCCGGGCTGTGCTTCAACCCCCCGTCGCCCTCCACCCCCAGCGCCATCATCTCTTCTTCCAGAGCGCCGAACACGCCCGCGTGGCGCACCCGGCCTTGCTCATAGAGTGCGGCGACCGGCTCGGCGCGCAGGCGCTTGGAGGCCTTGGCGTGGACCAATACGATGGGAACCGGACACCCGGCCATGTTCAGCACCGTGCGCACCATCTCGCCGCCCTGATTGGCTTCGGCGACGATGCTGCCTGCGTTCCAGCGCCGGGCCGCCGCGACCGCCCGCTGCGCCCAGCCGAGCGACGAGAGTCCGCCCACGGTGGCGTCGTCCAGCACCACCGCCCGGTCATCGACCCGCCCCGCCGCGATGATGCCGCAGGCGTCGCCGTGCGCGCTCACCGGCGGGTCGACAGCGACCACGATCCGGTCGAAGCGGTCCGGGACCGGACAGCGCAGGCGGGCGAAATCCTCAACCCGCCACAGCGCGCCCTCTGCGGCTTCGACCACCACCCCGTCCAGTTCCTGCGCCGCCCGCCGCGTGCCCCCGTAGAGAGCGTCGACCGTGGCCAGAAAGTCCGGCGCCAGGTTGTGCGCATTGTCGGCGGTGCGCGCCCGGCTCGTCACGACCCCCGGCTCGGCCATCAGCGCCCGCAAGGCCGGTGAGGGCCGGGGGGTGGTGGTGATGACAAGCCGGGGGTCGCTTCCGCGCCGAAGCCCCAGCCGCAGAAGGGCGAGGGTTTCCCCCAGGTGGGGCCAGGCGCAGAACTCGTCACACCAGGCGGCGTCGAACTGCGGCCCTCGCAGGCGTTCCGGCTCCTCCGCCGAAAAGGCGTAGGCCAGAGCGCCGTTGCGCCACTTCAGACGGCGGCGCGAACTTTCATAACGGGGGCGTTTATCGTCCGGCCCGGTGTTGAGCAGACCCGAAGGCCCCTCGATCATCACCTCGCGGACATCGTTCAGGGTGGCGCCCACAAGCGCCGGGCGGGCGCCGGGCAGCGCCTGTCCATGCAGCCACTCAGCCCCCGCCCGCGTCTTCCCCGCGCCCCGTCCGCCCAGAAAGAGCCAGGTCTTCCAGTTGTCCGGGAGGGGATGAATCTGTGCGTCGGTCGCTCTCTCCAGCCAGGAATGGCCCATCCGCACCACTGTCGCGTCGGGGATCGCCTTGATCGCCTCCTTTTTGTTCGAGCAGCCGATCAATGTGCTCAAAACGTCTGAGGAGGCGTTCGCGAAGACGCTCCATCTCTTCAGGGCTTCGCCCTGCATCGGATTGCTCATCCTGCTCCATGTCGTCTCCCTCGCGTTTGGCGTTGCGGCGTTTGGCGGCGCGCTCTTGCGCCTTTTCTTCAGAGGCCTGCAGCGTGTGGACCGTGATGCGGGTGCGCGCAAAGACGCCAATGATGCGCGCCTCCTTCTCCAGGTTGGCCTCATCGACCTTGCGCCTGGCGAAGACCGCGACCCGCAGGTTCAGCATCCGCTTGAAATCGGCGGCGGAGTAGTCGGTCTCCGCGTCGCCCTCGCCGGTTTTTCCGTCCATGCCCAGACTATAAGCGACCAGCGTGCGCGGCTGATAAGATCGGGCGAGATAGTGGCTAGTGATTGATTTGGTGAGCTATTTTTGCACGGAGAGGGTGGATTTCAGGAAACCTTTCCCCCTATCGGCGGCCGGTCTGCCTAGCCCGGATCGTCCAGTAGATCATAGGCCGGGAAGTCCATCGCCTCTTCCGGCTCTTCCAACGCGGTTTCCGAAACCACCTGCCCGCGCACGCTAACCCCCACGCGGACTACGCTTTCAGGGTCGCCCGAGATCAAGGGATGCCAGTCGGCCAGCCCCCGTCCCTCGTGCAGGCGGCGGTAGGCGCAGGAGGTGGGCATCCAGGGCAGCTTGTCGATATTGCGGGGGGTCAGCTTGATGCAGTCCGGCACGTAGCGCTTGCGGCGGGGGTAGTTGGTGCACTGGCAGGTCTGGGTGTCGAGCAGGCGGCAGGCGACCCGCGTGGGCACGATCTCGCCGGTATCCTCGTCCTCGAAGCGGATCAGGCAGCAGCGCCCGCACCCGTCGCACAGGCTCTCCCACTCGACCGGGTTCATTTCCGCGAGGGTTTTGACCTCCCAGAAGGGTTTTTCGCTCATAGAAGTCTTCGCCCGCCTATGGGCGCCACGCACTCGCCACAGCCCTGCATATAGGGAAGGGAGTGGCGTCGCGCGTGCGTCCTTCGACATGGGCGCAGGCGCGCCCTGCTCAGGATGACGACCGGGGGGGAAAATTGAGAGGATAAGTAAACAACATTCGTCATGGTGAGCAGCGCTGTTCTTCACAGCGCGTGTCGAACCACGAACCACGCCCGATCAACCAACCTGCAGAAAGCCAACCGCCCACCCCGTGCCCCCTCGCCCGTCCGCCCAGCCCGACCCGACCCGTCCGCCCGGCCCGATCCGCGCAGACCTCGACCATGCGCGGGCGAAAAAGATCGGCATCCGGCGCGCTGTCGCCATCGGGTTGGGGCTGGGGGTTCTGCTCACCACCCTGTTTGTGGGCCTGTGGGTCTGGAGGCTGGCGTTTTCGGACCTGCCGCCGATCCCCGACCGGGCGGCGCTGTGGTCGCTGAACCGGCCAGCGGGGGCTGAGTTCCTGGACCGCAATGGCGTGGTGGTAGGCCAGCGCGGCCCCCGCCACGGTGCGCCTCTGACCCTGAAAGAGATGCCCGCCTACCTGCCTGCGGCGTTCCTGGCGGCGGAGGACCGGCGCTATTACCAGCACGGAGCCCTGGACCTCAGAGGTGTTCTGCGCGCAGCGCGGGTGGACCTGAAGGCGCACAGGTTCGTGCAGGGCGGCTCGACCATCACCCAGCAGATCGCCCGCACCCTGTTCCTGTCGCCCGACCAGACCCTGCGGCGCAAGCTGCAGGAGGCCGGGCTCGCCATCCGCATCCAGCAGTTGATGAGCAGGGACGAAATCCTCGCCCTCTACCTCAACCGGATCTATTTCGGGGGCGGCGCATACGGGGTGGAAGCGGCCAGCCAGACCTATTTCGGCAAATCCGCCCGCGCCCTGTCGCTGTCCGAAGCGGCGCTTCTGGCGGCCCTGCCCAAGGCCCCCACGCGGCTCGATCCGGCCAACGACTTTCAGGCGGCGGTGCGGCGTTCAAAGCTGGTGCTCGACATCATGGTGCGCCTGCACAAGATCACGCCGGACCAGGAGATCACCGCCCTCTCCCGCCCGCCGGTGCTGGTGCAGGAAAGCTCCACCGAGGGGGATTTCGGCTATGTGCTGGACGCCGCCGCCGCCGAGGCGCGGGCTCTGAACATCACCGGTGCGCCCGATCTGGTGGTCCGGCTCAGTATCGATTCTCGCCTTCAGGGCGCGGCGACGGCGGCGGTGCGAGACGCCGTGGCGCGGGGAACGCCGCTGGGTGCCACGCAGGGGGCGCTGGTCGCGCTGGCCCCCGACGGCGGGGTGCTGGCGCTGGTGGGCGGAGCGGACCACCGGCTCTCCAACTTCGACCGTGCGAGACAGGCCCAGCGCCAGCCGGGGTCCGCCTTCAAGGCATTCGTCTACGCCGCCGCGCTGGAGCGGGGCATCGCCCCCGACGATGTACGGGAGGACGCTCCGGTGAAGATCGGCGATTGGCGACCCGAGAACGCCGATGGCCGATATGAGGGCAACATCACGCTGAGCGACGCGTTCGCCCGCTCGGTCAACACGGTGGCTGTGCGCCTGACCCAGGAGATCACCCCCACGGTGGTGGCGGAAATGGCCCGGCGGCTGGGCCTTTCCAGCATCCCGCCCCATCCTGCGGCGCCCATAGCGCTCGGCGCCTACGAGACCCGGCTGATCGATCTGGTTTCGGGCTACCAAACCTTCCAGCTCGGCGGACGCCGCCCCGCGCCGTGGCTGATCGACCGCATCTCCAACGCCCGGGGCGATGTCTTCTACCGCCGGGCGCCCGTGGCCCCGCCGCAGGTCTACGACCCGGTGCGCGCCGGCCAGATGGTGGCGATGATGCAGGGCGTGATCGACCACGGCACCGGGCGCAAGGCTGCCCTGGGTCGCCCCGCCGCGGGCAAGACCGGCACCAGCCAGGGCTATCGCGACGCCTGGTTCATCGGCTTTACGCCAGACCTCGCCGCTGGGGTCTGGGTCGGCGACGACCGGAACTGGCCCATGCAGCACGTGGCGGGCGGCGACATCCCGGCGGAAACCTGGAAGCGCTTCATGCTGGCGGCGGAACAGAGCCTGCCCGTGCGCCCCTTCACCGCCCCCCGCGACCCCAACGCCGCCCCCGACCCAAGGGACGAGGTCTATCGCGACCTCGCCGACCAGTTCGACCGGACGGCAGGCGCGCCGCCCCCGCCCGACCCCGCCCACCCGGCGATGCTGGGCGGGAAGCTTTAAGCGGGGGACGCCCATCCTGCCATTCCCCCGCCTCCATCGAGGCCCTAAGGTGGCGGCTCGATAGTCGCGAGGACCAGCCCATGTTCAAACGCACCGTCACGATGCTTGCGCTCAGCCTGATCGCGGCGACGGCGGCGCACGCCCAATATGGCGGGCGCGGAGCAAGGGGCGGCGGCGGCAAGCAGGATGCTTCGTCCCCCTCCTCGTCCCGCCCCGCCGATGCGCCCCTGCCGCCGGGCTTCAACAAGCCGGTGAACGAGGCGGAAAACATTGGCGTTATCAAAGGCGTCGATCTTTCCACTAACCGCATTACCATCGCCTATGAGCCGATCGAGGCGATGAACTGGCCCAAGGGCGTCATGCCCTTCGCGGTGCAGAACCCGGCGCTTTTGAAGGACATAACAGTCGGCCAGAAGGTGCGCTTTCGCCTCGACAGCCAGGCCGTGGTCGACCTCAAGCCCTACTGAGACGCCAGCAGCCCGGCGTATTCCTGGGCGCCGTGAATGATGAAAAGGATCGAAATGACCTCGCCTTCGACCCGGTAGAAGATCAGGTAAGCGCCATGAACGCGGCGGCGAACGCCCAAGGTCTCGAACCGGGGAACAAGCGGAAATCCCAGCGGCAGATCGGTCAGCCCGAGCGCACTGGCACGTAGCTCATCGATGAAGGAGAGCGCGCGGCGAGGGTTGTCCAGGGCGATGTGATCGGCGATGGCCTCCAGCGCATCCTCGGCCTCACGGGTGAAGACGACCCTCAAGACTCTGCGGCGGCGGACATGGCGGCGTATTTATTGTGGAGGCGGTCGAACACTTCCGCCGCATCCCGCACACGCCCAGCGCCGGCGTCTGTGAGGGCGCGCTCCATCGAGGCGTCGAGGGAGGCCAGCCAGCGCGCCTTTCCCACCGCCGCTTCCTGGTCCTTGCGGATCAGGTCGCGCACATAGTCGCTCACCCCCGCATAGCGCCCCTCATCCACCCGCGCCTGCACCCAGTCGCGCATGGGATCGGGAACCGAGATGTTCATCGAAGCCATTTTTATCTCCTAACACCCCAATGCCAGATAATGGCACAAACTGCCACCCTTTCTCCCCTCCCCACGCCCTCCGTTTTAGGGCAGAAGCGCGCGCCATGGCTCCGCGCACCACCACCCGCCCTCCCGTCGTCGCTCTGAAGGACGTCAAGCTCGCCGACGGGCCGGTGATGCTGTTCGACGGGGTAGACTTGGCCCTCGAAGCCCGCGTGCGCGCGGTGCTGGTGGGGAAAAATGGAGCGGGCAAGTCGACCCTGATGAAGGTCTTGGCCGGCTCCATCGAGCCGGACGGGGGCTCCCGCTTCGTGCAGCCGGGCCTGCGCTCCGCCTTCGTGCCGCAGGAGCCGATCATCACCGGGGCGACGGTGCTCGACTACACCACCGCAGGCGGGGCGCCCGACTATCGAGCCGAAACCGAACTCGCCACCTTCGACCTCGATCCCGGCAAGGCCACCATAGGGCTTTCGGGGGGCGAAATCCGCCGGGCGGCGCTGGCCCGCGCCTTCGCCGAGGAGCCGGACCTGCTGCTCCTCGACGAGCCGACCAACCACCTCGACATCTTCGCCATCGAGACCCTGGAGCGGGAGCTTCAATCCTCCAAGGCCTCCGCCCTGATCGTCAGCCACGACCGCGCCTTTCTGGAGCGGATCACCGGCAAGTGCTTCTGGCTGGCCCACCGCAAGGTCCGCACCCTGGACAAGGGCTTCGGCGCCTTCGACGAGTGGGCGGCGAAGATGGAGGCGGAGGAGCAGGAGAGTCTGCGCCGTCTGTCGAAGGCCATCGAGCGCGAGACCTATACTTTTTACCGCTCCATCACCGCCCAGCGCACCCGCAACGAGGGCCGCGCCCGGGCGCTGGAGGATATGCGCCTGAAAAAGATGGCGATCATGAAGGACCTCTCCCGCCCGCTTGAGATGGCCATCGACGCAGGCGGAACTTCGGGCAAGCTGGTGGCCGAAGTGAAGGGACTGAGCAAGGCGTGGGGCGAGAAGGTCGTCATCCAGAACTTCACCACCCGCATCGTGCGCGGCGACCGGACAGCCATCGTCGGTCCGAACGGGGCGGGCAAGACCACCCTGGTCAAGCTGATGCTGGGCCAGATCAAGCCGGACGCCGGATCGGTGAAGCTGGGCGCCGCGCTGGAGATCACCTACCTCGACCAGTCGCGGAGTGAGCTGAAGGATACCGACACCCTGTGGGACGCGCTGACGCCCTTGGGCGGCGACAGCATCCTCGTGCGGGGCGTGTCGAAACACGTGGCCGCTTACGCCAAGGACTTCCTGTTCAAGGAAAGCCAGCTTCGCCAGCCCGTCTCCACGCTGTCGGGGGGCGAGCGCAACCGGCTTCTCCTCGCCCGCGCCCTGGCCAAACCGGCGAACCTTCTGGTGCTGGACGAGCCGACCAATGACCTCGATATGGAGACGCTGGACCTCCTGGAAGACCTCCTGGCCGACTACGACGGCACGCTGATCCTGGTCAGCCACGACCGCGATTTCATCGACCGGCTGGCCACCTCCACCATCGCGCTGGACGGCCACGGCAGGGCGGTCGAGACGCCGGGCGGCTGGACCGATTTCAAGACCCAGAACCCGGAGTTTTTTGACCAAGGGCCGCTGCCGCCCCCTCCCTCACTCCGGGGGGCCTCTTCCGCTCCGCAGGACAGGAGCCTAAATCCTGAGCCGACTGCAATCTCTGTTTCCTCTTCCGTTTATGGCGGAGTGGGACCGCGTAGCGGTGGCGGCGGCGGCGGCGGTGGCCCCAGGATCAAACTAACTTACAAGGACCAGCGCCGCCTTGAGGAAGCCGAACGCCAGACCCATGACCTGCCCGGAGAGATCACGCGCATCGAGGCGAAACTCGCCGACCCGGCCCTTTACACCCGCGACCCTAAGGCCTTCGACGCCGCCATGAAGGCGCTAGACGCTACGCGCGCCATGCTGGCCAAGGCGGAAGAAGACTGGCTGGAACTGTCCGAACGGCTAGAGGGCTAGAATCTGGGACTCGATTGCAGGCTACTGAAACTACTCTGCTTTCCGCCCACCAATCACCCCTTGTCCACCGCTCCTCCACTGATCCCGGCCCAACGAGTCACACCCATTCTGGCCTGCCCCGTTGCCAGATTTCCGAACGAGGCGCAGCCTTCAATTGTCGAAGGGAACTTGCCCGGACGGTCTTGGGAAGCGCTCCGCAAGGGGTAGACACTCAGGGCGCAGCAGGGCGGGAAAGGTTCGCGGCCGGACGTAGGGAGGGCGAAAGCCTGAGCAGCGAAAGCCATCGAACCGTATCGGAAGGGTCAACTTCGGGGTCAAAGCCGAAACGCCCGACCGGCCATCGACGCCAGCCGGCGCCGACCCGGCGAAAGCCAGGCCGACCCGCCTGGGTGAAAGGACGACGCAGGGGCAACCCGAGCGCCGTCCTTTTGCTCGTCCGGGGGAGGGCGTAGCAGGGAGGCGTTACGTCGCAAGTCCCAACATCAACAGTAGCGCAGCGTCTATCGCCGAAAGCTCGTCGGCGGAAAGTACGCCGATGCGGCGGCCCAGTCTGGGCTTGGCGAGAGCGGCGATCTTGTCGACCATGGCGAAGGATTGCGCCGTCAAGCCATTGCGGGCATCGGGCTCTATGACCGGCCGGAGAGCGCCGTAGTCCTCCTGATAACTAGTCAGCGGGCACATCACCGCCGTCTCCAGATCGGAGAAATGATCCGCCTGGATCACGACCCACGGGCGGGGCTTGCCAGCGAATCCGCCCGAAGCGCTCCAGACCTCTCCCCGCTTCAAGGGGTCGCGCCGTGTCCGTTTTCGTCGCCCCCGTTCTCATTGCCCCCATCTTTGTCGCCCCAGTCATAAGGGGGCGTGCTGGCCAGAATGTCCTCCACCGCCTGCGCGAGTATGGCGTTCACCGCCTGCTCTTCAGTGCTGTGCGCTTCGGCTCTGCGAATGGCTTCGACGCCATGCCTCATCTGTTCGGTGAACTCCGTCGTCCGGGTGTCGATCGACCATAGGGTGACTGGACGAAGCCCCTTCGCCCGCATCCGTTCGCGGTGGGCGCGCACCTTGTCACGGGAGCTTCGCTTTGGCGCCTCGGAATTGCTATGCTTGGCCGTGGTCATCGGGTTACTGTAACCGGAAACGACCCCTGCGGCAACGAGGAGCGGACGATGATCAGCAGACGCGGGCTTTCGCTGGGCCTGTTCGCCGCGCTCGCCCTCGCCGCCTGTACGCCGGGCAAGCATGAGCCGGCGAAAACGGACCCCGCCGTCCCCCCCCTGCCTGCAAACGCCACGGTGATCCGCTTCGCCACCGACTGGCGAGCCGAGGCCGAGCATGGGGGAATCTATCAGGCGCTGGCCACCGGGGAGTACCAGAAGCGCGGCCTCGACGTGCGCATCATCCCCGGCGGCCCCGGCGTGAACGTGCCGCAGCTTCTGGCTGCGGGAGCGGCCGACTTGGGCATCGGCTCCAACGGTTTCAGCGTCATGAACCTCGCCGCCGAGCACGTGCCGGTGAAGGCGGTGATGGCCTCCATGCAGAAGGACCCGCAGGTGCTGATCGCCCACCCGAACGCGGGGGTCGCCAGCCTCGCCGACCTCAAGGGCCATCCCATCCTGCTGTCGGACTCGGCGGTGACATCGTTCTGGCTGTGGCTGAAGGCGAAATACGGATTGGCCGACGCCCAGGTGCGCAAATACACCTTCAACGCCGCCCCCTTCCTCTCGGACGCCCGGGCGGTGCAGGAGGGCTATGTCACCTCCGAGCCCTACACCATCGAACAGGAGGGCCACATCAAGCCGGTGGTCATGCTGCTGGCCGACGCGGGCTATCCCGGTTACGCGGGCATGGTGCTGGCGCCGGATAAGCTGATCGCCTCCAACCCCAAGGCGGTGCAGGCGTTCGTGGACGCCACGGCGGCGGGGTGGGCCTCCTACCTCAACGGCGACCCCTCGCCCGGCGACGCCCTGATCCTCAAGGACAACCCGGAAATGAAGCCGGACGTGCTGGCCCAGGCGAGGGCCAAACTGAAGAGCTACGCCATCGTGCAGACGCCCGGCGGCGCCGTCGGAACCATGACCGACGCGCGCTGGAAAGCTTTCCACGACATGGCGTCCGACCTCGGCGTCTATCCCAAAACCCTGGACTACCACGCCGCCTACACGCTCCAGTTTGCGCCGAAGTGAGGTGGAAATACGGGTGCTTCGGTGATATGTAGTGAGAATGCCTACTTCTCCCAACCCCACTTCCAAACCCGGCAAGGTGGAGACCATACCCGCTGCGGAAGCCAACCGCCGCTTCTCCGAACTGCTGCGCGGCGTTCGTGAAGAGGGGCGCCGCTATATCGTCACCAGCCACGGACGGGCTGTAGCGAAACTCGAACCTGCTGAGGACACGACCGATCAGGAGGCGGCGCGTCGAGAGGCGGCGTGGGAAGCATTGATGGCCCGGCTCAGAGCCCAGCCCGCCCTGAACCACCCCAAGTTCACCCGCGATGACTTCTACGACTGACGTGAAGGCAGCCCTGGACACCAATGTGCTGGTCTATGCCGCGGGGGCGAACGACGAGGCCCGTCATCTGAAAGCCCTGGCGCTGCTGAACGCCTGTCCGAGGGATCGGCTGGTGCTTCCCGTCCAGGTGTGCGGAGAACTCTACAACGTGCTGAGCCGCCATCAGCTTTTCGGTCCGGCGACGGCGTTGGGCATCGTGGAGAGTTGGCGCGATCTTCTTCCGGTCGTGGATACAACCAGCGAGGTCATGAAGACCGCGCTGGACCTGGCGTCGAGCCACCGCCTCTCTATCTGGGATGCCGTTGTCCTTGCGGCAGCCGCAGAGGCCAAGTGCGACCTCCTCCTCACCGAAGACCTGCAAGCGGGCTTTCGTTGGCGGGGCGTGACAGTGGTCCATCCGTTCGCCGATCCGGTCTCGCCGCTGCTCGACGCCTTTCTGGATCAGGCCCGTGCCTGAAGTCGTGCCTAAGCCCATCGCCGCCCTTACCGTCGTGGAGGTGGACTATGGCGGGCGGCTTGCGCTGGGGCCGTTCGACCTTGCGCTTCAGCCGGGCGAGATCGTCTCGCTGGTGGGACCCTCGGGGTGCGGCAAGTCCACGGCGCTGCGGCTCTTGGCCGGGCTTGAAGCGCCGACGCGGGGGGCTGTGAGGCGCACGCCAGGGCGCGGCGAGACGGCGGTGGTGTTTCAGGCTCCGACGCTCATGCCCTGGGCCAGCGCCCTCGCCAACGCAGCGCTTCCACTCGATTTGGCGGGGGTTTCCAGGGCCGAGGCGCGGGAGCGGGCCATGGCGGCGCTGGAGCGGGTCGGCCTCGGCGCGGCGGCGAGCCTCAAGCCCGCCCAGCTTTCCGGCGGCATGGCCATGCGCGTCTCCCTCGCCCGCGCCCTCGTCACCCATCCCAGGCTCCTTTTGCTCGACGAGCCCTTCGCGGCGCTCGACGAGATCACCCGGCGCAGGTTGGCGGACGACGTACTGGCGCTCTGGGCGGAGACAAAACCGGCCATCGTCTTCGTCACCCACAATGTCGAGGAAGCGGTCTATATGGCCTCCCGCGTGGTTGTCATGAGCCCCGGACCCGGCCGAACGGCGGGGGAAACCGTGGTGGAGGACCCCCTGCCCCGCCCCGAACGCTTTCGCACCAGCGAAGCCTTCCGCTTGGCTGTCGAGAAGGTCTCCGCCGATCTCGACCGGGCGATGAACGGGGGCGAGCGCGCGGCATGAGGCGACTTTCCATCTTCCTCGCCCCGCTCGTCCTGATCGCCGCTCTGATCCTGATCTGGGAGATCGCCTGCCGGGTCTTGAACGTGCCCATTTATCTCCTGCCGCCGCCGTCGGCCATCGGCGCGGCGCTGCAAGCCAATGCCCCGGCGCTGCTGGTTTCGGCCCTCAACACCCTCGTGATGGCGATCGAGGCGCTGGTCGCGGCGGCGGTGCTGGCTATTCCGCTGGCGCTGGCCTCCAGCCTTAGCCCTATCGTCGGACGGGCCATCTCGCCCATCGCCGTGGTGCTGCAGGTGACGCCGGTGGTCGCCATCGCGCCCCTTGTGGTGATCTGGGCGGGGCTGGACCATCCTGAGCGGGCGATCACCGCGCTGGCCGCCATCGTCGCCTTCTTCCCCATCTATTCCGGTGCGGTCACAGGGCTGCGCTCCGCCGATCCGGACCTTGAGCGCCTGTTCGACCTCTATGGCGCGACCCGGCGACAGCGGCTCATCCGCCTGCGCATCCCCGCCGCTGCGCCCTTTGCTTTGGAGGGAATCAAGGTGGCGGCCGGGCTGGCGGTGATCGGCGCGGTGGTGGCCGAGTTCGTGGCTGGATCGGGCGGCGCGCAGGGGCTAGCGTGGCGCATCCTCGAAGCGGGTAATCGCCTGCGCACCGCCGAAATGTTCGCCGCCCTGTTCGTGCTGGGCGCGTTGGGCGCGGGCCTGAACGCCGCCTTCCAGCTTGGCGAGCGGGCGCTGCTCAAGACCTGGCGGGGGCGGTAGGGCCGGCTCGCGCCGCCCTCCCCGTTAGGCGCGGATTAACAGGGCTCTGCTATCGGCTTGCACTGCCACGTTTGTTCACGGGAGGCGAACCTGACCAGCCGCCGGTTCCATGCCGCCCTCGCCGCCTTCGCCTGTCTCGCTGCGGCGGGCCCGGCCATGGCGCAGACCACCCTGCCGCCCCCGCCCTACGCCTCGGCGGTCGGAGGGGCGGACCCACGCCCTCTTGGCGGCCCGCAGGTCTATGACCGTTACGGCGGCGGAAGAGTGCACCCCATGCTCGCCCGGACCGCCTCGGCGCCAGGCGTCCCCGCCTACACCGGCCCGCGCATGGCCTGGAGCGGCAAGATTGCGGAGGCGCAAGCTCCCGCGCCTGTCGCCCGGGCGGGTTGGGTTCCCAGCGGCTGGACCGCTGTTCCGGCCCGTGCACCCTATGACCGAGCCGCCCCCGCGGCGCGCGCACGGCTTCAGTATCCCTCGATGGGGAATGCCCCGGCCCAGAGCGGCCCCGCGCCCCGCTGGCAGCAGGCCCAGGCGATAGCGCCCGCCCCCGCGCCAACCTCGATCTACAGCGCCCCGCTTGATGCAGCGCCCGCCATGCCGCCTGCACCCACCCGCCTGGCCAGCGCCGCGCAGGCCAGCGGCAATGGCCCGCGCCTCTATTCCTTGCACCGGGACTACGGCATGGAGCCGGACCCCATTCCCATAGCCCCCCAGTTCTTCGGCCCCACCGCTGATCTGACCACGCCGGAGACCCCCGAAGTCGGACGCCGTCTCACCACCAAAAGCGGCGCCCCTCGCCCGGCCGTCGCCGACACTGGAAGCGAGCCTTGAGCCCCGTCCGCAACAAGGTCGAGGACCTGATCGCCCTCGCCTCTGAGCCCTCCAGCGAGAAGCGGCGCGAGCTGTTGCGCGGCGTGACTGACCTGTTCTTCGCCCCTTCCAGCGAGCATGGGGGGAGCGAAATGGCCATGTTCGACGATCTTCTGTGCACCCTTGCAGATGAGATGGAGGAAGAGGTTCGGGCCGAGCTAGCAGGGCGCATGGCCGACGCGCCGAGCCCGCCCCATCGGCTGGTGCGCACCCTCGCCGCCGATACGCTCAGCGTGGCCGAACCGATCCTCAGCCGCTCCCCGGCCCTGGGGGAAGGCGATCTTCTCACCCTGGCGCGCCTGCGCGGCCAAGCGCACCTGCGGATCATCTCCAGCCGCCCCGACCTGACCGAAGCGGTCTCGGACGCCATCGTCGAGCGGGGCGACGACGACACCCTGGGCGTGCTTCTGGTCAACGCCCGCGCGCCCCTGTCGCGCCAGGCCAGCGAGACGGTGGTGGACCGGGCGAGCGGCAACCCCGCCCTTCACGCCGCGGTGGTCGACCGCCAGGACCTGCCGCCGGACCTGCTCAACGAGATGTATTTCGTGGTCGAAGCGCGCCTTCGCCATACCATCACCCAGAAGAACGCCGCCCTGGATCCCGCCGCCCTGGAAGCGGCGTTGCAGGTGGGTCGCAAGCGTCTGGCCGAGCGCGACGGGGCCCTGCCCGCCGACTACGCCGAGGCCGAAGCCCACGTCCGCAGCATGATGACTCGCGGCGCGATCACGCCGACGATCCTGGCGGGCTATCTGCGCAAGGGCGAGCGGACCCGGTTCCTGATCGCGCTCAGCGAGATGTCCGAGGTAGATTTCCACACCACCGGCCGTATCGTCGAGCGGCGTGACCTCGACGCCCTGGCCATCGTCTGCCGGGCGGCGGACTTCGACCGGGCGCTGTTCCTGACCTTCGCGGTGCTGATCCTGGAGCCCGGTCAGGCCATGGCCAGAGCGCAGGAATACGGCAAGCTCTACAACGACCTGCCCCGAGACGCGGCTCTCAGAACCATGCGCTTCTGGCGGATGCGGCGCACGACCGGAGACGTGGCTGCGGCTTAGGCGGCGTTGGGTCGCCCTGCCTCACCAACCCTCAAGCGGCCTGCTTCACCCGGCCCAGCGCCGTCAGCGCCACGTCGGATAGGGAGCGCATCCCTCGCTCGGTGAACACCTCCAGAGCGGCGGCGAGGGCGAAGGCGGCGTCGGCGCGCTCGCCGGTGTCGGCCCGTAGCCCGGATTGCGCTTCGTAGATGCGGGCCAGCGCCACCTGCGTCACCGCCCATGCAAGGGGATCGGCGGCGGCGGTTCGCGCCTTCAAGGCGTTGCGGAACACCGTCTCAGCCTGCTCCAGCGCCACCAGATCGCCCCGGCGCTCGGCGCGGCGGGCGAGGCAGGCGGCGCCGTCGTGGGCGGCCACGGCCCGGAACGGCAGGGCCGGAACCTGATCCAGCGCCTCCAATGCAGGAGAAAAGGCGTCCACAGCCTGGTCGAAAAGGACCTCTTCATCACAGGCCTCGCCCATCGCCTGCAGCGCGACGCCGAGGGCATGACCGGTCCGCGCGGCGTCAAGCGGGCTATGACCCCTTGGCAACTCAGCGAGGGCTTCGGTAAGCGCGGCGACAGCCTCGGCGATGGAGGCCGGATCCCCCGCCGCCTCGCCCAGCGCAGCCAGCGCCTGTCCGCGCAACCCCTCCGCCCGCGACCACGACAGGGGCAGAAGCATGGGGTCAAGTTCGTGGGTGAGCCGGTGCAGTTCCGCTTCGGCTTCCTGCAACACAGCCCGGTCATGGGTGCGCGCGCCGAGCCCGATCAGCAGGTCAGCCCGGTCGATCCGCACATCGGCGACCTCGTGCTCCGGGGCGCCCAGCGCCTGCAAGGCGGCGGCGGCGACATCTAACGTACAGGCCGCGGCGAGGCCCTGTTTCGCATCGTTCCAGGCCAGGGCGGCAGACGCGGCCAGCCGGGCCCTGAGCGCTGCGACGCGCGCGGCAAGCACCGGGCTAGAGGAAAGTCCGTCGATCAGATCCAGCGTTCCGGCGCACTCGATCGCCGCTTCCTCATCGCCGAACAGCACCGCGCCGAGGCGCAGGGTGTGGGCGTGCTCCAGCAGGGAGAGGGCCTTCAGCGTTCGCTCCGACCCGGCTTCGCGTATGGCCCGTCCGGCGGCGGCGGCGGCGCGGGCGAGGGTCTCCACCCGTCCCGAACGGCGGGCGATCTCGCGCAGCAGGGCGGAATAGGCCAGCAGCCGCTCGACCCGCGCCAGTGGAGTGTTGCTCTGCGCCATCAGGCTGGCGGGACCGGCCTCGGCCTCCAGATCGCGCAGCGACATAAGCTCATAGCGGGCGGCGGCGCCCCGATCCTGCGCGCCCCGGTCCTGCGCCTCATGGCGCTCCCGGCGAGACTTCATCCATCCCGAACCATCGAGGCTGAACTGCATAGTGGCCGCTCCCGTCCCACCCCGGCACGATCCGGCGGGTTTTGGCGGAGACGGAGCAAATCAGGAGCCGCGGGTTGGGGGCTGCTCGTCAGTAGTGGAATCGGCACTGGGCAATTTCGAGGGTCTGGTCCGCGCCCTTGCCCGAAGCCCGGTAAACCAATCGATGCTCCTGGGTGATCCGGCGTGACCACCAGCCTTTCAGTTCGCCCTTGAGCGGTTCTGGCCTGCCAGTTCCGGTGAAGGGATGACGACGACACTCCTCGATCAGGTCGTTGACCCGTTCGAGCGTGTTGGCGTCCGCGCCTTGCCAGTGCAGATAATGGTCCCAGGCGCGCCCTGAGAATAGCAGCTTCACGGGACGATCAGCTCCCGCTCCATCCCCTTGCCTGCATTGAGTTCGGCTATGGAAGCTCGTAGCTGAGCGGCGTTGGCAGGGGTGGACAAGAGGTAAGCGGTCTCTTCCATCGCGTGCCAATCGGCGAGCGAGACCATGACCACCGCCTCGGCCTTCTGGCGGGTGATGACGACCGGGGTATGGTCGGCGACCACGCGGTCCATTACCTCCTTCAGATTGGCGCGGGTGTCGGAATAGGTGAGAACGTCCATGGCGAAGCTCCAGTCAGGGCTTCAATATGTACCAATTTCTGCACAAGTGCAAGCCAGTGCGTCCTTAGATATGGGCGCAAGAGGCGCCCTGCTCAGGATGACGAATGTGGAGGCGGTAAAACGGTATGGGAGCGAAATCCAAAACCAGTCGTCATGGTGCGCAGCGCTGTTCTTTACAGCGCGTGTCGAACCGCCCAGCCGAACCCTACCCCCGCTCCTTGGTCCTTAGGAACGCCAGTTTCGGGAACCGCTCGGTGACGTAGCCGACATCCCAGGAGGACTTCGCCAGATAGACGGGTTCACCGTCGAGGTCGGTTCCCATGGCCCCGCGGTGTTTGCCGATGAAGTCCTCCACATCGGCCTTGGCGCCGGAGACCCAGCGGGCTTCGGCGAAGGGGGAGGGCTCGAAGATCACTTCAAGCTGGTATTCGTTCTCGAGCCGGTCGGCCATGACCTCGAACTGAAGCTGGCCCACCGCGCCGACGATGAAGTCCGCTCCGATCATGGGCCGGAAAAGCTGGGTGACGCCTTCTTCGGCCAGCCCGTCCAGCGCCTTTTTCAGATGCTTGGCCTTCAGGGGGTCTTTCACCCGCACCCGGCGCAGGATTTCCGGGGCGAAGTTGGGCAGGCCCGCATAACGCAGGGTCCCGCTCTCCGAGAGACTGTCGCCGACCCGCAGCACGCCGTGGTTGGGGATGCCGATCACGTCGCCCGCAAAGGCTTCCTCGGCCAGTTCGCGATCCGAGGCCATGAACATGATCGGCGCGTTGACCGAAAGCTGGCGCCCGGTGTTCTGCACCTTCAGCTTCATGCCCCGATGGAAGCGGCCCGAGCAGACGCGCAGCATGGCGATCCGGTCGCGGTGATTGGGGTCCATGTTCGCCTGTACCTTGAAGACGAAGCCGGTCACTTCGGCGTCGCCGGGGGCCACGTGGGTCTCTGCGCCGCCCTTTTGCGCGGGCATGGCCTTGGGCGGAGGGCAGTAGGCGCCGATGGTCGCCAGAAGCTCGTTCACCCCGAAATGACGCAGGGCCGAACCGAACAGCACCGGGGTCATGTGGCCTTCGAGGAAGGAGGTCACGTCGAAGGGTTTGGAGGCCTCCTGCACCAGCATGGCGCCCTCCTGAAGCTCCTCAAGCTCCTGAGGCTCCAGCATCCGGGCGATGGCGTTGGAGTTGACGGCGAGGCGCTCTGCGGGCGACTCATGGCCTGTGGCGCCGCGCACATAGGCGGTGAAGCGGTTGTCCCGCAGGTCCACCACCCCCTTGAACCGGTTCCCGGACCCGGCGGGCCAATAGAGCGGCGCCGGGTCAAGCGCCAGCTTGGAACCGATCTCGTCCAGGAGCGCGAAGGGGTCCTGGGCCTCCCGGTCCATCTTGTTGATGAAGGTGATGATGGGGATGTCGCGCAGGCGGCACACCTCGAACAGCTTCAGCGTCTGCGGCTCGATCCCCTTGGCGGCGTCGAGCACCATGATGGCGGCGTCGGCCGCCGTCAGGGTGCGATAGGTGTCTTCGGAGAAGTCCTCGTGCCCGGGCGTGTCGAGGAGGTTGAACAACAGCCCCGCGTGCTCGAAGGTCATCACCGAGGCGGAGACGGAGATGCCGCGCTCCTTCTCGATCTTCATCCAGTCCGAGCGGGTGCGCCGCGCCTCGCCCCGAGCCCTGACCGCGCCCGCCGCCCGGATCGCGCCGCCCGCGAGCAGTAAGTGCTCAGTCAGGGTGGTCTTGCCGGCGTCGGGGTGGGAGATGATGGCGAAAGTGCGCCGCCGCGCCGCCTGTGCGGCGGGGCTTCCAACAGAGATCCGGGAAGCTTCGGCGGCGGGAGACAGGGAGGACATGGCGCGGACATAGAGGGGCGAGGCCCCAGCGGCAAGCGGAGGGTCAGTCCGCTGGTCGCCAGTCTGGTCCGTCAGGCTAGGCGGCGTCGCCTTGCGATGTTCCCGCCGCCGCCGAGGCCGCTGCAGGCAAATGCTCGGCCAGGTGTTTGAGGAAATCGCCCACGGGAAGACCCGAGGCGGCGGCCATCTGCTGCACCTGATCCGAGCCCAGGGCGTCCCTGATCTGGTCGGCGCTCACCGGCATATTGGGGTTGTTGGAGAGCCAGGAGGCCACATGGTCCGACAGGCCATTGGCGGCGAGGGTCTCCAACGTGCCTTGCAGACCGCCTTGCGCGCCGCCTGCCCCGCCGACGGCTCCCAGCAGTGCACCGACGATGCCGCTACTCTGGCCTTCGCCGCTTCCCTGTTGGAGGAGGCTGCCAAGGATGCCCATGGCGCCCTGCGTCTTCTCGCCGCCTGCCCCACCTAGCATTCCGGTCAGATTGTCGAGGAGGCCCATGTGTCCGCTCCGCTGAAAGATGCGGCCACCGCGCCGCTGGATCGGCCTCAGTTAAACAGATTGGCGTGGAGCGCGCCCGTGGTTTCTGGTGACAAAAGCGTGACGAGCCTTAAGCCGCCATGCGCCGCCAGACCTCGCGGTCGGCCTGCACGGGAGTCAGGCCGCCGTCTTCCTTGTCGCGGGCGTAGAGGTTGGCCAGGGCCTCCAGCGAGAGGCTGGCGAAGCGGGTCATCACCTCATCCGGGCGGCATCCCTCGGCAGGGGCCACGAACAGGGCGGCGTTCATCTCCGGGGCCTTGGCCGACAGCAACAGCGCCAGCCGTCGCGCTCGCTCGGGCGCATCTCGGTGCAGCATGGGCTGCTCTGAATAGAGTTCCTGCCCGAGCTTGATGGCGAACGCGGGGCTGATCGCGTGGAAGCGGTCAGCGGAGATGCTCGCCACAAGCTTGGCGTCGAGGATCAGAACCCTGTCGTTTAGAAGGAAAAGCATCGGGGGCGCACACTCCGCACTCGCGCCGAACCTGTGGCGCAGACGGACTGTAACCCCGCCGGGCTTGCGACCCGGTTGAGGAAGGTGGTTAGCGCAAAGTTGCGGGCGTCAGGCCGCGACGGCGCCGGGGGCCTCGGCCACAGGGGCGGCGGCGGCAGAGCCCGCAGCGCCGCTGAGCCAGGCGGTTTCGGTGGTCCAGGTGTGGATCTGGCCGCAAGCTTCACAGCGGAACGAGCGCGGTCCGGTAAGGTTGGCGAATTCGGTCGCGCGCATCCGGTGGCCGGTTTTCACCGGTCCCGCCTTGGCTTCGCAGGTGAACATGACGGAGTCGACGTATTGTGTGCGGATAGCGGGCATGGCCCATATTAACACCTTTCGCCGAAAATCGGGGATTTATTCGGAACCTGAGCGGAAAATACTTGTCGAAGTCCTGCAAGCTTTTCGCGGAAACATGGTCCATATAAGGGATTGTCCGCCCTTCATCCGCGCCTTCTGGCGCCGGGCGGACGCGAAAGCGCTCCATGTCCAGGCCCATCCTCCCCGCGCAGCGGGTGAAGCCCTCCCTGACCGATCCCCGCTCCACCGGCGGCCCGTCGCCGCTGCGGCTTCCCGACATTCTGGGACTTCGCGGGACGCGGAAGACCTGAGGCCGCCATGCTCCCGATATTCGGTCCGGCGGCCTGGGTGCGCTCGTTCTGGGTTCCGCCAGGCGAGGTCCGTGCGGAGGTCTGGGCGCTCGGCGGACGCCACCGGGGCCGGGTAATGGAGGGCGCGCGGCTGGAGGCCAAGGTGCCGGGCATTTCCCAGAGCCGGGCCATCCTCCTGACCGCAGTGATGCGCACCTATCCGGGCTCGCCTGCCGCGAAACAGGCGGCGCGGTCGTGACCCTCAGCGACGGGCAACGCGACGCGCTTCGCAACCTCGCCCGCAAGAAGTCTGGCGAGGACGTGGACTGGATCACCATCGCCGACGCGCGGGCGCTGACGGACCTCGGCCTCGCCGAGCGCAATCGCGGCGGCTGGCAGATCACCGAAGCAGGGAGCGCGGTGCTGGCGGGCGATATCGCGCCGCCACACGGGGATAACGACCAACCGGCGGTCTAAGATTGATCGGGGGGACGGTCGGGTTCCATCCTTAGCCCCCTACTCCACCGCCTCGGTCAGGAAGTGGCGGCCCTGCACATCCTCGACCTCCACCACCCAGACGTCTGGATCGACGCGGCGCCCGCGCTCGGTGTAGGCGTCCAGCGCCGCCTCATCGGTCGAGGCGAGGGGCTGCATCCACACCCGCTCCCCGTCGCCCCGTGTGGCCTCGGCGTAGAGGCGCACCAGGCCCGCGCGCCGGTCCACCACCTTGACCAGCACCGCGCCCGCCCGAGGATCGCCCTTCTTCACCACCATGGCGAAGGCGCCCTCAAGCTCGGCCCGCCGGATCAGCGCGGACACCCAGATGTCGGTGGACAGCAGCACGCGGAAAATCGCTCCTTTGCTAACCGAACGGAAAGCTGACGCCGCTAGTCTGGCGTCAAGATCGTCGCAAAGACGAGCCATACAAGAAAGCGTCGGTGATGGGATCGGGATTTGTGAAGCGCGGCGTTCGCGCGGCTGGACTGTGTGCGGCTGGCTTGGGCTTGGGCGCGGGGGCGGCGGTGATCGCCCTGCCGACGATGGCGTTCGCCACTCCGGCGTCGAGCCTGTTCTATGAGCGGACCCTGATGCTGGAGGCGGGAAACCGCTGCCATTTCTTCACCCCGGCGATTTCCACCGCGCTCGGCGCCTCCAGCCTGCAGGCGCGGGGCGCGGCGCAGCGGGCGGGGATCCCCGGATCGGCCCTCGCCGCCACCGAGGAGCGGGCGCGGACCATGGCCTGGACGGTCGCCTGCACCTCGCCGGACCTGACCACCGCCGCAGGCCGGGTGCGGGATGCCTTTTCCGGCTATGCGAAACTGAACGAGATGAGCTTTCCCGGCGACCTCGGAACCTGGCAGGCGGCGAGGAAGCCCCGCCCGCTGATGGCCAATGGCAAGCCGGTGGAGGGCCCGCGCTGGCGCCTGTCGCAGGCGGTCCATTCCATGTCGGGGCTCGTCACCTTCGGCATGGCGCAGGACAGCGATATTCCCGTCGTAACGACAACCGAGCCTGGCGCTCTGGGGGCCAGCTATGCGGTGCTGATCGTGCGCGATCCGGCCAAGGCGCCGGAGGCCTATATCGACCCCCGGATCGGATCGCTGGCGGGGCGGGTCTCGCCGGTCTCGGTGACGCGCAGCTTCTTCGCCCAGTCGCGGGCGACGGCCCCGATCACGCTCTCGCCCAATGGTTCTGCCAAAGCGGCGATGTTCAGCTTTCCCCCCGCCGCCGCCAAGGCGCTGGAGAGGCTGGACCCGCGCGAGGCGGTAACGATCCAGCTTGTCTATTCAGGCCGGGGTGGCGAGCGGACTTCCAGCGCCCTGGTCGAGGTCGGAGACTTCGCCGCCGGGCGGGCGTTCCTGGCGGCTCGCTGAGGGCTCCTCCGCCGCAACCCCAACGGGTTTGACCAGCACCGGCATCCGCACGGTGATGGCGGCGCCTTCGCCGAGGCGGCTTTCGATGTTCATGGCGCCGCCGTGCAGACGCGCGAAGGCCGAGACGAGGGACAGGCCGAGGCCGGTTCCCTGCGCCCGGTCGCTGGCGCCGCCCGCCTGCTCATAGGGTTTGCCGAGGCGCTCGATGTCCTCCGGCGCGATACCCATCCCGGTGTCGGCCACCACAAGCTCGAACTCGCCGCCCGCCGCTTGCGCCGTGACCGTTACCAGCCCGTCCCTGGGGGTGAACTTCAGGGCGTTGGAGACGAGGTTGAGCACGATCTGCTTGATCGCCCGCCGGTCGGCGTCGACCTCCAGTGGCTCTGACGGCAAGACGCCCCGGAGCCGCACCCCGGCCTCGTCCGCCTGGAGCCGCAGAAGCCGGAGCGAAGCGTTGACGGCCTCGCGCACATCGAACACCTCGCGCGATAGTTCATAGCGCTGGGCCTCGATCTTCGACATATCCAGCACGTCGTTGATCAGGTCCATCAGGTGACGGCCCGACTCGTGGATCAGCTCGGCGTATTCGGCGTATTTGGGCTTCAGCTCGCCGAACATCCCTAGCCGCATGATGTCTGAAAAGCCCATGATGGCGTTCAGCGGCGTGCGCAGTTCGTGGCTCATATTGGCGAGGAAGACCGCGCGGCCATTGGCGTCGGCCTCGGCCTTGGCCCTGCCCTCCTCCGCCGCCTTCAGTCGCCGCGACAGATCGGCCAGCGTGTCGCCGGACGGTCCCATGGCGGTGGGCGCGGGGGCGACCGATGCGGCATAGACCGCCTGGGCGCGGGCGGGCTGGGTCGGGGCGTGACGCAGGATCGCGGTCAGGCCCCCCGTCGCGGCGCGCTGGAAATTGGCGGTCAGGCGCGGGGCGCCGGGAAGGTCGGGGGTGAACTGGGCGCTGGACTGGCCCGTCTCCATTGCCTCGGTTAGGGCGGCCGTGAGCCGGGGCCGATCCGGCTCCTGCGCCGCCTCGATCAGTCCGCCGTGCAGGGCCTGCGCATCCAGCCCCTCGAGCGGGCGTCCGAACACCGCCTCGGGACGCCCTTCGGCGTTCAGGATCAGCGCGAGTTCCGGCAGATCGCCCATCAGGGTCTGGAAGGCGGAAAGCTCGTCCTCCACCGCCCGCTTTTCGTCTTCGACGCCGCGCCGGGCCAGCCGCGACCGCTGGCGGGCCACGGCCATGGCTCCCACCGCCCCGCCCGCTGTGGTCAGCACCGCCACGAACGACAGCCAGAAGGCCAGGGGTTGAACCGGCGCTTTCGACGACAGGTGCAGCACCTGAAGCGCCGCCGCCGCCAGTAGAGCCGCCACTGAAAGACCGACACCGCAAAGCCAGGGCGCCTCCAGCACGATGGTGACGATGGCGGGCATGACGCACCAGACCGCCAGAGGCGCGCCGACCCCGCCCTCGATGGTGGTCGCCGCCGCCGCCGCCAGCGCCCAAACGCCGAGGAAGACCGACTTCTCATTGCCCTTGGGCCGCCACAGGGCGCCGATCAGCGCGGGCAGGCCGATGATCAGCATGGCCAGAAGCGCCAACGGCGAGGCCCGCCCGATAATGACCAGAAGCACCGCCCCGGCCGCCACTACCGACAGCGCCCAGCCGAACTGCCACATCACGGCGGGATCACCCGGAGGCCTTTGGGACGCCGTTTTGGGGGTCGCTGTCTTAGCGGTGACAGGTTCGGGCGCGCGGACCTTCATGGTCTCGACCGCCTTGACCTTGACCGGGCGGACCTTGACTGGCTTGGCTTCGGGCGCGGGTTCGCCCGCGGCGCGAGGGGGCTCGGCTGCTGCGGTCAATTCCGGCCCGCCGTCCAAGGGTCCCATCGCCACGCCGTCAATTCCGATACCAAGATATTCAACCCTTTAACCCGCCCGCTCCGCCGTGCGCCACCGGATACCCTCGCAGGGCGACCCACCTGAGGGCGGGCACACACGGAAACGGAATCGTAAGCGGATTGCTGCATGGTCATTGTCCAAGCAACGTCCTTGCCAGTTCATGTCCGCTTATCCGCAAACATCGGTTGATCCACAGCTTCCTCGCGTCCCGCGCTCGCCGGGGGCGCTCAGGCGGGCTGCGGAGGAGGAAAACCGGCGTTCGTTCCTGCGCATGGTTTCGCACGAGTTGCGCACGCCCCTGAACTCGATCATCGGCTTTTCCGAGATCATCGCCCGCGAACTACACGGTCCCATCAACGAGCCGAAATACCGCGACCACGCCGAGCTGATCCGCCAGAGCGGGCTGAAACTTCTCAAGCTGGTCAACGACGTAGTGGAGATCGCCCGGCTGGAAGCGCACGCGGTCGAGCTCGACATCCACTCCGAAAACCCCCGCCACTTCATCGAGGATGTGCAGGACGAGGTGGAGGAAGAGGCTCGCGCCAAGGGGGTTCGCATCACCACCGAGACCCTGGACGATGGCCGGGTTCTGGCCGACGACCGGGCGCTGAAGACGGTGCTGTTCCAGATCGTGCAGAACGCAGTGACCTATTCTCCAGTCGGCGGGCGGGTGAACATCACGGTGCGACGGGCGGGCGCCGATATGATCCTGGAGGTCGCGGACAACGGCCCCGGTGTGCCAAATCAGGACATCGCCCGCATCCTGCGCCCCTTCGAGCAGGGGGAGAACGCGCTCACCCGCCGCACCGAAGGCGCCGGGCTTGGCCTGCCTATCGCGCGGCTGCTGTGCGAAGCCATGGGCGGGCACCTGCGCCTGCGCTCCCCGCCCGGCGAGGGGCTGACGGTGACGGTGAGGCTGCCTGCGGGGTGACAGCGCCCATTCCTGCCCGCCCTTGAGCCAACGTCGCTGCTCCCCTAAGTCCCCACCTCATGACCGACAGCATCGCCACTGAGCTGGATACCCTGGCCGAGGAATTCGACCTTCTGGGCGATCCGATGGACCCGGAGCGTTATCGCCACCTGATGGACCTCGGCCGCGCGCTGGATCCGCTGACCGATCCCGAGCGCTCCGACGCCAACAAGGTGCGCGGCTGCGCCAGTCAGGTGTGGCTTGTCACCGAGCCCCAACCCGGCGGGCGGCTGGCCTTCCGGGGGGATAGCGACAGCGACATCGTGCGCGGCCTGGTGGCGGTCCTGGTGCGGCTGTTCTCGGGCCGCAGGGCCGAGGCGATCCTGGATTTCGACGTGCGCGCCGCCTTTGCCCGGCTGGGGTTCGAGAGCGCCATCTCCGCCCAGCGCTCCAACGGCTTCTTCTCCATGGTCCAGCGCCTGAAGCGCGACGCCGAAGCGGTCAGGGCGGCGGCGGGTTAGGCAGCGCCGTGCTTTTTGCCGCCTTCAAAGTAGTGATTCTTGTACAGATCCCACGGCGAGGTCGATGGCGTCGGCGGGGCGCTTCTGTCCTTGGGGGCCTTTAGGCATTTCGGGCTCGCCTATATGCAACAGCAAGGGCCGCGAACAAAACCGAGAATCCGGCGGCGGTGTACGTCATCTCTGTTAGATGACCGTGTCGCAGGGTGGTTTCAGCGCTCAGCGCTGCGAGGGCTGCGCTGGAAACGCCCAGAGCAACGATAGTGGATTTAGAAACGCGCTTCAGCTTCATGTGACGATAATGCCATGCGCGCGCCGGAAGCGCCACGCCTGTCAATGACACCCGATTTCAAACTGAGACACTACACACCCTTAGCCTGACTTGACGCCCCATTCGCCCTCGGCCAGCGTGTGGGCGGAGGGACACCCATGAAATTGAAGATGATCATCGGCGCGCTGGCCGGGCTGGGGCTTGTGCTGGGCGCCGCAGGGCCGGTCGCGGCGGCGTGCCAGATGGTCAAGCAGGCCGAGCTCGACGTGCGTTTCTCGGCCAACCGGCCCCTGGTGCAGGCCTCGATCAACGGCAAGCCGGTGTGGCTGCTGGTCGATACCGGCGCCGTGACCAGCCTGTTGTTCGCCGGACCCGCCAGCCGTCTGGGGCTGCAGGGCTAC
>JBBQLP010000021.1:0-46945 GCA_038327995.1 Caulobacterales bacterium | reverse complement strand
AACCCGCCAACAGAGCCGAACCTGACCCTCGGGAAGGGACAAGGCTCCGAACTTCGTCGTGTTGGTGCAAAGCTCGTTCATGGTCATAGCAAATGCGATAACCGAACTTGACGTTATCCGGATATCCTCGCCGGAAATGATGAACCGGCCGCCACCTTGGTCGAACGGTTCGACCGCACTTCGGACGGTGCTGTCGATCGTAGCGTTCGCCCAATTTGATCGAGTGAGGAGATCGTGGGCGCGCGCCAGTGCCGCGAAGCGCCCATCGATCGCCGACCTTGCATGGGCCATGCTAGGTGCGGTTCGTAGGCTTTGATCGGTGATCGCGCCCACGGTCGCGAGCATGTTTTTGATGCGGTGATGCAGCTCGGCGTGGATCAGATTCTGCAACTTGTCAGCAGCGTCGCGTTCTTCGGCCTCGATTCCCGCCTGGACCAGCAGTGCTTTGGCGTCGATGCCCGCCTGCTCCAGCGCCAATTTGAGGCTGTCATTTTCGGTAATAAGCGCATCATGGAATGGCTGGTTTTCATCAATGATCAGCTGCTGCTTCTTAGTATCGAGCACAGTCTTCAATAGCAGAGCTTTGGCGTGGGCTCCCGCCTGCTGAAGTTGGTAGCGTAGTTCCTTATTCTCCTTGGTCAACGAACCGTCGGCAGCAGAGAGTGAAGGCAAAACTTTCAGTGCAACCTCGCCAATCATCTCCTGAAGCTCTAAAATCATCTGCTGGATTTCGAGCGGTTTCGGGAAGAATCTACTGTCGTCCGGCTTGTCCGCATCCGTGACCGCAATCTGCCCGGAGACCAAAACGATCTTGATATGAGGCCAGCGGGTATGCGTTACATGGGCAAGTTTCAGTCCGTCCATGCTTCCCGGCATTTGAATATCGGTGAACAGCATCGAGATGTCATCGCGCGCTTCAAGAATTGCGATGGCCTCGTCGGCGCTTATCGCCTCAATTGGCACGAACCCGGCATCCTGAACGATGTCCACCGCGCGCATCCGCAGCATAAATTCGTCTTCTACGACTAGGACATTTGGCGGAGAGATAGCGAGTATCATCACCAATTCCCTTAAAGCAGCCAGCATTTACCACAGAGTACAATGGCTGGAGATCGTGGTGAGCCCGCGCGCAAAGACTGTCAAGCCAAGCTGAACTAAGCTTTTGTCTTTTGTATAGAATTTGTCCTCCCGCCGGGAGGCTGCCGACCGGGAGGGCCATTCGCGCCACTGCCGGGTCAATCAGCGGTAAGTTGCACCAAACGAGACTATATGGCGATTGAACCGATCTCGCGCGTTAGGTTGATGCTTAAGCTGGGAGCCAGACCAAGCCTCAATAAATCTGTCGGTTAGATAGCCTATTGGCTGCTTTCCAGAAGTTCGGAAGGTCCGTTGTCAGCGCGAAAGATGTAGGGTTTCACAGATCTAACGATTGAAACCGCGCTAACGACCCAAGGGGCCATTCATGCAGTTTGACGACGTTATTCTCGGTCGCCGGAGTATCCGCGGTTACAAGCCAGATCCTGTTCCGAAGGCGCTGATCGAGGAAGTCATCGGTTTGGCGATGCGCGCGCCGTCGTCGATGAACACCCAGCCCTGGAACTTCTACATCATCACCGGCGAGCCGCTGGATCGGATTCGGGCCGGCAACACCGAGCGGATGGTGGCGGGCGTTCCGCAATCGCGCGAGTTCCGCACGGGGCAGGCCTTTGCGGGTCAGCACCGAGACAGGCAGGTCGGCGTCGCCAAGCAATTGTTCTCCGCGATGGGGATCGCGCGCGACGACAAGGATATGCGCCAGGACTGGGCGCTGCGCGGCTTTCGTCAATTCGACGCGCCTGTCTGTGTGATCGTGACCTATGACCGCGCGCTGGACGGCAGCGACGACACGCCGTTTGATTGCGGCGCTGTGACCACTGCCCTGGTCAACGCCGCCTGGTCCCGCGGTCTGGGCGCGGTGATCAACAGTCAGGGGATCATGCAGTCGCCGGTGGTGCGCGAGCACGCCGGGATCGCTGATGATCAGGTCATCATGAAAAGCATCGCGCTAGGCTGGCCGGATGAAAGCTTCCCGGCCAATGCGGTGGTGTCCGAACGCAAGGCGGTGGATGAGGCGACCGTGTTCGTCGGTTTCGGCGAATAGGCGACTGATGTTCCGTCGTAGGCGGCGTTCAGGGCGTCCGCTGATGTGTACGCTGGCGACCACAGGCGCGGCTCTGTAGTTTGCCGCCATGCCGTTCACCGCCGACGATCTGATTGACTGTTATCGCCAGGGCGTCTTCCCGATGGCGGACAGCCGGGATGCGCGCACGCTGGAACTGATCGACCCGGATGAGCGGGGGGTCATTCCGCTGGACGCCTTCCACGTCTCCAAGCGCCTCGCCCGCACCGTGCGCCAGGACCGGTTCGAGGTGCGCATCGACACCGCCTTCGCCCGCGTGGTCGCCGAATGCGCCGAGCCGGAAGAAGACCGGGAGGAGACCTGGATCAGCTCCGACATCGAGCGCCTCTACAGCCAGCTCTTCGCGCGGGGCGAGGCCCACAGCGTGGAATGCTGGCGGGGCGATGAACTGCTGGGCGGGCTGTATGGCGTATCTCTCGGCGGGGCGTTCTTCGGCGAGAGTATGTTTTCGCGCGAGACCGACGCTTCAAAGGTGGCGCTGGTGCATCTGGTGGGGCGGCTCATCGTCGGCGGCTACACCCTGCTCGACGCCCAGTTCCACACCGACCATCTCAGCCAGTTCGGAGCGGTGGAGCTGCCCCGCCGCGCCTATCAGACCCAGCTTCAGGCGGCGCTGGCGGTGCAGAGCGACTTCTACCGCCTGCCCTCCTACGCCTTGGGCGAGGCGGTCTTGCAGGCGATCAGCCAGAGGTCGTAGATCGAGTGCTCGAAGGGGTGCAGCGCCGGTCCGTTGGCGTACATCCAGCCCTTGAACACCTGCCTCACCGGACCCGCCGCGTGCCCGGCCGAAACCGGCTGTGACACCACTTCGATGTGGGCGATGGAGTCGGGCACATCCTCGTCCGCCGCCGTCGTTTCGCAGGCGCGCACAGTGAGGATCAGGCCCTTGTAGCGCACCGGCTCGCCCACCCTGGCCTCGAAACGCAGGGTCTCGGCAGTGATCTTGTCCACCCCCTGCAGTACAGCAGCGGTGAAACGCGGGCGCTTAAGGGGCTCTGCGTTGGGTTTGGGCGGCGCGGGCGGTGGCGCTTCAGCCTTGACCGCGGGCTTGAGGGTCGTCTCCCGTTTTGCAGGCCCGACTTCATCGGGGATCAGGGCGTTGGAAGGCAGCTTGATCGCCGGAACGCCGGGCGACGCAGGGATCGTCACCGTCGTGGGCGGCGCAGTGGAAGCGGGCGGGACGGGTCCGCTCTTGTCGGCGGGCGGGGCGTTCTGCGCCGCGACCATGCCGCTGATCGCCAGGCTGAGGACGGCCCCCACTAGCAACCCGTAACCATGGCGCGACCGCATTGGCTAACGCCCCGCGGGGTAGGGATCGGCGGCGGGCGCCGTCGTGGTGGCGGGTGTGGCGCCGGATCCGGAACCCGGCGCTGCCGGGGCCGCTGCGGGCGGACGGATCACCTGACCGATCAGGCCGAACAGGTCCACCGCGCCCTGCGCGTTCTGGAACTCGGCTCCCGGCTTCATGTTGTCGCTGGCCCCACCCGGCGCCACCGAGACGTGTTGGCCGCCAAGCAGGCCGTCGGAGGTGATCTTCACCGTCGAATCGGAGGGCAGCTTGATCTGGGGCTGGATCTGCATGGTGGCCCTGGCGAGATAGGTCTTGGGATCGAGTTCGATCTTCGACACCGCCCCGACCTTCACCCCCGCCACGCGCACATCCGCGCCCGCCGCCAAAGCGCCGACATCGCCGAAGCGCGCCGTCACCTCATAGCCGCCCGCGCCCTTGCCGATACCGCCCGCCTGCCCCAGCGCATAGGCGAGGAACACCCCCGCCGCCGCCAGCACCACAGCGCCGACGCCCATTTCCGCGATCTGCTCGCCTTTGGCCACCAGCTACTCCGGCTTCCAGGGTTGATAGTCGCCGGTCGCAGCGGGACGATGCCCGCCGCGCACGATGGAGCCCTTGGGCCGCCAGGCGAAGCGTGTGCCGGAGAGGTTGGGCAGGTGCCCCTTCTCAAAGGCCTGTACTCTCAGCGGTTCGATGGTCGGCGGCTCGGCGAAGGTATTGTGCAGCCAGCCGTGCCATTCCGCGGGCACTTTCGAGGGCTCGGCGTAACCCTTGTAGAGCACCCAGCGGCGCTGACGGCCCGCATCCCCGTCGCGGATCGTGGTGGCGGCGTAGTAGCGATTGCCGAAGTCGTCCTCGCCCACGAATCTGCCGCGTTTAGCGACCGTGAGCAGCGCGCCCGGCGTCGCGCCGTTCCACCAAGTGAAAATCTTCTTCAGCACAGACAAAACCCTTGGCGGAGAAGGCGCTTGAGAAGCCCCGAAGTTGAGCCGGACCATAGCGAGCGGGGCGTTTGCAGTCCAGCGCAGGGGCGCCACACACGAAACTTCATCCACACCCAACATCTAGTAGGGGCGCGGGATTTGGCCGCAATCCGTTGCGTCTCGTTCCCTCCGCGACTAGCCTCGCGTGGTCAGTGATTTGCAGGGTGACGGATATGCGCTTTGCGGCGCGATTTGCGGAGGCGGCGTGGGACGTGGCCATGGCGGTGCGCCCCATCGAGCGGGCGTCCGCCGTGGTTGATGTGCTGGCGCCCGAAAGCTGGCCGACCGCGCGGGTGGAAGCGTGGCTGGAATGGTCGGATGGGCTCTCCTCCCACACCCAGGACACCGCCTTATCGGGCGGCCCCGCAGCCTATGCCAACCGCATCGCAGCGCACGGCCGGACGCTGAAGCTGTTCAACGGCAAGGCCGAGGCGCAGGGCTTCTGCGATGAACTGGTCGCCGCCATGCTGCTCGGACTGGCGGCGCCGGGACAGGCGCGGCAAACACCCGCCCTGCCGTCGTTCGACCTCGGAACCCACGGCGGCGGAACCGGTCTGGCGGCATGGACGGCGGAGCGGAGGGGCGTAGTCCTGGCGCGCGAGGGGCAGGTCGCCCTGGCCGCCCGCCTGCGCGAAGTGTCGTCGGCGGTGCAGCGCTGCGAGGGCGGGCGCGACGCCTGCGCCGACCCTCTAAACAATCCTGCTCTGGCCCGCGCCGCCCGGGCCGCGCTCGAAGCTGGCGCCAGCCCCGCCACGGTGCGCGACGCCATCGCGTTGGCCGGGACCGAGGAGACTCTTGACCTCGCCCCTTGGCCCAATCGTTTCGTAACCGCTGTTCTGGCGGCCGACGCAGGAGACGCCGCAGCCACGCTCGCCGCACGGAGCGCATGGCGCACCGGGGAGGTGATCCTGGCGCTGGACAGAGCGGCGGGAGCGCTGACTTCTGGCCCGGCAGCCGCCATGGTCGTCTGGGCGGGAAAGGCCCTCAGCGCCGACGATCTGGCGCATCTCACCCGTTTGTGGACGGTCGCGCTGGCCATCGAGAGCGACCTTGCAGAGTCGGTCAGCGCGAGCAGCCTCGCGATTGCGGGGCTGCATGAGACGCTCATCTCGGCGGGTCTGGAGTATGCTTCGGTCGAAGGCCGCGCGCTTGCCTCAAAGACTGCCGCTATCGTCGCAAAGGCCATACATGAGGCGTCCACTGAGGTCGCCGCCGCCCTGCCCCATCATTCAACCGCAGTCGCTCTCATCGACGATGCAGATTTGTCGCTGCGTCTTGGCGCCCTCACCCTCGGCGCACAGCCGTGGAAGGGACCTGTGAGCATCGCGGAAACGGCGGACGGCGAAACCTTCCCCGCCCTTCACGCCGCCGCCATCGCCGGATTGAAGGCTCTCGGCCTTGATCTCGACGCCGCCCGCACTGAGGCGCTGGGCGCCCGCTCGCTCGACAGCGCGCCGGGGGTGAATCGGCCCTCGCTCTACGCTGCGGGCTTCACCGACCATGAGGTCGATCTGGCCGAATCCGCGCTTGTAGGCGGGGCGACGCTGGGAGCGGCTTTCGCACCGCTCATTGTCGGCGACGGTTTCGTGCGCGACGTCTTGGGCGCTTCGGAGGACGCGCTTGCGTCTGGATCGTTCGACACATTGGCGGCAGCGGGTTTCGGCCCGGAAACCAGCGCCGCAGCGGCCCGGCACGTGGAGGGTAGCGGCCAGATCGACCACCTCGTATTCGCTGCCGGAGCCGACGTCGCTGCCTCCGCCCGTCTGGCGATGATCGCCGCCGTTGAGACAGCGTGCGGAGCAGGCTCACTTCACCGGATCGAAGCTTCTGAAACAGGGGGGCCGGAAGCCGTCGCCGCGCTCATCGACGCGGCACGGCAGGCTGGGGTGCGTCGCTTCCAGCCGGTGCGAAAACCAGACGCCGACCTGGCGTTCATGCTACCGCCGGTAGAGGAGCCGAGGGCCGAGCGCCCCGCCCCACCGCAGCCGGAACGGATCGTGGAGCGCATCGTCGAGCGCGACCGCACCCGTCGCAAACTGCCTGACCGGCGCAAGGGCTATATCCAGAAGGCGGCGGTGGGCGGGCACAAGGTCTATCTACACACCGGGGAATACGACGACGGCGAACTCGGCGAGATATTCATCGATATGCACAAGGAAGGCGCCGCCTTCCGCAGCCTGATGAACAATTTCGCCATCGCCATCTCCATCGGCCTGCAATACGGCGTGCCGCTGGAAGAGTTCGTGGACGCCTTTGTCTTCACCCGCTTCGAGCCCGCCGGGAAGGTGGACGGCAACGACTCCATCCGCTCCGCCACCTCGATCCTCGACTATCTGTTCCGCGAGCTTGGCGTCTCGTATCTCGGCCGCGACGATCTTGCCAACGGCGACCCGGACGCCTTGAACGCCGACGGGCTGGGCCGGGGGCGGGCCGAGGAGATCGACACGGGGATCGAACCGGAGCCGCTGTCAGCGCTGCACTTCATGTCCAAGGGGTTTGCGCGGGGGGCCGCTCCCGACAATTTGCTGTTCCTGCCAAACGCCCGGCGCTCGCCTTCCGAACCGGAGTTGGAGGTTCGCGCCACCACCGACGTCTGTCCCGCGTGCGGTGACTTCGCCCTCACCTTCCAGGGCGGCCGGATCGTCTGCGAGAAGTGCGGCGCGGCGCCGGGGATGGTCGAAGGCGCCTAGCCCGGCGTCGAAAACCAACCTCGTCTTAACGTGGATCAGGCAGGGTCGTCGTTTAACGCGGAGGCTATCATGCGCCGATCTGTTCTTCTGGTCGTCCTCGCCGCGCTCGCAGCGCCCTTGCCCGCCAGCGCGCAGAACGCCAGCCAGGTCGCCCACGCGCGCAGCGGCGCGAGCTGCCCACACTGCAACCTGTTCCAGGCCGACTTCGCCAATCTCAATCTCAGGCGGCGCGATTTCACCGGAGCGCGGTTGCGCCAGGCTGACCTTTCGGCGGCGGTGGCGACCCGCGCGCGCTTTGCGGGAGGCGACCTTCGGGACCTGAACGCCTATGGCGCGGTGATGGGCGGGGCGGATTTCTCACGCTCGGACCTGACCAATGCGACCTTCGTCGGCACCTATCTTCAGGGCGCGAACTTTCGTGGCGCGAAGCTTGGCGGGGTGAACTTCTCCGGCGCAGAAATGAGCCATGCCGTCGGGCTCACGCAAGGCCAGCTCACCGACGCTTGCGGCGACAGCGCGACCACCTTGCCGCGCGGCCTGCACCTCAAGCCCTGCGCCTGAAGCTTGACCACTACAGGATTGCGGCGATTTAACTGGTGTGAACTGCTGCTTTGACAGACACAGTTTGTATGTCTCGCTGGATGCTGCCCGCCGCCGCGCTCGTCGCTGCCTTCGCCGCCCTGATCGGCGCGGCGCCAGCGTTTGCGGCGAATATGATGACCGAGCCCGACGTGGCGCGCACCGTCTCGTTCGGCGGATCATGCGCCAAGTGCGAGTTTTCGGGACGCAAGCTGACCGACGCCGCCTTCATCGGCGGCACGTTCGCGGGCGCCAACCTGATCGCCACGGACTTGCGCGGCGCCAAGGTGATGGGCTCCAACTTCTCCGGCGCGGACTTCAGCCGGGCTGACCTACGCGGCGCGCAGGTGATGGGATCGGTGTTCAAGGGCGCACACTTTTCCCACGCCACGCTGACCGGGATCGAGGGTCCGGGCGCGAACTTTTCGGGAGCGGATTTCCACCATGCGGTCGCAAACTCGGCGCAGTTGCCAGTCGCGAACCTGGAGGGCGCGATCCTCAGCCACGCCAGCTTCACCGGCGCGCAATTTCAACACGCCAACCTGACGAAGGTGCAGGCGGACCACGCTATCTTCGACGGGGCGGAGATGCTGGGCGCCAACCTGTCGAATGGCAGGTTCGAGCGCGCCTCGTTCAGCGGCACGGGGCTTCAAACCGCCACGCTCGCAGGCGCGAACTTCGCGGGCGCCAGCTTCGGCGGGGCCGAGCTCGACCATGCCAACATCCGGGGCGCCGACCTTTCCTCGGCGCATGGCCTGACCCAGGAACAGGTGAGCGAGGCGTGCGGCGACAACGCAACCCGCCTGCCGCGTGGCCTGACGGTGAAGGAATGCCACGGCCGTTTCGTCTTCTTCAAGAGCCCTCTGCCCACGCCGCCTGCGCCGCCGCTGCCCCCTAAACCGCCGGTCGCTCCGAAGACCTGGGCGCACAATTAGGGGCGAGGACGAAGCGGCGTAGGAGAGAACCTACCCCTTAACCGGCTGGGCGATCCGCAGGTGCAGCTCCTTGAGCTGCTTCTCACGCACTTCGGAGGGGGCGTTCATCATCAGGTCGCGGGCCTGCTGGTTGAACGGGAAGGCGATCACGTCGCGGATGTTCTCCGCCCCGGCCAGCAGCATGACGATCCGGTCCACCCCCGGCGCGATGCCGCCGTGGGGCGGGGCGCCGTAGCGCATGGCGTTGAGGATGCCCGCGAACTCGGTCTCCACTTCTTCGGCCTTGTAGCCGACCATCTGGAAGGCCTTGAGCAGGATTTCCGGCTGGTGGTTGCGGATCGCGCCCGACGACAGCTCCACCCCGTTGCAGACGATGTCGTATTGGAAGGCCAGGATATCCAGCGGGTCCATGGTCTCCAGCGCCTTCATCTCGCCCTGAGGCATGGAGAAGGGGTTGTGCGAGAAATCGATCCGCTTCTCGTCCTCATTCCACTCGAACATGGGGAAGTCGACGATCCAACAGAAGCGGAACTCGCCCTGCGCGATCAGGTTAAGCTCGGTCCCGATCTTGGTGCGCGCCAGTCCGGCGAACTTATAGAAGTCGCGTGGGTCGCCCGCGACGAAGAAGACCCCGTCGCCCGCTTGTAGGCCCAGCTGAGTGCGGATCGCATCCGTGCGCTCGGGTCCCAAATTCTTAGCAACCGGCCCGCGCGCAACCATAACTATAACCAAAGCTGCAAGGTCTTTGAGCATACCCGCTAAGTTGGCTTCCGAAGGCGATTCGGACGGGTCTGGTGTGTTCCAGAAGATGTAGGCGAGGCCCGGCTGGCCTTCGCCCTTGGCCCAATCGCCCATGCGGTCGCAGAAGGCGCGGGAGCCGCCGCCACGGGCCGGAATGGCCCAAATGCGGGCCTTGTCGTTCTTGTCCAGGATGCCCGCGAAGACGCTAAAACCACCGCCGCGGAAATGCTCGGACACGTCCTGCATCTCGATGGGATTGCGAAGGTCGGGCTTGTCGGACCCGTATTTGGCGATGGCGGTGCGATAGGGGATGCGCGGGAAGTCGCCCGGCGCAACGGTGCGGCCCGGGACGTAGCTCGCGAACTCCTCGAACACTCCGCGCATGACCGGTTCGATGGCCCCGAACACGTCGTCCTGGGTGACGAAGCTCATCTCCACGTCGAGCTGGTAGAACTCGCCGGGCGAGCGGTCGGCGCGGGCGTCTTCGTCCCTGAAGCAAGGCGCGATCTGGAAATAGCGGTCAAAACCCGAGACCATCAGAAGCTGCTTGAACATCTGCGGCGCTTGGGGAAGGGCATAGAACTGTCCGGGGTAAAGCCTTGACGGCACTAGATAATCCCGCGCGCCCTCAGGCGAGGACGCAGTCAGGATCGGGGTCTGGAACTCGGTGAACCCCTGATCGATCATCCGCCGCCGGATCGAGGACACTACCGAAGAACGGAGCAGGATGTTGCGGTGCAGGCTCTCGCGGCGCAGATCGAGATAGCGGTATTTCAGACGCAGGTCCTCCGGGTAGTCCGGCTCGCCGAACACTGGAACCGGCAGTTCCGCCGCCTCGGACAGCACCTCGACGCCTCGCACACGGATTTCGATCTCGCCGGTGGGCAGCCCCGCATTGGTCGTCTCGGACGAGCGCGCCACCACCTCGCCGTCCACCCGTATCACGCTTTCGGCACGCAGGCGTTCAGCGAGCGCAAACCCCGGCGTCTCCGGCGACAGCACAAGCTGGGTCAGGCCGAAATTGTCACGCAAGTCGATGAACATCAGCCCGCCGTGGTCGCGCTTGCGGTGAATCCAGCCGGAGAGGCGGACGGAAGACCCGGCGTCCGAGGCGCGCAGGGCGCCGCAGGTATGAGAGCGGTAGGCGTGCATAATGAGAGCCGTTCGGAGCAGTCTGAAGAGGTGATTTTAGGGCGGCGGAGGGGCGCACGGGGCGCCCGCCTTGTCAAGGACAGGGCGAGGGCTCAGGCCAGCCCGTCGAACGGGTCCCGCCAGGCGTCGATCTCCATAAGTCGGTCGTGCCATCGCTTCACATTGGGAAACTCGGACACTGGCAAGCCCGCCTCCTCCGCAAATGGCAAGGGCGTCGCCACCCTGAAATCTGCATACGAAATACGCTCGCCAAGCACCCAAGGTCTATTCGCGAGGTGGCTATCGAGGACCGCCGCATGACGCCGGAAATCACCGAGCGCTTCCTCCAGAAGAGAGGCGTTTGGCTTCTCGTCGGAAAAGGTAGGGAAGACGATCCGGTAGAAATAGAGAGGGTCGGCCGCCCGCGTCAGATGGTAAGCGCTCCAACTGACCCACATGATCATCTCTGCCGTATCCGGACCGATGCGCCAGAAATCCGAGCCCGCGAGCCCCGACAACCTGCAGGCGATGGCGTCGGTCTCCCATAGCCGCGTCTCGCCATCCACCAGAACTGGCACGAGCGCGTTGGGGTTGATGGTCGTGAAGGCTTCGATCTGGTCCGGACGGCGCGGACTGGCGCGCACATAGTCGACCGGCGATTTCAGGTATCTGGCCACGGCCACGGCCACGCGCGGGTTCAGATTGTGCGAGTAGTAGAGCTTCACCCGTTTTCCTTCTTGGCGATGCATCCTGCCTCCTCCTGGCCGGACGGCCCTCTATAACCGGAATGACGGCGACTTACATCGACCCGCGCCGCGCCGCCATGATAGGGAGGCGGCTTATCGCGTCCTGCCTCATTGGATCAAGGGTTTGAGCCAGCAGCTTCATTTCGATCTGGAACAACCGCAGCCGTTTCACCGGGACGCCTTCGTGGTGTCGCCCGCGAATGCGGACGCGGCCTCGCGGCTTGACGCCTGGCCGAACTGGCCGGGCGGCGCGTTGGCGCTGGTCGGTCCGGCGGGGGCGGGCAAGAGCCATCTGGCGCAGATCTGGGCGGATCGGGTGGGCGCCGTCCGACTTGGCGGCGGAGAGGCGCAAGGCGCCGAAGGTCCGGCGTTGATCGAAGACGCCGACCGCGCCCCCACCGCCGAAGCGCTGTTCCATCTGTTGAATCGTCCCGCGCCAGCGACCCTTCTGCTCACCGCGCGCACCCTGCCGACCACCTGGGCCACCGGCCTGCCTGACCTACGCTCGCGGCTGAACGCGCTTCCCGTCGCGATCCTCAGCGAGCCCGATGATGAGGTGCTGGATGGGGTGATGCGGCGGCTGTTCCGCGAGCGGCATATCGAGCCCACGCAAGAGCTTCTGGTCTATCTGCGCCACCGGGTCGAACGCTCTGAGCCCGCCGTGCGGGCCTTCGTCGCCCGCCTGGATGAGGAGGCGCTGCGCCGGGGCAAGCCAGTCGGCCGCGCCCTCGCCCGCGAACTATTGAGGGACGAAGGCGAGACTGCGCCCTTGTTTCACGAAGAGTAATTCTCCGCGTGGCATAGTGATCTTCACACAACCGCGCTTGTGGCTGGCCGCGCCCTGCGCCAGAACGGGCCGGTGCAACCCGATGATCGACCCATGTCCGAAGCTTTGCAGGCCGAAGCCGCCCTGCCCCCTCTGCGCGCCGAGCCCGCGCCGGCCCCGTCGCTGCGGCTGGATGAGGCGCTGATCGCCTCGCCCGAGCGGGTCTTCAACCGTGAACTCTCGTGGCTGTCGTTCAATCAGCGCGTGCTGGACGAGGCGGAGAACTCCCGCCACCCGATCATGGAACGACTGCGGTTCCTGGCCATCTCAGCCAACAACCTGGATGAGTTCTACATGGTGCGCGTGGCGGGGCTGAAGGGCCAGGTCAGCGAGCACGTGCGCGTGATCAGCCAGGACGGCCTGACCCCCGCCGAGCAGCTTGCCAAGGTGGTGGCCTCGGCCAAGGATCTGATGCGCCGTCAGCAACAGGTCTGGCGCGAGCTCAAGCTCGGCCTGATGGCGGAGGGGATCGAACTGGTCGCCCCCGGTGCGATCACCGTCGGCGACCTCGACGCGCTGGAGCCGGTGTTCCAGAGCCAGCTCTTTCCGGTGCTGACGCCGCTGGCGATCGATCCGGCGCATCCCTTCCCGTTCATCCCCAACCTCGCCTTCTCGCTGGCGCTCAAGTTGCGGCGACGCGGCGACGCCAAGACCTTCTACGCCCTGGTGCCGGTGCCCAATCAGGTGAAGCGCTTTTGGGCTCTGCCTAACAATTCCAAGAGCAAGAAAGCCGCGCGCTACATCGCGCTGGAGGACGTGCTGGGCCTGTTCATCGAAACCCTGTTCCCCGACTGCGACGTAGAGGCCAAGGGCGTCTTCCGCGTGATCCGGGACTCGGATGTCGAACTGGAAGAAGAGGCCGAAGACCTGGTGCGCGAGTTCGAAGCCATGCTGCGCCAGCGCCGGTTCGGCTCGGTGGTCCGCGTCACAGTCGATGGCGATATGCCCGGCGACTTGCGCGAGTTCATCCTGCGCAACCTCCACGCCGAGCCCGAGGACGTGGTGCTGGTGAACGGTATCCTGGGCGTGTCGCAACTCGGCGCGCTGATCCCGCCAGACCGGCCGGAGTTAAAGTTCCCGCCCTTCGAGGCGCGCTTCCCCGAACGCATCCGCGAGCACGCAGGCGACTGTTTCGCCGCCATCTCCGAGAAGGACATCCTGGTTCACCACCCCTTCGAGAGCTTCGATGTGGTGGTCCAGTTCCTGCGTCAGGCGGCGCGCGACCCGGACGTTCTGGCGATCAAACAGACCCTCTATCGCACCGGCCATGACAGCCCCATCGTCGCCGCCCTGATCGAAGCGGCGGACAACGGCAAGAGCGTCACCGCTCTGGTGGAGTTGAAGGCGCGCTTTGACGAGGCGGCGAACCTGAAATGGGCGCGCGACCTGGAGCGGGCCGGAGTGCACGTGGTCTACGGCTTCCTTGAGTATAAGACCCACGCCAAGCTCTCGCTGGTGGTGCGGCGCGAGAGCGGGGTGCTGAAGACCTACTGCCACTTTGGCACCGGCAACTATCACCAGATTACCGCCAAGGTTTATACCGACCTCAGCCTGTTCACCTGCGACCCGGCGCTCGGGCGCGATGTGTCCAAGGTGTTCAACTTCATCACCGGTTACGCCAAGCCGGAGGCGCTGGAGAAACTGGCGTTTTCGCCTATTAGCCTGAAACCCGCCCTCCTCGCCTATATCGCCAAGGAGGCGGAGAACGCGCGCGCAGGCTGTCCCGCCGCCATCTGGGCCAAGCTGAACTCTCTGGTCGATCCTGAGATCATTGACGCCCTCTACCGCGCCAGCCAGGACGGGGTGCGGGTCGAACTTGTGATTCGGGGCATCTGCTGTTTGCGCCCGGGCGTGAAGGGCCTGTCGGAAAACATCCGCGTCAAGTCGATCGTCGGGCGCTTTCTTGAGCATTCGCGCATCGTCTGTTTCGCCAATGGCAAGCCGATGCCGAGCCCCGCAGCGCGGGTGTTCATCTCGTCGGCGGACTGGATGCCGCGCAACCTCGACCGCCGTATCGAGTCCCTCGTTCCGGTTGAGAACCCCACCGTGCATCAACAGGTGCTGGACCAGATCATGGTCGCCAACCTGAATGACGTGGCCCAAAGCTGGTCTCTGGCCCCCGACGGCGCCTACACGCGTTTCGACATCAGCAAGATCAAAAAGCCCTTCTCCGCCCACGAGTATTTCATGACCAACCCCAGCCTGTCCGGTCGCGGACGCGGCGGTAAGAACCTACCCCGAGCCTTTGATCATGTGGGCTCAGGCCGCTAACCCGCCCCTTGCCGAGGCCGAGGCGGGCGCCGCCCGTGATGTGGCCGTGGTGGATGTGGGCTCCAACTCCGTGCGCCTGGTGCTTTACCGGGTCGAGGGGCGGGCCATCTGGACCGTGTTTAACGAGAAGGTCCTGGCGGGGTTAGGCCGCAACATGGTGCAGACCGGCGCGCTCGCTCCCGACGGAGTGAAAGCGGCGCTGGGGGCGCTTCGCCGGTTCCGCGCAGTGCTGGATGCGGTGCGCCCCGCCGAAACCTACACCGCCGCCACCGCCGCCGTGCGCGAGGCCCGCGACCGCCACGCCTTTCTCCACCGGGTTCGCGCCGAGACCGGCTTTGACCTGCGAGTGCTGTCAGGAGAGGAGGAGGCGTGGTTCTCCGCCCTCGGCGTCATCGCGGGCGAACCCACGGCGTCAGGCGTGGTGGGCGATCTTGGCGGGTCGAGCCTGGAACTCATCAAGCTAGAGAGTGGCAAGCCGGGGCGGGGAATCACCCTCCCCCTCGGCCCGTTCGCCCTTGGAGCCCCCAAGACGGTGGATGTGGCGGCGCTGGGCGCAGTGTGTTCGGATATCCTTCGCCCTGTCGCCGGCCGGTTTGCGGCCCAGACCTTCCATGCGGTCGGCGGGGCCTGGCGCAACCTCGCTCTGGTGCACATGAACCGCACCGGCTATCCGCTTCAGATCGTTCACCAATACGAGATGAGCGCCGCCGACGCGATGGACACCGCCGCCTTCATCGCCGCCCAGTCCAAGGGCTCGCTGGAGCGCATCTCGGGGGTTTCCAGAAAGCGGGCCGAGACCCTACCCTACTCCGCTGTGGTGCTACGCGCCCTGATCGAAAGGCTGGGGTTCGAGCGCATCGTGGTCTCCGCTTACGGCCTGCGCGAGGGGCTGTTGTTCGACGCCATGTCGCCGGGGCTTCAGGCGCTCGACCCGCTGATCGAGGGGTGCTCGGCGCTGGGCGCGCGGCACGGGGTGGCCGAGCGGCTGGGGCCGGTGCTGGAGGCGTGGCTTGAGCCCCTGTGGTCGGGGCTGGCTCCGGTCTTTCCTGAGGAACGCGGGCGGAGTCTTCTGGCCGCCGCCTGTCGGCTCGCCGATTTTGGCGCCCGACTGCACCCCGATCACCGGGCCGACCTGGTGTTCGAGCAGATTTTGCGTGCGCCGATCCCCGGACAGACCCACGCCGAGCGCGCCTTCATCGCCCTGGCCGTCTTCCACCGCTACGCCGGAGACCGCATCCCCAACGATCCGGCCATATCTCGCGTGTTGTCGGAGGAGCGGCGAGCGCGAGCCGATGTGCTGGGCGCGGCGATGCGGCTCGGTTGCGATCTCTCTGGCCGCAGCCCCGAGCTTTTGGGCGAAGCGAGCCTGCGCCTCCTGCGGAACGAATTGACCCTCGCCGTAAAACCCAAGTCCGCCGACCTCCTCCTCGGAGAACAAACCACCAAACGCGCGCAGGCCCTGGCCAATGCGCTGGGGGCAGAGTTGAAGATCAGAAGCTAGGGTTTGCGACTTCAGAGATTGGCCTAGCAGCGGCACGTGTTATTATTGGCATATGGCGCAGGTCCATCGCAGTGAGCTGGGGTCTTGGAACGGGCCGTTTTACGTTTCTGCGCTCGCTGGCAAGGAACGCCCGCACCTCTATCCATATGTCTGCTTCAATTGCAGAGCTTCGTTCCGGCGTCCCGTACCAGCCACGGGTTTTGCTCGTCCTTGTCCGCATTGCCCAGCGACGGCTGTTCCACTGTGGACCAAGTTCAAACCTCCGCCCCGCAAAGATGATCGGGAGTGGGAAAAAGTGGGAGCGATAGTTCGCTCCGGTTACTTCTTTCTCTCAGTAGCAGGACCATATCCCGATACCCTTCGCGAAGTGGATGCGTTCGCTAAGCGCAATCACGACAGAGTCGTCGAATGGCAAACGAGATGGCCGGACTACTATCTTGATCTGCAAACAGGGCTAGCACGCGAGCCTTATCAATAAGCCCCCGCCCCTACTCCGGCTCCAACTCCACCACCCGCACCTTCGACCCCTCAAGCACCAGCGCCAGTTCGCCGCGCTTCAGCTTCAGGGCGTCTTCGCCGAACAGGCCGCGCCGCCAGCCGGTGAGGGCCTGCACCGCCGCCTTGTCGTCGGTGGCGATCTTTTCGAGGTCGGAGACTGTGGCGATCAGCTTTGACGCCACCCCCGCATCCTCGGACCGCGCCTTCAGGAGCACCTTGAGCAGCTCCACCACCGCGCCCTGCGACTGCGCCGGGGGCGGGCCGCGTTCGATCACCGGGGCGTAGGCCTCGGGATCGCGCATCGCCTCTTTCAACGCCTCGATCAGGTCCGGCCCGAACTTGGAGCCCGCGAACCCCTTGGGCACCGAGCGCAGACGGTTGAACGCGTCGGCGTCGAGGGGAACCTGGGTGGCGATCTCGTCGATGGCCTCGTCCTTCAGAATGCGCCCGCGCGGCTGGTCCCGCGTCTGGGCGGTGCGTTCGCGCCAGGCCGCCACGGCCTTGAAGGCGGCGAGATACTTGGGCGTGAACTTGCGCGGCTTCAGTCGCCGCCATGACTTCTCGGGATCCAGGTCATAGGCCGCCGAATCACTCAGCGCGTTCATCTCCTCCTGCACCCACGACAGCCGCCCTTCCCGCTCCAGCCGTTCCTGCAGCTTGGGATAGAGCTTGGCGAGGTGGGTAACGTCGGCCAGGGCATAGGACATCTGGGCGTCCGAAAGCGGCCTTCGCGCCCAGTCGGTGAAGCGGCTCGACTTGTCGATGTCGATCTTCAGCATCTGGCGCACCAGGGCGTCGTAGGCGATCTGCTCGCCGTATCCCGCCGCCATCCCCGCCACCTGCGTATCGAACAAAGGGCGGGGTATCGTGCCGAGATTGTTGAAGATTTCCACATCCTGACGCGCGGCGTGGAACACCTTAACCACCTTGGGATCGGCGAAGATGGCGAGGAGCGGCGCCAGGTTAAGCCCGTCGGCCAAGGGGTCGATGTTGGCGGCCTCGGTCTCGCTGGCCACCTGCACCAGGCACAGTTTCGGCCAATAGGTCGTCTCGCGCATGAACTCGGTGTCGACCGCGATGAAGGGGGCGGATGCGATTTTGGCGCAGAACGCCTCGAGAGCGGCGTTGTCGGTGATCGGTGTCATGCGGTAGCTATAGCGAGCTTCGGCGCGCGGAAAAGAGGGCGCGCCTTCCTCAGTTTCCGGACCTTGCCATGTCACCCCCCTCCAGCGAGCGGCCGAACGGCCTCACCTATGCCGATGCGGGGGTGGATATCGACGCGGGCGACGCCCTGGTCGAAGCGATCAAGCCGCTGGCCAAAGCCACCCGGCGACCCGGCGCGGAGGCGTCATTGGGCGGTTTCGGCGCCCTGTTCGATCTGAAGGCGGCGGGATTCGTCGATCCTTTGCTGGTCGCCACCACCGACGGGGTGGGCACCAAGCTGAAGATCGCCATCGAGACGGGGTTGCACGACACGGTGGGCATCGACCTCGTGGCCATGTGCGTGAACGACTTGCTGGCGCAAGGGGCCGAACCGCTCCTGTTCCTCGACTACTACGCCACGGCGAAGCTGGAGGTCGAAGTGGCGCGCCGTGTGGTAGCCGGGATCGCCGAGGGCTGTCGTCAGGCGGGCGCGGCCCTGGCGGGGGGCGAGACGGCGGAAATGCCGGGGATGTACCGCGAAGGCGACTACGACCTCGCCGGGTTCGCCATCGGGGCGGTGGAGCGCGGGGCGGTGTTGCCGACGCTGGACACGCAAAAGCCGGGGGATGTGCTGATCGGCGTCGGATCGAGCGGGCCGCACTCCAACGGCTATTCGCTGGTTAGGAAGGTTGTGGAGCGTTCGGGCCTCGCCTGGGATGCGCCCTGCCCGTTCACGGCGGGAAGGACGCTGGCTCAGGCGCTGATGGCCCCCACCCGCATCTATGTGAAATCCATTCTGCCGCTGGCCAAGGCGAAGCTGATCAAGGGCGGGGCGCACATCACCGGCGGCGGGCTGATCGAAAACCCGCCCCGCTGCGTCGCCGAGGGGCTGGTTCCCCGCTTTGACTGGAGCGCCTGGCCACTGCCGCCCGTGTTCGCGTGGCTGCAAGAGGTCGGCGGCATTTCCGACCATGAGCTTCGACGCACCTTCAACTGCGGCATCGGCTTCGTCCTGATCGCCGCGCCCCACCATGCGCCCAAGGTGCTGGCTGGCCTGCTCGACGCCGGCGAAGAGGCGTGGATCGTCGGCGAACTCGCCGCCGCATGAGACGGGCGTTATGAGAAAAGTCAGGGCCGCCGTCCTGATCTCCGGGTCGGGCTCCAACATGATGGCGCTGATCGAGGCGGCGAAGGAACAGGCCTATCCCGCAGAAATCGTGCTGGTGATCTCCAACAAACCGGACGCTGCGGGACTGAAAAGGGCGCGCGCAGCGGGGGTTGAGGCGCTCGCCATCGACCATCGCCCCTTTGGCAAGGACCGCGAGGCGCACGAGTTCGCCATTCAAGCGGCCTTGGAGCGGGCGGGCGTAGAGATGGTGGCGCTGGCCGGATATATGCGCATCCTCACTCCGTTCCTTGTCGGCGCGTGGCCGGGGCGAATGCTCAACATCCACCCGAGCCTCATGCCCCTCTATCCGGGCCTGCACACCCATCGCCGGGCCATCGAGGCAGGGGATGCTGAAGCGGGTTGCACGGTTCACCTCGTCACCGAGGGTTTGGACGAAGGCCCGGCGCTCGGTCAGGCGCGCGTGCCGATCCTCCCCGGCGATACGGAGGAGACACTGGCGGCGCGGGTGCTGATTGAGGAGCACAGGCTCTACCCGCAATGCCTGGCGACCGCCGCGCGGGTTCTGCAGTCGCAGGGTTTGCCGCCGCCGGGAGGGACATGGCCGGGAGCCATGGACAAGCTCGGGCGGCCGCTGTCGTAGTTCCTCCCCCGCTTTGCAGGGGAGGAACCCGAACCTTTAGCCCACGATATCGGTGTCCGTGAAGAACTGCGCGATCTCGATCTTGGCGTTCTCGACGCTGTCGGAGCCGTGCACCGAGTTCTCGCCGATGGAGAGGGCGAAGAGCTTGCGGATGGTGCCCTCGCCTGCGTCCTTCGGGTTGGTGGCGCCCATGACTTCGCGATATTTCGCCATGGCGCCTTCGCCTTCCAGCACCTGCACCACCACCGGCTCGGCGGTCATCTGGCCCACCAGTTCGCCATAGAAAGGGCGATCCTTGTGCACTTCGTAGAACTTTTTCGCCTGAGCGTCGGTCAGGCGGATACGCTTTTGCGCGACGATGCGCAGGCCAGCGTCCTCGATCACGGCGTTGATCTTGCCGGTCAGGTTGCGGCGCGTGGCGTCGGGTTTGAGGATCGAGAAGGTACGTTCGGTCATTTGATGTCTTTGCGCTATGGCATGGAGGAGGAGGCGGGCTTATAGCGGCGCCCTCCTTCCCCGCCAACCCGCGCGTTCCGCTAAATCCAGGCCCCTCCCCGCTATGCTCCAGATCAAGGACCTGACATTCGACGCCTGGGGTCGGCGCTTCTTCGATGAGGCTTCGATCAACCTGCCTCCAAACGCCAAGGTGGGGCTGGTGGGGCGCAACGGCATCGGCAAGTCCACGCTGTTCAAGCTGATCCTGGGCGAGTTGACCCCCGGCGGCGGCGATCTCGTCTTGCCCAAGGCGGCGCGCATCGCAGCGGTGGCGCAGGAGCATCCCGCAACCCCGGTCACGCTGCTGGAGACGGTGCTTGAGGCCGACATCGAGCGCCACAGCCTGCTGCAGTCGCTCGACACCGCCGAGCCCGAACACCTCGGCGAGATTTACGCCCGCCTGATCGAGATCGACGCCGACCGCGCGCCTGCCCGCGCCGCCGAAATCCTGGCGGGCCTCAGCTTCTCCACCGAGGACCTGGACCGGCCGATGGCGGAGTTTTCCGGCGGCTGGCGGATGCGGGTGGCCCTGGCGGCGGCGCTGTTCGCCGAGCCGGACCTGCTGCTCCTGGACGAGCCGACCAACTATCTCGACCTGGAAGGCGCCCTGTGGCTGGAAGCGCGGCTGAAGAAATACCCCTACACCGCCATCATCATCAGCCATGACCGTGAGCTTTTGAACAACTCGGTCGGCTTCATCCTGCACGTGCGGGAGGGCAAGCTTGACCTCTACACGGGCGGCTACGACGATTTCGAGCGGATGCGCGAGGAGAAGGCGCGGCTAGCGTCGGCCACGCGCGTGAAGATCGAGGCGCAGCGGGCGCATATGCAGGCGTTCGTCGACCGCTTCCGCGCCAAGGCCTCCAAGGCCACCCAGGCCCAGTCGCGCCTGAAGATGCTGCAAAAGCTGCCCCCCACCTCGACGGCGACAGAGGAGCGCGTGTCTCCCTTCCTGATCCCCTCCCCGGTCCGCGCCCTCGCTCCGCCGCTGGTGCGGATGGAGGATGTGAACGTAGGCTACGATGGGCGGATTGTGCTGAAGAAGCTGAACCTGCGCCTCGATGTGGACGACCGGATCGGGCTTTTGGGGATCAACGGCGCGGGCAAGTCCACCTTCGCCAAGCTGATCGCGGGCGCGCTTCCGGTCATGAACGGCCACGTTCACCGCGACAAGCGGATGCGGGTCGGCTGGTTCCATCAACACCAGATCGAGGCGATGGACGCGAGCGACACGCCGCTGGAGATCATCCGCAGAGCCATGCCGGAGGCGGCGGAGTCTGCGCGCCGTTCCAAGCTGGCGCAGTGGGGCCTCGGCTACGACAAGCAGGAGACCACCGTCGCCAACCTCTCGGGCGGCGAACGCGCGCGGCTTCTGCTCAATCAGGTGGCCATGGCCGCGCCGCACCTTCTGATCCTCGACGAGCCGACCAACCACCTGGATATCGATAGCCGCCGGGCCTTGCTGGATGCGCTCAACGACTATGCCGGAGCGGTCATCCTGATCACCCACGACCGTTCGCTGATGGAGCTGGTGGCCGACCGGTTGTGGCTGGCTGCGGACGGAAGCGTGAAGCCCTTCAACGGCGACATGGACGACTACGCCAAGATGGTGCTCGAACGCGCGCGCCAAGCCGCCAAGGCCTCACCGAAGAAGGCGGAGGCGCCGGTGGAGGCCCCCAGGGTCGCCGCCAACCCGGCCATGGCGGGGCCCCTGAAACGCAAGCTCGAGGCTGCCGAACAGACCCTGGCCCGCTGCACCGCGCAACTCGCGGAACTCGATCACGTGCTGGCCGATCCCGCCATCTACGTCCGCGATCCCGACAAGGCGAGCGAGTTCACCGAACGCCGCGATAAGGCGCAGGGTCGGCTAGATAAGGCCGAAGCCGACTGGATGGCGGCGGCGGAAGCCTACGACGCTGCGGTGGCCGCCTGAGCGAACTTTGCACCATCATATCGGGTGCATGGAGTGCAATATGGATACACACGCTCCCATCAGAGGGCTGAAACTCCGCCGTCCCGCGTCTCGTCCACAAATGTCAAAGACCGCGCTATCGCCAGCACAGATAGTATACGCGAGGGCGGATCGAGGGGGATAAGTCAGTCCAAGATCGTCATCCGCTCGGTGCGATCAGCCGCACTTGACCGCTTTGACGATCCCGCTGTCCTGGTCGAAGACGATGTTCAACCGGGCGGGGCTATAGTCCATCGTCACCATGCAGGTGGAGCAATAGACCCGCCGCCCGGCGGGGTTGACGGGCACGGGGACCTCGCTCTTGGGCTTGCCGACCAGATATTGCAGCGCAGCCGCGCCGCAGGTGTCCGGCTTGGCGGCGACGGGAACGGGCGCTGGCGCCGCGGTTGTGGTTTCGGCCATCACGGGCCTCGGCGCCGCCGCTGTGTGGTTGCCCGCCGAATCCACAGCCAGATAGTCGGCGCAGGCCCCGAGTGAGGCCGCGCCTGCGAGCACGGCGGCTAGTCTGAGCCCATTCATCCGCAACGCACCCGGCTGATGCGGCCATCGTGTTCGTCATACATGATCGTCAATCGCTCCGGATCGAACTGGTCGGTGATGTAAGAGCCGCTAGAGACCACGCGCTGGCGGTTTCGGCCGTAGTTTTGCGGAATGTCGGAAGTGGAGCGCCCAAGCAGATATTGCAGGTTCGACGCGCCGCACGCATCCACAGGCGCGTGTCGCGGCGGCGGCGGGGCTGGCGGGGGCGGAGCAGGCGGCTCGGCGCGGTAGTATTCGCAGGCCGAAAGGCCGAACGAGAGCGCCACGATGGCCAGAAACGTCTTCATGCCTGCTTTTCCCAACCCTGTTCCGTTTGCCGCCAATAGGAGACGGGAAGGTCCGCAGCCTTGGCCTCGCGCCAGCGACCGCGCGCCTGTGAAAGCTGAGCCTCGTCCCGCCCGTCGAAAAGGTAAAGGCCCCTCTCGTAACCCGCGAGCGACCCGACCTCGGCCCCGTCCAGCAGGAACAACGCCTGGGCGCCGTTGGGGTTGTGATCCTCGGTGGTGAGCAGGATCGGCTGGCGTTCGGGCATGGGATCGCTGGCGAGGCCATGGGCGAGGAAGCTCTCGTCGCGAAAGGTCCAGAGCCAGTCGTCAAGGTGCTGCAGCCGGGCAGGGTCCGGCGAGCGCACCACCGCCCGCCAGCCGCGCTTCATCGTTCGGTCAAGCAGTTCCGGCAACACCTGATCGAGCGAGGACCGCTCCAGATGGTAGAACCAGAGTTCGGGGGAACCCTCGTTCAATCGTCAGTCCTCGTAGCCGTCCGCGACCAGCCGGTTCAAAAGGCGCACGCCATAGCCTGCGCCCCCTTCCGGGATGGTGGGATTGGACGAGGGCTTGCGCCACGCGACGCCTGCGATGTCCAGGTGGGCCCAGGGAACGCCGTTGATGAACCGCTTCAGGAACATGGCCGCAGTGATCGAGCCGCCGCCGCTGAGCCCGGTGATGTTCTTCATGTCGGCGGCGGCGGTATCGAGCAGTTTGTCGTAGGAGTCGGGCAGCGGCATGCGCCACAGAAGCTCGCCCTCGCTCATCGACGCGGCGAGCAGCTTCATGGCTAGATCCTCGTCGGTGCAGTAGAGCCCGGCGTAATCGGCGCCGAGGGCGACGATGATCGCCCCCGTCAGCGTCGCCAAGTCGATCATGAAGCGCGGTTTGAACCGGTCCTGACAGTACCAGAGCGCGTCGGCGAGCACGAGCCGGCCTTCTGCGTCCGTGTTGATCACCTCGATGGTCTGACCAGACATTGAGGTGACGATATCGCCGGGGCGCTGGGCGTTTCCGTCGGGCATATTTTCCACCAGCCCCAGGATGCCGATCACATTGGCTTTCGCCTTGCGCCCTGCCAGCGCGCACATCAGGCCTGCGACGGCGCCCGCGCCGCCCATGTCCCACTTCATATCCTCCATCCCGCCCGCGGGCTTAATGGAGATGCCGCCGGTGTCGAAGGTGACGCCCTTGCCGACGAAGGCGATGGGGGCCGCATTCTTGTCCTTCGCGCCCTTCCACTGGATGACCACAAGCTGGCTTTCGCGCTCCGAACCTTGGCCGACGCCGAGAAGCGAGCCCATGCCGAGCTTCTTCATCTCCTTTTCGCCGAGGATTTCGACCTCGAGGCCCAGCTTCTCCAGCTTCTTGACCCGGTGGGCGAACTCTTCGGGGTAGAGGATGTTGGCGGGTTCGGAAACGAGGTCGCGGGTGAACTCCACCCCCTTGGCCACGGCGGCGTTCAGGGCGTAAGCTTTTTTGGCGGCCTTGGGATCGTCGCAGACGATGTGCAGGTGGGTGACGGAGGGTTTCTTGTCCTCGCCATCCTTTGTGCGGTAGCGATCAAAGCGGTAGGAGGCCAGCCGCGCGCCCAACGCCGCCTGCGCCGCCTGATCCGGCGTCGCGCCGGGCAGAAGCACCGAGACGCTGGCGGCGCCCGACAGCTTGAGCGCCTGATAGGCATAGGCGGCGAAGCTTTCAGCCTTGGCTGCGGTGAAGGCGTCCCCCGCCTCCCCCCCGCCGACGATCAGCACCCGAGACGCCTCCACGCCCACCGGCGCCAGCACGTCCAGCGTCTGCCCCGCCTTGCCCTTGAAGCGCGAGGCGGCGATGGCCCGCTTCAGCGCACCCGACACCTTTCCGTCGATCTCCTCCGCGCCCCACGACAGGGAGCCGTCGTCGAAGGCCAACACAGCCAGGGCGTCGGCGTTTGCGTCATCGGCGGAGACGAAATCGATCTTCATGGGATACTCCAGAGGGACGGGGCCGATCATGGCCAAGGCGGTTGTAGCGCATGGACGCTCGCGTATAGAAGGGCCTGCCGTGAAGACTCCGTTCCAGGGTCGGTGCACGGCCTCGCCACGGACCCTATGCGACTGATCGAGCGCTATCTTTTCCGGCAGCTTCTGGGGCCGACCATCGCTGCGACGCTGGCGCTGGGCGCGGTCGCGGTGCTGACCCAGACCTTGTTTACGCTCGACATTCTGGTCGACAAGCACCAGGCGGCGGGCACCTTCCTGAAGATCATCGCTCTTTCCCTGCCGCAAACCCTGTCGCTGGTTTTGCCCATCGCCATCTTTGTGGCGGCGCTCGTGACGCTGAACCGTCTGCATACCGAGCAGGAGATCGTGGTCTGTTTCGCGGGCGGAATGAACCGTTGGCGGGTGGTGCTGCCGTTCATCCGGCTGGCGACGATAGCGGCGCTGATCACCCTGGTGGTGAACCTTTGGATCGCGCCCTGGTCGCAGCGAGCGCGGCAGGAGGAGCTTTTCCGGGTCAAGACCGACCTTGTGGCCAGCCTGATCCGCGACGGGGCGTTCACCCAGCCCGGCAAGGGTCTGACCGTCTACGCCCAATCCTCCGACCGGGATGGGCAGTTGCACAACATCTTCATCGACCAGGAGAAGACCGAGGGGGGCTCCACCACGTTCGCAGCCCAGCGCGGCCAGATCGTACTGCGCGATCACAAACCCGCCCTGATCCTGCGCGACGGATCGAACCAGCAATTCTCCAGAGAAGGAGCACTGAACTACCTCGCCTTCGATGAATATCTGTTCGACCTGTCGCCCTATGTGAACACCGATGCGGTGATTTCCTACAAGTCGCCGGACCGCTATCTGCACGAACTGCTCAAGCCCGACCTGACGCAGGCCGATGAAAAGCGGAACCGCAAGCGACTGCTGGCGGAGGCGCACGCACGCCTCGCCTCGCCTCTGTTCGATCTGGCCCTGATGGCGCTGGCGCTGGCGGCGGTGATCGGCGGCTCGTTCAGCCGAACCGGATACGGGCGGCGGATCATGATCGTTTCAGGCCTCGCCATCCTTGTGCGCGTCCTGGGCTTTGCGGCGCAGGCTGCGTGCGATTCCAATGCCGGACTGAACGTGATCCAGTATGCTGTGCCGCTGATCCCCATCTGGTTCGCCCTGCGGCAGATTTTCCGTCAGAAGGTCAGCCACGCGGTGGCGATGACCAGCAGCCTGACCCCGATCCAACCCCTGGGGGCGGCATGAGCGGCCTGCGCCTGACCCATATCGAACGCTACGTCATGATCCGCTCGCTGCTCAGCGTGGCAGGGGCGTTGGCGGTGCTATCGTCGCTCATCGTGCTGGTGAACTTCGAGGAGTTGACCCGTTCGTCCGGCGCGCGGGCTGGCGACGCGTCGGTGTTGCAACTTCTCGGACTGGCCCTGCTGGAGTCGCCCTCGGTGATTCTGCTGGTGCTGCCCTTCGCCTTCCTGTTCGGCGTTCTGGGCGCGTTTGTGAGCCTGAACCGACGCAGCGAACTGATCGCCATGCGGGCGGCGGGCGTTTCGGCATGGCGCTTCATCTTTCCCGCCGCGGGCGCCGCCGCCCTCATCGGCCTCATTACCGTCGTAGCGCTGAACCCCCTCGCGTCTCAGATGAGCAACCAGTTCGAGCGAACCAAGACCCAGCTTTTTGAAAACGCTGCGGTCTCGAAGACCATCTGGTTGCGTCAGGGCGACAAGCGAAGGCAACTCATCATCCGCGCCAAATCGAATCAGGGGCCGGGCGTGCATCTGAGGGACGTGACGCTGTTCCTTTACGACGTTCAGCCGGGCGGAGGACTGAAGTTCTCCAGTCGGATGGAAGCCTCCGACGCAGTGCTGAAAAAGAAGCAGTGGACCCTGACCGGCGTGCACCAGGGGGCGCAAAATATGCCCGCCAGCACGATTGCGACCATGGTGCTGCCCAGCACCCTCAGCGAAAACAACGCCCTCGAGCGGTTCGCCTCGCCTACTGCCATACCCTCGTGGGAGTTGCCGAGCATGATCCGCCGCACCGAGCTTGCTGGCTTCTCTGCGACGGCTTATCGGCTGCAATTTCAACAGCTTCTGGCCACGCCGTTGATGTTCGCCGCTATGTCTTTGCTGGCGGCGGCGTTTTCGCTGCGCCTTCTGCGGCTTGGGGGACTGGCCGGGCTGGCGGGCGCGGGGGTTGCGCTGGGATTCATCTTTTTCTTCTTCAACCAGCTTTGCTCATCGCTCGGCAAGGCGGACATCCTTCCGCCTCTGGTCGCAGCCTGGACGCCCCCGACGCTGGCCTTGCTGTCGGGCCTAACCCTGCTTTGCTTCACCGAAGACGGTTGACCCGCCGCGCGGAGCATCGGAGGAAGGTGGATCGCTACGCGCAACGCCCTGGACTGCCAACGGGCCCGAGCGAAGAGGACGGATTTCCCATGCGCCACCCGGCGTATCTGCCTGCACCAAGGGCGACCGCTCCATCGGTGCGCGCGCTGCTGATGATGAGCGTCGCCGTGGTCGGCCTGAGCGCTGGCGTCGCCACAGCCGCGCCGGGCGAGCGCGACCCCAACCATATCTTCGCCAATCCCGAAGTCGGCGCAAAGCCCAAGCCCGTGGTTGCTCCCGTTCCAGACGACGGCCTCGGCACGCGCGACGTTTACGTCGAGGCGGACGACATGATGGACGACCGTCCCAACAACACTGTCACCGCCACCGGCCACGTCGAGATTCGCTATCAGACCAAGACCCTTCGCGCCGACAAGGTGATCTACAACTCGCTGAACGGCGCGGTGCACGCCAGCGGGCACGTGGTGGTGATCAGCCCCGACGGGTCGGTGGAATACGCCGACGACGCCATACTCGACGATCAGTTGCGGGCGGGCGTGGCTCTGGGCTTCTCCGCACGGCTGCAGGACAATGTGAGCATCGTCGCCCACGCCGCCATTCGCCGGGCTGAGACGGTCAACGAGCTTCGCAGCGCCCGCTACACCGCCTGCAACATCTGCAACAAGGACGGCTCGCCCAAGAACCCCTCCTTCTCCATCGAAGCGGATCGGATCATAGAGGATCGCGACCGGCAGGTGATCTACTATCGCCATGCGGTGATCCGGGTGCTGGGCGTGCCGGTGCTCTATCTGCCGATCTTCTGGCACCCGGACCCGACGGCCACGCGGCGCTCGGGCTTCCTGACGCCCAAGATCGAATATTCCAAGCGGCGCGGCGCCACTTACGAGCAGCCCTATCTGTGGGCCATCTCTCCCTACGGCGATCTCACTCTGACGCCGCAGATCAACACGCGGGTCAATCCGCTTCTGAACATCCATTACCGAGAGCGGTTCTTCTCCGGCGAGCTGGATGTGCGCGCGGGCTACACCTACGAGCAGTTGTTCGACAACCACTCCAAGTTCGGCAACGACACCTCACGCAGCTACATCCTGGCCAAGGGGGCGTTCGACCTCGATCCGAAATGGACCGTCGGCTTCGGGCTGGAGCGCGTCACCGACCCGACCTTCTTCCGTCGCTACGGCGTGCACCGGGTGTTCCAGGATCGCGGCCCGTTCAGCACCGATACCGACCGGCTGATCTCGCAGATCTACGCCAAGCGCCAGGATCGGGAAACGTTCTTCTCCATCGCGGCTCTCAGTTTCCAATCCCTGCGCGCCGCCGTTGTCACCCCGACGACGGGACCGTCCTCGATCCAGCCGTTCGACAACTCCTCGGCCTTTCCCGTCGCCGTGCCGCTGGAAGCCCGCTACGATCCCGGCCAGCCGATCCTGGGAGGTCGGGTGCGGTTCCAGGGCAGCGCGGTTTCCCTGACGCGCAATAATTCAGTGGTTTCGATCACTGATACGACCGGGTTGTTTCCCGCGGGACCGGAGCCCATTGTCGCCCCGCCCATCAGTCCTGCAGGGACCGTCCCGTCCTATCTCGTCTATCGCGACAGCAGACGGGTCAGCGGGGGCGTGGACTGGCGCCGCACCTTCACGCTGGCCAACGGAATACGAGTTTCGCCCTTCGCCGAGGTGCACGGCGACGCCTATTCGTTGAACGGCGCCCGCGTCTCAACCGGCATCAACAACAGCCTGCTCAAGACCGCCAACAGCACCGTTGGTCGCGGCTCCGGCACAGCGGGGGCCGACATCTCCTGGCCCTTCATCAAGCCTGTCGGCAACGGGTCGATCATCCTGGAGCCCATCGCCCAGATCGCCATCTCGCCCCGCATCCGGTCCAACGCCAACATTCCCAACGAGGACTCAGCGTCGTTCGAGTTCGACGAGACGACCTTGTTCACCACCCACCGCTTCACGGGCCATGATCTCGATGAGGGAGGCCAGCGCATCAACGTAGGCGGGCGGGCGACTGCGGATTGGGGCAAGGGCCGCAGCGGCAGCTTGCTGATCGGCCGGGTGTTCTCGACCCAGATCAACCCGGTGTTCAGCGCTCCGTCCGGCCTTCAGAAGGCTTCATCCGATTGGGTGACGGCGGCGACGCTCACGCCTCTTGCCGGGCTCTCGTTTTTCAATCGGGCGCGGCTCGACGGCGATACCTGGAAGGTCCGGCGCGAAGAGGCGGGCGTCAACGCCAGTTTCGGCCCGGTGCGGGCCTCCGCTCGCTACCTCTATGACGAGAACGGGCTTGTCCAGGTGGAGTGCCAGACGACGATTGCCCTGCCAACCTGCCTTTCTCCATTTGGCGGGCGGGCGGCCAACGGTTCAACGGTGATCGGCAAAGTGCAGAACGCGGAGCTTTCAGGCGCGGTCTTCCTGTCGAAGCACTGGGGCGTCACCGCCAACGTCACTCGCGACCTACAGACCAATATCTGGCCGGTCGCGCAGATGGGCGTCTTCTACCAGGATGAATGCTCGCGCCTCGATCTGATCTACACCCACGACGAAACCTTCGCCGCGACAATTGGCTCGTCGGACTCCATCGTCCTTCGCCTAACGCTGGCCACATTGGGCGCTAGTGTCTCGCCGGGCCAGAAACCCAATGACTCACGTTGACCACATAAGCCCGCGCGCGGGAGAGGACAGACTTGCAATGAGTTGGGTGCGTTTGGCGATAGCGGGCGTCGCGGCCACGGCCTTGTTCACAGGCGTGGGCGTGGCCCAGAGCGCGGACGCGCCTACTGCGGCCGCGTCGGTAGCGCCAGCCGCCGCGCCTGCTCCGGCTCGCGCCGCCAGGGCGATGGGTGAAGGGGTGGCCGCGATCGTCAACGACGAGGTGATCTCAACCTACGACCTGCGCGAGCGGGTGCTGTTGATCCTCATCACCAACGGGGTGCAACCCACCGAGCCGAACCTGCGCGAGATCGAGCGCGAGGCGCTTCGCTCGCTCGTGGACGAGAAGCTTGAAGGCCAGGAAATCAAGAGCATCCAGAAGAAGAACAAGGATGTCCACCTTGAGCCCACCGCCAAGGAAGTTGATGACGAGATGGCTGGCGTCGCCCAGCAGTATGGCGTCAAGCTCGAGCCCTTCCTCGCCACCTTGCGAAACGCCAACGTCGATCCTGAAACCCTTCGCAGCCAGCTTCGGGTGCAGATGGCCTGGCGCCACTACATCGGCGGCCGGTTCGGCAGCTCCATTCGCATAGGCGACGACCGGATCGCCCAGGAGCAGGCCCGCGCCGCTGCCTCCGCCACGAAGGCCCAGTATCAGGTGGGTGAGATTTTCATCGAAGCCTCCCGGGTCGGTGGGCAGACCCAGGCGCAGACCGGCGCGACTCAACTCGTGGAACAGCTCAGGAAGGGTGCGCCCTTCGCGGCCGTCGCCCGCCAATTCTCCGCGCTGGCCACCGCAGCCAATGGCGGCGATTCGGGCTGGCTCACCACTGGAGAGATCACACCGCCGCAGCTTGAAGATGTGCTGGCGACTATGCGCCCCGGCCAGCTTTCGGATCCCATTCCAGTGTCCGACGGGGTCTATATCCTGCAGCTTCGCGACAAGCGCGCTGGAGTGGGTTCCACCCTGATCCAGTTGAAACAGGCCGCCGTGCGTCTGGCCGCCGACGCCACGCCCGACCAGGTCGCCGCCGCGACCGCCAAGCTCGCCACACTTCGCGCCGCCTACAAGGGTTGCGCGACCCTGGAAGCGCAGGCGACCAAGGTCGATGGCGTGGTGGCGGGCGATCTCGGCGAGACCGACATCGGCGACCTCTCCCCCGAGTTCAAGACCGTAGTGGATACACTCAAGGTCGGTGAAATCGGCGGCCCTGTGCGCACCAAGGCCGGTATACACTTGGTGGCGCTCTGCGGTCGCCGCGCCTCCGGCGCCCGTGTCGCCTCCAAGGACGACATCGAGGGGCGACTCGAGAACGAACAGCTTTCCATGATCGCCAAACGTTTCCTGCGCGACCTCCGCAATTCGGCGACCATCGAAAGTCGGTGATGCGACAGGAGGGGACGAAGCGCACTACACCGCTTGCCCTCAGCCTCGGCGATCCCGCCGGTATCGGCCCCGAGATCGTGGTCAAGGCGTGGAATGCTCTGCGCGAGACGGGTCCCGCCTTCGTGGTGGTGGGAGACCGCGATGCGCTGGTGGGCGCCACTCATGGCCAGAGTTCCATCATCGCGCGCCGGGTCGCCTCGCCGGATGAAGCGTTAGGCGTCTTTCCAGGCTGCCTGCCGGTGATCGACCTGCCGCTCTCCGCGCCTGTGGTCGCCGGCAAGCCCTCGCCCGACTACGCCGCATCGGTGATCCGCTGGATCGAGACGGGAGCGGGGCTTGCGCTCTCTGGCGCGGTGTCGGGGCTGGTGACGGCTCCTATCGCCAAGGCCCCGCTCTATGAGGCAGGGTTCGGCTTTCCGGGGCATACCGAGTTTCTGGCCGAGTTGACCACCGGAGCGCCGCACACCGGCGCGCGCGGGCCAGTGATGATGCTGGCGGCGGCGGACTTGCGTGTCGTGCTCGTGACCATCCACCAGCCGTTGCGCGCCGCCATTGACGCCCTGACCACCCAGCGCATCGTCCAAGTGGGCCGGGTGGCGCATGAGGCGTTGCAGCGCGACTTCGGCATTGCCCAGCCCCGGCTGGCGCTGGCTGGGCTCAATCCCCACGCCGGAGAAGGCGGAACCATCGGGCGCGAGGAGATCGAGATCATAAATCCGGCGGCGGCCATCCTGCGCGCACAAGGGATCGACTGCACCGACGCCCGCCCCGCCGACACCCTGTTCCACGCCGAGGCGCGCACCCGGCACGATGCGGTGATCTGCCTCTATCACGACCAGGCGCTGATCCCGGTCAAGACAGTGGACTTCTGGGGCGGGGTGAATCTGACGCTGGGCCTGCCCATCGTGCGCACCTCGCCCGATCACGGCACGGGCTTCGACATCGCCGGGCGCGGCATTGCCCGCCCCGATAGCCTGATCGCCGCCATCCGCATGGCCGCCGACATCGCCGCCCGCCGGGCGGCATGAACGGGCGCCGCGTGAATAGGGCCGCGTGAGCCGATGAGGCTGGAAGACCTGCCGCCGCTGCGCGAGGTGCTGACCGAGCATGGGCTTTTAGCCGACAAGCGGTTTGGCCAGCACTTTCTTCTCGACCTCAATCTCACCCGCAAGATCGCGCGACTGGCGGGGCCGCTGGAAGGCTCAGTGGCAGTCGAGGTCGGCCCCGGCCCCGGCGGCCTGACCCGTGCGCTCCTGATGGAAGGGGCGGCGCACGTAATTGCAGTGGAGAAGGATCGCCGCTTCATCCCGCTCCTGAACGATCTGGCGGCGGTTGCGCAGGGTCGGCTGACCGTGGTCGAGGCCGATGCGCTGGAGATCGATGAGGCGGCGTTGATCGCCGAACACGCCCCCGATCATGCCAGGGCGCTGGAAGGGCGGATCGTCGCCAACCTGCCCTATAACGTCGCCACACCGCTCTTGGTGCGCTGGCTTACGGGCGCGTTCGTTCCCGCCTCCATGACCCTGATGTTCCAGCGCGAAGTGGCCGAGCGGATAGCCGCACCCGCAGGGTCGGACGCCTATGGTCGCCTGTCGGTGTTAGCTCAGGCGATGGCGAGCGCGGAGGTGGTGATGGCGCTCCCTGCCCGTGCTTTCACGCCTCCCCCGAAAGTGGAATCCGCCGTCGTGCGTCTGATCCCGCTGCCGGGCCGCCCGGACGCCGCCCTTGCCGAGACCCTGCAACGGGTAACGCAAGCCGCCTTCGGCCAACGCCGCAAGATGCTCCGCTCCAGCTTGAGGGTGCTCGGCGGCGAGGCGCTCTGCGAAAGCGTCAGCATCGACCCCAACGCCCGAGCGGAAACGGTGGACGTGGCGGGGTTTCTGCGACTGGCGAAGGCGGTGCTCGACCCGGCTGTTTGACAGGGGCCGGTCTCCATGCGGCCAAGCGGATCATTCCTGAGCGGACGTTGCTTAGGAGCTCGTGGCGGCCCCAGTTCCAAGCCGAGCTTGCGCTTTAAATCTTCCCTCCATTGAGCTTGATGCCTGACGGGTCCCCGGCTAGGCTCGTATTATTATGAAGGCCCTCACTCGCTCATAAGCGCCGCGTTTCTACGCAGGCCCGCCTTCAGCACCAGCGCGTTAGCGCGGGCGCCCTCCCATCCATGCGCGTGCAGTCACCCCCTCTGAATGGGCGCTCGCGCGCCTTCGTGAGCCTTTCATGCCTTCCAACAATAACACCCGCGTCAACCGCTACGGCGCCCTGGCGGCCGAAATCTACGACATCGACAAGCCAATAGGCTCCTTGCCGGACACCACCTTTCATTTGGATCGGCTAGCTGGGATCAGTGGACCTATACTGGAGCCCGCTTGCGGCACCGGGCGCACACTTATCCCGCTGCTGGAGGCCGGTCACGACGCAGTAGGCTTCGACGCCAGCCCCGATATGCTCGAGCGCTGCCGGGCCAAGTGCGCTACCCGGGGCTACACCCCACTCCTCAGTCAGCAACTATTCGAGGATTTCCGCTACGCTGAGCCCTTCGCCGCAGTCATAGTGCCGGTGGGGACTTTCACCCTGATCGACGACTTCGCCGCAGCGATGGCGGTGCTACGGCGGATCAGGAACCATTTGCTGCCCGGCGGTCTGGTTATCCTGGATATACAGTCGCTCAACGTCCTGGCGGCCACAGCACTTATGGACCGGCGCAGTTGGACGGCTGAAAACGGCGACCTGCTAACCATCGAAGGTGTCCGCGTCACTACGGATTGGCTGGCCCAACGGGCGACCGCAAATATGCGCTATGAGCGTTGGCGCAATAATGTACTGATCGAGACACACCTCGAACCGATGGCGCAGCGTTACTGGGGCGTGGCGGAGTTCGGCCTCGCGCTAAATGAGGCAGGGTTTGGCGACATCAAGGTAGTCGGGAACTACGACCGTCGCCGCACGCCCCTGTCAAGCGATCGCACATTCACGTTCGAGGCAGTGCGAGTTTAGGCCGTTTCGCCTTAAACGAAGACCCCATGAATAGTCGTTGTGACGCCGTGATATGTTGCGGACGCTGCCTGCTCGTCCGAAGGCGGTCACTTGCAAGGGACTCCTTGGCGCAAACCTCGTTTGAACCGTCGACCATCCTCAGGGGGAGGCCTACTCCCCCGCCATCCGCAAAATCACCGCCCACTCAGCGTCCGTCACCGGCGATACGGACAGGCGGAACAGGCGCAGCATGGCCATGTCGGCCAGCGTAGGTTCCGCCTTCATCTGCGCCAGGGTCACGGGCTTGGGCAACGCGCGCACCGGCGCCAGTTCGACCGCCACAAACCGGCCCGCCGGATCGCTCGGATCGATGAAGGCCTCACCCGCCACCTCCGCGATGGCCACTACCGCCAGCCCCTCCTGCGAGTGGTAGAACAAGACCTGCTCGCCCCGGCGCATCGCCTTCAGGTGCAGGGCGGCGGTGTTGTTGCGCACCCCGTCCCAGACGGTTTTCCCGTCGCGCACCAGATCGTCGAAGCTGTATTTCGCGGGCTCGGATTTCACCAGCCAATGGGCCATCAAGGTTCTCCTGCTGAGCCGCTTAAACCGCCTCGCCCATCAGCTCCTCCACGAAGGGGGGTATCCACAGGGCGCGTTCGCGGCGCAGGCGCTCGGCGTGGAAGATGTGGGCCAGCTCGGCGTAGGCGCGGTCGAAATCCTCGTTGAGGATTATGTAGTCGAACTGCTCCCAGCCCGCGACTTCGTCCTTGGCGCGACTGATGCGCTTCCTGATCGCGTCGTCGCTATCCTGCGAGCGGGCGTGCAGACGGCGGCTCATCTCCGCCAGCGAGGGCGGCAGAACATAGACCAGCACGGAGTCGTCGGGCGCGAGCGCGTGGATGGCCATGGCCCCCTGCATATCGATGTCGAACAGCACGCTTTCGCCGCGCTGGAGCGCCTCCATGATCGGCGTGCGTGGGCTGCCATAGCGGTTGTCGTAGACCTCGGCCCACTCCAGAAGCTCATCCGCCGCGATCATGGCGTCAAAGGCGGCGCGGTTCACGAAATGATAGTCCCGGCCTTCGTGTTCACCGGGGCGAGGCTGGCGAGTGGTGGCGGAAATCGACAAATGCAGGTCGGAGTGGTCGGCCACGAGGCGGCGGGTCAGCGAGGTCTTGCCGACGCCCGAGGGCGCCACGATCATCATCATCAAGCCCCGCCGGGGGCGGGTCGCATCGGTCGACATGGATTATCGGCTCACTCGGTTCTGTGCGAAGGCGTAGCGGTTTGCGACGCTTCGCGCCACCTCAGCGATGCTCCAGCGGCGGCTTGGGGACGGGCATGGCCCGGCGCTCTTCCACCGTGCGCCAGTGCGCCACATTGGCCGCGTGCGCTCCGTAGTCGTGCGAAAACACGTGTCCACCCGAGCCATCGGCGACGAAATAGAGCTCGTTGGTGTCGGGCGGGTCCATCACCGCCGCCAGCGACGCCCGCCCCGGATTGCCGATTGGGCCGATGGGCAGGCCATAGTTGGCGTAGGTGTTGTAGGGGGTCGGGTTGGCGAGTTCCGACTGGCGCAGCCCCCGGCCCAAGGGCGCGCCACCGGTGACGCCATAGATCACCGTCGGGTCCGCCTGCAGCTTCATGCCGATGCGCAACCGATTGATGTAGACGGCGGCGACGCGCGGACGCTCTGACGCCAGCGCCGTCTCCTTCTCGACTATGGAGGCCAGGGTCACGGCCTGTTCGACGCCGGTGAAGGGCAGCCCGGTGTTGCGGTGGGCCCAGAGCGTGCTGACCACCTTGTCCCTCGCGTCCATCATGCGTTGCAGCACAGCCGAGCGCTGCTCGCCGCGCACCACATCGTAGGTTTCCGGCAGGAGAGCGCCTTCGGGGGGCACCGGCACCTCGCCCGTCAGCACATCGGCGGCGTTCAGGATCGCTGTCGCCTGGTTCGAGGTGACGCCTTCCGGCAGGGTGACGCGGTGATGCACGATCTCGCCCGCACGGATCATCCGCAGCACTTCGGCCAGGGAGGCGCGGGTGGGGATGGCGTATTCGCCGGGCTTCAGGTGGCGCGAGGCGCGGGTCAGTTCGGCGGCGGCGATGAACAGGCTGGATGAGCGCACCACGCCTGCGCTGGCCAGGCTCGCCGCCATCTCCGATACCCCTGCGTGCTTCCTCAGAAAGACGGTGGTTGCGCCGCCGGTCCGCGCCGCCGGCCCGGGCGCCTTGTAGGCGTAGAGACCCCCCAGGAACGCGATCAGGGCGATGACGATCAGAGTGGTCAGGGCGCTGACGAATCCTGCGAACAGCCGTCGTCCGCCGCCCCGATGCCCGTCCGCCCCGCCGTCCTCGTAGTCGGAGCGCCGCGCCAATGCGCCTACTCGACGCGGGTAAGGACGAGGGAGGCGTTGGTGCCACCGAAGCCGAAGGAGTTGGAGACGGCCGCATCGATCCGCATCGGTTTGGCCTTGTGGGGCACCAGGTCCATCAGGGTTTCGACGTCGGGGTTATCGAGATTGATGGTCGGCGGGGCGATGTTGTCGCGGATCGCCAGGATGCAGAAGATCGCCTCGATCGCCCCTGCCGCGCCGAGGAGGTGCCCGGTCATCGACTTGGTCGACGACATGGCGATGTTGGCGGCGGCGTCTCCCAGCACCCGCCCCACGGCGGCCAGCTCGATCCCGTCGGCCATGGTCGAGGTGCCGTGGGCGTTGACATACTGGATGTCGGCTGGAGTCATTTTCGCATCGATGAGAGCGTTGCGCATGGCGCGATAGCCGCCGTCGCCGTCCTCCGCCGGGGCGGTGATGTGGTAGGCGTCGCCGGAAAGGCCATAGCCCTTCACTTCAGCGTAGATTTTCGCGCCTCGGGCCTTGGCGTGCTCATATTCCTCAAGCACCAGAATGCCCGCGCCCTCGCCCATGATGAACCCGTCGCGGTCCTTGTCGTAGGGGCGCGAGGCCTTTTCTGGCGCATCGTTGAATTTGGTCACCATGGCGCGGCAGGCGATGAACCCGGCGATGCCGATCTTGCAGATCGCCGCCTCCGCTCCCCCCGCCACTATCACGTCGGCGTCGCCGTATTTGATCATCCGCGCTGCATCGCCGATGGCGTGCGCGCCGGTGGCGCAGGCGGTTACGACCGAATGGTTGGGTCCCTTGAAGCCATAGCGGATCGAGACGTGGCCGGAGACCAGATTGATCAGGGCCGAGGGGATGAAGAAGGGGCTGATCCGGCGGGGCCCCTTTTCATTCAGTTCGATGGCGGTCTCGGCGATGGTGTTCAACCCGCCAATGCCGGAGCCGATGATGACGCCGGTGCGCTCTTTGTCGGCGTCGGTTTCGGGAACCCAGCCGGAATCTCGCACAGCTTCGTCGGCGGCGGCGACGCCATAAAGAATGAAATCATCGACCCGGCGCCGATCCTTGGCGGACATGGCCTGTTCGGGATCGAAGGCGCCCTCGACATCGGGACCGCCTCCGCCCCGCCCGTCGATCCTCGGCACTTCGCAGGCGATCTGACAGGCGTAGTCGGTCGGGTCGAACCCGGTGATCCGGTTGGCGCCGGACTTCCCCGCGAGGATGTTTTTCCAGGTGACGTCCACGCCCGACCCAAGCGGGGTCAAAAGGCCTATCCCGGTGACGACGACGCGACGCATACGATTCCCTTTTCCCGCACTCGACGGCGAATCCTCGCCGCTAAGCTTAACGCGACCCCAGGATCAAGCCAGCCTTACGTGAAGGCCTGCGCCGATATAGGGATCGCGCGCCGCGATCAGGAGCCCTGCTTCTCGTTGATGAACTTCACCGCATCGCCGACGGTCTGGATGTGTTCGGCGGCGTCGTCGGGGATCTCGATGTCGAACTCTTCCTCGAAGGCCATCACCAGTTCCACGTTATCGAGGCTGTCGGCGCCCAGATCGTCGATAAAGCTGGCCTTTTCGGTCACTTTTTCGGGATCGGCGTCGAGATGCTCGATCACGATCTTGCGGACGCGTTCGAGAGTGTCGGACATGAAAAGCCTCTGAAGTTGAATTGCCGAAGCGGCATCTCTAAACGCCGCCGACGGCTCAGGTTTCCGGATCGGACCCTTTTCCACGAGTCCGTTTGCGCCAGCAAGGCATGAAATGCCCCGTTGGTGCGGTCAGGCGAGGCCTATCACACTCTTTTTGGGGTGAGAAGCGCAAGCCCGACGCGGCAGGTTCAGATCATCGCCATGCCGCCGTTCACGTGCAGGGTTTGGCCGGTGACGTAGGCCGCCTCATCGCTGGCGAGATAGACACAGGCTGCGCCGATGTCCGCCCCTGAACCCAGCCGACCCGCCGGGATGCGGCCGAGGATGCCCGCCTTCTGCGCCTCGTTCAGGGCGTCGGTCATGGGGCTTTCGATGAAGCCCGGCGCGATACAGTTCGATGTGATGCCCCGCGATCCGACCTCCGCAGCCATGGATTTGGAAAAGCCGATCATGCCCGCTTTCGACGCGGCATAGTTCGCCTGGCCCGGATTGCCGGTGACACCGACCACCGAGGTGATGGCGATGATCCGGCCCCAGCGGCGCTTGAACATCCCCTTCAGAGCCGCGCGGGAGAGGCGGAAATAGCTCTCCAGATTCACCCGCAGCACGCTGTCGAAATCCTCGTCCTTCATGCGCAGGAGGAGCCCGTCCTTGGTGATGCCCGCGTTGGCGACGAGAATGTCGATCTGCCCCGCCTTGCCCTCCGCCGCACTCACCAGCCCGTCCACGGACGCCGCGTCCGACAGGTTGGCGACGCAGACATGGGTGCGCTCCCCAAGCGTGGCGGCCAGCGCGTTCAACGCCTCCTCCCGCGTACCAGACAGCACCACGCTCGCGCCCCGCTCGTGCAGAGAGCGCGCAATCGCCCCGCCAATGCCCCCCGAAGCGCCGGTCACGAGCGCGGTCTTGCCGCTAAGGTCGAACATGGCTCTCTCCCAGTCTCGCCGCACTCTTGCTCGGCCCGGCGAAGGGCGGCGGTATAGGCGATCCACGCGCAAGGGGGAAGGTTGGCGGCGTCGGCGCACCAAGGGCGTTGATCAGGCGGCGAGCTTGAGCCGTTCCATTTCCCGTCCGAAGTCGAAGCAGAGCTGATCCGCCTCATCGCGCGGCAACCAGCCGGCCATCTGCGGGAATACGGTCTGCCACATACGCGCATCGCGCTCGGGCCACGGCATACGCTCCGCTTGCCGCGCTATGGTCAGCAGGGCGTTCAGACGTGAGCGGATCGTGGCTGGGTCGGGAGTCAGGGAACGCACCGGCGCCTGCATCCGGCCATCACCGACGCCGAACAGGCTCAGTTGATCGGGGCCGTCTGGTTTACCGAACAGGTCGACCGGCTCCGTCATCTGATGCACACCACTCCACGATCAACCATCGGCTCCGCAATCATTTGCCGATTCGCCCCGCATAAGGGAAGTGTGGCGAACACGACCATCCACAGGTGAGTCAAAACCGTCCCGTGAATTCACAAGACGCCGCATCCCTTCTCATCAAAGCCGTTTCCACCTTTGGAGCCAGCGCCAGGGCGACGCTGAACAATCCGGCGATCACCGGCGAGCCGGAGGAGCAACTCCGCACCCCGCTTGTGGCCCTGGTCAAGGCGCTCTCCGTCCTCAGCGGTCTCGGCGCGAACGATACCGAACTGGTCGGTGAGACGAAGCTGTCAGACCTGATGATCCGGCCCGACTTCGCGGTCACCCGAAAGGGGGCCCTGATCGGCTTCATCGAGGTCAAGGCGCCGGGCAAGGGCGCCGATCCCACCAGGTTCAAAACCAAGCACGACAAGGCCCAATGGGAGAAGCTGAAAGCCCTCCCCAACCTGATCTACACCGACGGCAACGCCTTCAGCCTTTGGCAAAACGGTAAGCTCGCCCTCTCCATCGTCAAACTGGACGGCGATGTGGAGACCTCCGGCAAGGCGCTGGCCGCCCCGCCCGAACTGGGGTCGCTGTTCACCGCCTTCTACGGCTGGAGCCCACTGGCGCCGCGCACACCCAAGGAGCTGGCGGAAACCACTGCGCGCCTGTGCCGTCTTCTGCGCGACGAGGTCACCGAGCAACTCGACAACGACGCGCCAGGCCTGACGAGCCTGATGGCGGATTGGCGACAGCTACTGTTTCCGGCGGCCACCCCCGCCGAGTTCGCCGATGGCTACGCCCAGGCGGTGACCTTCGGCCTGCTCATGGCCAAGGCGCGCAATATCTCGCTGAAGCACGGGATCGACGACGCCGCCAAGGCACTGCGGAAATCCAACACCCTGATCGGATCGGCGCTCCGGCTGCTGACCGAGCAGGTCGGCGAGGAACACATCCTCGACACCTCGCTGAAAACCCTCACCGCCGTGCTGGACGTGGTGGAATGGGACAAGCTGAGCAAGGGCGAGCCCGAAGCCTGGCTCTATTTCTACGAGCTGTTCCTGCAGCAGTATGACGTGAAGCTGCGTAAGCGCAAGGGCTCTTACTACACCCCGCCGCAGATTGTCACCGCGATGGTGGGGCTGGTGGACGAGGCCCTGCGCGCGCCAACCCGGTTCAATCTGTCCAAGGGGCTGGCCTCGCCGGATGTGACCCTGGCCGATCCGGCGGTGGGCACCGGCACCTTCCTGCTGGGCGTGTTGCAACGGATCAGGCGCACGGTGGAGGACGACGAGGGCGCGGGCTCGGTTCCCGCCGCCATTACGGCCGCCCTTAGCCGACTGATCGGCTTCGAGCTACAGTTCGGACCCTTCGCCGTGGCCCAGCTTCGGGTGCTGGCCGAGCTGATCGAGCTGGTGTCCGACGAGGCGGGCGAGGCGTCAGAGGAATTGCAGAAGGCGCTGGGCGCAGAGCTTCGGCTCTACATCGCCGACACCCTGGCCGACCCCGACGAGGAGACCGCCTGGATACCCAGCAATATGGAGGGCGTGGCCGAATCCCGCCGCAAGGCAAACCAGATCAAGCGGCACGAGGCGATCACCGTCGTGCTCGGCAACCCTCCTTACAAGGAAAAGGCCAAGGGCTTCGGCGGCTGGGTGGAGGATCGCGGCAAGGGCCAGCGCGCGCCGCTGGACGACTGGCAGCCGCCGGTGGACTGGGGCGTGGGCGCTCACGCCAAGCACCTACGCAACCTCTATGTCTATTTCTGGCGCTGGGCGGCGTGGAAGGTGTTCGGCGGCGATCCCTATCGCAGCGGGACGGACAAGACCGAGATCGCGGACTGGACGGCGCGCAGGGGGATCGTCTGCTTCATTTCCGTCTCGGGTTTCCTGAACGGACCCGGCTTTCAGAAGATGCGGGCCGACCTGCGCCGCGACGCCGATGAAATCTGGGTGATCGACTGCACGCCGGAGGGGCACCAGCCGCCGCAAGCCAGCCGGGTGTTTCAGGGGGTGCAGCAGCCGGTGTGCATCGTGCTGGCTTCGCGCCGGGCGAGTGCGGACAAAACCGTTCCCGCCCGCGTGCGCTTCCGCAGTCTGCCGGAGGGCGACCGGGATGTGAAGTTCGCAGCGCTGGCGAAGGTGAAGCTGGACGGCGAGGGCTGGGTCGACGCCCTCCCCGACTGGCGCGCGCCCTTCCTGCCGGCGGGGGCGGCGGACTGGATAGGATATCCGGCGCTGGAGGACCTGTTCCTTTACAACGGTTCAGGGGTGATGACGGGCCGGACCTGGGTGATCGCCCCGGACGCACAGTCGCTGAAGGACCGGTGGAAAAAGCTGATCGAGGAGAAGGACGCGGACAAGAAAGCCGTTCTGTTTCATCCGCATATGAACGGAGATCGTACGGCAAGCAAAGTCGTCCGCGAACCGCTGGCGGGACATCCACATCCCTCGGTCTCCGTGAGCGATGACAAAGCTTCCAGCGCGTCACCAACACGCTATGCCTTCCGGTCTTTTGATCGCCAATGGCTGATCCCGGACAACCGAGTGATCAATCGTGCGAACCCAACGCTTTGGGAAACGGTTTCGTTGGAGCAGGTTTACATGACTGCGCTGTCCACAAAATCCCCAACCAATGGCCCAGGTCTCACGATTTCAGGGAATATTCCTGACCACGATCACTACAAGGGATCATTTGCGGGGCGAGTCTTCCCCTCTGGGCGGACGCCGCCGCGACCCATCCCAATATCGCGCCTGGCCTGTTGACGGAGCTTTCCGCCACCTATGGTCACGCGGTAGGTCCAGAAGACGTGATGGCCTATATCGCCGCGCTCGCCGCCCATCCGGGCTATGTGGAGCGCTTCCGCAAGAACCTGAAACAGCCGGGCCTTCGCATTCCCCTCACGGCGGATAAGGCCCTGTTCGCCGAAGCCGTCGCGGTTGGCCGCGAAGTGATCTGGCTGCACACCTTCGGTGAGCGCTTCGCCGAGGGCCGCCCACCCGGCGCACCGCGCGTCGAACCAGCGGAGAAGGAGCCAACCATTCCCAAGGGCGCCGCCCTGCCCGCCACCCTCGCCGCCATGCCGCGCGACCTCGACTATGAGCCTGCCGAGCGGAGGCTGAAGATCGGCACGGGCTTCATCGCCAACGTCTCCCCTGCCGTCTGGGCCTATGAGGTCTCTGGCAAGCGGGTGGTGAGCCAATGGTGGAGCTATCGCCGCGAGGACCGCTCCAAGCCGCCCATGGGCGACAAACGCCCGCCCTCCGAACTCAGCAAAATCCAGCCCACCGCCTGGCTCCCGGAATACACCACCGAGCTTTTGGCCGTGCTGCGCGTGCTGACCCGGCTCGTGGCGCTGGAGCCCGCCCAGGAAGACCTCCTGACGCGCATCGTCGAAGGCCCGACCCTGAACGAAGACACCCTGCGCGCCATGAGCGCCCTGTCCGACGTGTCATCGGATGGTGAGCCGGAAATCGATGAGGACGAGGTCGCGGACGGCTAAGGAGCGGAAGCTAGGCCCTCAAAGCGTCTTAGCAAACGCCTCCAGATCCTCCGGCGTGTTCAACGCCATGCCTTCGGCGTCCGGCGCAATGCGTTTGGCCATGCCGGTGAGCACCTTGCCCGCCCCCGCTTCAGCAAAGCGAGTGACGCCGCCCTCTCCTCCGCCTTGGCCAGCCAGCCAGGTCACGCTCTCGCGCCAGCGCACCCGGCCCGTGACCTGTTCGATTAGAAGTCGGCGGATTTCATCCGGGTCGTGCACCGGGCGGGCGGTGATGTTGGCCACCAGAGGCACGCGCGGCTGGATCACCGTCGCGGTCGCCAGAGCTTTAGCCATTTCGTCGGCGGCGGGCTGCATCAGGGGACAGTGGAAGGGCGCGGAGACGTTGAGCAGGATCGCCCGCGCGCCCAGCGTCTTGGCGTGTTCGATAGCGCGGTCCACCGCCGCCTTCTCGCCGGAGATGACGATATTGCCTGCGTTGTTGTCGTTGGCGACGACGCAGACGCCGACCTTGGCGCCCTCGGCGGCAGCGGCTTCAGCAAGGGCGAGGTCGGTCTTGGGGCCGATCAGCGAGGCCATAGCGCCCTCTCCCACGGGCACGGCGCGCTGCATGGCTTGGCCGCGCAGTTTTAGGAGGCGCGCTGTGTCAGCCAGCGTCAGGGCCCCGGCGGCGCAGAGGGCGGAGTATTCGCCGAGGGAATGCCCCGCCACGAAAGCCGCCTTTTCGATCCCCACCCCGAACTCGGCCTTCAGCGTGCGCATCACCGCCATGGAGACGGCCATCAGCGCGGGCTGGGCGTTTTCGGTCAGGGTGAGTTGATCCTCCGGCCCGTCGCGCATCAGCCTGAACAGCTTCTGCCCCAGCGCGTCGTCAACCTCCTGAAACACCTCGCGGGCGGCGGCGAACGACTCGGCCAAGGGCGCGCCCATACCGACGGCCTGACTGCCCTGGCCGGGAAACAGGAAGGCTAGGCTCACGGGATCGTCCTCGCTCGTGCTTGATTTGGCGCGAGGGGTAGAAGACTCTGCCTGAAACAGCAAGGTTGGGGGAAACGGCAAGGTTTCGCCACCTTCCGCTCGCTCGCGCGTATTCCCATCTAGCTGACCAGCCCCACTGATGGACGCCCCCATGAACGCCCCGACCACCGACCGCCCCGCCCGCTCCGCCTCGGGCTTCGACCTCAGTCCGCCGTCGGCGGAGGAGCGCAAGACGCTGGAGGCCGGGCTGACCCGCGAGGAGGCCGATGTGCTGCTGCACCACGGCACCGAAGCGCCCTTCTGCGGCGGCCTACTGGATAACAAGACCGACGGGGTTTACGGGTGCCGTCTTTGCGGGCTGCCGCTGTTTCTGGCCAAGACCAAGTTCGAGAGCGGCACCGGCTGGCCCTCGTTCTTCGCGCCGTATGATGAGGCGCACGTGACGCTGATCCGCGACGTCACCCACGGCATGGTGCGGACAGAGACGGTGTGCGCGCGCTGCGACAGCCACCAGGGCCACGTCTTCCCCGATGGCCCGGCGCCGACGCGGCTGCGATACTGCATCAACTCGGTCAGCCTGCAGTTCACACCCTACAGCCAGCCCCTGCCCGATCCGTTGGGGCGTGGGGATAAACTGCCGATCTAAAATCTCCCGTCATTTCTCGGGCCTGACCCGAGAACCCAGCAAGCCCACGGGTGGAGCGGCTGGCTTCTCGGCTCGGGGGCCGAGAATGACTAGAGTTAAACGGGAAGTGGCTTTCCCACCTTCGCCGGGTTCAGGATCCACGCCACCACTAAGCCCGCCACCACATAGCTGATGAAGCTGGTCAGGATCGCCGCAGCGGTGAAGTCGCCCGGAAAGCCGTACCAGATGCGGTAACTGGCGTTGGTCTCCAGCGAGGCGATGGCCCCGATGGCGGCGATGAACCCCGCCCGTTCCCAGAGCCTCGGCAGCTTGGCCTCGGCCAGCAGGAAGGCGGCGATGGTGGTGACGACGATCTGTTTCAGGAATTCCTGGATCAGGGTCGCCATACTCATCTCGCCGCTGTCGCCAGGCGGGCGGTAGAGCAGAAGGCCCGACGGCGCCGCCTTGGTCTTGGCGGCATAGGCGTCCATGGCCGCCTTCGCACCCATCGTCTTCGGGTCGGCCCACGGGAAGATATAGAGCCCGTGCTTGTCCCCAGCCGAGGCGTGCAGCGCGTCGAGCACCGGCCCCTCGTTCTGCAGTTGTGAAAACCCGGTGTAGCCGAGCGGCGTGGCCATGTGGGCGATGGCGGTCCACACGAACATGGCCAGCGCCCCGGCGAACCCCGCAGCGAAAATGCGTCCGATCATAGAAACAAGCCCCCTTGTCGTTAACCAGACCTGCGAGCCTATGCCTGTTTGGGGGAATGTATAGGGGCGAGGGTCGAGCGCCCATTCGCCAGCGCCCTCCAGCCCGAGGCCGCACGGGACTTGGGGAGGCGGCGGAGCGCGAGTGATCGGCGGGCTCTTCCGATAAGGGTCGGACAAGACGGGCGAGTTTCTACCTCGACCTTGGCGTCATCGGAGCCGTCCGAGCACCCAGGAAGGCGTCATTTTCACCGAAGAGCGGCGCGGTCCTGCTGGACCACCCTGTCGCGCTCAAAGCGCCGGCGCCAAGAGCCCTCCCCCGCAACGGGACAAGCAGGAGTATGGGGGTGAAGGGGTGGGGACGGATGTGGGGGATAAGTCGCGCCGAGGCGCATTCAATGGACGGCGCGCAACCGGTAATGACCTCGCCCGACAAACTCGAGCAAGCCGCGGTCCCGCAGGACTTGCAGTTGCTGCCTGATCTTCGGTCGGACGTTTTGGTTGTCGGGGTAGAGACCCCGAAGATGGGTTTCGTAACCATAGACGTCGTCGAGCGAGAAAGTTGGTGAGCCGATTCGCTCTACGCATTTCAGGACCTCGATCAGCCAACCTCGCACCGAAATGCTGACTTCTCGCAGGAAGAGCGTTTCCTGCCATTTCGCCATAACATCCGTCTTCCCTGTAAGGATGCCGTCTCGGATTACCCTGATCTTCCCTGCTTCCGGCAGTTCTGCCAGAAGGATGTTGCAGCCAACCCAGCCAGCACGACGCGCGGTCGGCGCGAGCGGTTTGCGCTTTTCGATCACATCTGGCGTGAAGAAGTGCTTCGGTACGACGATCAGGTCGGTCACGCTGAGATGCCGCAGGTCGTAGTTCAGGAGCAGAAGGTTCGGATTGTTCGCCGACGCCAGCCGGGCTGTCATGGTCGCGTAGGCGCCGTCCACGACCTTCCGACCAAAGCGACCCTTCTGGCTCTTCAGTTCATATTCCTCAGCGCAGGTGTCGCAGAAAAAATCCGCCACAGGCTTGTTTCGAGTGAAACGCGTGATCGGTTGGGCGCCGCAGTTCGAGCAGAACATCGCCTGTTCGACCCAGCCTTCTGTCCAGACGCGTGCGTTTTGTGACGCGCTCTCGAAAACAACAGCTTCCTCTCGAAATCCGAGGCTGGCCGAAGGCGCGTCATTATCAACCATCGCGCCCATTTTGTGGGGATATGGCTAATCAGCCCTTACCGTGACTAGATCCTTCGATCTCGTTGCCTTCGTCGTCGAGTGCGCCGACATGGCTTGCATCGAATTGGACCATGCCTCGCTCTTCCCATACGATTTCGGCACCGCCTGCGTAGGCCAAGTCCACCGCCTCTGCAGCATCCTCTGCTTCAACTTCGGTAATATAATCAACGTACGCATCTACCCGAGATAGCACTTTAAACTTGGGCATCTCGCCACCTCACCAGGAACACATCAAGAACATTACTACCCTTTTAGATGTCGTCAAAGTTGAATTGCGGCCTTCTTCGTCATGAATACGCCGCGCCTAGTCCGCTAGGCCAATCACCAACGCCAGCCGCACGCCAAGCTCCGCAAGCGCTCCTCCCGGCAAACGCCCGATCACCGCGCCGATGCGGGTGCGGCGGACGGCGATCATCTTGTCGATCATGACTTCGGACGGCTGGAGCAGGCCGGTCTCGACCGTCGCCTCCACCCGTAGCCGGTAGTAGGGGGTGTCGCGCAAGGTGGTGGTGAGTTGGCAGACGAGCACGCTGTCGGTTTCGTCCAGGCGATCAGACTGGATCACCACGGCAGGGCGCGGCTTTCCGTAGTCGCCCGAGACCGCGACGATGATGATGTCGCCGCGCTTCACG
>JBBQLP010000020.1:0-47865 GCA_038327995.1 Caulobacterales bacterium | reverse complement strand
TCCGCTACTATGGCGTCCAGCCGGACCCGGTTGGCAGCGCTTACGTCAATGCAGATGCCTGTTCGCATCCCCCAGACTCGCACTGCCTCAAGACCAAGGGAATCCCCACCGGGACTCAATCGTCGGATTTAGACCACTAGGGAGTGTCTTGTTGCAATTTTTGGAACCGACGATACCCTCAACCACTGCTAAGAAGCGATAGCCAAAGGTTTCAAGATCGCGGACCTTTTCAATCCATGCGAAGCGGTTGTCGAGCACTAGCGCTTTGTCCGCCACGAGAACGGCATGGGCTTGGCGGGTTTCGTCTTTAACGAACCATACTTCGAGCCTCTCCTTCGCCCAACCTTTTGCGATGAGCTCCCATCGCTTTGTGGCGGCGTAGGTCTTGCAATCACCCTCTTTCGCGTTGGGGCGGTAGTCCTTGGCCAGCTTGTATTGAATTGACCAATTGAACTTCTGATTGACCTTCTCGAGCTGGCGCGCTTCTGCGGCCGTAGCGCTGAGCGCTCTCGAGGCTGCAACGTAGCATCCCGTCCAGCACCCGCCGCAGAACAGGAGCACCGCGAGGACGACGTAGCGACGCGAAAAGGGCCGCGTGTTGACTTGTGGGGGGCGATCCACCCTAGCCTGATCAAGTTCTTGGGACACAAGAGATTCAACGCCTACTGAATGTAGACTGCTGACTGCGATTATTACGCCCGCGCATCGCACCCTCTTAGGTTCAATTTCCAGAGTGGTCGTTAGGCGCAGGTTATGTCACCATGAAAGCCAATTCATCACCCGTTCGGGTGATAAGCCTCAGGTTGCACCAACAATACGGCTTCCGCTTTTCACCCATGGCTGCCCTTCGGAAGGTCCGTTTACTGGTCAAGGTCAAAAAGAAAACCCCCGGTCGTTTCCGACCGGGGGCTCTTTAGTATTGAGTAGCGAATAGTGTCCTCGGGTCGGCCTCCGGTCGGCTTGCGCCTCCCTTCGTGGCCCGAGGATGACAGGCTTAAAAGTCCATGTCGCCCATGCCGCCCATTCCGCCGCCACCCATGCCGCCGGCGCCGCCGGAGGACTTCTTGGGGGCTTCGACGATGGCGGCTTCGGTGGTGATCATCAGGCCGGCGACCGAGGCCGCGTCCTGCAAGGCGGTGCGAACCACCTTGGCCGGATCGATCACGCCCGAGGCGACGAGATCGCCATACTCTTCGGTCTGCGCATTGAAGCCGAAGGTGGGGGAGGCGTTCTCCAGCACCTTGCCGACGACGATGGAGCCTTCGACGCCCGCGTTCTCGGCGATCTGACGGATCGGCGCCTGCAGGGCGCGGCGCACGATATTGATGCCCGCGTTCTGGTCGTCGTTCTCACCCTTCAGGCCGTCGAGGGCCTTGGAGGCCTTGAGCAGGGCCACGCCGCCACCGGCCACGACGCCTTCTTCCACCGCGGCGCGGGTGGCGTTCAGGGCGTCGTCGACGCGATCCTTCTTTTCCTTCACTTCCACTTCGGTCGAGCCGCCGACGCGGACCACCGCAACACCGCCCGCCAGCTTGGCGAGACGCTCTTGCAGCTTTTCCTTGTCGTAGTCCGAGGTGGTGTCTTCGATCTGCTTTTTGATCTGGCCCACCCGGCCTTCGATGCCGGTCTTGTCGCCCGCTCCGTCGACGATGGTGGTGTCGTCCTTGGTGATGGTGACCTTCTTGGCCTTGCCCAGCATTTCAAGGGTGACGTTTTCCAGCTTGATGCCGAGGTCTTCGGAGATCACTTCGCCGCCGGTGAGGATGGCGATGTCTTCCAGCATGGCCTTGCGGCGGTCGCCGAAGCCGGGGGCCTTGACGGCGGCGACGCGGAGACCGCCGCGCAGCTTGTTGACCACCAGGGTCGCGAGGGCTTCGCCTTCGATGTCCTCGGCGATGATCAGCAGGGGACGGCCCGATTGCACGACGGCTTCCAGAACCGGCAGCAGCGGCTGGAGCGAGGAGAGCTTCTTCTCGAACAGCAGGATCTGCGGGTCTTCGAGCACCACTTCCATCTTCTCGGCGTTGGTCACGAAGTAGGGGGAGAGGTAACCGCGGTCGAACTGCATCCCCTCGACCACATCAAGCTCGGTCTCGGCGGTCTTGGCTTCTTCAACCGTGATGACGCCTTCGTTCCCGACCTTTTCCATGGCGCGGGCGATCATATCGCCGACTTCCTTGTCGCCGTTGGCCGAGATAGCGCCGACCTGGGCGATTTCCTGGTTGGTGGTGACTTTCTTGGAGGTCTCCTTGATGTTCGCCACGACGGCGATCACCGCCTTGTCGATGCCTCGCTTCAGGTCCATCGGGTTGCGGCCCGAAGCGACCGACTTCAGGCCTTCGACCACGATCGATTGCGCCAGGACGGTGGCGGTGGTGGTGCCGTCGCCAGCCTTGTCGTTGGTCTTGGAGGCGACTTCGCGGATCAGTTGTGCGCCGAGGTTCTGGAAGCGGTCGGAAAGTTCGATTTCCTTGGCGACGGTCACGCCGTCCTTGGTCGAACGGGGAGCGCCGAACGACTTTTCGATCACCACGTTGCGGCCCTTGGGACCCAGCGTGACCTTTACGGCGTTGGCGAGGATGTTGACGCCCTGAAGCATACGGTCGCGGGCATCAGCGGCGAAATAGACGTCTTTGGCAGCCATTGTGTTTCTGTCTTTCGATCAGAGGGATGGGAATGAAAGGAGGGTGCGGATCGACCGGGGTCCTAGAGGACGCCCAGGATGTCGCTTTCCTTCATGATGATCAGATCTTCGCCTTCGAGCTTGATCTCGGTGCCGGACCACTTGCCGAACAGGATGCGGTCGCCGACCTTCACGTCCATTTCGACGCGCTTGCCGTCGTCGTCGCGGGCGCCGGGGCCGACAGCTTTCACTTCGCCTTCCTGAGGCTTTTCCTTGGCGGTGTCCGGGATGATGATCCCGCCCTTGGTCTTGGATTCTTCTTCGACGCGCTTGATAAGCACGCGGTCGCCGAGCGGACGAAACGCCATGTTCGATCTCTCCCTGAGAGGTTGGTGTGATAGGGTTGCATCCGAGGCCAGCTTTGGCAGCCGACAGCCCCGAGTGCTAACGCGGCGGAGTTAGGGCGGGCGCCGGGGGGAGTCAAGGCTGGCGGGCGTCTTGTCACCAAACTTTCAGGGAGTTGAAACCGGAATGATTGACCACATCACCTTCGGCGTGACGGATTTTGCGCGGTCGACCGCCTTCTATGATGCGGCTTTCGCGCCTCTTGGGCTGAAGCGCCTGTTCGACGTGCCCTTGGAGCATTCTGGAGGGGTTCCCGCTACCGGCTACGGCGACGTCAGGCCCTTTTTCTGGATCACCGAGGATGATCCCACGCGCGGCAAGCTGCATTTGGCGCTTACGGCCAGAACTCGCGCTGAAGTGGACGCCTTCTATGCGGCGGCCATGGCGGCGGGCGGGCGCGACAACGGCGGCCCCGGCGAGCGCCCGCACTATCACCCCGGCTACTACGGCGCCTTCGTGCTCGACCCGGATGGCCACAACATCGAAGCGGTCTGCCATACACCGGAGTAGGAGCACTGGTGTTCGGGTTGAAACAAGGCTTGTAAGCAGGCGAGCCCGGATGCGATCAGGAGGGCGGGAATGGAATCGCCTTGTCCGAAGCCGCCATCGATTTAAGCCAGCCGGGGATCGCCGCTGAAGAGGAGGCCGAGGCCGCCTACGACGCCTTTGTGCTGAAGCACTTGCCGCGCAACTACGCCGCCCACTATTTGCACGGTATGTTGGGAATGACCGGCTTTCGCCTGTTCAACGCCCCGACCTTCATGCCCGCCTACCTGCACCTCTTGTCAGGGTCGGACGCCATCGTCGGGCTCGGCCAGGCATTGCAGCAACTGGGCGGGGTGTTCTCCCCGATCATCGGCGCGGCCCACATCGAACATAGGAAGCGCGTGCTGCCGGTGGCGGTCGTCATGGGCGTGTCGATGCGGGTGCAGATTCTCGGCATCGCGCTGGCGGGGTTCGCGATTCACGGCCCGCCGCTGCTCTTGCTGACCCTCATGTTCCTGTTCCTGTTCGGGATATTCTCGGGCGCCCAGACGGTGGCGTTCCAGCTTCTGCTGGCCAAGGTGATTCCCACCGCGCGGCGGGGACGGTTGCAGGCCTTCCGCAACATCACCGGCGGGGCCATTGCGGCGGTGCTGGCCTGGGCTTCCGGGCGTTATCTGATCCAGAACAATGTGTTCGGCAACGGCTACGGCGTGACTTTTCTCCTGGCGTTCGGCCTCACCAGCCTTGGCCTGACCGCGCTCCGTCTTCTGCTGAACGAGCCCGAGCCACCGACGGTGCGGCCCAAGACCGCCTTCTTCAAACGGGTGCGGGAGTTCCCCACCCTGCTGCGTGACGACCGGGGCTTCATGTATTTCATGATCGCCCAGACCTGCGCCGTGTCGGGGCGGATCGCGGCGCCGTTTTACATCCTGTTCGCCCATCACACGATCCAGCTTACCGGAGCCAACATCGGACTTCTGTCGCTGTCCTATCTGGGCGCGGACGTGGCGACCAACCTCGGCTGGGGCATGGCGGGGGACCGGTTCGGCTTCCGTTCGGTGTTTATCGCCACCATGGCGCTATGGATCGGGGCCACGCTCCTGCTCCTGAATGCGCACAATATGCCGATGATCCTTATGGCCTTCTTCGGGTTAGGGGCGGCGGCCTCGGGGTTCCAGATGAGCACCGGCACCATGGTGCTTGAGTTCGGGGCGCGCCAGGACGTGGCCATGCGGCTGGCCCTGTCCTCGACCGCTCAGGGGTTGATGTCGACCATCGGGCCGCTGGCGGGCGGACTGCTCGCCGCCAGCCTCGGCTATCCCGCGCTGTTCTTCGTCTCAATCGCCTTCGAGGCGGCGGCGCTGGTGCTGTTGCTGACGGTGGTTGAGGAGCCGCGCAACCGAGCGCGGCTTCCAGCGCGCTAACCGATCCGCACCGACATCCCGCCGTCTACCGGCAAGAGGGCACCGGTGATGAAATCGGCCTCGTCGCTGGCGAGGAAGAGGGCGGCGTTGGCGGTGTCCCAGGCCGTGCCCATCTGGCCCCGGAGCGGCACGCGGGCATTGCGCGCGGTGCGCACGATCTCGATGCTGGCTCCCTGGGCTTCGGCGATCCCGGCCACCGCCATGGGGGTGTCCATCAGCCCCGGCAGGACGGCGTTGCAGCGCACGCCGTATTTGGCGTTGGCGTTGGCCACGCTGGTGGTCAGCCGGTTTACCCCTGCCTTGGAGACCTCGTAGGCCACCTGTCCGCCCCCCGCGAGGGAAGCGAGCGAGGAGATATTGACGATGGCCCCGCCATTCGGCGCGCGCATGGAAGGCAGTACCGCCTGGATCACCAGAAAGGCGGCCTTCAGGTTCACGCCCATGATCCGGTCCCACGCCGCTTCGGTGGCCATGTGCGCCGGGCCGTCGCCGCGCCCGCCGATGCCGACATTGTTGACCAGGACGTCGATCCGCCCGAGCCGGGTAACGGCGGCGGCGATGGCGGCCTTTACATCGGCCAGGCGAGAGACATCCGCTTCGTGCGCGAAGGCTCGCCCGCCTGCTTCGATCACCATAGCGGCGGTCTCTTCCGCCCGCGCCAGATGCCGGTCCACGCAAAAGACCACCGAGCCTTCCTCGGCGAACCGGAGCGTGATGGCGCGGCCGTTGCCGATGGTCTCCCCCGGCGTCTGCCCCGCGCCAACGACGATACAGGCCTTGCCCTCAAGACGCCCCATCGGCTTGTCCGCCATGCTCAGAAGGCCTTCAGGTCGGGGTCGAGGGTCTGTCCCGGATCGAGTTGCACGCCGAAGCTGTTCAGGAACATCGACACCTGGGTGTACTGACCCGCAGTGAACACCACATCCATGCATTGCTTGTCGGTGAAGTGGGCCTTCATCCGCGCCCATGTGGCGTCCGAGATGAACTGGCGGTGGTGCAGTTCATCGCTGGCCTGAACCAGCGCCGCGTCGGCCGCGCTCCAGCCCGGCGCATCCGCGCCCGCCTTGATCCGCTCGACCTCTTCTTCGGTCAGGCCGCTATCGAGGCCAATCCGCCGGTGCTGAGTCCATTCGTAACCGGCCATGCAGAGAAAGCCGATGCGCAAGATCACGATCTCCCGCTCGCGCGCGGGTAAGCTGTTGCGCCGGCTGAGGATATAACCGCCCCAGGCCATGAAGGCTTCATAGGCCTTGGGGTCGTTGAGCATGGTCTTGAACACGTTCAGCACCGGGCCGCGAACCACCATGGGATCGATCGCCTTGCGCTGCTCCTCGCTCCATTGGTCCGGCTCGACAGGGGCGATACGGGGAGAGGTCAGATGCATGGGAGGGCTCCGATTTGGTTTTCCCGAAGCTATGCCGCGCAGGTCCCCGTCGCCAACACTTATCCCCGCCTGTGAAAACGGGGTTATGTTTGGATGATGAAGCACCTCGTTCCCCCGCGGGGACTGGCGCCATGGCTACCTAGATTGCACCGTGTGCCGCTCGAAGTGATGGGTGCAAACCTGGCTGCGGGTGGGAAAAGAAACGAGTGTATCCATATTGCACTCTATGCACTCGAAAGGCAGGGTGCAAACGTCGGGGCGGCTGGCTGCAATAGGCGCTTGCCGCATCTAAATGTTCTGGTAATGTTCCACATGAGAGGGAGGAGTTTCCATGGCTGACGAACTGGTTTTCTACACCAACCCCATGTCGCGGGGACGGATCGTGCGTTGGATGCTGGAGGAGGTGGGCCAGCCCTATCGCACCGAAATCATGAACTACGCCGCCTCGATGAAGGCGCCGGAGTATCTGGCCATCAATCCCATGGGCAAGGTGCCCGCCATCAAGCACGGCGATACGGTGGTGACCGAGTGCGGGGCCATTTGCGCTTATCTCGCCGACGCGTTCCCGCAGGCAGGGCTGGCGCCGCCGCTGGGCGACAAGGCGCGCGGACCCTATTTCCGCTGGCTGTTCTTCGCGGCGGGTCCGGTGGAGGCGGCGACCACCGACGCCTCGCTGGGCGTGCAGGTGCCCGACGACAAGAAGATGATGGTCGGCTACGGCTCGATGTCCGACGTGCTGACCGCGCTCGAGATCGCCGTGAGCAAGAGCGACTACGCAGCCGGGGACAAGTTCAGCGCTGCGGACGTCTATTTCGGCTCGCACATCGGTTGGGGAATGCAGTTCGGCGGCATTGAAAAACGGCCCTCGTTCGAGCGATACTGGGAGCGGATTTCCAACCGCCCCGCCGCCATTCGCGCTCGCGAGATCGACGACGCCCTTATGCCGCCGCAACCAGCAGCCTGATGAGCCCCGCAGTCTGATGAGCGATATGTGATTGAAACGGCGACGCTTCCTCCCCAAATAGCCCGCGTGTCAGCAATCACCCCTTCGATCATTCAGGTTTCCGGCCTCACCAAGACCTATGCGGGCGGGTTTCAGGCGCTGAAGTCCGTCGATCTAGAAATCCGCTCGGGGGAGATTTTCGCCCTGCTCGGCCCCAACGGGGCAGGCAAGACGACGTTGATCTCCATTATCTGCGGCATCGTCAACGCCACCTCAGGCAAGGTGGTCGCCGACGGGCATGACATCGTGCGTGACTATCGGGCCGCCCGGATGAAGATCGGCCTGGTGCCGCAGGAGTTGAACACCGACGCGTTCGAGACCGTCTGGGCGACGGTGAACTTCAGCCGGGGCCTGTTTGGCAAGGCGCCCAATAAGCCCTACATCGAGAAGGTGCTGAAAGACCTCAGCCTCTGGGACAAAAAGGATAGCAAGATCATGGCGCTTTCGGGCGGCATGAAGCGGCGGGTGATGATCGCCAAGGCCCTGTCGCACGAGCCGCGCATCCTGTTCCTCGACGAGCCCACAGCCGGGGTCGATGTCGAGCTTCGCCGCGATATGTGGGAAATGGTGCGGGCCCTGCGCGCGTCCGGCGTCACCATCATCCTGACCACCCACTACATTGAAGAAGCCGAGGAGATGGCCGACCGCATCGGCGTGATCTCGAAAGGCGAGATCATTCTGGTGGAGGAAAAAGCCGCCCTGATGGAAAAGCTCGGCAAGCGCGAACTGAAGGTTCAGTTGCAGGCGCCGCTCAAATCCATCCCGCCCGAACTCTCCGCCTACGCGCTCGCCCTCTCCGATGACGGGCATGAGCTGACCTACAGTTTCGACGCCCAGCACGAGAACACCGGCATCGCCCCCCTGATGCGCCAACTCGCCGCATCGGGCCTCGATTTCAAGGATTTGCAGACCAGACAAAGTTCGCTGGAGGAGATTTTCGTCAGCCTCGTTCACGCGGGCGATAAGAAACCTGTGGGGGCGCCGGCATGAACCTGCACGGCGTTAGAGCCATCTATATATTCGAGTTGTCCCGCTGGCTGCGCACCTTGGCGCAGAGCATCCTCGCCCCCGTCGTCTCGACCTCGCTCTATTTCGTGGTGTTCGGCTCGGCGATCGGTTCGCGCATGGCGTCGGTGGGCGGGGTCAGCTACGGCGCCTTTATCGTGCCGGGGCTGATGATGCTGTCGGTACTGACTGAAAGCCTGTCGAACGCCTCGTTCGGCATCTATATGCCCAAGTGGGCGGGGACGATCTATGAGCTTCTGTCCGCCCCGGTATCGTGGGTTGAAACGGTGCTCGGCTATGTGGGCGCCGCCGCCACCAAATCGGTGCTGCTCGGGCTCATCATCCTCGCCACCGCGCGCCTGTTCGTGCCCTTCCATATCGCCCATCCGGTGTGGATGGCGGCGTTCCTGGTGTTGACGGCGATCACGTTCAGCCTGTTCGGTTTCATCATCGGGGTCTGGGCCGACGGGTTCGAGAAGCTGCAGATCGTGCCGCTCCTGATCGTCACCCCGCTGACCTTTCTGGGCGGCAGCTTCTATTCGATCAATATGCTTCCGCCGCTCTGGCAGAAGATCACCCTGTTCAACCCGGTGGTCTATCTGGTGTCCGGTTTCCGCTGGAGCTTCTATGGAACCTCCGACGTCAGTGTGGGTATCAGCCTTGGCATGACCTTGGTCTTCATGTTCGCTTGCCTCGGTGCCGTTTGGTGGATCTTCCGCACGGGTTACAAGCTGAAGACCTGAAGGCGTTGCAGCTTGGCGACGATGGGCGTTAGCTGACGTCTTCCCGTATATCGGAATCTCCCATGCCGCTTTCCAACGTCCTGCAGATCAAGCCGCTGACGCCCACCATCGGCGCTCTGGTCATGGGGGTCGATCTCTCCGGTCCGCTTTCCAACGGGCTGGTGAGCGAGCTTCGCTCCGCGCTCTTGAGCCACCAGGTCCTGTTCATGGAGGGCCAGTCCCTTACCCCGGTACAGCAGCGGGACGCCGCCGCCCGCTTCGGAACCCTGCACACCCACCCGCTCTATCCCGGCCATCCCGATGCGCCTGAGATCATGATGCTGGACTACGGTCCGGATAAATCCACCGACGACGATCACTGGCACACCGACGTCACCTATGAGGCCGCGCCCGCCATGGGCGCGATCCTCTACGCCGAGCGAGTGCCTTCGTCGGGGGGCGATACGCTCTGGTCGTCCATGACGGCGGCTTACAAAGCACTGTCCAAACCCATGCGGGATTTTCTCGACGGGCTCTCGGCGGTGCACGATTTCACCCATGCCTTCCCCGCCGAAGGACAGGCAGGCTCGGATGCGGGGCGCGAGCGGTATGAGCAGGCCCGCGTCGCCCATCCGCCGGTGATCCACCCGGTTGTGCGCACCCACCCCGAAACCGGCGAGCCCGCCCTGTTCGTCAATTCGGTCTTCACATCACGCATCAAGGGGTTGCGGCGCGAGGAGAGCCGGGCTCTGCTCGATCTTCTGCATCGGCATATCCAGCAGCCCGAGTTCTGTGTGCGCTGGAAATGGAGCGAAGGGGCGGTGGCCTTCTGGGACAATCGCTGCACTCAACACTACGCCGTCAACGACTATCGCCCCGAACGCCGAACCCTGCGCCGCGCTACCCTCAACGGAGATCAGCCCTATTTCAGGACCGCGCTGTAACGCTACGCTTTGCCATAGACCATGACCGCCCCAGTGTAGGCGGGCTCATCGACGATCTGCACCCCGTGGGCGAGGAAGGCCGTCCGCGCCTTGTCCGCCGTGGAGCGTCGGGGTCGGGTCTCCCCGTCCTCCAGCCGGTTGACGGCGCCCAGCGACAGGCCGCTAATCGCCGCCAGATCGCGCATCGACCAATTCAGAAGGGCACGAGCAGCGCGGCAGGCCTGCGGCGTCATGGCCATATGGAATCGCCCCTGATAATTCGTACGGAGGCGGACGATACACCCCCTTCGAGCGCCTGCAAACGGGGACGCCTGTATCGTAAACTGTGAAAACGGATTCGCATGGGCCTTGCGCGCGCCGCGGCGCTTCGCTTACCTCGCGCACAAGAAAACCCGGGAGAGAACCGATGTCCGAACCGCAGGTGTTTCCCGTCCCCGATGCGTGGGCGAAAGGCGGGGTGGGCGCCGACGCCTACGCCGAAATGAGCCAGGCGGCCAAGGCAGACCCGGCGGCCTTCTTCGGTGAGGCCGGCAAGCGGCTGGACTGGATCAAACCCTATACCGAGGTGAAGGACACCTCGTTCGATGTGGAGGACTTCCGTGTGCGCTGGTTCGGCGACGGGGTGCTGAACACCTCAGTCAACTGCATCGACCGGCACCTGGAAAAGCGCGGAGACGAGACCGCCATCATATGGGAAGGGGACGACCCGAAGGACTCCCGCCGGATCAGCTACCGCGAACTGCATAAGCAGGTCTGCCGCATGGCCAATGTGCTGAAGAAGCACGCGGTCAAGAAGGGTGATCGGGTGACGATCTATATGCCGATGATCCCTGAGGCCGCCTACGCCATGCTGGCCTGCACCCGCATCGGCGCGATCCATTCGGTGATCTTCGGCGGGTTCTCGCCCGACAGCATCGCCGGACGCATCCAGGACTGCGGCTCCGACCTGGTGATCACCGCCGATGAGGGTCTGCGCGGCGGCAAAAAAGTGCCACTGAAAGCCAACGTTGACGAGGCGTTGAAGGCCTGCCCCGGCGTCCGCGCCGTGATCGTGGTGACCCGAACCGGGGCAAAGGTTGCGATGCAGGCGGGGCGCGATTTCGTCTACGAGGATGAGGCCGCTAAGGTCCGCCCTGAGTGCCCGCCCGAGCCGATGGGAGCGGAAGACCCGCTCTTTATCCTCTACACCTCCGGCTCCACCGGAAAGCCCAAGGGGGTGCTGCACACCACCGGCGGCTACCTGTTTTGGGCCGCCTACACGCACGAACTGGTGTTCGACTACCGGCCCGGCCCCGATGGAAAAATGCCAGTCTTCTGGTGCACCGCCGACGTGGGCTGGGTGACGGGGCACAGCTACATCGTCTATGGCCCGCTGGCGAACGGGTCCACGACGCTGATGTTCGAGGGGGTGCCCACCTACCCCAGTGCGTCCCGCTGCTGGGAGGTGATCGACAAGCACCAGGTGGAAATCTTCTACACCGCCCCCACCGCCATCCGCGCGCTGATGCGCGAGGGCGATGCGCCGGTGATGCGCACCAGCCGCAAGTCTCTGCGCTTGCTCGGCACGGTCGGTGAGCCGATCAATCCCGAAGCCTGGCTCTGGTATCACCGGGTGGTGGGGGAGGGGCGATGTCCCATCGTCGACACCTGGTGGCAGACCGAGACTGGCGGGGCGCTGATTTCTCCGGTTCCGGGCGGGGTGGCCACCAAGCCGGGCTCCGCCACACTGCCGCTGCCGGGGGTTCAGTGCGAACTGGTGGACGCGGACGGCAAGGTGCTGGAGGGCGCGGCCTCCGGCAACCTTTGCCTCACCGACAGTTGGCCGGGCCAGATGCGCAGCGTTTATGGCGACCACCAGCGGTTCATCGACACCTATTTCAAGACCTATCCCGGCAAGTATTTCACCGGCGACGGCTGCCGCCGGGACGAGGAAGGCTATTACTGGATCACCGGGCGGGTGGACGATGTGATCAACGTCTCCGGCCACCGGATCGGCACCGCCGAGGTGGAGTCGGCCCTGGTGAACGACCTGAACGTGGCCGAGGCGGCGGTGGTCGGCTTTCCCCACGACATCAAGGGCCAGGGCCTCTACGCCTTCGTCACCCTGAAACAGGGCGTGGAGCCCAGCGACGACCTGAAAGCCGCCCTCGTCAAACAGGTGCGCCACGACATCGGCCCCTTCGCCTCACCAGACGTGATCCAGTGGGCGCCGGGCCTCCCCAAAACGCGCTCTGGGAAGATCATGCGGCGTATTTTGAGAAAGATCGCGGAGAACGAGTTGGACGCGCTGGGCGACATCTCGACGCTGGCGGACCCGGCGGTGGTCGACGATCTGGTGAAGAACCGGGCTGGAGCGAAGTGAAGAATAGCTGGCACGTGGCGACAGCGGCGGAAGCGATCGCCGCTGCTCAGTTCGCTCGCTTAGGATTCGACGTTTCAGTTCAATATGGAGCCAATCAGCCTGAATACGACTTGATGATCGACAATGGGACGGCGGCGCTGAAAGTTTCAGTGAAGGGCAGTCGGGATACAGGCTGGGGCCTAAGCCAGACGGAGCTCGGTAGGCTTCGTAAGCTGAACGGCCCGGACACTAAGCCAGACTATCACGGAGCAGCAGACGCGTGGTTTTCAAGGCATAAACCTCGCACTATTTTGTGCTTCGTAAGTTTTAAGAATGTTTCTTTTGGAGATATGCCCCGCATATATTTAGCATCGCCACGAGAGGTTGCCGAGAGACTTCGAGAAGCTTCTGGCGGTCGAGGGGACACCATCCTTTACGAGGACTACACACGCGGTCCTAAGGCTGCGGGAAACGGCTCCATCGAGCGATTGCCAGACAGTTGGAAGCTTTCAGACCAGCGCGTGACTGAGTTACTTATGTCAATCTAGATGCCGTTGCTCCAAAGCCTCTCAATCTTGGCATCCATGGAGGTAATGGAGAAGCTGTTTATCAAACCAGCCGATTCCCGAAGATGCTCGCTCCTTCAATGGATTTCCCCTTGACCTCTACCCTCGGCCCAACCCTCACCACCTCGCGCCTGACCCTGCGCCCCCCGCGACCTGAGGATTTCGATGCCTTCGCCGGTCTGGTTGGCGATCCCCGCGCCATGGACTTCATTGGCGGCGCCCAGGTCCGGCCCGTCGCGTGGCGCACCTTTACCCAGAATGCGGGCCAGTGGGCCATGACCGGCTATGGCTTCTTTCTGGTGTGGGAGACTACGACGGGTCGGCTGGTCGGCCGCGTCGGAACGCATAGGCCCGACGGCTGGCCGGGCGCCGAGGTGGGTTGGGCGCTGGCGGGGAACGCCCATGGCAACGGCTACGCCACCGAGGCCGCTGCTGCCGCCATGGACTGGGCGTTCGGCGCGCTCGGCTGGGACGAAGTGATCCACTGCATCGACGCCAAGAATGAGCCCTCCATGGCCGTAGCCCGCCGCCTCGGCTCGCGCGTTCTGCGCAACGCCATGCTGCCGCCCCCAATCGACCATGAGTGCGTGGTCTGGGGGCAAAGTGCGGAAGAATGGCGAAGACAAAACCTTACAACTTAAGGAACGCCGATGCTGATGATTGCCCTTGTCGCGGCTCTGGTTCAGGCCGCCCCACAGCCCCTGACGGCATCTGAGGCTCTTGCACACAAGCTGCGGGACGGGACGATGATGGACCTCTCCAACGTCCGCATCGACCCGACCAACCCAAACATCCAATGTGGCCAGGTAGTGGTCAACCGCGCCTTCCAACCGATCAAGTTCATTGTCGATCTCAAGGCAGGGATGGTCTGGCTTGAAGAGGCGCCTCTGAGCGCCGGTGTAGGCGACGCTGTTCGCCTCAAGGTCGCTGGGCTTCTGCTGGGGGAACAGCCTCCGTTGGAATCGGCATGGCGGGGTTGCGAGGCCAATGGACGACTAGTCGGACCGTGATAGCGCGCCACGTTCCAGCCTTGTAATCGCCCCTTCCGGGGCGTAACTCCGCCTCCGCTCATGTCGAGCATTCAGGAGATGACGATGGGGTACCGGGTGGCCGTCGTGGGTGCCACGGGCAACGTGGGCCGCGAGATGCTGAACATCCTCGAGGAAGTCGATTTCCCCGTGGATGAGATCTTCGCTGTGGCCTCACGCAAATCCGTCGGCAGGGACGTGTCGTTCGGCGACAAGATCCTGAAGTGCAAAGACGTGGAGACCTTCGACTTCTCCAAGGTCGATATCGTTCTGATGAGCGTCTCGGGCAAGTTTTCCAAGGAGTGGTCGCCCAAGATCGGCAAGATGGGCCCGGTGGTGATCGACAATTCGTCGGCTTGGCGCATGGACCCCGACGTGCCGCTGATCGTGCCAGAAGTGAACCCCGAGGCCGCCGACGGTTTCCGCAAGAAGAACATCATCGCCAACCCCAACTGCTCCACCGCCCAGCTTGTGGTGGCGTTGAAGCCGCTGCACGACGTGGCGCGGATCAAGCGGGTGGTGGTCTCGACCTATCAGTCCGTGTCCGGAGCGGGCAAGGAGGGGATGGACGAGCTTTGGAATCAGACCAAGGCGGTCTTCATGTTCGGTCCCACCGAGCCGAAGAAATTCCCCAAGCAGATCGCCTTCAACGTCATCCCATTCGTCGGTCAGTTCGGCGATGATGGGTATACGGATGAAGAAGAAAAGATGTGGCGCGAGACGCACAAGATGCTCGATCCCGCGATCAAGCTGACTGTCACCTGTGTGCGCGTGCCGGTGATGGTCGGTCACTCGGAAGCGGTGAATATCGAGTTTGAGACGCCGATGGACGAGGATGAGGCGCGCGACATCCTGCGCGAGGCGCCGGGCGTGATCGTGATCGATAAGCGCGACGACACCGGCTACATGACGCCCAAGGAAGCCCAGGGCGAGTTTGCCGTCTATGTCTCGCGCATCAGGAACGACCCGACCGTTGAGCATGGGCTGAACCTGTGGGTGGTGTCCGACAACCTGCGCAAGGGCGCGGCGCTGAACGCGGTGCAGATCGCACAATTGCTGGTGGAGCGGGGGTTGCTCGAGAAGCAACTCGCGTAACTGTCGGTATAGCTGAACCTTCCTCCAGAAATCCTGCGCACGCTCCGGGTGGCGAACCGGGGCGGCGCAGCTTAAGTGCGCCGCATGCCTAACACCCTGGCCCCGCCCGCTGATCGCAAAGCTCTGACGGCTGGAATCATCTGCTACACTCTATGGGGGTTCCTGCCGCTGTTGTTCAACGCGGCGGAGCGATCCGGCGCTACAGTGTTCGAGATCGTCGCCTGGCGCACCATCTGGTCGGTTCCTTTGGCCCTCGTTCTGGTGTTCGCCGCCGATCGGGGCGCAGGGCTGAAGGCGCTCCTCGCCACACCGCGCATCATCGCCGCGCTGGCCCTGTCGGCTGTGCTGATCGCCGTCAACTGGACCGTCTATGTCTGGGCGGTGGATAACGGCCACACCCTGTCGGCCAGTCTTGGCTACTACCTCAACCCGCTGCTCAATATGGTGGTGGGCGCGGCGTTCTTCCGGGAACGGATGGATCGGTTTGGGATCATCGCCATGGCCCTCGCGGCGGTCGGCGTTTTGATCCAGGGGCTAGCGCTGGGCGAGGTTCCCTGGGTGTCGCTGGTGCTGGCGTTCAGCTTTTGCGGCTACGGGGTGGTGCGAAAACAGGCGGCGGTGTCGGCCCAGACAGGGCTACTGGTCGAGTGCCTACTCCTAGTCATTCCCGCCATCGCCTACGCCGCCTTTCTCACCCACGCGGGGCAGGGTGTGTTCGGAAAACACACAACGCCGACGCTGCTCCTGATCGCCTGCGGCCCCGCCACCGTAGTCCCTTTGGCCCTGTTCGCCTTCGCCGCGCGGCGACTGCCTTTGACCCTGGTTGGCTTCCTCCAGTTCATTGCCCCCACGCTGCAGTTCGGCGTCGGAGTCCTTGCAGGTGAATTGCTCACTCCGGCCCGCATACTGTCGTTCGTGTTCATCTGGGCAGGGGTTGCGGTTTTCGCATTCGGCGCCTGGACGCGCACCCGGAGACCGGCGCCCGAGGTGATGGAGGCGGGGGTCTAAAGCCCTTCGTAAGCGGCGCGGATCAGGCGTTTGGAGCGACTGTCGCCGATCAGGTCGGCCTGCTGCTTGTTCATCACATAGGCCATTGCGACCCCGCGCTCGGGGTCGGCGAAGGCGCAGCTTCCGCCCCATCCCGAATGACCGAAACTCATCGGACTGGGCCCGTAGATTTCTCGCCCTTCGTTGCGCATCACCCCGGCGCCCCAGCTTATCCAGTAAGGCAGCACCAAATCGTCGCCGTGAATTCGCTCGCGCGACAGGGTCTTGATCGCGGCTGGCGACAGGATCGTTCGTTCACCGAGCTTTCCCGTGGTCGCCAGCGCCCCCATCAGTACCGCCAGGGATTTCGCGGTGGCGTGTCCGTTGGCGGAGGGGATTTCCGCGCGCCGCCATTCCGCTGTTCCCCGCCCTCCAGGAGCGGCCCATTTGGTCAGGAAGGCAGCACGGATGGGATCGGTGATCTTGCCGAACTTGGCGACCCCTTTCGGTTTCTCGAGTGAGGCGGTCCGTGCGAACTCGGCGTCCGGCAGGCCGATGAAGAGGTCGAGACAGAGCGGCCCGGCGATGTCCTCCGCCAGCGCCCGGCCCATCGTCCGCCCGTCCACCCGCCGGAAAATCTCTCCGGCGAGGTAGCCGAAGGTGATGGCGTGATAGCCCGAGGCTGTCCCCGGCGGCCACATGGGGGCCATGGCGGCGAGGCGCGCGCAGATGGCGTCCCAGTCGAACCATTCGGCCGGATCCATGGGCTCGAGAAACCCTGGCAGGCCCGCCTGATGCGATATCACCTGTTCAACCGTGATGGCCGCCTTGCCGTTCGCCGCGAACTCCGGCCAGACCTCGGCGACCGGCTGGTCGTAGCGAAGTTGTCCCGCGTCCACCAAGCGCGCGATCAGGATAGCGGCGATGACCTTGGTGGTGGAGAAGACGGGGGTCAGGGTGCGCTCGTCGAACGGGCGCGTCTTCTCCCGGTCGGCGAAGCCGCCCCAGAGGTCGCAGACAACCTCGCCCTGCTCCACCACGGTGAAACGGGCGCCGAGTTCCTCGCCGTCTGCGAAATGCTGGTCGAACTGGCGCTGCAGGGCTGCGAAACGGGGCGGTGAGATCATGGGTATACTCAGGCAAAAGTGGTAAGAACGACGCGGCTCTTCGGCATACGAAAGCCCGAACCGATGGCGGCGATGGGAAGGTCGGATAGGCCCTGAGCCAGCGCGGCTTCCACTGCGTCCGCCACCCCGCCCGCAGACCGCATCAGCGCCGTTTCGGGCGGCAGGTCTTCCAGGACGGCGGCGGCAAACATGGCGGCGAGCAGGTCGCCGGTCCCCCTGGGCGCCTCGAACGCCAGGGCGTGCGCCGCCAGCCACGTTTGGGTCGGCCCAACGTAGAGCACGCCGATCTGGTCCGCCCCAGCCGGAACCGACGAAACCAGCACCGGAGTTTGCAGCGACCGCGCCGCCTCCGCCGCCTCTTCCGCCGTCGTGATCATGCGTCCCGTGATGCGGGACAACTCCCACAGGTTCGGCGCCAGAAGATCGGCGCGGCGGATCAGGTGCTCGCGAATGGCGGCTTCCACCTCGGGCTTTACGTAGAGGCCTGATGCCTCGTCGCCCAGAATCGGGTCCACCAGAACGAAGGGCGGATTGGGATTCAGCTTGGTGCGGTCGATGGCGTCCGCCGCCATCTGCACCTGTTCTGGGAGGGCGAAATAGCCGGTCAGGATCATCGCGGCGCGAGACAAACCCCGGTTAGCCTCGGCGCCGTGCAGCACCCGCTCGAAGGTTTCTGGTCCCACCGCTCCTCCGCCCGGCGCGCCAAGGCCGGGGTGACGGCCAAACAGCACCGTTGGGATCACGCTCGCCTCGTGCCCCAGCGCGGCGAACGCCAGCGCCTGGGCGAACCCGCCCACGCGGCTCGTCGCGACAAAGCTCGACAGGATAGCGATCTGCGCCATGGGAAGGGGTTTAGCGACTTGGCTTAGCCTTGTCCCGCTTGAGCTTGGGCCTTCGTTAGATCAAACAGAGGCATGATCCGCCTGTTCGCCGCTGTGGACCTGCCGCCTGAGATTGCAGAGGGACTGATCCGTCGCCAGCGCGGTCTGCCGGGCGCAGCGTGGCGGCCGCTGGAGGCGCTCCACATCACCCTGCGGTTCTTCGGCGAGATGCAGCGCACCCAAGCGGCCGATCTCGACAGCGCGCTCGAGGCCATCGCGATGAAGTCGTTCGATCTCAATCTGGAAGGCGCAGGCGCGTTCGGCGACAACGAACATATGCTGGCGGTCTGGGCCGGGGTCGCCCAGAGCGAGCCTCTTGGCCGGCTCGCCGGCAAGTGCGAAGCCGCCGCGCGCAGGGTCGGGTTGAAGGGTGAGGCACGCACGTATCGGCCTCACGTCACTCTGGCTTACATCCGGGCTGCGACGGCGGAAAGGACGGGCGAATGGGTAGTTGAAAACAACCTGATCAAGTCGCCGGTCTGGCGCGTTCGCCAGTTCAACCTCTATTCAAGCTGGCTGTCTGGGGACGGCTCGCGTTACGACCTCGAACGCACCTATCAACTGAGTTGAGGACTTCATGAGTGAGCCCGTGATTCGCCCCCGCCGCAGCCTGCTCTATATGCCCGCCTCGAACGCCAAGGCAATCGATAAGGCGCGCACGCTGGCCTGCGACGGGGTGATCCTCGACCTCGAAGACGCGGTCGCCCCGGACGCCAAGGAGATGGCCCGGGCGCAGGCTGTTGAGGCGGTCAAGGCGGGCGGCTTCGGGCGACGCGAGGTGGTGATCCGGGTCAATGCTCTGGACACCCCCTGGGGCGAGGACGACCTGAAGGCGGCGGTGGAGGCGGGGCCGGACGCCATCCTCGTGCCCAAGGTGAACGATAGCGCGGAGGTGGCCCGCTATGACGGGCGTATCAGCCGCGCGCCGGACAAGACCCGGCTCTGGGCCATGATCGAGACCTGCCGGTGCCTGTTCCATCTCGACAGCATCGCCGGGGCGGCGAAAACCTCACGGTTGGAATGCCTCGTCATGGGGACCAATGATCTGGCCAAGGAGATGGGTGCGCGCCTGACGCCGGGGCGCGAGCCCTTCTATGCAGCGCTGGGATTATCGGTAGCGGCGGCGCGCGCAAACGGGCTCGTGATCCTCGACGGCGTGTTCAACGGAATCGACGATGCGGCGGGGTTCGAAGCGCAGTGCGCGCAGGGGCTGGCGTTCGGCTTTGACGGCAAGACCCTGATCCACCCCTCGCAGGTGGAGCCCTGCAACCGGGTGTTCACCCCGTCAGCGGACGAGGTGGCCTTCGCCCGCGCCGTCATCGCCGCCTACGCCCTCCCCCAAAACGCAGCCAAGGGCGCCATCCGGGTGGAGGGCAGGATGGCCGAGCGGCTTCACCTCGCCCAGGCGGAGAAGCTAGTCGCCGTGGCCGAGGCGGCGGGGTAGGGTAGCGGTTCCGGAGCGCCTGCTGACGCCCTGGCTTTCAACCAACGCCCCACAGTTCCACTGGCTAGGAGGTTCACTTTCAGGGCGGAAAAGAAAGGACCGTTAACCCAGGCCATGCTTGGAACGGTACCGGCGTCCATCGCCTAAAGCGAACAAAACACTACCAAAAATGCCGAGCTTGACTCCAGATTGCTTGGACCTCTCATAGGCTTGCGAATATGAATCAGCGGTTCACAAGCGTTTGCGGGCGAATTTAGCGGGATGCCAATATTATGACTCCAAAATCTATCGCTCGCGAATTAGCATTTCGTGTCGCTCCTCATGCGATGAATAAGCGCTACATTCATCGCCACAACCATGAGTCTGAAATCAGTCTACTATCAGCCCTTGTTCCTCGCGATATGCTTGCAATTGATGTGGGTGCAAACCGTGGCCTTTACATCCATCATATCTCGAAATTCTCACAACAGGTTGCGGGCTTTGAGCCACTCCCACCGATGATAGCTTGGCTTCGTCGTATATACGGGGGTTCAGTTGATCTTTATCAAATAGCCCTGTCCGACAGCGCTGGTGAAGCCACCATCCGCTATCCGCGGGAAAACTATTCTTGGGCCACAATGGCCGTCTCAAATGAGTTAGAGCAAAACGATTCAACGATTCCTATCGTTTCCACAACTGTAGAAGTCCGCACGCTAGATAGCTTTGAATTTAGCAATGTTGGGTTCATAAAAATCGACGTAGAGGGTCATGAGGAAAGTGTTCTGCTAGGGGCAAAAAAAACCCTGGCATCAATGTTAACTTGCTTATTGAGATTGAAGAGAGGCACAATCCTGGCTCCACACGTCGCCTTCCTGAAAATCTGAGAAATATAGGCTACGCTGGGTACTATTTGGATGGAAGAAATCTGTGTGATATAGAGAAATTTAATGCAGAAACCGATCAAGACTCTAGTAATATTATTTCAACGGGAAAGAACGGTCGATACATAAATAACTTCATCTTTGTGCCAGTTGCGAAATCTGAATCACTGGCACGAGCAATGCGCAGCATCATTGAATAGCCGCACCGTTCGAGTCTCAACCTTCTGCGGCCTTGGGAGCGTCGTTAAGGGCACAACCGCCCGCCGCGAGGAGGGGGCGGCTCTGCCCTAGCTCGCCAGGAACGCATCCAGCGCCGTGTCGAACTTGGCGGGTTGGTCCAGCATGATGAAGTGGCGGCTGTCGTCGATGCGGACCAGGGTCTTGTGCGGCACGGGCGCGTACTGGCTGGTGTAGGTTCCGTCGATCATAGCGCCCGGCGCGCCCAGCGACGGATCGAACGGATAGAGCAGGGTGATCGGGGTCTGGGTCGTGGCGAGGCCGGGGCGCAGGTCCAGCATCAGGTCCTCGGCCATGGCGTTGGCGACGACCTTGTGGTTGGAAACCTTGCCCCAGGCGATGACCGTTTTCAGCCCCTCGGGGTTCTTCACCATCGAGCCTACCGTGCGGGCGCTGTTGGCTTCATACTGCTCCGGCGTGGAGGCGATCATCTGCGCGCGCATCCCCTCAGCCATCGGCTTGACGCTCTCGGAGGTCGCCTGCGGACCCGCGAAGATCACGCCGAAGAATGGCAGGGAGTCGACGAGCATCACCTTCTTCAGATGCTCGGGATGATGCTCGGCCAGATAAAGTCCCATGGTGCCGCCGAGCGAATGCCCGATGTAGGTGACGGGCGCGAGTTTCGCCTGCACGATGTAGGCGTCGATGGCCTCTGCGGTGGGCACAAAGACGGCCCCCTCGGCGTTGGCGCCGGAGGGCGCGCCTGCGAAGCCATTCACCTGCACCAGATGCAGCCGGTAATGCCCACGCAGGCGCTCCGCCGTGCGCTTCCAGGTTTCGCGGGACGAGGCGAGACCGGGCACGAAGATCAGGTCTGGGCCAGTTCCCACCACCTCGACGCTGATCCGGTCGCCCTGGATCATTTTCGAGTCTGGAAACAGCTTGAGCGAGGGCGCAGCAACAGCGGCCTGCGCCGCCGCTGGTTGCTCTGCCGTCAGGGCGCACACGCTCGCGCCCGTCGCCGTCAGCGCCGCGGCGATCAAAAAAGCCTTCAAGGTCCTGGTCATTGCATCACCCTCTTTCAAATCCGATGGCTCAGTTTAGGTCATTAACTTTGAAATGTAAAGTGCTTTCTAGTGTCGTTGGAGCGCACCAACACCTCCGCCACTCATAAGGAGATGGGGTGGCTTGGAATGTAAAGTAGTTTGGTCTATATGTAAATATAGCTAGACAAAAAGATTAGCAAGCGCGACTCAGCTCCAGCCCTACGGCTTCGCGCGCGCCGCCATGATGTCAAGCCGGGCCTTGCGAAGCGACGGCGCGGCGTGTTCGCCGTTCTTGTCGATCACCAGCGCCTGATCGCCGGTATCCCGGGGCCATTCGACCCCGCCAGCCTCCGGACTGTTTGGGTTTCCGGTCTTGGCGAAGTTGGTCCAGTAGCGGCCCATGTCGGCGGAGACACGCCGGTCGAAGTCGCTGTACCCGCCCTTTGCGGCATAGTAGGTTCCGAGTGTGCCGAACACGAACTGGATTTCCGAACCGTGCCCGGCGCCCGGTAGCGTCGCCCGTTGGGTTTCCGGCACATAGGCGAAGAAGTAGCGGTAAACGGGCTGGCCGAGCTTCGCGTGCTGCGACGCCAGAAAGCGCGCTGGCTCGGTGAAGACGCTATCGGTCAGCATCCCGGCGGCGACTGTGCGTCTGTCGCCCGTCTTGTCCGGGTCGAATAGAGCGGACATCAACGGTCGCGCAGCGGCGGGCACATTGGTCATCACCTTGTCCGGGTCTGACAGCATCCCGGGAAAGAGGCTGGCCTCGTAGTCGTTGGAGCCGACCATCCACGGGACCGGCGCCTGCTTTCCTTCTGCGAAGGCACGGTCAATGTTTTCGGGGATGAGCTTGCCGTCAAGGATCGGACCGGGGTTTTCCCCGCTCTCCACGCTGGCCGCGCCGCCCGCCAGGATCGTGGCCACGGGCAGTTTGCGCAGCGCGTCGAGGTCCTCGGCGCCCGCGGATTTGGCGAAGGCGATGCCCTGCGCTTCGGCGGCGGCGAGCGGCTTGGCGGCGATCCGTCCCAGACCGGATTCAGTGATCGCCTTGGCGAACAGGCCCCGCGCAGACGGCGCGACCATCAAAAGGTTCACCGACATCGCGCCCGCCGACTCGCCGAAGATGGTGACATTGGCCGGGTCGCCCCCGAACGCTGTGATATTGTCCCGCACCCATTTCAACGCTGCGATCTGATCCATCAGGCCGAAGTCGCCGGTTCCTGCGTCGCCGCCTTCTCGGGTCAGTTCAGGATGCGCAAACCAGCCCAGCCGTCCCAAGCGGTAGTTGAAGTTGACAACGACTACACCACTCCGCGCGAGATTAGAGCCATTATAGATTTTCGAAGCGCTATCGCCAATTACAAACCCTCCACCGTAGATCCACACCATTACAGGCAGATGAGCGGACGGCTTTGCGTCAATCGGTTCCCAAATATTCAAATAAAGACAGTCTTCGCTCTGGCGGGGATCAGGACCCCACACGGGCGGTATGTGTTGCGGGCAAGCTGGCCCGTTATGAAGACCAGCGAAATCGCCGAGCGCTTTAACTGGTTGCGGTGGTCGCCAGCGAAGCGACCCTACGGGCGGTTGGGCGAACGGGATCCCCCGGTAGCTTTGGACGCCGTAGTCATCTTCGATGTGAATCGTCCCGAAGACTGATCCCCCAGTCACTTCGACGGGGGGCGGAAGGTAAGGCGCAACTGCGCCCGCCGTTCCGACGCCTAACAAAGCGACGGCGATGGTGGCGAGTACAGTGATGCGCAACGACATGGTGTCTCCTTGAGCATATGAGCCCGTTCCGCTTTCCACCCATCTTACTCGGGCTTGATCAACCCGAGAGACCCACCCAATCCCGGCCTTCCCCCGTAGAAGGGGGAAGGAGCCTGAGCGGCGCCCTGAAATCCTTGCGCTTTGAAGGCAGGGCGCAGCACCCTCTCCTCTTACGGGGGAGGGTCGGGGTGGGGGTCCTTCCCCTTGATCCCCTACGCCTTCACCATGGGCAAACTGGTCGTCGGGGCGCCGCCCGCAGCCATCAGTGCGTTGGCCACCGCGGGGATGATTACCGGCGTGCCGGGCTCGCCTGCCCCGGTCGGATGCGCGCCCGAGGGCAGGATGTGGGTCTCAATGGCGGGCGCCTCGTTCATGCGCAGCACGCGATAGGTGTCGAAGTTCTGCTGCTGCACCACCCCGTCCTTCAACGTCACCTGACCATAAAGCGCGGACGACAGGCCGTAGCAGAGCCCGCCCTCCATCTGCGCCGCCACCTGATCGGGAACCACCGCAACGCCGCAGTCGATCGCCACCACAGCCCGGCGCACCTTTGGCTGACCATCGACCATCTTGGCCTCAGCCACATTGGCGACCACCGAACCGAAGCTCTCGTGCACCGCGATCCCGCGCCCCCAGCCATCGGCCAAAGGCTTGCCCCATCCGGCCTTCTCGGCGGCGAGGTTCAGCACGGCGAGGTGTCTGTCCGCCTTGGCGCGGGTGTAGAGGGTGCGGCGGTATTCCACGGGGTCAATCTTTGCGGCGGCGGCGAGTTGGTCGATGGTGTGCTCCATCGCCATGGCCGTGTGCGTCGCGCCCACCGAGCGCCACCACAGGGTCGAGACCGCCGAAACCGGTGTCGCCACCTGGGCGTCCACCACCGGGATCGCCTTGAAGTAGGGGGAGTTCATCGCGCCTTCCACCGTCGTGGCGTCGAGCCCGTTCTTGACCCCCATGGCGGCCATGGGCGTGCCCTTCATGAAGGACTGGACCACGATCCGGTGCCGCCACGCGGTGGGATAGCCGTCCGGCCCGCACTTCACCTTGATGTCGTGGTGGGCCATGGGACGGTATTTGCCCGCGCTCATGTCGTCCTCGCGGGTCCACATGAGTTTCACCGACACGCCCTTGCCCACGTGCTTGGCGACGTGGACGGCTTCGACCACATAGTCGCTGTCATAAACACCGCGCCGTCCGAACGAGCCGCCCGCGTAGAGGGTCTCGATCTCTATCGCGCCTGGTAGATTGCCGACCACAAGCGCGGTGTTCACCTGGTCGAGCGTCGGAATCTGCGAGGCGAACTTCAGCTTCGTCTTGTTTCCATCCACCCGCGCGACGCAGTTCATCGGCTCCATCGTCGCGTGAGCCAGATAGGGGAAGTCGTAGGTGAAGGCGTGGACGCCCTCACCGGAAAAGGCGTTTGTCGCATCGCCGTGGCTGTCGAACGCTACCCAGTCTTTCTTCTCGCCGCCAGACGCCAGCGTCTTGTAGTCGGCAAGCATCTTTTCGGATGAACGCATCTCGGCCTTGGAGTCGTCCCACTCCAGCTTCAGGGCGTCCCGGCCCTTGCGCGCCGCGTAGACGCCGGTGGCGACCACGGCGACGCCTGTGGGAATCTGGAACACGTCCACCACGCCCGGTACTTTCTTGGCCGCCGTTCCGTCGAAGCTTTTCAGCTTCCCGCCGAAGCGGGGGGAGTGGGCCACAACCGCCGTCAGCATCCCCGGCTCGTAGACATCCTGGGTGTAGAGCGTGCCGCCGGTGGACTTGGCGTGGCTGTCCTTGCGGGCGATCCGCGCCGTGCCGATCAGGGTGAAGCTTTTGGGGTCCTTTAGCACGGGCGCGGTGGGCGCAGCTTGTTTGCCTGCTGCGGACAGGAGTTCCGCAAAGCTCGCCGCCTTGCCGGATTTGGCGTGGTTGACCACGCCGTTAGCGACGGTGATCTCGCCAGCCGGGACGTTCCAGGTGGAGGCAGCGCCTTGCACGAACATCTCTCGCGCGGCGGCGCCCGCCTTGCGCATCTGGTCCCAGGCTTCGTTGATGGCGGTGGAGCCGCCCGTGCCCTGAACGCCCATCAGGGTGTTGGCGAAGACCTTGGTATTGCCGGGGGCCAAGGCGATTTCCACCTTGTCCCAATCCGCGTCCATCTCTTCGGCGACGATAGCGGCCATGCCGGTTGCCGACCCCTGGCCGAACTCGATATGTTTGGAGACCACCGTCACCACCCCGTCCGGTGCGATCCTGACGAAGGGACCAAAGACGCCGAAGTCGGTCTTGGGCGTTCCCAGAGCCATCATGTCGGTCATCGAGCAGGCGCCGACCAGGAGTGAGCCGCCCACGACAGCCGAGCCGATCACCACGTCGCGGCGAGTGGCGGCCAGGCGGCTCTTTTGGGAGATGAGTTTGTTGAGGATCGCGTTCATGGCTCTGTCCCCGATCAGGCTTTGACGGCGACGGGAGCGAGGCCCGCGGCGTCCTTGATGGCGGCGCGGATGCGCGGATAGGCGCCGCAGCGACAGATGTTGCCGCTCATCGCCGTGTCGATGTCATCGTCGCTCGGGTTCGGCTTGGAGGTCACCAGAGCCACAGCCGACATGATCTGGCCGGACTGACAGTAGCCGCATTGCGGCACGTCATGCCTGACCCACGCCGCCTGGATCGGGTGGGTTCCGTTCAAGCCTTCGATGGTGGTGATTTTGACCCCGCCGAGGCTGGAGATCGGCGCCTGGCACGAGCGGATCGGCTGTCCGTTGGCGTGCACGGTGCACGCCCCGCAGGCCGCGATGCCGCAGCCATACTTCGTGCCCGTCATGTGAAACTCGTCGCGCAATACCCACAGAAGGGGCGTATCCGGGTCGGCCGCGACCGCGATGGACTTGCCGTTGATGTCGAGCGTGGTGGTCATCGCGTCTTCCCCGGTGCGTCTCTGAACACTGTTCAAATCATACTGCATACTGCTAGGCTCGCCAGCACTAACTCACCGCTTGAGGAGCCCTACAATGCGTTTTGTGTCTGTGACCCTGGCCGGCCTGGCCCTGGCCTTCACCGGTGTTTCGGCGACTGCCGCCCCGGACGCGGCGGCGGGCAAGGCGGCGTTCCCTGTGCGCTGTGGTGGTTGCCATCAGGTGGGCGCTAAAGCCAGCGCCGGGTCGGGGCCGCTTCTGAAAGGGGTGGTAGGGCGCAAGATCGCCAGCCTAACCGACTTCGCCTATTCCCCCGCCCTGAAGGCCAAGGGCGGGGCGTGGACCGAAGCCAGTCTCGACGCCTTCCTGACCTCGCCGATCAAATTCGCGCCGGAGGGCAAGATGTACACCGCGGTGTCCGCGCCAACCGACCGGGCCAATCTGATCGCCTATCTAAAGACGGTGAAATAGGGCGTCAGTTGCTCCCCGGTGAGACCGGGGAGAATCAGGACCGCTTATTCCGCCGCGACGTCCGCGTCTGACGACGAGGGCTTCAGCTTGCCATAGGCTTCCAGGCGCGAGGCTCTGCGGCTCTGGGCATCCATCTTCTGGTTTGCCTTGCGCTCCTTGCGCTCGTTCTTCTTGGCCTCGATGGCGGCTTGGCCGGAAGCGATATATTCGAGGCGCGCGGCTTCGGCTGCGGCGGCTTTGGCGATGCGCGCGGCTTCCTTCTCGGCGGTGCGCTGTTCGCGCACGGCATGAAGCTCTTCTTCCCGGCGCTTGTTACGATCGACCAGATCGGGGTCGATCACCGTGGGCTTGGGCTTCATCTTCGCCAGCAGGGCCTTCTTGGCCTCGGCGGCGGTGGTCAGCCGGTCAGCAAAGCCGGAGTCTTTGGGTTGTTGCATGAGTATCCAGTTGTCGGTGGAGCCGGAGGAGACCTCCGGCTGGACGGCGCTTAGATAGGAAATCCGCGCGCCGGTGAAAAGCGCCCCAGACCGTGATTCGCTCCAGAAAGATCAGAAGCGGCGTTCACAGGTGCGCCGAAGCGAGGGCTCTCTATCACAGCCGGGTTCCTGTGTCTTCCCTTCGGAGCGCCGGGCGGGTTTATGCAAGGCCCGCGAAATATCCTGATCGCGACCCCGCCGGCAACACCCCAGCTCGTCTTGCCGTCTGTCGGTCAAATGTGATGTAACAGAAAGCGTTGTGCAGTGTATTTTCATAACGATATGCTGAGGTGTGTTTGAAAGCTGGGGAGCAATCGTGAAATCCATACCGTCCGCGATCACGCGCGCGCTGGTTCTGGCCGTTGGTCTGGGAGTCGCCGGGGCTGGCGTGGCCATGTCGACTCCCGTTCATGCAAAGCACAAACGGGTTTCCTCACCCGATCCCCGCGACGCGCAGATCGAAGCCCTAACACAGACGGTGAATGCGCTCGCCGCCAAGGTCGACGCCTTGCAAGCCCGCGTCGCCGCCAACCCGCCGCGCGCGCAATATACTGCCGCCCCGCCGCCTCCCGCCGCCGCTCCCGTTCAGGTCGCCGCCTCGCCCGCTCCGGCTCCCGCGCCTTCCGCAACGGGGAGCGCTAGTATTGTCGCCGGCAAGCCTTCCATCACCAGCGCCGACGGACGCTTCAGCGCCAATCTGCACACCACCCTGCATTTCGACGCCGCAGATTATTCGCAGCACACGCCCGGCCCCATCATCGTGGATCTTCGGCGCGGCGCGGCTGCAGCGGACACCGCCCGCGCTCGCGATCTTAACGCAGGCACCAACTTCCGCCGCGCCCGGCTGGGGGTCGACGGCAAGGCGTTCGGCGACTGGGACTACAATTTCATCATCGAGCTTGGCGGCGCGGGGGCGGAGGACGCCGGGCGGCTCTACGAAGGCTGGGTCCAGTATTCGGCCATGAAGCCCTTCCGCTTCCGCATCGGCGCTTTCCAGGCGTCCTCGGGTCTGGAAGACCAGGGTTCGACCAACGGCCTCCTGTTGCTCGAACGCTCGGCGGTCTCGGATGTGGCGCGAGGTCTGGCAGCCGGAGACTCGCGCACGGCCGCGCAGGTGGCGGCCAGCGGAGAACGCTGGTTCGCGGCGGCGGCGGTCACGGGCCAGATCATTTCCTCGATCAACTCGACAGGGTCAGCCACGGCGCAGCCGTTCGATGAGCAACTCGGGTTCACGGGGCGCGTCGCCTACCTCCCGTTTGTCGGGGACGACTGGCTCGTCCATGTCGGCGCGCACGGCAGCTATGTGGACCGGATCGCGGACACAGGCGGTCCCGACGCCGCCCTGACCTCGCGCTACACCATTCAACTTCGGGAACGGCCTGAACTTCGGGTCGATGGAACCCGGCTGATCGACACCGGCGCGCTCGACGCTCGCCACGCCTCCACCCGTGGGCTTGAGTTCGCCGCGCAGAAGCAGAACCTGTTCGTGCAGGCCGAGGTCGAGCACATTGAGGTCGAGCGCCGCACGGCGGGCCTCTCCACTGCTAACTTCAATGGCTACTACGTGGAAGGAAGCTGGATCATCACCGGCGAGCGCAAGCGCTACAACACCCAATCGTTCGCCTTTGACGCCCCGCCCGTGGATCACCCGTTCAGCCTGAAGGACGGAACCTGGGGCGCGTTCGAGATCGCGGCGCGCTATTCCGACCTCGATCTGAACTATCACGCAGGCGCGCCCGGCACTGCGCCCGCGCTGGACGCGGTGCGCGGCGGCGAGCAGAAGATTTTCGGCGCCGGAATCAACTGGTATCCCAACTCCCTGATCCGCTTCATGCTCGACTATCAGGACGTCGAGATCGACCGGCTTTCTCCGTCCGCTGTCGCCTACGCCACCCCCGTCGGCGCACAGATCGGCCAGCACTATCAGGCCATCTCGTTCCGCTCGCAGTTCGCCTTCTGATGCGCGCGCAGGAAAAACCCAAGATCCTCAATCGTTTACTCAGGGTCGTCCTCGGGGCATTCGCCGCCGCCTTTACCCTGTCCGCGGTGCCCGTCTTGGCCGCTGAGGTGCAAGTGGCCGTGGCCGCCAACTTCACCGAACCCGCCAGGGAGATCGCGGTCGCCTTCAGGGTCGCGACGGGCCATACGGCGGTGCTGAGCTTCGGCTCGTCCGGCCAGTTCTATACCCAGATCAGTCGGGGAGCGCCGTTCGAGGTGTTCCTCTCGGCAGACAGAGACAGGCCGAAGAAGGCCGAGCAGGATGGCCTCGCTGTGCCGGGCACGCGATTCACCTACGCTGTCGGGCGGCTGGTGCTGTTCTCGAAAACGCCAGGACTTGTGGATGGGGCCGGGACGGTGCTCGCGGGGAACTCGTTCCAGAAGCTCTCCATCGCCGATCCGGCCTCCGCGCCTTATGGGACCGCCGCTATCCAGACGATGCGCAAGCTTGGCCTCTACGACCGACTGAAGCCGAAGATTGTGCAAGGTTCCTCGATCACACAAGCTTATCAGTTCGTCTCCACCGGCGCGGCGGAACTGGGGTTCGTGGCCCAATCTCAGATCATCAATGAGCCCGGCGGCTCGCGCTGGATCGTGCCCGCCAGCGATCACGCTCCCATCGATCAACAGGCGATCCTGCTCTATGCTGGCGACAAGAACCCGGCGGCGCGGGCCTTTCTGAGCTTCCTGAAAACCCCGGCGGCGATCACAGTGATCAAACGCTACGGCTACGAGACCCGCTAGTTGGAAGAGGTGATCTGGACCACGATCCGGCTGGCGGCCACCACCACCGCCATTCTGCTGGTTCTGGCCACGCCGCTGGCGTGGTGGCTGGCGCGCAGTCCCCGCTGGTGGAAGGAGATCATCGCCGCCGTCGCCGCCCTGCCCATCGTCCTGCCGCCGACGGTGCTGGGTTTTTATCTCCTGATCGCGCTGGCGCCGCAGAGTCCGCTGATCGCATTGCTGCATCCGTTCGGAGTGCGCACCCTGGCCTTCACCTTCACGGGCCTCGTCATTGGCTCAGTGATCTATTCCCTGCCGTTCGCGGTCCAGCCGTTGCGGGGAGCGTTCGAGGCCATGGGCGACAGGCCGATGGAGGTGGCGGCGACGCTACGCGCCGCGCCTATCGACGCGTTCGTCACGGTGGCGCTGCCCTTGGCGAGGCGAGGGTTTGTCGCCGCCGCGGTCCTGGTGTTCGCGCACACGGTGGGAGAGTTCGGGGTGGTTCTGATGATCGGCGGCGGGGTGCCCGGCAAGACTGAGGTGCTGTCGATCCGTATCTATCAACTGGTGGAACAGCTCAACTTCGTCGAGGCGCACCGGCTGGCGCTGGGCCTTCTGGTGTTCGCCTTCGTGGTGGTGCTGGCCATGCTGCTGATCGACCGCCGCGCTAGCCGGATCGGTATATGACGGGAGCGATATGCGTCGAAGGCCAGTTCGCGGGCAGGCTCGGCGCCTTTTGCCTCGATGCGAGCTTCACCTTGGCGCCGCGCGGGATCACGGCGCTGACCGGGCCGTCGGGCTCTGGCAAGACCACGCTCCTGCGCTGCATCGCCGGGCTAACGCGATTACCAGGGCGCCTTACCGTCGCGGGCCAGATCTGGCAGAATATGAGCGCCTTCGTGCCGACGCATCGCCGCGCCGTCGGGGTGGTATTCCAGGACGCCAGCCTCCTGTCGCACTTGTCGGTGATGCGGAACCTCACTTACGGCCAGCGCCGCGCGGCTGAACCCCCCACCATCAAGCTGGACGAGGTGGTGGAGCTTCTGGGGTTGGAGACACTGCTCGCCCGCTCGCCCAGGAACCTTTCAGGCGGCGAGCGCCAGCGGGTCTCGCTGGGACGAGCGCTGTTGTCGCAGCCCCGGCTTCTCCTGATGGACGAGCCCCTCTCCAGCCTCGACATAGAGAGCAAGGCGGAGATCATGCCCTATTTGGAGCGCCTGCACCGGGCGCTGGCCATTCCGGCGCTCTACGTAACCCACGACATGAGCGAGGTGCGGCGGCTGGCCGATCATCTGCTGGAGATGCAGGCGGGACGCATCGTGAAGGCGGAGCGCGATGTGCGGGTGGGTGAGGCGGATGACGCGGCGTTGGCGGGGATGACGGAGGAAGCTATACGAAAGCTGGCTTTGGAGGCGCTCCGGGCCGGGCTCGGCTAGGGCTCAATCCACCGCCAGGATCACGTGCGAGGCCTTTACTAACGCCTGCGCCCGTTCGCCGATCTTCAGTCCCAAGGCCTCTGCGCTTTCGCGGGTGATCGTGGCGGTGATGGTTTTTCCGGCACCGAGGTCCAGCACCACCTCGTCGTTCACCGCGCCCGTCTCGTGGCGGATCACCGTTCCGACCAGCCGGTTGCGGGCGGAGGTGCGCAGGGGCTCCTCGCCCGCAGCCAGGATCACGAAGCTCGACTTGATAAGCGCTATCGCCTCGCTGCCGGTCTTTAGGCCGAGATCGGTCACGCTCTCGCGCGTGATGATGGCGACAATACGAAGATCGTCCGTGATCCTGAGTGTCACCTCGGCATTCACCGCGCCGTCCGCAATGCTTTCGACCACCCCGCGAAGGGCGTTGCGCGCGCTGGTCTTCATGCCAAGGCTCCAGATCAGGGGATTGAGATCGACATCGACGCCTGCCAGCGCTTTTTCAAGCTGCTCCGTCGCAGCCGCCAGTCCCGCTTCGACCTGGGCGTAGGCGCGCAGCACCGCGACCCCAGCGTCTGTGACGGCCGCCTTTCCGCCCGCCTTGCCCCCCGCTTGCGCCGCGATCAGCGGCCGCTCGAACAGATTGTTCAGCGCCTGCGCCGCATCCCAAGCGCCCTTGTAGCTGAGCCCCACCTCCTTGGCGGCGGCGGTGATGGAGCCGTGGGTCTGGACGGCGGCGAGCAGCCGGATGCGTTCGGGCCCCACCCGCGCCATGGAGCCTTTGCGGAACTGCAAAAGCGCTTGGAGGGGGGCCTGTGTGGGCTCCACGGATCAGCGGCTCGCTGCGCTAGGCGCTTCGCCCACCAGCTTGGCGGCCGCGGCTTCGGCGGCGAGGGGGTCTCTGGCGGCGATGGCGGCGGCGAGCGAGCGGTGCAGGCGTACGTCTTCAAGCTGCGCTTCGGGGGACTGTTTCTCCATCGCCCAGATCCAGAAGCGGGTGGCGATGTTCTGCAAGGAGACGATGAAGCGGGCTAGGGTCGGATTGTGCGTCGCACTGGCCACCGCCTTGTGGAAGGCTCGGTCCATCGACAGCATGGCACGAAAATCTGACGCTGCGATCGCTCCCTCCGCCCCATCGAAAGCCGCGCCGATGGCTGCGATATCCTCCGCCGTGGCGTTGCGCGCGGCCAGCGCCGCACAGCGGGCCTCCAGAAGGTGACGCACCTCGAACGCCTGTTCGATCTCGCGGATATCCAGCGGCGCCACGACTGTGCCGACGCGGGGGCGGCGCACTACCAGCCCCTCCAACGCTAGCCGCCCCAAGGCTTCCCGGACCCCGGCCACCCCCGCCGCATAGCGCGCCGCCAGAGCCCGCTCGTCGAGCACGCTCATGGGCGCAAAGTCGGCCAGGATGATGTCTAAGAGGATCTGTTCATAGACCCGCGCCTTGAGCAGGCCCGGCGACCAATCGCCGTCGGTGACGCTGTTGTCCGGCCCCTTCATGCGGGGTCCGGGATCGAACTGTGAAATGTTAGGAGCCGACATTTGCCACCGTGCTTGCGGCAAAGCTCCACCGCGCCCTAATCCTCACCGTATGTGGTGTCATCTGTCCATTCCATTCGCTTTGCTAATCGCTGCGCCGTCGCTCGCCGTTGCGCAAGCCAGCGCGCCACTCACGCCGGTGCAGGAGATCGTTGTGACCGCGCGCGACAACGCCGGCCTTCTGGAACGCCGCCCCAGCGATACGCTGTTCGGACTTTCCAAGCCGCTGCTTGAAACCCCCCGCGCCGCCAGTTTCGCCAGCGCCGCGACACTGGAACGCTACGGCATCCGGGATATCAACGCCCTGACCGAGGTCTCGCCCGGCGCGTTCACCGACAGCTATTACGGGGTAGCGGGCTCGCTGAACCTCAGGGGCACTCTGGCGGAGAACTATTTTCGCGGCTTCAAGCGGATCGAGAACCGCGGCACCTATCCCACGCCGCTGGGCGCTGCGGAGCGTGTCGAGATCGTGCGCGGCCCACCCACACCCGTCTCAGGCCCCGGCAAGGTGGGCGGCTATCTGAACTTCACCCCCAAGACCGCGCGCAACGGCGGCGGCTATCTCGACCAGCCCACCGGCCAGCTCGAAGCGGCGCTGGGCGACTACGGCGAGCGGCGCCTGACCGGCCAGATCGGCCTGCCCACAAAGCTCGGGAACGTAAGCGGCGGGGTCTATCTCTACGGCGAGGTCGAGGACGACACGGCGTACTACCGCGGAATCACCCCGAAGCACGCGGTGTTGCAGGGCTCTGCGGATTTCGATCTTGGCGGCGGGTGGACCACGGCCTTTGGCGGCATGATTTATCACTCCACCGGCGCGGTGCAGACGCCGGGCTGGAACCGGCTGACCCAGGCGCTGGTGGATCACCGAACATACATCACCGGGCGAAACACCGCGATCACAGATACGAACCACGACGGACGGTTGCAGCCCGGAGAGATCGGCGCGCCGCTTGAAGTCGGTTACTTCGGCTTCCCGCCCGCGCTGGACCCGCGTTTCGTGCTGAACACGGGGGTGGGAACGACGACGCTGGATCGCCGCACCGTCTTCGTCTCGAACCGCGACTTCTCCGACACCACGACCCAGACCTACTACGGCGACCTGTCGCGCGACCTCGGCGCGGGGCGAAGCGCCAGGCTGCAAGTCTTCTACGATGACCTCGATAACAAGCGCTTCGTCTCCTACGGCTTCCCCGCGGACTATCAGGCGCGGGTGTGGGAGGCGCGGGCCAGCATCCTCTCCAACGACGCCTTCGCGGGCGGAGCGGTCAAGGCGCAGTCCTTGTTCGGGCTCAGTTACCGCGACTACGACGGGCGTCAGCGGGAGAGCTTCAACGGCGGCTATATCGCTCTGGATCGACGCGACCTGGCGTTCGGCCCGACGGCCACCGACATCCTCGACGACCCCTTCAGCGCCGACATGGGCGGGGGCGGGCTGACCTGGGAGACGGACATCACCAGCCGGGTCAAGGATGCCGGAGCCTTCGCCGAGACCGACATCAAGCTTCCCGCCGCCTTCGACCTGACGGTGGGCGGACGCTATGACCACTATGATGTGAACGGGCGCGACGACGGCACGGTGGTCTATAGCCCCACGCCGCGCCAGACCTACACCGCCAGCAAAGGCAAATTCACCTGGAACGCGGCGCTGAGCTGGACCTCGCCCTGGGGGCTGATGCCCTACATTTCTTACTCCCATACCGCCGCGCCGGAGCTGACGCAGGCGGGAGGGGTCGCGCCCAACCTGATCGCCTCAGGCGCGTGGCTGGCGCCCTCGAACCTGCGCGAAGCGGGCGTGAAGCTGCGCCTGTTCGGCGACGCCATCACCGGCTCCCTCGCCACCTACCGGCAGACACGCACCGAGCTTGGACAGGGCAATGTGGTGGTGGGGACGCTGGGCCGGGGGGTCGAACTTGAGCTGCGCTGGGTGATCGACAAGCATTTCAGCGCGACCTTCGCAGGCGACGACCAACGCACCACCATCAAGGGGCCGGACAACTCCTTCGTCGTCATTCCCCCGAGCGCGACCGGCACGGCGAACACCAACGGCTACGGCGGGACCTACGCCGTCTTCTCCCTCGCCCAGCTTCAGCCCGGTGACTACACCGACACGCTGATCCCGCGCCGGGTGCTGAGCCTCTACGGGACCTACACCTCCGACCGGCATGACTGGGGCAGGGCGGGGGCCACTTTGGGTGCCACGTCCGTCTCGCGCACGTCAGGCGTGATCCCCGGCGCCGTGCGCTTTCCCGCCTATGGTCTGCTGAACGGTTCGGCTTATCTGGAGCACGGTCCGTGGCGCGTAGCCGCCAACATCGACAACCTCTTCGACAAGCTCTACTTCACGCCCGTGGCCGATGTTTACTCCAATGTGGCGGTATCGCCGGGTGTGGGGCGCACGTTCCGGGTGTCGCTCAGGCGAAGTTTCTGATGCGTGCCAAGCTCGCCCTCGCCGCCCTCAGCCTGCTGTTCTTCATCCTCACTGCGGGCACCTTCACCTCGCTCGGCGTGGCCTTGCCCGACATGGTCAAGGACTTGCAATGGGACTGGACCCGCGCGGGACTTGGCTACACTGTGCTGGGCGTCGCCTGCGGCTTGGCGAGCTATGCGCCGACGCTGATCATCCGGCACCTTGGAGTGCGCACGACGCTGGGCCTCGGCGGCATCGTCATGGCGGCGGGGTTCTTGTCGCTGGCCGCGACCCACAATGCCGAGCTTTACCTCGTTGGGGCCATCCTGGTCGGCGTCGGCTTTGCGCTGGCGGCAACCATCCCGGCGACCTTCGTGCTGGCGGGTCTATTCAGGCATTCCTCGACCGCGTTCGGCGTCTATTTCACCGCCGGAGGGCTGGGCGCGGCGGCAGGTCCGCTGTTCTACAGTGCGGCCAAGGCGGTGGGACTGGACTGGCGCGGCTACTGGAGCGCGCTGGCGGTCGTGACCCTGCTCGCAGCGCTCCTCGCCTCCGCCCTGTCGCCGAGCGTGGCGGCGCCCCCAGAACCGGATACTCTCCCAGCGCCCAGCCCGATAACAGATGGTTGGAGCGTGCGCGATGCCCTGAGAACGCCCCAGTTCTGGGCCATCACCTTCGCCTATACCGCCTATCTTTTGTGCGAGACCTCGGTGACGGGGCTTTCGGTGCCGCATCTGATCCAGCAGGGCGTGGCTCCGGCGGTGGCGGGCGGGATGCTGAGCCTGCAGGCGTTGGTGAACGCGGGCGCGCGGGCCGGGGGAGGGGTGCTCGGCGAGCGGATCGCACCGCGCAGTCTGGTGATAGGTGCCCTCGCCCTGACCGCCATCGGTATCGCGGCCCTGGCGCTGGCGCGAGGCTATCCCCTGATGCTGGTCTATGTGTTCGGGGTGGGAATCGGCTACGGCGTCAGTTATCTGGCGACCACGGTACTTCTGCTCAACACCTTCGGGCGACGGCGCAACCTGGAACTCTTTTCACTGATGTGCTTCGTTTCCACGCTGGCGGCGGCGGGACCATGGATCGGCGGATTGATGCGCGACCACTTCGGTGGGTTTGAGGGTGCGTTCGGCCTGTTCGCCGCAGTGGCTGTGGCGGCTCTGGTGGGTGTCCTGCTCATGAAACCGCCGCGACCGCGTGCGCTTCAGACCAGCGCGATGGCCGAGAGCAGCCGCCCGTAGTCGCCTTCGCCCCGGTGCACGGCGCGGCGGTTGGAGAAGAAGCGCGCCTCATCCGCATAGGTGTCATGGCCGGTCCATTCGCACCGCTCCACCCCCGCCGCCTTCAGCCGAGAGAGCACAAATCCCGGCAGGTTGAAAATCCGCTTATTCGCGGTCTCGCCGGGCGCGAAGAAGCCCTCGAACGTCGGGTCTTTGATGGTGAAGCTCTGCATGAACTCCAGCCCCACCTCATAGGACGGCTGGGCGATACAGGGACCGACCACGGCGACCACGTCTTCGATCCGGCTGGCGAACTGACGCGACAAGGCCTCCAGTGCGGACTCGACCACGCCGCCGAGCGCCCCCTTCCAACCGGCATGGACGGCGGCCACGGCCCTCGCCTTTGGATCGACCATCAGCACCGGTGCACAATCCGCCGACAGCGCGCCGCAGACCAGCCCTGATCTGGCGGTCAGCACCCCGTCGCCCTCGGGCCGTTCATCGCCCCACGGCCCTTCGGCGATGATCACGGTTGAGGAATGGATCTGGTAGCAGGTGAGGAGGCTGGCGGGCTCCGCCCCGAACCACACCGCCGCGCGCCGCCGGTTCTCCGCCACGTCGTCCGTTTCGTCCTTGGATCCGCGCCCCACGTTCAGGCTTTCATAGACCCCGGACGAAACCCCGCCCACGCGTGTGAAGAAGCCGTGCTTCACGCCGGGAATGGCCGACAGGAGAGGGGAGGTGATCGGGTCGATGTCGCTCATGGTTCGACCCTTAGCTCTCGAAGCCGGGGATCGCGAGGCCCGGCGTATGGATGCACAGGCATTTGAACAGTGTTCCCATCTCCTCCGGCGCGATCAGGCGATGAAGCTGGCGCGCAGTGCGCGCGGCGTGGGCGGGGCTGGCGGACATCAGCGCCTGGGCGCGAAGCTCTATGCCAAGAGCTTTCAGGAAATCGCCCTGACCGATGATGGCTGTCGTCGCCGCGCCCGCAAACCGGGCGGCTGCCCCGACGGCGGGGAAGTCGGCGTGGACGGTGAGGTCGGCCTCGCCGGGGGTGGCTAACGGATCGACCTTCTGGTGCGCCTTTAAAGCCTGCAACGTATCGCTGAGCCCCGCCCGATCCCGCCCGTAGTCGATCAGGAGGGCTGCTCCGCGATCCTTGACGATGCGCGCACCGATCTCGGCCCCCAGGGCTATTTGCGCGGGTGAGACTTCTACGACCGAACCGTCCAACACCCCTTCAAGCCCCGATGGCGGCCTGAAATCGGCTGGCGGCTGCGCCAAGCCGAACGTCAATCGACCCGCGGCGTCCAGCCCCACCCGTCGCTCCGCCCAGCCGCTCTCTGTGCGCACGAACTGACGCGCGGGCAGGCAGTCCAGGAGCTCGTTGGCGATCAGGATGATGGGTGCACCGGCGGGAACTGCCGCTAACGCCTCGGACCAGTGAGGCTGCGCCGCCGCCAGCCGTTCTGCCTGCCGGCAACGCAGCGGCGCGCTCGTCTCCACCAGCCACAGTTCCGCCGCCTTGAGGAAGGCCGGAACTAGCCGCGCGGCCTTCAAGGCATCGGCCATCAGCGTCCCGTCGCCCGGGCCGATTTCCACCAGCCGGAAGGGGTCGGGGCGCCCCATCCGGTCCCAGGTCTCCACCGCCCAGAGGCCGATCAGTTCGCCGAACATCTGTGAGACCAGGGGCGCGGTGATGAAATCGCCGTCTTCGCTCAAGGCGGGGCGGGTCGCGTAATAGCCATGTTCGGGATCGTGGAGGCAGAGGCTCATGAAGGCCTCCACCGTGATCGGCCCCTCCTCGGCGATCAGCCGCTCAAGCCGGACTTTGAGGCTCATCGTGTCGGTATGTAGAGAGCGGCTCGGGCGTGGGCGCCGCAAATGGGTCGGCGGTGAGTTCGGGCACGTCCGCCAGGGTGGTATCGACCTCGCCAGCGTCCATTCCCTCGTCGAGGGCGGGCTCCCACGACTTCGCCAGCGCCTGCGGCTGGCTCGACTGCCACATCAGGAAAATCCCCACCGCCACCATCGGCACGGAAAGCATGATCCCCATGGTCAGACCGAGCGGGAAGTGCGGCATATCCCGGTCCGGCTCGCGCACATTCTCCAGAAGGATGCGGAACAGGCCGTAGAAGGTCAGGAACAGTCCCGTCGCCGCTCCCCGGCGAGGCAAAACCCTCGCCACGTGGGTGGCGAGGCGCAAGATGATGAGGAGGCAAAGCCCTTCTAGCCCTGCCTCGTAGAGCTGGCTGGGGTGGCGCGGCTCGGGGCCAGCGCGAGGGAAGATGATTCCCCAAGGCAGCGTTGTTGGGCGACCCCAAAGCTCGCCATTGATGAAATTGGCGAGACGTCCGAACAGCAGGCCGAACGGCACGCACGGCGACACGATGTCCGCCACCCTGATCGGATCGATCCGGTTACGCTGCGCAAACCACAGGATCGCAATGACGATTGCGATCAGCGCCCCATGGAACGACATCCCCCCGTGCCAAGGCTGAAGCACCTCCAGCGGGTCCTTCCAGAGCACCGAAGTGTTGTAGAACAGCACGCTGCCGAGCCGTCCGCCGACCAGGGTGGCCACAGTGAGCCAGAGCACCAGATCGTCGATCTGCCTCTCGTCCATGGTCGGTTTCGAGCCGCGCCACAGCGCCGCATTACGGGTAAGCGCGACCGCATAGCGCCAGGCGATCAGGATCCCCGCGATATAGGCCAGCGCGTACCAACGGATCGCCAGCGGGCCGATGTGGATCAGCACTGGATCAAAGTTCGGAAAGGGCAAGGTCGGGTCTCCAGAGCACCGATGCGAGCCTTAGCAAACTCGGGCGTCGGATCGAAGACTTTAGCGCAACCCTATTTCACCAGCTCATAGATCGCCGAGACTTCGATCCGCACGGACAGTTCACCCGGCTCAACCGGCGTGGGGGCGCTGGCCTTGGCGAACGACGCCAAAGCGAGCGGACGGATGGGGCCGGGCTGATAGCCGCCGCCCTCGGAGAGGTTGATCAGCCGCGCCACGTGCATCCCCGCCGCTTGGGCGTAGAGGTCGGCCCGCGCCTGAAGCTGTTTCACCGCCGCTCGTCGCGCTTCATCCTCGAAGCCCCTGGAGTCGGAAAGGCCGAAGCTGATCCCGTTCACCTGATTGGCTCCGGCGGCGGTCACGGCGTCCACGGTCGCCCCAAGCCTTACGATGTCGCGCACGATGATTGTGACGTCGTTGGAGGCCTGATAGCCGGTCAGGCGCGGGGGCTGGTTCTGTTCGTAAACATACTGGGCGTTGAGGTTGAGGGAGGTAGTACGAATGTCCCTGGCCTCGATCCCTTGCGCCTTCAGCGCGGCGATGCTGGCGGCCATACGTTCGCGGTTAAGCCGCAGGGCGTCGCCAGCGGTCTTGCCCTGGGTCTGCACGCCGAGGGTGATACTCGCTTGATCCGGCGCCGCCTTCACCTCGCCGGACGCGGCGATGTTCAGCGTGGTGGCGAGGAAGGCGCTTCGGCCCTCGTCCGCGGCAGCGTGCGCCATTGGCGCTGAAAGGCCCAGAACTGCGGCGGTAATCAAGGCTCTGATAATGGGTGTCATGGCTCGCATCCGGCAAAGGGAAGGTTTCGACCGAAGATGACCGCAGGATCGCGGCCAGAGCAAGGCTTGACCAACTGCGCCGCCTGCGTTGCGAGGCGCCGGAGTTGGTGTTAGGCGACCGGGTCCCGACGACTGATGGGGGCCTGTAGCTCAATTGGTTAGAGCCGACCGCTCATAACGGTCTGGTTGGGGGTTCGAGTCCCTCCGGGCCTACCAGTCTCCTGTTTGTCGATGTCCGCTCAAGGTCGCTTATGTCCGAGTTATACACAAAAAACAATTAGTTATCGAATCAACGTGCCGTGAGCGTTCGTGGCCGTTTGCGGTGAACCCAAAACGATTGTTGGTATCGTTGTTGGTATCGGGGGTGAAAAAGCTGGGATTTGTTGGTATCGTAGCCGGTCGCTGGAGTGGACGATGGCAACGAGCAAACTGACTGAATTGGCCGTGAGAGCGTCGAAGCCCACCGGTGCAAGCTACAAAATCACTGACGGCGAAGGCCTCTATCTGCAAGTAAAGGCAAACGGATCGCGCCTGTGGCAGATGGCCTACCGATTCGACGGCAAGCAGAAAACGCTGTCGTTTGGTCCCTACCCGCGGGTCTCCCTGTCGGCGGCTCGCGCCCAGCGCCAAGGTGCAAAAGAACGGCTGCGCGACGGATCCGACCCCGGCGTGAAGCCAAACCAGCTTCGCGCAGAGCCGGAAGCCGTACTGATGAAGTCGTTCCAGGAAATCGCCGCCCGGTGGTTTGAAACGCGAAAGCACGCTTGGACGCCAGCGCATGCCGATCGCGTTTGGAGTCGTGTTGAAAAGGACCTGCTGAACCCTCTTGGGTCACGCCAGATTATTGACGTCACAGGTGCCGACATTCTCGCCGCCCTTCGTACTATCGAGAGTCGGAAGGCCATTGAGACGGCTCGGAGAGTGCGCGGCTACGCTGAAGACATTTTTCGGTTCGCAAAGGCTGAGGGCTTGGTCGTCACAAATCCAGCGTTGGAGTTGGTCCACGCTTTGACCAGTCCGCCCCCTCAAAAACATCGCGCAGCCTTGCGAGAGCGCGACCTGCCGTCTTTCCTCACAAAGGTGAATTCGTATCAAGGAGAGCCGCTAACACGGGCCGCTCTGATGTTAGTGATGTTGACCTTCGTTCGGAGTTCGGAACTGCGTTCCCCGGGTGGGCGGAGTTTGAGGGGATCGATGGCAAGAAGGCCCTTTGGAGAATTCCAGCCGAACGCATGAAAATGCGAACCGAGCATCTGGTTCCCCTCGCTCCCGAATCCGTTACGTTGGTCAAGTCGATCCAAAAGTTGGGCTTGAGAAGCCGGTACCTATTCCCGGCTGCAACCAGGTCGGGCGTTATGTCGGAAAACACCATGATCTATGCCCTTTACCGGCTGGGCTACCACAGCCGAGCAACAGTTCACGGATTCCGCGGAACAGCTTCAACAATCCTGAACGAAAACAACTTCAATCGTGACTGGATCGAGCGGCAATTAGCTCACGTTGAACGTGACGGGGTGCGCGCCGCTTACAACTCGGCCGAGTGGCTAGATGAGCGGAGGACCATGATGCAATGGTGGGCCGACCTGTTGGCGGTACATGGTCTGGAACTTAAATAGCAAGCGAGATTTCCCGAATGCCAGAACTAACAATAGAGGTCACAGTTAATGGAAATTTTGGAACAAGATCTCTAGAACAAAAGAGAACCAGCTTGTTAAGTAAATACAATGGCGGAGTGCTGATACCTGTGGTCAGTCTATACGCGATACTGCATGATATCATGTATTGTTATACTGTTGGTAAAGCTATAGAATTCCAAGAAAAACATTTGACCAGTAGAAACACTGGATATGTTGTCGGGATCAATTCGAGACGTCGTACCATAGAGGCAATGAAGGTTCTCATATCAGAAATGAAGGGACTTTCGAGCGACGATCTCAAAATTATTGGAGATTTCTCGAAGGATCTCGGTCTCATTGCCCCTCCTTGGCCTGACCCAGAAGATATACTAAATTCACTTAGGAAGATCGTGGCACTTAACAAAAAGAAAACGAACGCCGTTGGTCGTCCGATCGATCCAGTGACCAATTTGACCGTCGACCGTTTGCGTTCCGTTTGGAAGGCCGCGACAGGAAGTGAAGCATTGACAGGTGAGGGGAACGGCAGTCTAGGGGAATTAATCAATGGGATCGCCGACTTGGAATCTATAGTAGTCACCCCGGCCGGTAGACCGCACGATTCGAGTGTCAGTTTATCGGATAATCTCGGAGCACTACGAACAACGCTATTTCGCCGTATCCGGGCTAGCACGCTGCACAATTTGGCATACCTTGATAGTCAAGCTATTCATAGTGATTTGACGTTCCCCAAACATGGGGTATACTATATTGATGATGATACTTACTGGTCTAGATTTGAGGATTTGAGGATTTGAGGATTTGAGGATTTGAGGATTTGAAGCCTTGGAAGGCTGAACCGCCCGAGGCATGCTGAGTGGCGCGATTGGAATCAAAATTACGCCTCAAAGAAGAATTGCGATTCTGGATTGTGTTGCAGCCCGCCAAAATGTGCCGATAATTCGTGGCCTTTAGGGGGCTGGACTGGCTGGCCTCTCAGGAGGCCATATTATGTTGAACTACAAAACGCTCGTCGGGCTTGCGACGGTGACAAAACAGCTGAGTTGCGGCCGGACCACAATCTATCGGCTTATCGCAAGCGGGCATCTTCACCGCGTCAAGATCGGTCGCCGGACCCTGTTTTTATCATCGGAAATCGACGCTTTCATCGATCGGATTGGGAGGGTCAAGTAATGCCTTCCGCGTTTTGGCGTCTCAAAAAGCCCCGCCGTGGTTGCCGGATCCCCAGCCATCCCCAACACCAGGCTCGTGCCACCTGGAAAGAGGACGCCCACCGTCTTCGGGGCTTGCAGGCTAAGGACGGCAAGATTGACCACAACAAGACGCTAACGGGCGACGACCTCCTAGCGTTCGTCAACCAGAAGCTGATGCCCTATCTGCACGGCTTCAAACAGAAGGCCAGTGGCCCCGACACCATCGAATACAAAATCGGTGAGATTTTCGGCGAGATCAAAAACAAGATTCAAAGCGGCTACAACCTCCGTGAGGTCATCGACCACGTGGACGAGCTGCGCTTCGGCTCGTGGTTGAGCGGACCGACCCAATCATTCGTGCGAACGAAACCAGCGGGGAGAAGCAGCGCGTCCAGACGCCCAAAGCCGCGAGCTTCGGCAATATGATCAACAACGCGTTTGAGACGTTCGAGGCGGGAAGGGAGGCTGCGGACTTGCTGGGCGGGTTGCCCGAAGAATGACGCAGCAGCTATTTTCAATCGTTGAGACAGACGTATCGCATGCGCACATTATAGCGACGTTGAACTAAAAAGTCAATAAGCAATTGTATTTATTGCCTTTATCACAGCGGCTTTGAGGCTTCCTACATTCAAGCCGCGCTCGGGCGACAGTAGGTTGGGCCGTCCAAGATGCGACCAGCTTAGCGAAGGCACTGCCGTACATCATGACCGCCAGCCGGATGATCTCCGGCGAGGAGTTACACCGCTAGAACGACGTCCTGGGTCTGCGAGCTCGGGCCATTGCCTCGCTCTAGCGACCGCCCCTTACCAACCGGTGCACTTGCGTTGACAGAGCCCAACGCGACCAATGTGGTCCCGGGGCGTTAGAGTCCGTGACACTCAACCTCCTGGCGGGATTCCTATCATGGTCAAATCTAAAGACGCATCTCCGCACGCCACTAAGCCAATCCAACGCGCTGGAGGCGAAACCCATCAGACTGCCGCTGTCCCCGATGTCCGCCTCACCACTAACTTCGGCGTTCCAATCAGCGACGACCAGAACTCCCTCAAGGGGGGTCCGCGTGGCCCCTCCCTGCTGGAGGATTTCGTGTTGCGCGAGAAAATCCAGCACTTCGACCACGAGCGAATCCCTGAACGGATCGTCCACGCCCGTGGGTCCGCCGCTCACGGCTATTTCGAGCTCACCAAATCACTCGCCAAATACACCAGGGCCAAAGTTCTGACGGAAGTGGGGGCTCGGACGGAGGTCTTTACCCGCTTCTCCACCGTCGCCGGCGGCGCAGGGTCGGTGGACACTCCGCGGGACGTCCGCGGCTTCGCGGTCAAGCTCTACACTAAAGAGGGCAATTGGGATTTGGTAGGCAACAATATGCCGGTGTTCTTTATTCAGGACGCCATAAAGTTTCCCGACTTGATTCACGCAGTGAAAATGGAGGCTGATCGAGGCTATCCTCAGGCTGCCAGCGCCCACGACACGTTCTGGGACTTCATCGGGCTGATGCCGGAAGCCACCCACATGATCATGTGGGCGATGTCCGACCGGGCCATCCCACGGTCGCTTCGAATGATGGAGGGTTTCGGCGTCAACACGTTCCGCTTATTGAACGACAAAGACGAGCCGACCTTCGTCAAGTTCCATTGGCGCCCGAAGCTCGGGACGCAATCTACCTGCTGGGATGAAGCGGTGAAAATCGCCGGCGCCGACCCAGATTTCCATCGCCGCGACCTGCACGAGGCCATCGAAAGCGGCGGGTTTCCGGAGTGGGAGTTCGGTGTCCAACTGCTTAGCCAGGTGCAGGCCGATGCGCTTCCCTTCGATATCCTTGACGCGACCAAGCTGATCCCTGAGGAACTCTATCCGATCCAAGTCGTCGGCCGCATGGTGCTGGACCGCAACCCCGACAACTTCTTCGCAGAAACCGAGCAGGCGGCATTCCTGCCAACCAATGTTCCGCCCGGCATTGACTTCTCGGAAGACCCATTGCTGCAGGGTCGCCTATTCTCATATCAGGACACCCAGCTCTCGCGCTTGGGTACGGTGAACTTCCACCAGATCCCAATCAATCAGGCCAAAGGCTGTCCCTTCCAGAATCTGCAACGCGACGGACACATGCAGATGCAGGTCCCCCAGGGCCGCGCCAACTACGAGCCCAACAGCCTCGCGGAGGCTGGTGAGATCGGCGGCCCGCGTGAAGACCCCAAGGGCGGCTTCCGCTCAGCGCAGATCCCCAACGACGGCGCCAAAGTCCGACTGCGGGCTGAAAGCTTTGCCGACCATTACAGCCAGGCTCGCTTGTTTTTCCGCTCACAGACTGCGATTGAGCAGGCCCACCTGGCAAGCGCCCTGGTCTTTGAGTTGTCCAAATGCGCGTTAGATCACGTCCGTGATCGCGTGCTCGCCAACCTCGGCAACGTCGACGCGGAACTCGCGCTTCGGGTTGCAGCCGGCCTTAATGTGCTGCTCCCGCCAAAGTCCGCGCCGGCTGTCGAGCCGCAGGACATGAAGCTATCGCCAGCGCTTCGCATTGTCGGCAAATATCCCGATATCCTCAAGGGCCGCTCGGTCGGGATCTTAGTCACCGACGGCGCCGACGGCGCCGTTATCAAGGCAGTCCGCAAAGCCGCCGAGGCCGAGGGCGCGAGCGTCAAGATCCTCGCCCCTAAGATCGGCGGTGTCACGCTCAAGAGCGGCAAGCTGCTAAAGGCCGATGGTCAGTTGGCCGGGTCGCCGTCGGTAATTTTCGACGCCGTGGCCCTGGTTGTGTCGAAGGAGGGCTGCGCCAAACTGCTCACCGACAGCGCCGCGATCGACTTCGTCTCCAACGCCTTCATCCACCTGAAAGCGATCGGCCACACTGCCGAGGCTCAGCCGCTGCTGGACAGGGCCGGGGTCGTCTCCGACGCCGGGATCGTCGACCTGGCTGCGGGACCCGAGGCGTTCCTGCCCTCAGCCCGGACCCGCCAGTGGGACCGGGAGTCCAGGGTACGCATGCTCGCCTGACGGTTATAATCTCACCGTTGATCCAACTCTCCCTCCCCGAAGCCGGCACACATCAGACCTTGCTGATGTTGGCGAGGGCTCGCCCGCCGCAACGGCGTCGTTGCAAGGCAATGCCGCCTAGGTTTCCGGTACGATAGCGCGGAAGGCCACCGGCAAAAACGTCACCACCGCTATGCGGCCCGTGCGGACCTTTTCGCCGTCCAGGATCGCAGGTATGGCGCCATGCCCTTCGACCACCACCTTTCTTGCTTTGACGCGCGTCACTGAAGGGTCGTTGCGCCATCCGTCGTACGCTGCGTGGAACGCAAGCCCGAACAGCCCCGCGGCAGTCGTTGGGTCAAGCGCGACCGCCTCTAAGGCAAGCTCATCCGGGTCCATCGCCTCCGAGATCAGCGGGCAGATGATAGCCACGGCCTCCGCCGATCCCGAGACGTCGCCGAAGTTATACTGAACCGCGTCAGTAAGACTCCGGCGCGTGGCGGTCACGGCCTTTTGAGCAGCCTCAAGCAAGTGGCCCCCACGCACCGCTTCGCGCGCATCCGCCCAAAGCGAGGGGGCGCCGAGGATAGCAGCGCAATAGAAGCGATGGCCGCCTACCTCGCCGCCGCTGACTTTTTGCAGTTTTGGTTTAGCGAGCGTCGCCGCCAGCGCCTCCTGCCACGACAAATTTCCGTAGAGCGCCTTGGGGAGCATGTTCATAGTGCCGCCCGGCAAGGGAATGAGCAGTGGGCCATTTTCTCCGCATTTGGTCGCTGCGGTCCCGATCGTGCCGTCACCGCCCAAGACTACCAAGACCTTGGCTTTGGAGACGGCGGTGTCGAGCGCGGCGTCGAGGCCTGCAGGATCGACGGGGACGATCTCGGCGTGCGCAAGGCCAGCTTCAGCGAAGACGGCTTTCGCGTGGTCCGCCGAGGTGTCGTCGCAGCTGCCGCTTCCCGTGTTGAGGACGGCGATGACCGGGCCCCGCAACGCGTGTTCCATATTTTCCAAGCTTGAAGTCCTTTGGAGGCGGGCGGCGTCTGCCGGGGTGGAGCGGTGTTGCGAGCAGTGCCCGCGGGTTAATCGGGCAACGCCTAGACTTGGAGCGCGCTGGGCGGATGTGCGTTCCCCAAGGGTCGAGAAACTGTCAGGCTGAACCGGGCCGAGTTCCTTTTTGCGTTCAACTCCTCAGGGGCGGTCGTCCTTGCCGGGCCGGAAATCGAGATCATGTCGAAATATGTGGCGCTTGTCCTTGGCCTACTCATCCTCGCTTTAGTGCTCCAGGACGCTTTTGAGGTGATGCTGCTTCCGCGGCGCGTGCAGCGTCGGCTGCGCATGGTGCGCCTGTATTTTCGAGTAACGTGGGCAATCTGGACGACGGCCGCGCATGCCTGGCCTGCTGGCGGCCGGCGGGAACGGTTCCTCAGCATCTTCGGCGCGCTGTCTATGATGATCTTGTTCGCGATCTGGGCGTCCGCGCTCATCTTTGCCTTCGCTCTCATCCAGTGGTGGGCCCAACATCTGGGCGGCCGAACCCTAGCCTCGGACTTCGGCGAACAGGCCTACATGAGCGGCGCCACATTCTTCACCCTAGGCTATGGGGATGTAGTGCCGCATACCGGTACCGCCCGCGTGGTCGCAGTCGTCGAAGCTGGCGTTGGTTTCGGTTTGATGGCGGTTGTCATTGGCTACCTGCCGGTTCTCTATCAGCTCTTTTCGCGCCGCGAGGCCCACGTCCTGCAGTTGGACGCGCGCGCGGGATCGCCGCCGACGGCCACGACCCTATTGGTTCGCCACGCGGAAAGCGGGGGCCTCGACAAGGTCGATGACATCTTGCGAGCCTGGGAGCTCTGGGCGGCCGATCTCCTAGTGGTCTAAATCCGACGATTGAGTCCCGGTGGGGATTCCCTTGGTCTTGAGGCAGTGCGAGTCTGGGGGATGCGAACAGGCATCTGCATTGACGTAAGCGCTGCCAACCGGGTCCGGCTGGACGCCATAGTAGCG
>JBBQLP010000019.1:0-47867 GCA_038327995.1 Caulobacterales bacterium | reverse complement strand
CCTCGACCACCGCATCGAAGGCGGTATCGACCCGCACCTCGAACCGGCTCGACCTCACCGTCCGCGCCAGGCGGCGGGAGACATGAAAGCCCGCCAGCGGGATGATCCCCCGCCGCGCCGGATCGACCAGGAACAGGCGCTGGTCATGACGCGCGTCGGCCATGGGGAACACGCCCCGCCGGTAGCAGTCGATCAGGTCGTCGGCGGTGAAACCGTGCAAGGCGGCGCCTCAGAGCCTTCTCTTCCCCCCCTGGGGGAAGTACGGCCGAAGGCCGGGATGGGGGCCTTGTCCCCGGCATCCGCGCATGCCCCCGCCCCCTCCACCGCTTTGCGGTTCCCCTCCCCCAAGGGGGGAGGAGAGTCCATGGACGAGTCATTTCGCGAGGCGCGAGCCCTGGACGCCGCCGCCGCCGCGCTGAGGGCCGGCGGCCTCGTCATCCTGCCCACGGAAACCGTCTATGGCCTGGCCGCCGACGCGGCCGACGCCGTCGCCGTCGCCCGTCTTTACGAGGCCAAGGGCCGGCCCCGCTTCAACCCCCTGATCGCCCATGTCGCCGACCTCGCGGCCGCTGAGCGCATCGCCCGTCTGGACGAGCGCGCCCTCATCCTCGCCCGCGCCTTCTGGCCCGGCCCGCTCACATTGGTGGCGCCGATCCGCGACGCCGGCGCGGTGTGCGATCTGGCCCGAGCGGGCCTCGACACCGTGGCCGTCCGGGCGCCCGCCCATGCCATCGCCCAGGCGCTGCTGGCCCGCTTCGGCGGGCCTATCGTCGCCCCATCGGCCAACCGGTCGGGCCGCCCCAGCCCCACGACCTTGGCCGACGCCCTGGCCGAAACCGGCCTGTTCGCCGCGGCCACGCTGGATGGCGGAGCCTGCGCCATCGGCCTGGAGTCCACCGTGATCGCCCTCCTGGACGGCCCGCCCCGCCTGCTGCGACCAGGCGCGGTGACACGCGAGGAAATCGAGGCGCTGATCGGCCCTCTGGCGCCCGCCGACCTCGACGCCCGCCGCTCGCCCGGGCGCCTCGCCCGCCACTACGCCCCCGCCGCGCCCCTGCGCCTTGACGCCGAGGCGCCCGCCGCCGGCGAAGCTTTCCTCGCCTTCGGACCGGCGCCCGAGGGTCTGGCGGTGTTCAACCTGAGCTCCCGCGGCGATCTCGCGCAGGCCGCCGCCAATCTCTTCGCTTTCTTACGCGCCGCCGACGCCCTCGCCCCCACCGCCATCGCCGTCGCCCCCATCCCGGAGGCGGCCCTGGGCGAAGCGATCAACGACCGCCTCAGACGCGCGGCGGGGTTCGTGGGGTGAGGGGCCGGCGCTGAATTTCGGTTCGCTTCACCCCGCCCCCGTCTCCGCCAGCGGCCGGTCATAGGCCGCCATCTGGGCCATGATCAGGATCTTGGAGACCGACGCAGAGAGCGGGCAGATCTGCACCGACTTGGAGAGCCCCACCAGGATCGGCCCGATCACCGTCACCGAGCCCAGGGACTGGACCAGCTTGGTGGAGATGGAAGCCGACTGGATGGCCGGCATGATCAGGACGTTGGCCCGGTCGGTGAGGCGCATGAAGGGGTAGTTGGCCCGGGAGTCCGGATCGAGGGCAAGTTCCGGGGGCATCTCGCCCTCGTATTCGAAGCCCGCGTCGCCCCGCGCATCCAGTATCGCCACCGCCTCGCGCACCCGATTGGAGCGCAGGCGCATGGGATTGCCGAAGGCGGAATAGGACATGAAGGCGACGCGGGGGGTGAACCCCAGCCTGCGCACCGTGGCGGCGGCCTCGCGGGCGATCTCCACCAGTTCGTCGGGCTCCGGCCACTCGGTGACATTGGTGTCGGCGATGAACAGGGTCTGGCCCTTGGCCAGCACGATCGACATGCCCAGGATGCGGCCGCCGGGGGCCGGGTCGATGGCCCGGCGCACCTCTTCCAGCACCTGGTCGAAATTGCGGGTGACGCCGGTCACCATGCCGTCGGCGTGGCCGAGCGCCACCAGGGAGGCGGCGAAGGCGTTGCGGTCCTGGTTGATCAGCCGCTGTACATCGCGCTTGAGGTAGCCCTCGCGTTGCAGGCGGCCATAGAGGAAATCGACGAATTCCGCATTGTGGCGGGAGACGCGGGCATTGATCACCTCCAGCTTGGCCTCGGCCGGGTCCAGGCCGACGCCGCGCATGTTCTGCGCCACCAGTTCCTCGCGGCCGACCAGGATCGCCTTGCCTAGGCCCTGAATCTGGAAGGCGTGGGCGGCGCGGATCACCGCCGGCTCCTCGCCCTCGGCGAAGACGATGCGCTTGGCCGGACCCGACTGCAGGGCGCCGGAAATCTGCTGCAGGAAGCCGGCGGTGGGATCGACCCGGCGGGCCAGGCTGTGGCGATAGGCGCCCATGTCGACGATCGGCGAGCGCGCCACGCCGGTATCCATGGCCGCCTGGGCGACGAACGGCGGGATGTAGTGGATCAGGCGCGGATCGAAGGGGGTGGGGATGATGTATTGCGGCCCGAATTTCAACTGCAGCCCGTGATAGGCCGCCGCCACTTCATCGGGCACATCCTCGCGCGCCAGGGCCGCCAACGCCTTGGCGCAGGCGATCTTCATTTCCAGGTTCACCCGCCGGGCGCGCACGTCCAGGGCGCCGCGGAAAATATAGGGAAAGCCCAGGACATTGTTGATCTGGTTAGGATAATCCGAGCGGCCGGTGGCGACGATGGCGTCGGGGCGCACGGCGTGCACCTCCTCTGGGGTGATCTCCGGATCGGGATTGGCCATGGCGAAGACGATCGGCTTGGCCGCCATGGTCGCGATCATCTCCTTGGTCACCGCCCCCTTGGCCGACAGGCCCAGGAACACGTCGGCGCCCTTCATGGCGTCGGCCAGGGTGCGCGCGTCGGTGTCCACCGCGTGGGCCGACTTCCACTGATTCATGCCGGTTTCCCGGCCACGGTAGATGACGCCGGTCATGTCCACGGCGATGCAGTGGTCAGGGCGTACCCCCATGGCCTTCATCAGATCGAGCGAAGCGATGCCGGCCGCGCCCGCCCCGCACAGCACCAGCTTCACGTCTTCCAGCCGCCGGCCGGTGATGGCGCAGGCGTTGATCAGGCCCGCCGCCGAAATGATGGCGGTGCCGTGCTGGTCGTCGTGGAACACCGGAATGTCGAGCAGTTCCTGCAGCTCGGTCTCGATGCGGAAGCACTCGGGGCTCTTGATGTCCTCCAGATTGATCCCGCCGAAGGTGACGCCGATGTTCTTGACCACGGTGATGATCTCGTCGGCGTCGCGCGAGACGACCTCGATATCGACGCTGTCCACGTCGGCGAAGCGCTTGAAGAGGACGCTCTTGCCCTCCATCACCGGCTTGGCCGCCAGGGCGCCCAAATCGCCCAGGCCCAGGATGGCGGTGCCGTTGGAGATCACCGCCACCAGATTGCCCTTGGAGGTGTAGTCGTAGGCCAGGTCCGGATCGGCGGCGATGGCCAGGACCGGCGCCGCCACACCCGGCGAATAGGCCAGCGACAAGTCGCGCTGGGTCGCCATCGGCTTAGTCGCCACCACACCGATCTTGCCGGGCGTCGGGTAACGGTGGAAGGCCAGCGCCTCCTCGTCGGAAAAGGTGCGTTTCTCGGGCTCGCTCATGGATTTGCTTTCAGGCGCCGGACGCGAGCAATTACCCTAGCGAGGGGGCGCTGGGGCGACAACCTGTCGTATGACTACAGCCCCACGGGGAGCAAAGGGATAAGAGAGTCGAAATTCGCGGGCGCCTCTCTCGAGCGCCGTTCACACCATTACCGGATAGTCAGCGACGGCTTACCGCACGGTAATGGAAACGGGATTCGACGGGATACCATTGGCGATGACGACCAGTGAACTGGCGCCCGTCTCCATGCCCGGCGGCACATCGAAGTTTGTCGAGACGAGGACAGCGCCGGTGGCAACGCCCATGGTGCTGTGATCGTGCGTCCGGGCGTAGAATACGTGTTTCGACGCATTGTTCGTGATCCGCACCAGCGGGTAATTGGTGGCAATCTGTAACTCGTCGCCAAACGCATTGGCCTGCGACAGGCCATTGAACTGCGTTCCCGCGATTTGATAGGTCGATCCTCGCGCCACCTTCGATGGATAGTCCGAGATCGTGGGCTGCCACGCCGTTTTGTAAGTCCCGCCGCTGTCGTAGACCTTCGTCCCATTGACGAGCACCTGGCCGGTGGGTAGCAGCATAAGCAGGCCGCCACCGCCGCTGACGCCCGTGTCGATGATGGCGCTGCCGTTGAAATCGTAAAGGTGGCCGCTGCTGCCCTGGACGAGCACATCACCATTCGTCAGCAAGGCCGCGAAATTGTCCCCCGCGTCGTCTCCGTTAGGGAAATCCGGCCCGGCCGCCCACCCGGCGGCCGGTGTGTAGATCGACGTGTGGCCGGCGCCTCCGCCTCTGGGTGAAGCGCCGGTGGCGAACACCGTCCCATCCGGCCGCAGAATTGCCGGCCCCACTTCGCCCGGCGGGCTGTAGCACTTGTTGTGCGGTGGATAAGGGATGCAACTGCAGCATGGCGGCCCGGCGAGATCGGCGATCGTGCTCCCAAGGCCGATCCATAGGCCCTGGGCTGGATTGTAATCCTCCGATTGCGGGTGCGCCAACACATCGACCGTCAACACCGAACCGTCCGGCAACAGCGTCCAGCCTTCCTCCGCATTGAAATCGATCTTGCCAGTGTCGCCGACCTCGGACCAGGCGAGGGTCTTCGGATCGAGCGCGGCGACCCTCATGTCCAGTTTGTCGCCCAGCAGGAAATTGCCGTTCGGCAGCACGACCGACGGTGAGTCGCCGATATTCCGCCAGCCTTTAGGCGGGGCGACGGAGGTCCAAACCCCGTGGGTCGGATCGTAGATGGCCCCCAAATTGGTAAGCGCGAAATTTCCGAAGTTGTATTCGCCGCCCTCGATCAGCACGCGCCCATCGGCCAACACCGCCGACGCCATGGCGGACGGCGAATATCCGGTCGGCAGATTACCCACACGCTTCCAGGTCCCCTTGACATAACTGCCGGTGTTGTCGGGGGTCAGCACCCAAAAGCGGTCGCTGTGGGCATTGCCCTGGGCAAGCACGGTTCCGTCGGTGAGCAGGAACGTTAGCTGAGCGCCGTCGGGCGGCGGATTTTTGAGCGTCTGGACGGATTGCGCCTGCGCGACGGTCGGCAACGCCGCGGCCGCCGCCGCAACGGTCGATAACATGGCGACCGCCGCGGCTATCAGAAAACGATCGAGCATTGAAGAATCTCCCCGTGTTAAGTGACCTTGGCGTAGCTCCGGGCCGCCGCAAGTAATGTCTCACTAAGCTTTCTTCTTGGGTTGCTGTCAATTAACGGCGCTGCGATGGCACACCTGTCGGTGTCGGACGTCCGGCGCGAGGGCGTGGAGGGGCGGGCGCGAGTCAAGCGTGATGGCGAGCACCTGCCAACACGGCCTTGCGGCAACAGATTTTAAGTGTGTGTGGTATGCCTTAACTGGTGAAAAGAACGCGGTTTTCGCACATGCGAAACACTCTGTTTAAGAGATTGGGTAAGTCCAAAGGCGTGTCGCCGAGTGTCGGACATCCGACACCTTCATACTCGACAAGCCGGGTATCGACGGTCATGAGCAGAGCGAAAGAGAGAGCGTGTCAGCCGGCGTCAACGCGCACGGCCGCTTGGACCGCTTCCCACCCGTCTAAGATGTTCGCAATGTACGGCAGCTGGCGTAGATATGACGACAGTTCACGAGCCCGCGATACGCATGGGTTCCTCTCCTTAAGGTTTGGCGGCTGGAGTTAGACCCAGCCCGCCCAACAGCACATACTTGATTTCCAGATAGTCCTCGATCCCGTACTTCGATCCCTCCCGCCCCAGGCCGGACTGCTTCACCCCGCCGAACGGCGCGACCTCGGTGGAGAGGATACCGTCGTTGACCGCCACCATGCCGTATTCCAGCGCCTCGGCGACCCGCACCACGCGGCCAAGGTCGCGGGCGTAGAAATAGGCGGCGAGGCCGAAGATGGTGTCGTTGGCCACGGCGATCGCCTGCGCCTCGTCCTCGAAGCGGGTGAGGGTGGCCACGGGGCCGAAGATCTCCTCCCTGGAAATGGCCATGTCGGGCGTTACGCCGGTGACTATAGTGGGCTCGAACCATGTCCCTCCAAGGGCGTGGCGATGACCGCCAACGGTGGTCTTGGCCCCCGCCGCCAAGGCTTGCGCCAGGAGTTTCTCGACCTTCTCCACCGCCTTCATGTTGATCAGCGGGCCCTGGGTCACGCCCTCGTCCGCGCCGTCGCCGACCTTCATGGCCGCCACGCGGGTCGCCAGCTTGGCCGCGAAGGCGTCGTGGACGCCGGCCTGAACCAGGAAGCGGTTGGCGCACACGCAGGTCTGGCCCATGTTGCGGTATTTGGACGCCAGGGCGCCTTCCACGGCGGCGTCCAGATCGGCGTCGTCGAAGACGATGAAGGGGGCGTTGCCGCCCAGCTCCAGCGACACCTTCTTCACCGTGCCGGCGCATTGGACCATGAGCTGGCGGCCCACTTCCGTGGACCCGGTGAAGGAGAATTTGCGCACCGCCGGGTGCTGGGTCAGCTCCAACCCTATGGCCGAAGAGCGCCGCGAGGGGATGACGTTGAAAACGCCGGCCGGAATGCCGGCCCGATCCGCCAGTTCCGCCAGCGCTAGGGCCGACAGGGGCGTCTCCTGGGGTGGCTTGATCACGAACGTGCAGCCGGCGGCGAGCGCCGGTGCGCATTTGCGGGTGACCATGGCGTTGGGGAAGTTCCACGGCGTGATGGCGCCGACCACGCCGATCGGCTGCTTGATCACCACGATGCGCTTGCCGGCCTGGGTGGGGGGAATGACATCGCCATAGACCCGCTTGGCCTCCTCGGCGAACCACTCGATGAAGCTCGCGCCATAGGCGATCTCGCCGCGCGATTCAGGCAAAGGCTTGCCCTGCTCGGCGGTCATCAGTTGGGCCAGATCCTCCTGAGCGGCCATGATCAGTTCGAACCATTTACGCAGCAGGCCGGCGCGGTCCTTGGCGGTTCTGGCCGCCCAGGCCGGCATGGCGCGCTCCGCCGCCTCGATGGCGGCTCTGGCGTCGGCGGCGTCGAGGTTGGCGATGGTCGCCAGGGTTTCGCCGCCGGCCGGATTGGTCACCGCGAAGGCTTCGCCGGACGCCGCGCCGATCCACGCCCCGTCCACATAGGCCTGGGTGCGCAGGAGATTCGGGTCGTTCAGTCTGAGCATCGGCTAACCTCGATTTTTCCCGCCAGCGCGGCCGTTCCCGCCCTGGCCAAAACGCGCCTCCAGCATGGATGGCGCCGAGCGCGCCAGCCCGTCCAGAGGGCCGGACGACAATAGCAGCACCACCTCATCGCCCCCGAGACTCGATTCCAGATCCGCCAGCACTTCGGCCCCGCCGGCGAATCCCCGCGCCGCCACCCCCGCATCGCGAATGCGTTGCAGGATTTCCTCCTGGGTCAGTTGGCGGTGGCGCTCGGCGCCGTGCTCCGGCGGCGGCAGCAGAAGGACCCGCGCCACGCCGGCGAACACCGTGTCGTACCAAGAGAGCGACTCGATATTGCGCCAACTGAAGGTGTGGGGCTCGAACACCACCACCGCCGGACGGCCGGGGAAGTGCAGAGCGATGGCCTCGATCGCCGAACGCGCCTTCTCATATGAGGAGCCGAAGCCCTCATAGGCCGGAACGCTCGACCGGGTGGTCTTCTTGTCCAGCCGCCGCTCCACGCCGCGGAACCGGCGCACGCCGCGTTGCAGGGCCGTCGCGTCGATATCGCCGCGCTCGAGCAGCAGCGCCGCCGCGCCGACGATGTTCTCGATGTTGTGCACGCCGAGCAACTCGGTCTCGAGAGCGATCCGCCGGCCGCGCGGGGTGATCAGGTCGAAGCGGCTGATCTCGCCGATCTCCACCCGATCGGCATGGTAGCCCGGACAAGGAGCGAGGCCGTACCAGACGACCGTTCGGCCCGCCGTGAGACGATGCAAGGCTTCGAATCCGTGCGCGCAGACCAGAAGCGCCTCGCGCGGCAGGAGAGCGATCAGGCCGGCGAAGGCGGCTTCGTAGGATTGGATGGTGGGAAACGCGTTCAGATGGTCGTGGATCAGCGAACTGATCAGCACACAACCCGGATGATAGAGCAGGAACTTGGAGCGTCGGTCGTCGTCGCCGACGATGTATTCGTCGCCCTCGATCAGGAAGGCGGGATCCCGGCCGCCATGGCCGGTGGTTTCCAGATCGAGGGGAATCGCGCCGATGAAATACCCAGGATCGCGGCCGGCTTCGCGCATCAGTACGGCGCAGAGCGCGGTGAGGGTGGATTTGCCGAAACTGCCGGCGATGACGATGGTGTCCCTCCCCTCGGTGTGGCGGCCGAGGAAGTCGGGAAAGCCGTGGCGCGGCACGCCGCGGCAGATCAGTTCGGCAAGTTCTGGGTTGTTCACCGCATCGAGCCTGGCGCTGGCGCCGACGATAGCCGCGTCGATGTCCGGCGGGACGAGGCTGGCGTCGAACCCGTCGTGCCAGGGGATTCCCAGGCGATCGAGATAGGTGCTGACCGGCGGGAACACCGCCTCGTCCGACCCCGACACCCGGTGGCCCTCCGAGATGAGGATCGAGGCCAAGGCGCTCATCCCCGCGCCGGCGACGCCCAGGAAATAGTAGTTCATGGGGTTAGGTCACGCGGCCGGTCGAGCGCGCCGGGGCGTCCCGCCAGTCGCCGCCTTGCATCACCTCATACAGGGTCTCGACCGCGCGCCACACGTCTTCATAGCCGAGATAGAGGGGCGTGATTGCGAACCGCAGCACGTCGGGGTCGCGGAAATCGCCGATCACGCCGCGCGCGATCAACGCCTGCATGACGCGATAGCCCTCCGGGTGGGCGAATGCGATGTGGCTCCCGCGTCGCGTCGGCTCGCGTCCGGTGAGAAGTTCGAAGCCATGCTCGCCGCACCGCGCCTCGACTTGATCGGCGAACAGGTCCCACAGCCGCGCCGACTTGCGCTCCACCGCACCCATGTCGGCCTCGAGGGCGATATCCACCCCGATCTCCAGGGCCAGCAACCCCAGAATCGGTGGTGTGCCGCACAGGAACCGCTCGATCCCGGCGGCCGGCTGGTAGTCGTCGATGAAGTCGAAGGCGGCGGCGTGGCCCATCCAACCCGATAGAGGTGAGCGCAATTCCTCCTGGAGATGTTCGGCCACGAACAGGAAGGCCGGCGCGCCGGGGCCGCCGCTCAGATATTTGTAGCCGCAGCCCACCGCCAGATCGGCGCCGCAGCCTCGCAGATCGACTTCGACGGCCCCGACGCTGTGGCTCAGGTCCCAGAGGGTCAGGGCGCCGGCTTTATGGGCGCGGGCGGTGACCGCCGCCATGTCCCATCGCTCGGCGGTCTTGTAGTGGACGTGGGTGAGCAGGACGACCGCGACGTCGGCGGCGATGGAAGCCTCCACCGCCTCGCGCGCCACCGCCCGGACCTCGACGCCGGGCAGACATGAAGCCACGCCCTGGGCGATGTAGAGGTCGGTGGGAAAGTTGCCGGTTTCGGTGAGGATCACCCGGCGACCGGGGCGGCTCGCGAGGGCCGAGACGAGCAGTTTGAACAGGTTCACCGAGGTGGAATCGGCGGCCACCACCTCATGCGCCGCCGCCCCGATCAGGCCGGCGATCTTGCCCCCGACCCGGGCCGGCGCGCCGATCCAGTCGGCGTCGTTCCAGCTGCGGATCAGCCCGGCCCCCCATTCCTCCTCGACGGCGGCGGTGAGCCGGTCCTTGGCCGCCCTCGGCAGGGGCCCCAGGGAATTGCCGTCCAGATAGATCACCCCCGGCGGCAGGACAAAGCGGTCGCGAAAGCGGCGCAGGGGATCGGCGGCGTCCCACGAGCGAACCTCTTCCAAATTGACGCTCACTCCATCAGCTCCCTGAGGATCGCTCGCACCGGCGAAGCGTCCAGCCCCGCCAGCTTCAGCGGCAGGGCGATCAGTTCGTAGTCTCCCGGCGGCGGGTCATCCAGCACCAGGCCCTCCAGCACCCGCATGTCGGCCGCCAGCACGGCCAGATGGGCATCCATGGTTTTGGAATCCTGCGGATCGAGCGAGGGTGAATCCACGCCGATCAGCCTGACGCCGCGCTCCGCCAGCCAGGCGATCGCGCCGGCTTCGACGGCGACAAAATCGCTTCTCCACGCATCGTGGGGAAAACGCGCATAGGTGCGGAACAGCACCCGTTCTGGCTGGGTGGGCAAGGCTTTCTGGAGAAACTCGCGAGTGATCGCCGCTCCGCAACGGCGCGCGTCCACCAGCCGGCACGGGCCGATGTAGGCCTGCAAAGACACCTCGCCCGCGCTCGCGCCTTGCGCCTGATAGTGCAGCGGCGCGTCGGCGTGGGCGCCGGCGTGAACCGTGGTCTCGAAGGCGCCGACGTTCACCGGCGAGCCTTCGTTCATTGACCAGCGCCGGCGATGCGAAAACGCCGTGTCGCCGGGCCACACCGGGAGACCGGGCCGCAGCGTCTGGCTGATGTCCCATATTCGCGGAGGGGGCATTGTAAGCAATGAGGCTCATCGACGCTTGGTGGGGATCGCTTCTGTCTCTACCATCGTCGGCGCTATGACCACCCTGTCCGTTCTCGATCTCTCCCCCATCGTTGAAGGCGGCGACGCGGGCCAGTCGCTGCGCAACAGTCTCGATCTGGCCCGTCACGCCGAGGACTGGGGCTACCGGCGTTTCTGGCTGGCCGAACATCACAACATGCCGGGGATCGCCAGCGCGGCGACGGCGGTGGCGCTGGCGTTCATCGGCGCGGGGACAACGAGCATCCGCATCGGGGCCGGCGGGATCATGCTGCCCAACCATGCGCCGCTGATGGTGGCCGAGCAGTTCGGCACCCTGGCGTCTCTCTATCCGAGACGCATCGATCTGGGATTGGGGGGCGCCGGGGACCGATCAGCTGACCGCGCGGGCGCTGCGCCGCCACCTTTCGGGCGGGGCCGACACCTTCCCCCAGGATGTGGTGGAGCTGCTGCACTATTTCGAGCCGGTGAAGCCGGGACAGGCGGTGCGGGCGGTGCCGGGCGCCGGGCTTGAGGTGGAGGCGTGGATCCTGGGATCCAGCACCTACGGGGCGCAACTGGCGGCCATGCTGGGCCTGCCCTACGCCTTCGCCTCGCATTTCGCGCCGGCCGAGCTGGAGCGCGCCCTGGCCATCTATCGCCAGACCTTCCAGTCTTCCGAGCGCCTGGCGCGCCCGCATGTGATGCTGGGCGTCAACGTCATCGCCGCGAACACCGACGCGGAGGCGCGCCGGCTGTTCAGCTCCCTGCAACAGGCGTTCGTGGCCTTGAGGTTCGGGACGCCGGGCCTCCTGCCGCCGCCGGTGGACGATATGGAAAGCCGCCTCGATCCGGCCGCCAGGGCGATGCTGGATCAGGCCCTTTCGTGCGCCATTGTCGGCGCCCCGGCGACGGTCAAGGCGGGACTGGCGGCGTTCGTCGAGCGGACGGGCGCCGACGAGCTGATGGTCACCGGCTCGATCTTCGACCACGGCGCGCGCTTGCGATCGTTCGAGATCGCGGCGCAATCTGTGGTTTCCATCTCCGGTTGAGGACGCCGCGATGCCCACCGACCTGGTCCAGCGCCAAATCGACGGCCCGATCGCCCGGCTGACCCTGAACGACCCCGAGCGGGCCAACGTCCTCTCCGCGGCCATGATCGAGGCCTTGGGCGCGGCGGTCGCGGCCAGCGTCGTTGACCCGGCCGTGCGGGTGATCGTGCTCGCCGCCGCCGGCAAGGTTTTCTGCGCCGGCCATGACCTCGGCGAACTGCGGGCCGGCGACGACAAGGCCAGGCACGAGGCGCTGTTCGCCCGATGCGGCGAGCTGATGCTGGCCATCGGCGCCTCGCCCAAGCCGGTGATCGCGCGGGTGCATGGCGCGGCGGTGGCGGCGGGGTGTCAGTTGGTGGCCAGTTGCGACCTGGCCTACGCGGCCGAGGACGCGCGGTTCGCGGTGTCCGGGATCGATCTGGGCCTCTTCTGTTCGACGCCGTCGGTGGCCCTGTCGCGCATGGTGGGGCGCAAGGCGGCGCTGGAAATGCTGCTAACCGGCCGTTTCATCGGCGCCGTCGAAGCCCAAACGATCGGCCTGATCAACCGGGCCGCGCCGACCGCCGATCTGGACCAGGTGGTGGACGAGGCCGCCGGCGCCATCGCCGCCAAGGTCCCCGAAGCGGTGGCGCTGGGCAAGGCGCTGTTCCGGGCGCAGATCGAAATGACCATCGCGGACGCCTATCGGCTGGCCGGCGAGCGGATGGCCGAGAACCTGAGTTTTCCCGCCGCCAAGGCCGGCATCGACGGTTTCCTTGCCCGGCGAGGCGGGGCCGCACACCGCTCCCAAACCATATTTCGGTCATGAGGCTCACCGATACGCCGGCCGGACGAAGGGGCCAGAGCTTCATGATCTTGTTGAAATCACGCTCGATCGCCGCGCTCGCCGCGCTCGCGGCGGCGCCCGTCGGCGCCCATGCACAGGACTGCCAGGGGGTTCCTGGCGAGGCGAAGCTCTCCATCGTCGTGTCTGGGGTCCGCTCCGACAGGGGGCTGATGACCGCCTCGCTCTATCCGGGCGACAAGAGCCAGTTCCTGATCAAGAACGGGGCTCTGAAGGTGTGGAGCGTTCCGGCCCAGGCGCCGGAGACGAAAATGTGCATCTGGCTGCGCGGGCCCGGGACCTACGCCGTGGCCGTCTATCACGACGCCAATTCCAGTCATAAGCTGGACCTCGGCGTGTTCGGCCCCACCGAGGCCTACGGTTTCACCAACAACCCCCGGATCCTGTTCGCCAAGCCCTCCTATGAATCGGTGAAGTTCCAGGCCAAGGCCGGAGAGACGACCGTGCGCATCCGCCTGAACAACCCGGCGTGACACCGGTGGCGGGAGAGGCCATCCTTGGGGCCGTTGAAGTGGACGAGTTTGCATGGCGGGCGTGACGTTGGCGGCGGGCCTGAAGGTGGCCGCGCGGGTTCTGGCCTCGACCAGCCGGCCCATGCTCGCCCACGTGGTGGTGACCCGATACTGCAATCTCGAGTGCGCCTATTGCAGCGAGTACGACAAGGTCTCCAAACCCGTCCCTCTCGATGACGTCATGGCGCGCATCGACGCCCTGGCGCGGCTGGGGACCCAGATCGTCACCCTGACCGGGGGCGAGCCTCTCACCCATCCGGGCCATGACGCCGTCGTCGCCCGCATCCGCGCCCGCGGCATGGTTGCCACGACCATCACCAACGGCTTCCTGCTGACCGTGGGGCGGATCGAGGGCATGAACGCGGCCGGCCTGCAGGAACTGCAAATCTCCATTGACGGCTTGAAACCCGACGCCATTTCGAAAAAGACGCTCAAGTCCTTGGCCGGCAAGCTCAAGCTGCTCAGCCGGCACGCCAAATTCCACATCAACATCAATTCGGTGCTCGGCATTTCCGAGGAGCGCACCCACGACGCCCTCGAAGTCGCCCAGGCGGCCAAGGATCTGGGGTTCAGTCACACGGTCGGGGTGCTGCACGACGCGGAAGGAACCCTCTCGCCCCTGTCGGCCGGCCAGCGGCGGGTCTACCATGCCCTGATGGGCAAGGGTTCGCTGGCCCACCGGGTCAACTACCTGATGTTCCAGAAGAACCTGATGGCGGGCAAGCCCAACGCCTGGCGCTGCCGGGCCGGGGCGCGCTACCTCTACATCTGCGAGGATGGGCTGGTTCACTATTGCTCGCAGCAGCGCGGCGCGCCGGGCATACCCCTGCTCGACTATGCCCACGCGGACATCGCCCGCGAATACCGCACCGCCAAGCCCTGCGCGCCGTTCTGCACGGTGAGTTGCGTCCATCAGGCGAGCTTCCTGGACGCCTGGCGGTCCCCCCAACGGGCGGCGGCTTCGGCGGCGGCCTAAGGCGTCGTGGGAGGGACGCTCGCGCCGGCCCCCATGTCCCGATTCAGCAGCGCCAGCAGGTTCACCGCCCCGGCGGCTTAGGCCGAGATCCAGCGGTCGTAGATTCCCCTTGAGCGGCGACGCGTTCAGGTAGTCCCGGCGGGGGCGACACTCATGCCGGGCGATGAGCGGTTCGGCCCGTTCCAGCTCGCCCGTTGTCAAGCAGTCTGATCGGGAGGTAGTGGGGCAGTTTGAATTCTAGCTTGGTGACGCCGGTTGATAGAGGCTCCATCCGATATGGAATAAGTAGCCGAAGGCCATCGCCGCCAGGCAAACGCCGGCCAGCAGGGCCAGCAACGGCAGCGCGACGCGCCAGGTCAAATAAGCCATAGGGCCGCCTCCTTGACCAAGATTATCATGCCCCCCGCTTTTTGTAAGGACCGCGCGCCTTGGGTGCCGCTTCCGACGCTTCTAACACCGCGACCAGATCGGCCACTTCCCACAGGCGCTTGGTGACGCCCGCCGCCATCGCCGGCGTCACCTTCAGCGTCTTGTGGATGCGGACGAAATTGTAATAGGCGAAATGGAGCGCGACGGCGTTCGCGTGGTTTTCAACCTTTTTTGAGAAGCCGTTCGTGAGGCGGGTGAAGCGGCGCATGTGCATCCGCATCGTCAGGTTTTGGCGCTCGACGTAGCTGGTTGAGATGTGCTTTTCATCCGGCTTCCCCTCGATCCGCGTCTTGCGGGCGCCGATGCATTCGGCGGGGCTATAGCGGCCCGGAGCGGTGATCGTCGGGCCGTAGAGCTTCACAAGCTGGGCGTAGTCAACGTCGCCGCCGAAAGCGCCTTCCACGGCCTCCAGGTAAGCCTTGTGGCCGTCTGACGTGAGTTGAACGCGGTTGGCGAGGCGCTTCGCCAGATCGTCCATGAACGCCATCGCCCATTGGCCGTCGCGTCCGCCGACCATCCACGACATGACCAGCTTGGAGTCCGCATCAGTCCCCGTCCAAGTCCAGGTGTCGCCCGCATGGTCCGGCGCGGCCTTGGCGGCGGCCACATTCTTTTGCTTGGCGTAGGTGAAGCTCCAAATTTCATCGACCTGCACGCGCTTGGCATTCAGGTTCATGAAGGCCGCGTCCTGATAGGCCGCCAGCGCGCGGCCGGCGTCATTCAGCAGGTTCGTGATCGTGTGCTTGCTCGCGCCCGTCGTGCGCTCAATGGCGCGGATCGACATGCCCTCACAGAGAAGCTGCAGGATGCGGAGGCGGGCGGCGGAAGAGAGCTTGTTCATAGGCATTTTGATACGCCTCTTATGCTTGAGCGTCAAGCATGAAAGGGCAGATAGGCGCAGATTTCTACGCGCTCAGCGGCTGGATCGCCTGGGCGTTTCGTTGCACCGCAAATTCAGGTATACTCGGCATACGCCCGAGCCCAATTGGACCCGGGCGCAGAGGCTAGCGGCTCACGGTTTTTTCATGTGCCACCTGCCTCCGGCGCCGCGCCAACGGCCCCGCCCGAGGGGGTAATTCCCTGCTGGGAACTTCGGTGAAAGGGACCAGGGCCTCACAGCCCTGGTTTCCGCCGAAGCGGAACGGCTAGAGCGGCGCATCGTCGCCTTCCAACTCAGGAGCGGGGTCGGTAGGCAACGGCGGCTCGATCAATGGCACGGTGAAGTCAAGAACGGCCCCGAAGGCGGCAAGGAACCTATCTCGGTCCGGTCGGGTCCAGCCCCCGAGGGGCAAATTAGCAATCAAGCCGGCAAGGGCGGGCGGCAGATCGCCGCCGAAGTTGCCCGCCGCGCCGTTCGGCCTGGGCCCCGCTGGCGGCCGAGCAAAGACGGGCCGCGAGATCGCTCGCGTGATCCGGGGAGCCGAGCTTGCCGCCCTCTTCGGGGTCGGCGACGGCTTCTCCTTCGCCCGGACACCGGCAGCTTCGAACAGGCTGGTGAACAGGGTTATCATCCGGGGCTGCATGCTGATCGGATTGTAATGCCTGAACGCATCCCTGATGCTCACTTCGTCGGCGGTGGCCGGGTCGATGATATCAATGGCGTGGGCGTATGCGCCCTTGAGCCACTCCGCCATCCGGTCCTTGTATTCGGCCTCTGGCGCCCGGCGCAGGTCCTCTAGGACCCCGGTGGGCTTTCCATCCTCTCCTATGAGATCGAGCGTCTTAAGCGCCTGGAGGGTTCGGGGGAGAAGGCTGTCAGAAACCCCGAGTCGCTGCAGGACTTCCGCCGTCACGGGGCTAGGCAGCCCCTTCTCGCGGTTTCTGTCGAGGAGCCCGAGGAACACACCGGAGGGCGCATATGGCGCGGGCTGTTCAGCAGTTACGGCCATGGGAAGAGTTTCCTGTCCTAGGTCTGATTTTCGAAGTGCAACCCAAGACGGATACAGAGTCAACATCGCGTCCACGGCTACGCGCGTAACGTCCACGCGGCCTGACTGCAGACTCAAGCACTTGATTTTTCATAAAAAATAGTTTCATGTTCTAGCGGCGACGCGCTGACCAGGAGACATGCCCCATGACGCAGAAAGGAAATTCGATCACAGTCAAACCCCGTGCATGCGGTGGATGGATCGGGGTTTTCGACGATGGATCGCGCCGATTCGGAGTGACGGCTGGGTCCGAGGAGGACGCGCGGGCGGCGCTTGAAGAGTCCCTTCTCCGGCGAAGGGAGGCGGTCAGGACGGCGCAGGATGATCCTACGGAGCCTTCTTGGCCCAGCGCGTAGCCGCCGCCTTCTGGGCGATTTCCCGGCGCCGCGCGGGAGACAGGCTTGCCGCGCGAGTCGCGCCACCCTTCAGCCCCCCCGCCCGGCCCATCTCGGCCATCGGGGTTTCGGGCGGTAGTGGGACAGTTGAAACTTCACCCGTGGCGATTTCAGCAATGAGCTTCGCCAGTTCGTTCGGGTCGCGCGGGCGCTTCGGCGTTTTGGCCATGCTCCATCATGCCACGCGCGCGCGGGAAGGGGCTAGACCCGTAAAATTTCAAACTGCCCCACTACCGATCGGGAAGCGATGTTGCATGGCTCGGACGAATGGGCGATTGTCCGATACAATCATATGGGGGAATTATTGACGTGACCCCCCGCGTCGATCTGGTCCGCGCGATGACCTCGGGCGAGCTGTTGAAACAGCGAAAAGGGTTGGGGCATCCTAGCGGCTTAGGGCAGGTCGGTTACCGCGCCGCTAATTTGCTCTGACAGTGCCCTTGGATCAATTTCGTAACCTCAGCGTCAGGGGCGACGCCGCAGACTACGCCAACAGGGTCTTGCTGAAGAAGGAAGCATCGCGGCGATATCCGGTGCTATGGTTGTACAATCGGACTGTCAATGGGTTCTGATGACGACGTTGCCGAGCGGGGAATCGATGGCGATCCTCTTGCCGGAACGACCTGGCCACTTCTCGATTGTGACGCCTGGCAGGATACGGATAGCCCCGCCGTCCGCAACGCCCTTGACGGCACTCGCGAGCGAATTGAAGGGACGGAAAAAGTCGCCCTCCGTCGGGCCTGTCCACGCAAAATCCACCCAGACCTCGAAGTGTTCGCCCGCAGCATTCCTTCCAGCGCGCCGAGTTTCGCCGTCTTCGGCAATCCGAACCGACTGCGAAGGATCACTCCAATCGAGCACCAAGGACGTCTGTAGAGCGGGGTTTCGAATTATCAGGGAGAACGGACCGATGCTCTGCATGACCGTGCCACCCAGAAACGTCGCCGAGTCGTCGTCGTTGCCAGCGGCAGCCAGCGTGTCGTCCTGATCTCCGATGCCGTAGTCGATCTTCAGGATCTTGGATCCGATCGTGTGGCCGTCGATCTCGCCGTTGTTCCAGATGACATAACGGATGCGATTGCCATAGTACGTCGTATAGGTCATTTCCTGAGCGCTGGCGAACCGGACGTCGGGGTTGTCGTTAGTGACATGCGCTCGAAACTGTTGAATCGGGACTTCGGGATGCCGCCAGGCATCGAAGGCCTCGATGACCACGAAATCCCCCGATTTGAAGACGGCGAGGTAGAAGGCTTCGAGATAGCCTTCGCCGGTGCTCGTAGCGTCGACGAAGAACACGCCGTCCTGGTGTGCCGGCACCCCCGTCCAGTCGGGAAAGTAGTATCCGAACCCGCACAGGAAGTCCGGCGCCACCCCGTAGTTTTCCGTCCCGCCATGTCGTCCGATGATATCGGTCGGAACGTCGGAGAATCGTGAGATCTGTATCATCTCGGCAGGATTTCCCGGATCCACGACCTTGCCCGCCGCGTTGCCAGTCGGGATGAACGTGGTTGGCATAGCGACGCCGAGATTGTTTGGTTTGAAACCCCAGAACAAGAAACCCGGGATGACGTACGTCGCCGGCTTGCCACCGGCGGAGATCAGATAGCTGGGCGAGCCAGCGTAGATCTCCTTGTTCTCGCAGTTTCTCTGCTGGCCCGGTTCGTCCAGCATGACCCGCCTATGAAGCCGCTGAAAAAATCGCCTGTGCAGGTCGTTGACGAAGATGTCGTGAATAGACGGCGGCAATCGGTATGAGCTGAGCGCGCCTTGGACCAATTCCGCCGCGAAGCCGCTTCGGATCGACCACGCGCTGTACGTTCGGTAGGCTCGCGTGTTGCCTGCGAGCAGCACAAATTGTGTCGTGATCGGATCTGCACCTGAGGCATCGAGGAGCGGAACACCCATCGCCCCCGAATGACCGAACAGCTGGGTCACAAACTCGTTTTCGTTCCTGCGGCGAAACGGAACCAGTCGGCGCAAGTCATTGCTGGAGACCGCAATGTGCGCTGACACGTAGTCAAGAACCATCTCTGCTGCCTGGCGCACTTCGACGTCGTATGCAAACGTACAAAGGTTCAAGAGGGCGTCCCGGGTCTCCTCTTGATATGGCTTCGCGTTGTATTCGGCGAAGTCATTGCTCAGATAGTTTCTGAGGAGATCTAGAAGCTGTTGCATGCAGCTTGGCCGCGAGTCATCGGGATTGCCGTTTCTACGGTTGTCAAAGCTGACATCTTGGGTTCGCTGATAGAGAAGCTGATTTGTCAGGTAGCGAGCGGTCCCGATCATGAGCACGTGATTCTCCGTCTCGGGAATGTCAACATGCACACCGGCGGGGCTGACCACGCCCGCTCGGCTCCAGTCGTTGGGCGCCACCCCGCTCGTGAAAGTGAGATCGTCGCCCGGCCGCTGAATGCTGCCTCGAGCCAGCAGCGTCGTGACGAGCCTTTCCGCAGCCGGCTGCTTGAGATCGTTGAAGAAACAGTAGGCCAGCGGCAGCAGCTTCATCTGGGTGATGTCGTAGTTGCCTTCCGGAGGGTTGTCGGACAACGAGACGGCTCCGGTCACCCCCGGCCCGAACGTACCGCACCACCCGGGAGAAGCCGTCATGATCGCCTGCGACACGAGATCACGAAGCTTTTTGCCCGTGTCCTTGTCCGACTGGAAATAGTCGAGGTACGCCATGGCCCCCAGACATCTCGGCGTCAGAATCTGGAACGGCCCAGGCAACGCTCGGTAGGTCTTGGTCTCGAGCAACAACCCTGGGTCGCTCAGTATGTTGACGGCATCGGCCTTGACGGCGGCAGCGGCACGCGCATCGAAAAGGGCGTTAGCCTGTTGGCGCAGGTCCGCGAGCGCGCCAGACGCGTCAGGCTGCGGATACGGGGGAAGATGCACGCGCGAGATGTCCACGCTCGAGGCGCCAAACATGGTGGGATCTTGCGCCGAGGGAATCTTCCGTCGGTAAATCGGCTGTGGAATCATGGTGTCAGCGTCCTCACCGCGAATGAACCGTTCGACAAAAGCTCGCGTCGCGACTACGAATATTCGTCAATTCAGGCCGACCAATATGGGAATTTGCGACTGGCCGTGATCCAGTCCTTCGAGCGCCTTCCCGAGAACCGCGCCGAACGCCGCCAGCCGGTCGCTCGCCTTCATAGCGTGGCCTGGCGTCGGAGATGTCGTTAGGAGGTCACCAACGCGGATGGGCGAGAACGACGCATCTACATTGCAGTAGACCTTCCCGATCAACGCAACGGCGGCCCTGCCGGGAGACCCCGGCATCCTGTCCAGCGTGATGGCCGCACGAAAACGTCCCGCCCCCGAAATCACGCCGGCAACCCGGGTGTCGTAGGGCGTGTCGCAGGGCCGGATGGTGCCGCCCTCGGCCATGATGACCACGCTCCCCGGCTCCACTCCGGCGATGGCCGCGTGAGTATTGAACTCCTCGGCACAGTCGGCGAACACAAGGTCGCCGGCGGAGCCGATGTTGATGTTGCCGTTGACCGTGTGGTTGCCATTCGTCGTCGAATTGCCGTGAATCGAATGATCGCCGTTGACCTCGACACCCCCGACGAAACGGGCGGCAAGCGCAGTCCCGAAACTGGTTCCCTGGATGGCGGCGCCGCTTCCGTCTCCGACTTCACCTCTCACGCCATAGCCGGCGCTGCCGCCGCCGCGGCCGTGCACGCCCGTGCCGCTCTGTGCATTGCTATTGCCGAACACGCCGGAGCTGTCGCTTTCGCCATAGACTCCGGCGAACTCATGAAAGATCGGATCTTGCCCCGCGATGAAGCCGTGGGCCGCGTTGGATTCTCCTACGACACCAACGCCATCCGCGCTGACTCCTTTCACGCCTGTCCCCGCGCCGATGGACTGGGCGACCAATACCGTGCCGGTCTGGCTACTTGAAAATATCTCAACAATGATGTCGTCGGTAATATGATTGCGGGCCGTAAACGAGGTGAAGTTGCCATCGCTCGCGGAGATGTTATCGTTGAAGTTGGGCATATTGATATCCTTCTCTGCTTGGCTGGGGCTTTAGGCACAGGTCCTATAATTTGTTAATACGCAATGCTTCAGGTGGGGCATTGTCGGAGAGGCTCAAAGCGTTGAGGCTCTCATGGTGTGTGACCATCGCTACCGACACGCCGACTTGGACCGAGATCGCCATCGGCACCCTCGCGGTGACGGTGACCGCAAACGGGGCACCGGAACGACAGCGAAAATTAGCATATTTTCATCGTGGCGCAACCAACGGGTGACGTGACCCCCGTTTCTCATCCAGCCATAACGAGAGTCCGGGGTTGATCTGATCCTGGTTGTCCGTGGGTGGCAAGAGCCCGGTGCGCGGAACCCTCACGTCGTGCAGCGTGCCGGGCGATCTCGCCGCGAAGGGCGCTGGCGAACTCTAAGGGCGTCATCCAGCCGAGCTTCGAGTGGGGTCTTTCGTGGTTGTAGTCATGGCGCCAGGCGGCCAGGGCTTGGCGCGCATGCGGCAGGGATCGGAACAGCGTCTCATTCAGCAGTTCGTCTCGCAGGCGACCGTTGAAGCTTCGATGAAGCCGTTCTGCTGGGGCTTGCCGGGGGCGATGTAATGCCACCCGACGCCGGTGTCGTCGGCCCAGGCGAGGATGGCGTTGGAGGTCAATTCCGTGCCGTTGTCGCTGACGATCGTCGTCGGCTTGCCGCGCCGGGCGACGATGGCATCCAGTTCGCGGGCCACGCGTCGGCCGCTGATCGAGGTGTCGGGCACGAGCGCCAAGCATTCGCGGGTGCAGTCGTCCACCACCGCCAGGATGCGAAAGCGCCGGCCGTCGGTCATCTGGTCGGAGACGAAGTCCAGGCTCCAGCGTTGGTTGGTGGCCTCCGGCTTATAGACGTCAATTCACGACACGGTCGATCAGGTGACCGACCGACTCAAGGATTTCTTGGACCGGTCGGACCTGCGGAGGTGGAGGATGCGCCCGCCAGCTAGGCCAGGGGCTGCTTTTCGCGGTTTGGGCCGCCGAGCGCGAGCCATTTGGCATAACGCTCGTTAGCCGATCCGAACGCGATCTTCATGCGGTCCTTGACGTAGTTGCGCGTTTTTCCTTGGTCGAAGAGGCGGTAGACGATTTCAGCCCCCCGCTCGGTCAAGTTGACGCCGCGTTTGTTGCGGGGATCATCGAAATCGAAGTTCTCTTCGGTCGTCGGGACGTCGTTCAGAATCCGACGGATACGCTCAAGCTCCTTTTCGATGTTTGTAACGGTGACCAGAAGGGCGTTTCTGGTGGTGGGGTCGATCGACGACATGGGCGGTCTTCCTCTAGCGGGGCGATGCCGGTGCGGCATAAGTCCATATAACTACCAGATATCATATGGCAAGAGGACAGCACGTTGTGGTCCAAATTAGATCCACGCGAACTCGGTTCACCGATCCAAGAAGCGGTTGGGCGCGTCCCTTCGGGACCGGGCTCTAGGATGAGGCCTTGGGAGAGGACCTTGGGGACAAGCGTTCCTGTCACCTCAACGCTTCATTTCCATGTCCGATCCGCCCCAAGACCCGCGGCTTGGCAGGGTCAGCTTCGGGCCGATTTCGGTCAGAGGACCAGTGTTCAAGGCGTCTCGGTCATGGTCCTAACCGTCCCAATCGACGGCGGTGCGGGGGGCGAAGCGCGCGCCGTGAACCCGCCGGGCGGCGAGCCGCAACACGAGTTCGCTGGCGTGGGCGGCCAAGGGTGATGGGCGCCAGGCGCCGGCCGGCAGGGCGGCGGCGAGGGCGGGATCGAGGATGCGGCGGCGGAAATCCTCGATCAGAGCCGGGGCGGCGATCACCGCCATCAGTTCCTCTTCCGCCGCCAAGCTCACGAAGTCGAAATTGGACGAGCCGACCACCAGGGCCTCGTCGTCGATCAGCATGGCCTTGAGATGGCTCATTTCCGGCAGCAGCCGAACCTCGAATCCGACCCGCTCGGCGACGGCCAGCAGGGCGTCGCGCACCATCGGCTTGTTGTTGGCAAAGGGGGTGATCAGGCGGACCGGCGTTCCGCGCGCCGACGCCCGCGCCAGGGCGTCGGTGAAGGGGAAGGTCAGATAGGGGCTGATGACGGTGATCCCCACCCGCGCCGACTCGATGAGATCCATGACGGGCGCGAAGCCCCGCGCGTTGCTCCGCCCGTCAAGGGAGATGAGCTGGACCTCGCCCAAGTCGGCCCGCCAGGGGCGCGGCGCGCCGGCGAAGGTGGCCTCGAAGTCCCGGGCCAGCAGGTCCGCCGCCGCCGCGCCCTCCAGGCGGATCATGAAATCGGGCCAGGCGAAGTTGTGATCGCTGAAGTTGATCCCGCCGACATAGGCGACGTCATCGGCGACGATCAGCTTCTTGTGGTTGCGGGCCGGGTAGCGCCAGAACAGCGGCCCGACCGGATTGGTCAGCCGCACCCGCGCGCCGGCCTTCGCCATCTCGCCGTACATGGCGCGGGTGGCGCGCACCTCATCGCGGAGGGCGCGGTTCAGAAGGGCGGCTGGGCCGTGGACAAAGCGGTCGCTGACCACATGGAGCGAATAGCAGTCGATCAGCACCCGCCGGTCCGCCGCGGGGCTCGCCGCGATTGCCGCGGCGACCGGCCGGCCGGCCGCGTCGCCCTCGAAGGTCATCGCCTGAACGTAAAGGCGCCGCCGCGCGCGGGCGATATCTTGCGCCGCGCGCGCCCAGAAGTCGCCCGCCCCGACGAGGAGCTCGAGATCGATCAAGCCCCCCCCTTCAGGCGTCGGCTGAGACACAACAACATTGCTTCTTCTCGTCCGGCGCCGCTAGAAGCGGGCAGCGGGGCGGATTCGCCGGCGGGGACTTAGCATGATCGAGCGTCTGCGCGTCATGCTGCTGCTGTCTTCCCTGCATGGCGGCGGCGCCGAGCGGGTGGCGGTTCACCTGCTCAACCACTGCGATCCCGATCTGATCGACGTGCGCATGGGGCTTCTGCGCAAGGCCGGGTCATTCCTGGGCGACGCCGACGCAACGCGCATCGACGTCTCGCCGATCGGCCAGGATTGGCTGGCCTTCGAGGGCCACAACTCCAGCTTCTACCGGCCGCGCAAACTGATCGCCGGAGCGGTGTTCGCACCGGCCAATGTCGCCGGCATGATCCGCGCCCACCGCCCACATGTGGTCATGAGCTTTTTGAAGGGCATGAGCGTCCTCACCTACTTCGTCCTGAAGGGCCTGGGCGAAGCGCGGCCCCGCTGGATCGCCCGCGAAGGCAACAACACCGACGCGGTGATCGACGACGAACTGACCAATCCCACCGGCCGGGCCCTGATCAAGGGACTGACCCGCCGCTGCTACCGCGCCGCCGACTGTTTCCTGGCCAATTCGCACGAGATGGCGCGCGGCCTGCGCGAGGCGCTCGATCTCGACCGCGACCGCATCCGGGTGATCCACAATCCCATCGACTTGGCGGCGATCCAGCGCCTGGCGGGCGAGGCTCTGCCTAGGCCCCAGGCGCGGCCCTTCATCGTCGCCGCCGGGCGGCTCGAATACCAAAAGGGCCACGACGTCCTCCTCGAGGCCTTCGCGGCCAGCAGGGCGGCCAAGGATTACGATCTGGTGATCCTCGGCCGCGGCAGCCTGGAGGCCGATCTCAAGCGCCAGGCCGCCCAGCTCGGAGTGGGCGCGCGGGTGATCTTCCCGGGTTTCGCGGTCAATCCGTGGGCGTGGCTCTCGAAGGCGGCCCTGTTCGTCCTGCCCTCGCGCTGGGAGGGATTTCCGAGCGTGGTGGCCGAAGCCCTGGCCTGCGGCGCGCCGGCCCTGGTCACCGCCTGCGACTATGGCCCCCGCGAGGTTGTGGAGCATGGGGTGAGCGGCTGGGTGGTCCCCCCCGACGACGCTGCCGCCTTCGGCTCGGCCATCGATCGGCTACTGGAACAGCCCGATCTGACGGCGCGGTTCAAGGCGAACGGCAACGCCCGGGCGCTCAACTTCGACATCGGCAAGATGATCGAGGCTTACACCAGCCTGTTCGTCGAACAGGCCGCCGCGCCGAGGGCCCTGGCGGTAGGGGCTTGAGCGTTTCCGCCGCTCTTCAAATATCACTCGGAGGAAACGATGAAAGCGCGCCACACCGTCGCATTGTCGATCTTGGCGGGAGTGGCGTTCGGCGCCGCCGCCGTTCAAGCGCTCCATGCCCAGGCCGGCCCACCCGCATACGTCGTCGCGGAGATCGATGTTAAGAACCCGGCGCCCTACGAGAAGGAGTAGGTGCCCGGCGCGGTAAAGGCCATCGCGGCTGGAGGCGGCAAATACCTCGTTCGTGGAGGCGCGACCGCGGCTTTTTACGGCGAGCGGCCCAAACCGCGCATCGCCATCATGATCTTCGACAGCATGGGAAAGGCGCGAGCCGCGTTCGGGTCTTCGGCCTACAAGAACGCCAAAAAGGTGGGGGACCGATACGCGAATTTCCGCGTCTATGCCGTGGAAGGCCTGTCGCGATAGCGCTCGGGATGTCTTGGCCGGTCACCCGCCGCCTTCACTCGGCCCTCACCCACGCCGCCGGCTTGACCGAGTGACCCAGCATAGGGACCCAATCGCGTCACCCGCGAAACGAGAAGTAGGGATCCGCGACCAACGCTTTGAAGGCGGCTAGGCCCTCGCCCTGCAACTGGAAGCCATGTTTCCCGGGCGCGTCGAAATACATGATCGCCTTGATCTTGGGAAATTTGGGTGCGTCCCGGGCGATGCCTCGGATGTAGGCCACCTGGTCCTCGGCCGGCGCTCCGGTGGCGCCGACCATTATCGGCTTGTCGTGGCTGGGAAGGCTGGCGAAGAAATCGCCGAACATGATCGAGAAGGCGGATTCTCCCAGCGACCGGCGGTCGAACTTGTCGCCGGCCACCCAGTCCACATAGGCGTCGCCGGGATAGTAGGGCGCGACGTCGCCATGGCCGCTGGGGCACCAGACGAAGGCGGCGTTGGTCGCGCCCTCGGCGTTGAAGATGGTCCGGATCCGCCGCCACGCGGCGATGAAGGCCGGGCCGTGGCCAAAGGCGTCGCACGACTTGGCTTTGTGCTTGTCGAGGTTCATCTCCCAGTACCAACGCAGGAACATGGGCTTGCCGAATGCCCGAATGCCCTTGGCGTAGGCGTGGATGAGATTGTCGTATTTGCCGGCGTTGATGTCGGCGAGGTTGCCGCAATGCCAGTCGAGAAGCGGGATCGAGCCGTTCCGCTCGATGGCGGCCAGGGTCTTGACCGGCAGCGGGTCGGTGAAGCTGGAAAAGGCGTGCAGGATGGCCACCGGCCGTCCGACCGCGGCGTTGAAGGCGGCGAGCTGGCCCACGATCTTCATGGGCTTCTCGTCCCCCGCCGGACCGGAGAGGCCCTTCGGGTTGACCAACGCTCCCAGATAGGCGCCGTGCGCCGGAATGGCAGGCGGCCTAAGCTCGGTTGCCGGCCACGCCGCCAGGGGGAACAGGGCGACCAAAGCCAGCGCCAGCGACGACAAAATCCGCTTCATGTTCCACTCCTGACGTTGCACGCCACCGACCAGCGCCGAATCGACCCAGGGGCTTCAACGGCGGCGCAAGCTATTGGCGCCCCACGGCCGACCAAGATGGGCAATATTGTTTCGCTGTGGCGCTATGAAATCGTAACCTATCACATGCCGTAACCCGAGAATATGCGACCGCTGCGATTTGGTACTGCGCTCAAAGGGGGCGCTTTCCGATGTCGCGGCCGTCTCGGTGTGCATCCATGGACAGGGCACCGAACCATCCAGGGTACCGGTGCCATGTCCGTTCCCGGGGGCGAACCGGAAATCGAAAGCAGGACGCCAAACCGACGCGATTGACCCGAACCGGACTCAGACCGCTTGGTCTTATCCGTCGAAAATCGCTACGCTCGGGCCGCCACATCAGAAGTCTTTGGCGAGGAGGAATTGGCAATGGCGGATGGCGATTTGTTTGAGAAGGGTCTCAAGAAGCGGCGACAGGTGCTCGGCGAGAAGTATGTAGATGCGAACCTCGCCGGTTCTGACGATTTCATGATGACGTTTCAACGAGCCGTTACCGAATTGGCTTGGGGTTATGCGTGGAGTCGTCCCGGGCTTGACCAGAAAACCCGGAGTCTTCTGACGCTTGGAATTCTGGGGGGGCTCGGCCGCTTTCAAGAGCTTGGCATCTACACAAAGGCCGCGCTTGCCAGCGGTGCAACAGTCGATGAAATCAAAGAGGCATTGGTTCAGATTACCGTCTACTGCGGCACGCCCGCGGGCCGCCAGGCATTCTTGGCTGCGCACGATGCTCTAAAGTCTCACACGGATTAATCGCGTACGAGACGTGCGTAGTTCCGTGAAGATTGCGCGTTGTCCGCTGCTGGGCACGAAACGGGCCTCCTGGGTCGTTCTGACGATGTCCTTTGGGGGGTAGACCAGAAGTAACGGCTGGGGCCAACTATCACCACCCAATCAATCAAGAAGTTGGCCCGCACCGCCCGCAAGCGGATGCGGATCGAGGGCGGCGGCTATCGTCGCGATTACCTTCGCGCACTCGCTCAACGTGTCGAGATCGACGCGAAAGAACTTCGCATCATGGGGTCTAAAAGCGAATTGCTGCGTACCTTCGTCGCTGCTCCAAGCGCAAAAACGGCGGGTTTTGGCGTGCCCAGTTCTGTACCGAAGTGGCGCGCTCGGAGCGATTCGAACGCCCGACCCCCAGATTCGTAGTCTTAGGCCACCGACAACGTCCGCGATGTGTCTCATCCTAACAAGTCACTGATAAGTATGGTAAAAGTGTGGTAAAACCCATCACTGGCGCGCCCGAATAATCCCGCTAACACCCCCGAAGTGGCTTACTATTGGCTTACTGGAGAAGAGGTCGTATGGTGATCTGCGAAAAATCATCGGGTCGCTCAAGGACAGCCATGCCGACGGTTCGGCTTACGAAAACTCTTGTGGATGGCGAGGCGCCTGCCGTCAACGAGCGCGTCGTCTGGGACGCGACGCTGACGGGGTTTGGGGTGAAGCTCACGCCCGCAGGTGGCAAGGTCTATCTGGTGCAGTACCGCGCCAAGGCGTCCCGCAACACACGACGCTACACCATCGGCCGGCATGGCGATCCTTGGACCACTGAAAGGGCCAGGGAGAAAGCCGGCGAACTGCTCGCCCGCGTCCGATTGGGGGAGGACCCGTTCCTCACCGACCGCAACACCCGCGAGACCGAGCACGCCGCTGTTCGGGCAGCCAAGGCCGCGAAAGCGAAGGCCAAAGCGGAAGCCTTCCCTCTGGTCGTCAAGGAATTCATCGAGAAGTACGCCAAGCCGCGCAATCGCCGCTGGGACGAAGCCGAGCGCATCCTGAAATCTAAGGATCTGGATGGTTGGCGTGATCGGCCGATCACCTCGATCAAACGCGCGGACGTTATTCAACTCATCGATAGGGTCTCCGATCGGTCGGTGGCCGCCGCGCGGCTTTTGTTCGCCCACCTTCGCAAGCTGTTCAACTGGTGTGTCGAGCGCCTCTATGTCGAAATCTCTCCTTGCATGGGACTGAAGGGACCGAGCGGAAGTCGCGCGCGAGACCGTTGGCTTTCGGACGAAGAAGTTCGGCGCGTTTGGGTGGCCAGCGACAAACTCGGATGGCCGTTCGGGCCTCTGTTTCGGCTCCTTCTCCTTACGGCGCAGCGGCGAGAGGAAGTGACTGGGATGGTGTGGTCGGAGATCGACCTTGAGAAGGCCGAATGGACCATCCCGGCCGCCCGCGCCAAGAATGGCAAGGCGCACATGGTGGACCTGGCGCCACAAGCGGTTGAAATCCTCACTTCCTTCAAGCACCGAGAAGGGTTGGTTTTCACCACCACGGGCGACACGCCCGTCTCAGGCCATTCCCGAGGCAAGGCCCGGCTTGACGATGCGATCGAGGACATCAGGGAAGGCGAGGCGGTCGCCGCAGGTCTGGCGACGCCGATCGATGAACTTCCGCCGTGGCGGGTTCATGATCTGCGAAGAACCGCGGCGACGGGCATGGCTCGGCTCGGTCACCCACCGCATGTGATCGAGGCGGTGTTGAACCACAGCAGCGGAAGCAGGGGCGGGCTCGTCGCGGTCTATCAGCACTACGAGCACCGCCCGGAGCGCCGCAAGGCTCTTTTGAACTGGGCGGCGCACGTCCAATCGCTTGTTTCGGTTGAGGATCAGCCGGGTCGGTCGTGGCTAAGTAGGTCCCGGTTCTGAACCTCGGAGCGCCTCCAAGGGGGCTACTGTCCGCTAACGGGGGGCACGTTAAGGGCGACAGTCGACCCCGAGCCGACATTGCCGCCTCAGTGCCGGATGTATTGTTGCAGGCTGATGCGAAACTCGATTCGAAACTCCTCGCGGCTCCGGTCGTCGGTCACGATTGCCGCTGGTCCCGAGAGGGCGTTGTGCGCATACTCGAGGTGTAGATCGGCCAGCTTATTGGTGTAAGGCAGGTTGTAGTTGAAGCCCGTCCTGAGCGCCTGTTGAATGGCGCGCCCGTTAGTCCCGGCTTGGCCGAGGCTGACCACATCGTAGCGCAGAAACAGATCAAGATCGCCCGCTCGGCGGGTGTCGAACAACGAGCCTTGGATCATACCGTAGCCGCCGCCCACGTCGCTCCGGCTTGCCGAAAAGCGCGAATAGATCGCCTCGCCTTCGACGGTGACGGGGTGGGCGAACAGTGGGAAGGTGTAGGCTGCGTCGCCCTCGCCCGTCAGCTTGTCTCCGGTCGCGGCGACCCCGCCGAGAGGCGTCTGGCCAATCGCCGTGGCCAAGGTGAAGATCCGGTCGCGGATGTCTGCGGTGTTGTCGATGGCTAGGCCGACGCTGAGCCTGCGGCCGCTCTTTTCATCGCTGATCGGGGTGACGATCACCTTGGCGGCGAGCGAGTTGCCGACATCGTAACGGGGAACGGGCGCGTTGAACGAGCCACGGTTGTCCGATGCGGCGAGTTGCACCGTCAACTTGTCCGAGACGGCCTTCTGGACTTCGACCCCGAACTGGGTGCCAAAGCTGTTCACCGAGCCGTGCTCTTCGAGGATCAGCGAACGGTTGATGGTCGGCAGATTGCCCGAGGCGAGATTGTCTTCGCGTGACAAAATGTGGGTGTTCTGGCCGAAGAGCACCCTGAACTTGCCCGGATCGTCCGGGTTCTGGAGCGCGACAAACAGGTTCTCAAAGTCGCGGCGGCCGACACCGTTGCTCCCGCCGACGCCATTGGCGAAGAAGTTGGTGTCGGTCAGGTCGATTTCGTAGACGATGGCCGGACGAAGCCCCGCGTTCAGGCGCGGGAAGTCGAACTCCGCGCCCTGTCGGAAGCGGCGAAAACTAGTTGGGCCATCTGGATTGATCGGAAGCTCCGCATAGGCCCATGTCGTCAGACTGAAGTCGCCGGACTGATAGACGAATCCCGCGTCGGGCTTGAAGGACCAGCCCTGTCGGGCCGCCCGAGTGGCGGCGCCAGGCTGCCCGATCTGCGCAGCCGATGATGTGGGCGCGGGCTGCGCCACGGAAGCTTGCGCCGTCGCTCTCCCTGCCAAGAGCAAGCAACCGCTCGCAATCACCGCGCCGAACAGTGCCCTTTGCCGCGTCGAATGGCGAGTTGGCTGGCGCGCCGCTACCAGAACAGGCCGCCTTTCCCGCTCACCTTGCGCCTCCGGCGATACATGGCGAGGTAGACCCAGCCCCCGGTGATCGAGAGGAGGACCAGTGCGGACCCCCACAGGACGCCGAGCACGACACCCGGCTCACCCAGGATGGCGCCGCTGTGGATGCGTAGGATTAGCGAGTCTTTCTCATACCTCTCGTCGCTAAGGAGTCGGCCGGAACGGGCGTCGATGGTGAGTTGCCGCGGCGGATCGCCAGGGAGCAACACCTCGCCGCGGATGTTACCCGCCCCGCCCTTCAGGGAAACCGAAGCAATGGGGCTATTGGGCGCTCGCGCGCGCGCCGTATCGAGAATGCGCGCAACCAGGGCGGCATAGACCGGCGAGGGCATGGCCGTGGTTAGGCCTTCCTCCACGCGGTTCGTGTTTTCGTGTTGGGGGGCGTCGGCGTCTCTCCCGGTCAATTTCTGGACCTGAAGGATCACTCCTGTCGCGGAGACGACGAGCAGGAACACCGCCGCCAGGACGCTTACCCACCTGTGGAATTGTCTCATTTGGTCGCCCCGAGGCCCTCGCGGGCGTAGACGGTTTCGGCAAAGGCGACGCGCGCGGCCTCGCAACGGCTCAGAGTCTCGCGGGCCGCCTGACACCGCTCGCCTGGGAAGAAATCGCGCGCCTCGATTTTCGCCAGCCAAGCGGCGAGCTTCTGAGAATCGTCCTCGATCTCTTCCAATTCGGCGAAGGTGAACTTGTCCAGCTGCTCCTCCTTTTCGATCTCCGCCAAGAACGCGGCGCAGCGCTGATCAAACTCGCCATATTCCCGAGCGCGATCAGACCGGAACCGCTCGATCACGGCACAGTCTTCCTCGTCGATGGACTGGGCCGTGAAGGCGGCGGCGTGCCCGCCTTGCGCTTTGACCGTCTCGGCAAGTTGCCGGAAGAGGGCGACGTGTTGATCCGTCCCCGGCAACACCCAGGCCCCGTTCAACAGGCTCCCAGCACCGGCAGCTCGCAGCCGACGCCAGAGCGCCACGCGCGCGCTGGAGGGCGCAGCCGGGAGCTGCGCCAGAAAGATCACCCACGCCTGTCGGTTTGATGCGGTCATGAGGCGGATGTTGCAATAAGCGGCCGAGTCGAAACAATGCAACAACTGTTTCATCCGATGGGTCGCCAAAGGGAGTGCCGTCATGATGGTGTTGTGGGTCACCGCCTTCATCCTCGGCGTCGCGTTGATTGTTTGGGGGGCGGAAGCGTTCGCCGAGCATCTGAGTGCGGCGTCGGTGGGATTGGGCGTTTCCACCTTTGCCCTCGCCCTCCTGCTTGCCGGGGCCGAGCCCGAGGAGCTGGCGACCGTCGTCACCGCCGCCGTCAAAGGCGCGCCGGGGATCGCCATCGGCGACGTAATTGGAACCAACGTCGCCATCTGTCTGGTGGCGTTGGGCGTAGGCGCGCTTGTCGCGCCGCTGCCGTTCAGAGGTTCGGTCCGCCGCTACGCCCTCGCTGGTCTGCCGCTCGGGGCCGTCGCCGCCTGGGTGGCATGGGACGGCGAGGTCAGCCGGCTCGAAGGCGGGTTGCTGGTTCTTCTCTATGTCGCCTTCGTCGCGGTGATCTGGCGACTGGAGCGGCGGGTTCCAGCGTTGGGAGAGGCCGGTGAGGTCGAGGAGGCGCGACAATCCAAAAAGGCGCCGCGCGTGGGGCGCGACCTGGGCTTCGTGCTCGCCGGCGTGGTCGCCATGATGGTCGGGGCGACGCTGCTGGTTGAGGCGGTCCAACGCGTCGCGGGCGGCGAGGCGCTGGAAACGAAGCTTGGGCTGACCGTTGTCGGCTTCGCCACCGGATTTGAGCTCGTCGTGCTGGCGTGGTCAACCGCACGACGGGGCGTCACGGAGGCGGCCATTGCCGGCGTGGTGGGCTCATTTGCTTACAACGTGACCATGACACTGGGCGCCGGGGCGCTCGCGCGGCCGCTGACCATCCTGAACGCGCCGGTTTTGCACGCGCCGTGGATAGCTATGCTGGCGGCGCTAGGATTGGTGTTGATCCTAAGCTGGCGTAGCGGCGCGCTCGGCCGCCGCTCAGGCGTCGCGTTGCTGGCCGCCTACCCTCTGTTCGTGACCATGGTGGCGCTCGCGGGAGGCTGAACCACGCCGGCGGGGGCGGTCGTCAAACGACAGGCGGCCGACGCTTGCCGGCGTCCGTTTCCCACCCCTATGCGACGATCGGAGCGTCCGCTTGGTGGCGGTTTCTGCGAGCGCCCGCTTCCCGGCATGGTCGAAATGGCAAACATCGACCCCGAGCGGCTGCTAAGTGGGTCTGGGGACGCCGTCATGGGGGCGAACTAGATCATCGCGGGTTTATGATCTCATAGACGACATGGGGCGTCGTGACGCCGTGATAGGCGCGGTCGCGAAGATACGGTCGCCTGATCCCACCGATCTTCTCCATCGCCCGCTGCGAACGCCAATTGGTTTTGCCGACCATGAAGATGGCCGTGTCCACGAACTGAAACGCATGGGCCAGCATCATCTGCTTGATCTCGCGGTTGTACGGACCGCCCCAATGAGATCTGGCCAGGAAGGTCCAGCCGATCTCCAATTCGCCAAGATCGGGCCGATAATCGTGATATCGGCTTGTTCCAATGATCTTTCCCGTGCGCCTGTCGAGGATGGTGAACGCCATCCGGGACGCGAGGGCCTCGTCGAAGAATGCGCGAAATTGGGGCTCCTTGTACCGGTCGCGGACCGGGTGGAGTTCCCAGATCAGCGGATCCGCCGCCGCCGCGAACATGCCGTCCCAGTCGTCCGCGCGGATCGGCCGGATCTCGACCCGTTCGCTGGTCAAGACTGGCTGAAAGTCAGGACGGTCCATTTGCCTCTGCCACGCTCCATCCCTGGCTGCTGCTCGATCGCGCGCCCGACACTCTATTGCGGGCCCCATTTTGCGACAACGCCGGGTCTCCACTGTCAGGCCGCCCCCCGATTCGGCCCAAAGTGTTTCCGCAGATTTCGACCCCAAACAGTGCCTCGCGGTTGGTTTACCCCTCCGTAGTCGGCGCTCCATATCTTTCTCGCAGCCACCGAATTGCCTGCGGCCTTTCGATACCATGGCGACTTGCGCATAGCCGCCGCGAAATCGATTAGGAATGACCGCTCTCCACCCAAGGCAGACGTTACTGTCACCTTTGGATTCGCCAGATAGCTGCCGTGAAACGCCCGGTTTTTATCGGTTTGCTAACAGCACACTTTTGCATATAGTTCTCCGTATGGAAAACAATAGATCGTCCCTCGACGCAGCCTTCCATGCCCTCGCCGATCCGACCAGGCGGGCGGTGGTTGGCAGGCTTACCAAGGGTCCTGCGGCGGTCACGGAATTGGCGGCGCCGTTCGCAATGGGTCTGCCATCCTTCATGAAACACCTCCGGGTTCTTGAGCAGGATGGTCTGATCAGCTCCGAGAAGATCGGCCGCGTCCGCACCTGCCGGGTGAACACCGCGCATCTGACCGCCGCCGAGACCTGGCTCTCCGAACAACGCGAAGTTTGGCAGGCTAGAACGGATCGGCTTGCCGACTATGTCGAAACCCAAATGTCCAGGAAGATTGAAGATGCCAATTGAAAAACCCGAACTTACCATCACGCGCTTCATCAACGCTCCGCCAGCCATGGTCTGGAAAGCGTGGAGCACCCCCGAGCATTTGGCAGAGTGGTGGATACCCGCCCCGATCGAATGCAGAGTGATCAAGCTGGACCTCCGCCCCGGGGGCGGTTTCGAGACGCAGATGCGTGAGGGCGTCGGCGAATTTCAGCCGCACGTCGAGGGCTGCTTTCTGGAGATCGTACCCGAGGCCCGGCTTGTCTGGACGACGGTCCTGACTGAAGAATGGCGTCCAGCAGAACCATGGATGGCATTGACTGCCATCATAAGCTTTGAGGCGGAAGGACGCGGCACCCGCTACTCAGCTCGCGTCCTGCACAAGAATGTCGCCGACAGCAAAAAGCATAAAGAGATGGGGTTCCAACAGGGCTGGGGAACCACGATCGACCAACTCACCGCATTCGTTCAGCGTCTGGCTTGAACGGAACAATCTCTACTCTCTCTCGGATATTTTCTTGCCTTAGGCGCCAAAGGCAAACTGTCCGCTCACCACCGAGGTTGTGGAAAAACTCAGTCCCTCAAAGAACCTGTAGAATATTTTGTCGCGGGGGCCGTCCGCCAAACACCTTGGCGCATCGAAAAATGCTCCGCGCCGTCCTGGCTGCACGCCCATGCCTCAGCTTGCTCGCACTTCGGCGTTTTTACACAGCCTGCACCCAACTGAGACCTTCTCAAAGTCCGCTGTGGGGCCAAAAATGCCACCGGGCCTGATCCGCTCCGTAACCGTGGTGGTGTTGATCCTATTCCAAGGCCGAGGGGGAGAGCTCACAAGGGCTGCGGACACGTTGATGAAGGCGCCTTCCGAAAGTACCTAAGAAAACTCGGTGAGCGGTCCGCTGGTCGGAAGATGACAGCGTGGAATATTCATTGTAATCAGCGTCTTAGTTGACATAGCCGACCATCGTGGTATGGTGAACCATAACCCCAAAAACCTGAGGCTGGCCCATGTCGCGACCGCGCACAAGGCTGCCGCGCCTTGCCAGCGTGCATGTTCTGGGCGCGCACGCCAAGCGCCCCGATCAAAACGAAGGCCGGGGGCGGCTGCTCAACTGGATCGTCGAGAAACTCTGTTTTGCGGACCCCGTGGGGCCGTTTGACGCCCTGCTGCTGCCCGCTGGCTTCTTTCGCCTCGAAGCGGCGCTTGGACCGCTCGACAGCGCCGGACGGGCGCGGGCCATCGAAGGGTCTTCGATCGCCTTTGATTGCCGCAAGGCCGCGGAGCAATTGGCGCTGAAGTCGGGAGCTCTCCTGGTCATCGGCATAGACACCCGACGCGTCGCGCGGGGGTTCTCGGGCGATCAGTTCGTCGCCGCCTGGCAGGGCGACCGCATCGTGGGCTCGGCGAGGAAGGTGTTTCCTTCGGGAGGGGACACGGCGCTCACGAAGAAGCGGCCCTACCTGATTTTCCGCCCCGACGCCGATGACCCGGCCCGCATCGTGGACTTGCCCAACGGCGGGCGGGCCTTGCTGCTGGTTTGCTACGACGCCTTCGTGTTCAGCGAGATCGCGCGGGGACCCACGTCGAGGCGCGCATCTATGCGCTACTTGGCCGAAGGTGGCGGTGGCCGTCTGACCACAGCCAAGGAACGCGACGGTCTCCTCGAGAGGTTCACGGGCCTGGTTCTTAGTGAGGAGCCCAAGTTCGCCCTGATCGCCGTGCATGGCTTCGAGCGGCCGGGGCGAGACACACGTTGGCAACGCCATGGGATCGCCAGCGTAAGCGCGGGCCTTGGCGGTGGTCTGGCGGTGGGCGCGGCCCACTACCGAGATTGGTTGCCGGATGAGGGCGACCCCATGCATTCCACCCTGGCCAGTTCCTACGTGCCAGCGGCCCACCTTCTTCAGGGTCTGCACCGGACTGCCCACAAGTCGCAGGCGATATTCGCCCGCTACATCGAGGTTCCCGGCTCGGCCGCCCTCGCCGCCGTCGTTCGCATGTTCGACGGCCACCCAGACCGCGGCGGCTGATTTCATTCTCACTTAAGGAGGACCAACGCCATGGCAGGACGCCAGGGCAAGACCGTCACGCCTACGCCATTTCCCACTAGGTCCGCGCTCACGGCAGACGGCGCCCGCAATCTCGTCGAACGGGTCTGCGAGATTGCCGGCGACAGGTCGTTCGTCGATGACGCCCGCGCGCGGTTCGTCGCAAACGGTGTCGCCGAGGCCGTCCAACGTCACCAAGACGGGCCGGTGTTCGACTGGCTGATAGAGGTCTTCAGCTACCAAGGGATCTCCAATCAGGTCGCCAAGGCCTATTGGGCGCGCGGCGGAGGGGTGACCCACGGCCAAGTCACCGCAGAGCTCGCCGACGCCCGGTGCCCCAAGCTGGCTTCGTTCTCGGATTTCAAGGGGTGCGGTTACCGCAAGGGGTCGCGGACATGTGGAGAGCTGGATCACCGGGCCGGCTGTCCTTTGCCGCGCCACGACCTGCGCAACGGCCGCCTCAACCAGACGGCCTACAGCTTGCGCCTGTTCGTGCGCGACCTCTGCGGCGACGACCTGATTGGCTGGATCGACCGGCGTTTGCTGGAGGCCGACCGGCCGCCCGCCAGAGACCGGGTTCTTCGTCTCGGGGCCGCCGTCGTCGACCCGTTGAAGGGCGTCTTCTGCGTATCCGACAAGGTGCTCAGCATGGCTTTGTCCGACTTGCTGATCGGCGCGGACGCCAGCCGGGAGCGGTGGGTCGCCGCCGGCGGCGGGATGATCGCCATCGACACCCTCGTCCACAACTGGCTTTGCCGCACGGGCCTGCTCGCCTCGCTCGGCGCCCCACACTCTTATGGGGACGGCTGCTATGGGCCGGCAGGCTGTGCGGAGCTGCTGCGGCGCCTATCCGGCCAGATCGACGCTCGCCGGTTCAACCCAGACTACCCGCGCGAATTTCCCAGGTTCGTCCAGCACGCGATCTGGCGGTTCTGTGCGCTCGACCATCAGGGCCGGTGCAACGGGGTCAGGATCGACGACCGCAAAGGCTGCGAAGATCCCGACTGCGCCCTGGGAGCGTCGTGTGCGCGCGCTCCGCTCATTCAATTCGCAGCGTCTCGAAGGAGGAAGTAATGTCGATCACAACAATTGAACCATCTGTGCCCGGCGAAGCGGCGATCCGCCTACCGTGGTTCGTCAAGGTCTCGCCCGACTACTACGACGATCCCCGCGACACCGGCTACGGGTGGGAAGGCTGGGCCTCCAACGCCGATGAAGCGGTGACCCAGGCGCTGGACCAATGTCACGTGGACAACGATCGAGAGCCTGGACATCACGACGAAGACATCGACCCGGAGCGCGCCACGGTCCACGTGGCCGAGATCGACTTTCGCCGCTTCGCCGGCCCGCTTGTCCATTGGGCGCGGACGATGGGTGGTTGGCAGTCGCCTTTGTGGGACGCGATGGAAGCGGCCGTGGCGGCGGCCAACCTGCCGGTGGTTCCCTTCGCCCAAACCCGGGGAGAGTGACGCCATGGCTGGACGCCAGGCCAAGACCGTCACGCCTCATGCGATCCGGCGGATGCTCGCCTACGCGGCCCGATCTTCCAGCCCAGAGCGCGACCGCGTCATCGTCCTCTTGTCGGTGAAGGCGGGCCTGCGCGCCGCCGAGATCGCCAAGCTGACCTGGCCGATGGTCCTGGATGCGCGGGGGCGGGTGTCTGATCGCATCGAACTCGCCGACCGTGCGGCCAAGAAGGGCTCGGGGCGGCGCATACCCCTTCACCCAGACCTGCGAGCCGCCTTGAGGGCCTTGTGGAGCGCTGGCGAGGCGCGGGGGCCGGTGGTGCGCTCCGCCAGGGGCGGGGCCATGGTCCCCAACTCCATTGTCAACTGGTTCATCGCCATGTGCGCGGCCCTGGACCTCAAGGGGTGTTCTTCGCACAGCGGCCGGCGAACCTTCATCACCCGCGCCGCACGTCTGGCGCACCGGGCCGGTGGCTCATTGCGCGATGTTCAGATGCTCGCCGGCCACCGCTCGATCGAGACCACCCAACGCTACATCGATGGCGACACCGACGCCCAGCGCAAGCTCGTCGCCCTGATCTGAAAACGCCCTCACCGCTGAGCTTCGGCGCGCGCCCCGAGCTTCTTCCCCGACCTCTCCCAGGAGGTCGGCAGCTTCACCATGCGTGCCTTCCAAAGGACACCCCATGACGCCTCTAACCTTGAACATCCTCTACGTCGTCGAAGATGGCCCCACCGTCACCGTGATCGGGATCGATCATACCACCGGCGATCAGGTGGCCGTCACCGTCGATCTCAAGCCTCGGCAACGCATCCTGGATGCCTTGAAAGCGTCCGGGGCAAACGAGCCGCCGACCTTCGCGGCCGATGGCCTGACTATGGCGCTGGAATTCGGCTTCGCCGATCCCGGCCTTGCGGAGGCCGGCTGATGATCATCGACGATCTGATGATCCTCTTGGAGGAAAACCCTTCCCACTGGCGGGTTATGGCGGTGCTGGATGGCGAGCCGCCCAAGGCGTTTCGCGTCTATGCCTTCGGGGCCGGGCCAGACGAGAGCGACGAAGGCGGCACGGCCTGGATCATTGCGTGTCTCACTGACGAGGCCGCGCCCGACGCGTTCCTCGACCCTGGCCAGACCGAGGCGCCCCATGGACGATGATCGCGCCTGCCGTATTTGCCGGTTGAATGACGCGCTTCGGTGCGGCGGTCTCGGTGGTTCGATCCACATCACATCGGGTATCACCGGGCTCGGAGATGCCGGCGTGCTGGAAGTTCTGTCAGCCGTCGCCGGCTTCGGCGCCTTCAACTCCGACAATGATCCTTGGGGCGAGCACGATTGCGCGACCCTGACCGTGGCCGGCCGCACCATCCTGTTCAAGATTGACTACTATGACTTGGCCCTGTCAGGCGGTTCGGAGGATCCTGACGATCCGCATGTGACGCGGCGAGTGCTGACCGTCATCCTTGCCGAGGAGTACTAGCGGTGGGCGGTACGATCAGGATCGACTGATCTTGGATCTCGCGAGGCCAATGGCTATCGCGACCAGTTCTTAGATGGAGGCGAAGGTCTGGTCGTCCTGCACCGAGAGCATGCGAACCAGTTCGGCGATCTCCCGGCGCCGGGGACGGCCAGGGACAAGGGCATCGTCGAGTTCGAACAACTCCGGTAGCTCGACGCCAAGGGACCGGTCTTTTCGCGACCTTGGCGAATAATTGTCGGGGCTCCCCGTCGGGCGTGAGCACTTGGCGGCGCCCGCGCGACCCTTCGTTTCATGACGAGTCCGCTAGCCGCCCTTCACCCGGTGAGCTTTTTCTCCACCCGCTAGAGTGGCGCCGCATCGATCCGGAACGAAGCGGCTCGCGCTGGGTTCACCTGTCACATCGAGGAGAGAACAACCCATGTCCGGTTCGGAAACGCTTAAAGAAATCTACATCGACGAACTTCGCGACCTATGGTCGGCGAACGATCAGATGCAGGGGGCGTTGAGACACCTTTCCCACAAGGCCGGCAATCCGAGGTTGAAGGCCATGCTCGAAAATTCAGCGAAGGGAGTGGCCAAGCACACCGAAGCGCTGAAAATGTTGATTGATACGGCCGACGGCAAACACTCCAAGGATCATTGCAAAGGTATGGAGGGTCTCGTGGCGGAGGCTAAGAAGCATGCCATCGATGCCCACATCAGAGATGACGACGCGCGGGACGTGATCATCGTGGCCCAATACCAGCGCATGTCTCATTATGGTTTGGCGGGCTTCGGTACGGCCGAGGCCTACGCCCGGGCGTTAGGGCGGTCCGCCGACGAAGCAAAGCTGAGGGCCATGACCGGAGATATCTATCAGGCGGACGAATTCGCGACCGCGCTCGCCGAACAGACGGTCAATCTTGCGGCCAAGCACGGGTAACGCTTCGCCACTCGGATTTGCACAGTCAGGTCCAATGGGATTTTTCCGGGGGCCAGCCCCCGCCCGTCCCCTTACCGGTGTTAGGAGAATTTGCATGCGTCTTTCCAAAGGTGCGACCGTCGCGGTCGCGGACGGTGAAAAATTAAACCTGTTTCGCAACACGGGCGATGAAACCAATCCCAAGCTCACAGCCCTGCCACCGCCGGACGTCCGAAGCGCAAACAAGGGATCGAGCGCGGGGCATGAGAGCAGCTCCGCCAACCCCGACCACAATCAGGTCAATGAGGACGGTTTCGCGGCAGGTATCGCCGAGCTGCTCAATCGGGAGGTGATGGACGGGAAGATCACAGGCCTTGTCATCATTGCCGCGCCGCGCACGCTTGGCGAGTTGCGAAAGCACTATCACAAAACTTTATCGGCCAAGCTTGTCGGCGAGATCGCTAAGGACCTCACCGGCCACACCGTGCACGATATTGAAAAGGCGATAGCTACCGCCTAGCCTGCGCCGCCGGAGCAGAGCGCCCGATTTCGGTTTGGTGCGCTCGGCCCGTGAACGTCATCTTGGATCATGGTGTCACTCGCCGCGATCGCCGAACTGTGGTTGGAGTAGTGCAGAGCTAACGCCTCAGATGAATTCAACCGGTTCGGCGACTACGCGACATGGTCGGCCATGGTCGCTCCGCGCGACCCCAAGGGCAGCGGTCCTCCCGTTGTCGAGTCGATCTCCGTCTGATGTTCGAGTTCCGCATTCATTTCGGCGCCGGCGAGAACAATGACAACCGACAGCCAGATCCACACCATCAGGCCGATGACGGCGCCAAGCGAACCATAGGTTCTGTCGTAGTGCGCGAATCGTCCCACGTAGAAGGAAAAGGCGAGGGAGCAGACGAGCCAGATAACGGTCGCGCCACCGCTTCCCCAGGTGATCCACCGCCAGCGCGCCATCTCGCGGCTCGGTCCAAAACGGTACAGCACCGACAGACAGCCCGCGAAGGCCAGGAACAGGACGGGCCAGCGGGCCACATTGACGAGGAACTCGACATCTTCGCCAAGGAAAGCGCGGACAAGCGAGCCGGCCCCCAGGGCGACAAGGACCATCCCCGCGAATATTAGCAGCCCCAGAGTGAATGCCAGGGAAATCAGCGTGAACTGCACAAATCCCCGCTTCTCGCGCTCCTCATAGGCGACATTCATTCCGACCATCAACGCCTTCATCGCACCGCTTGCGCTCCAGAATGAGATCACCAGTCCGCCGATGAGCGCGAGCGAAAGGCCGCCGCTTCGCGCTTTGGCCAGACGCACCATCTGCTGCCCGGCGAACGTCAATATGTCCGGCGGGAGAAGGGCGCTCAGAACCTGGAGTTGGCGTGGCACATCGCTCACGTCGCCAATAAGGCCGTAGAGAGCGACGAAGGCTCCCAAGGCAGGGAAGATCGCCAGCAAAATGCTGAAGCTCACGCCACCGGCGATGATGGATATGTTATCTTGATTGAACTCGTTCCAAGTCCGCGCCAAAACCTGTTTCCAGCCTCGCAGCGGGATCTGGGCCGGACTATCAGCCGAGCGCCCTCTGTCCTTCTCTGCGGCGCCGGACAACGTGCGGAGGGGCCGGGCGGCATCGGTTGTAAGGGCGCCAAGCATCATGGCTCCAAGCGCCGCCGCCACCATCAGGTCGAACCAGTTGAGATGACGGTCCGATCCGGTTCTGCCTGGTTTCATGGCCTTATTCTGTTCACCTAACTGACGGTCGCATTCGCATGAGTGACGGTGCTGGCGCCCGCCTGCGTCCAGGTGGAGCGCTACTCGAAAGTGCCCACCAGGAATCCGCGCCACGACCGCTTTGAAGAACGAACAACCGCTCAGAAGCTTAGCCCGCCCGTCACGTTTCAGCGAAAGAAATACTCGACGCACCTGCCGACGAGCCATTCATTCCTCCACGACGAAAAGCGATCGCAAGCCCCGGTCTGAGCTGACGGATGGAACCCATACCGGGAGCGAGCGCGTTTAAGGGTAGGGCGCGGCGAAAGCAGATCGATTGCAACAAATCCAAAATCCACCCGCCCAGCGCAAAATTCCGCTTCCCGCGGCCATCGTCGCCGCCTTCATACTGGCCCTCATCCTTCTCGTGGTGTTCTTTCAGTGGAACTGGCTGCGCGCACCCCTGGCCTCAGAGATCTCGGGGCGGCTGCAACGGCCCGTGGCGATCACCGGCGACCTCCGAATGCACCCCTGGTCGGGCTCGCCGTGGGCCAGCATCGACGGGCTAACGATCGGCAACCCGTCCTGGACCGGCGGCGGGTCGATGGCGCGCGTTTCCCGGCTAACGGTGCGATGGAAGTGGGCGCCGCTGCTGAAGGGCAAGGTCGTCCTTCCCTTGGTGTGGGCCCAGCGACCGATCGTGCGGCTGGTCAGTGACGCTTCGGGGCGACAGAACTGGAATTTTAGCAACAGCAAGACCCCGCCGCGCCCGCAGCCCTCGCCGATCGAGCATCTGGTGATCACTGGCGGGACGATCAGCTTCGTGGACCTCAAGCAGCGGTTGAATTTCGCCGGCACGATCTCCACCGACGAGACCCAGCCGAACGGAACGGGGTTGGCGACGGTTTCCGGCGCCCTAATGGTCGAAGGCGCGCCGTGGGCGGGGCGCCAGCCGCTGGCGCGCGCGCCCCGGGTGCTGGTGCGGACAAGGCTCCTGCCCCTGATGGCCGGCAAGCTCGAATTGCCTCTGGTGGAGGCCGACGGGCCCAGCGTACGCTTGATCAGCGACGCTGCGGGACGGGCCAACTGGCAGAGCGACCCACACCAGAAGCCCAAGCCGGTGAAGCTGCCGCCGATCGATCATCTGATCATCACAAACGGGGCTATCACCTACGCCGACGCCAAGAGCCGAGTGAAGTTCGTCGGCACGATCTCGACCAGCGAGGGCGCGGCGGCGCCGGCCGGCCTCTCCACCATCCGCGGCGCCCTGGAAGTCGGTGGCGCGGCGTGGGCGGGTCCACAACCGGTCGTCCGGGCGCCGCGCGTGTTGGTCCAACTGAAGCTCCTGCCGGCGATCGGAGGCAAGCTGAAACTGCCACTGGTCGAGGCCGACGGTCCAGCGGTGCGCTTGGTTCGCGACGCGTCCGGGCGGGCCAACTGGCAGACCAACCCAAACCAGAAGCCCAAGCCCTTCAAGGTCCCGCCGATCGACCGCCTGATCATCAAGGATGGAGCACTCACCTACGATGACGCCAAGAGCAAGACGAAATTCGCCGGGACGGTTTCGAGCAGCGAAACGCTCAATAAAAACGGCCAGGGAACGTTCCAACTTCAGGGTAAGGGTAAGCTGAACGCCGCGCCCTTCCTCGCCCGGATCACTGGCGGCGCGCTGGTGAATGTGGACGCATCTCGGCCCTATCCGTTCGACGCCCAGATCGTGGCGGGGGCGACCAAGCTGGCTGTAAACGGAATCATCGCCCATCCGTTCGACTTCGGGAACGTCTCTGGGCGGGCGCGGGTGAGCGGGCCGGATATCTCCGACCTCTATCACCTGACCGGGATCGCCCTGCCTAACACACCGCCCTATCAGCTTGCCGCTGGCTTCGCAGTGGCGGGCAAGACCTATGCCTTCCGCAACATTGCTGGGCGGATGGGTGATTCCGACCTCGCCGGAAGCCTAGGGGTCAACGATACGAGCGGTCGGCCATTCGTCACCGCCGATTTCGCTTCGCGGCGCCTGAAGCTGGCGGACCTGGCGGCGGTGATCGGTGGTGTTCCCAAGAACACCGCCGGCCACACCCTTTCGCCGGCCCAGAAAGCCATGGCGGCCAAGCTCAAGGCGGAGCGCCGGTTCCTGCCCGATGCCCACCTCGACGTGAGCCGCATCAGGACCACCGACGCCCGCCTCACCTATCAAGCGGCGAGCGTGGACGCCCCAGGGCTGCCGATCCGGGCCCTCTCCCTGAAGGTGAGCCTGGACCATGGCCTCCTGACCATCGACCCGCTCGCCATGACTCTTCCCCAGGGCAATTTGGCGGGGCTGATCCGCCTCGACGCCCGCGGCGCGACGCCGGCCGAATCGATGGACATGAAGCTGACCAACGCGCGACTCGAAAACCTGATGGGCGGCGACGGTGCCAAACCGCCGCTTACGGGCACTGTCTACGGCCGCGTCCAGCTCGCTGGCACGGGGGATTCGGTGCGGGCGGCGGCGGCCAACGCCAACGGGGCGTTGACGATGGTCATTCCGGGCGGCGAGATCCGCCAAGCTTTCGCCGAGCTTTTGGGGATAGACGCCACCAAGGGCCTTTTCCTGTTGTTGGCCAAGAACCAGACTCAGACGCCCATCCGCTGCGCGGTAGCGGATTTCCGCGCCACCAACGGTATCCTCACCGCCCAGCACATCGTCTTCGACACCGGCGTCGTTCTGGCTCAGGGCAAGGGCGAGATCGATCTACGCAACGAGACGGTGAATCTTCAGATCGCCGGCAAACCCAAGAAGTTCCGCCTGGTGCGCATAGGCGCGCCCATCACCGTCAAGGGGCCATTGATTGGGCCTAAGTTCGGTGTGTCGATAGGCAAGGCAGCGGGCCAACTCGTTGTCGCCGGCGTCTTGGGCGCGGTGATCGCGCCGCTCGCAATCATATTGCCATTCGTCAATCCAGGTCTCGCCAAGAACGCCGATTGCGCGGCGCTGATGAGCGAGGCCGCCGGCCGAGGGGTGACGGCGAGGGAGTGAGCAAGTCGGTGCTGTCGGGCTCAGGGCAACTTGTCTGAGGCGGGCGCACCGGAGGCTGGGCCGCTCAAGCTCTGTGCTTGAAGCGCCAGCTGTCGTTGCCGGTCTCAACGAGTGGCTCTCGGTGGGGCACTATCAAAGCAAAGCGGTTCGTTAGGGTTTCGGCATCAGATTGACGATGTCGCCGGTGGTCCTTGTGGGTTATGTTGTCTCTGCAGACCCTACCGGCTGCCCTGGAATCGGGGCGCCGAGGCGAAAATATGAAGCCGTCCGCCTTTGGGCTGACAATGCTCCTCCGAAGAGTCAGAGCCTGCTCGCTCGGCGCGGCGCGTCCGCGGTCGCTTCTGGCAATGTTGGTCGGCAAAGAATTCGTGAAACGGGGCGTGCTAGCGAGGCGTCTGGCACCACAACTCCGAAGTCCGACTCCGCCGCTCTTTTTCCGAGTTCGATTTCCGATACAACACCCACGAAAAAGCCCCATGATGCGTGCGATGCTGGGGGGCGGAAGGCGTCATGGGCAAGCACCTGGCCCATCGGCGGGCTGTGATGGCCGGCACGCTTAAGCAGAAGGCGAGGCGGATTCAGGCGCGACAAAGGGACAGCGAAAATGAAGCTCCAATCCACGACGATCCAAACGATCTCAGATACGCACTCGAGCGTTGAAATGGTGTTCTCCGACAATGTCCAGGCGGAGGTCGCCGCGACGATGTTGCGCTTGCGCGCGACGGTCCATCATCAGCCGAACTCAAGCCTTGCCACAATGCAGGCGAGAGCCCTTCTGATTGCTCGGAGCCTAGTAACCTCCGAAACTCAACGCCTTGGAGATATTGGCGGTCTAGGTGAAAAAGAACTTGCCTGAGGTCGGCTTGTTCTCGCTCAGCGACGGCGCTAGCCGAACAGATCGATCACAGGCGCGGTACATCGCTTTGCCACCGAGCAGGGATCGACCACTTGCGACTCAAGCGGGGCTCTCGCCACGGGGGGCGGCGCGTTGTTGTAACAGGTCATCCCCGCGGCCAGCATGGCCGGATTGCTCGGCATACATTGGTTCTGAGCAGAGGCGACGGCTGGGAGCACCGCGACCAAAGGCTTGGCCCCTGTTATATCACGAGCCCTGGGGCGTCCGAAGCAATCGGCCCGCGCCCCCTTAAAGCAGCGCGTCGCCCCCCGCAGCGGACTAAACGCGCGGCGCGGCCTGGTCGACCTGCGGTGCCGTTTTCTCGTCAGAGGAGGTCCAGCCCTCCTCGCGATAGACGGCCCCACGGGCAACGGCGTCGTTGCCGCTTTGGCGACTGAGGGCGGCTTCGACACTGCCAACGTCGGCTTCTTCAACCCGGGCGCTAACGAGTGTTCCACCACGGCGCACTCCCTCGGCGTAAACGTGAGCGTCCCCTTCGCTGACGCCAGCATCGTTTAGTGCACCGAGCAGTCCCCCCGTCGCGCCGCCGGCAACCGCGCCCGCAACCGCTCCAACGGCCATGGAGGCGAGCCAACCCGCCGCGACGACCGGGCCAATGCCTGGAATCACAAGAAGACCTAGGCCGGCAAGCAGACCAGCACCGCCCCCAATGATCCCACCCGTCGCAGCGCCCTTGCCGGCGCCTTCGGCTGTGTCATCGTCGTTTTCGTGTTCCCGGGCGAACGCGCGGGTGCGTTCGGCACTGCTTCGACCCGCTACGATGCTGAGGTTGTGCACAGGTATACCAAGCGCTTCCAGCTCACGTATGGCGCTCTCCGCTTGGCTTTGGGTGTCGAACAATCTCGTAATAGTGCGCTTCAGCATGGTGTCTCCTGGTATGTAGTTTTGGGCTAGGCGCCTTTATCGACCGGTCACCGAACCCTGGTAGTTAACGGAAGCAGGCGTCGCCTTTCCATCCCGCATGGCGTTGCCGTGCCAGACGCCTTCGGTGTGCTGAGCCATAACCGTGATGTTGGTGTAACCGGCGTTGGCGAAGTGAACGTTGCCTTGCGCTTCGGCGAAGGGACTATTCGCCGCCCCCCGAGCGGCCGCGGGGCGGTTTTGGTCGGCGTCGATTGCGCCGTTCGAGCGTCGATTGGTTTTGAGCACGCGGCGAGAGGGCCTGCCGCGAGAACAGCGATTGCGAGGGTCTCCACGGGGGACTCCAGAGTATGAAGCCCAAACACCCCACCCGCGCCTTAAGTTCCGCGAAGTCGTTTCTCGACGGCAGTGGCGGCCTCGGACGTTCGTGCCCAGCGTATGTGATTACCCACGAGCTCGACGGCCGAGCCAATCACCTTAGAATGGCCCGTGTAGGGCCCTGAAGTCGGGCGGGCGCATGTCCGCTGTCGTTCGGCGGCGCCGGTCAATCGGAATCTGACGGAACTCATGGGTGTGGCGCCAAGCAGGAAGAGCCAAGTGGCGAGCCGCGTAAATTCCGGCCGCTGCTACATGAAACCTCTTGGCAAACGCCGCTCAACCGACAACAAGAGCCGTCTATGCGCGCGGCTCACATCACGCTCGAAACTCATGCACTTGACTTTTGGCTTGCTCGTGGCGCGATCGCCCTGATCGCCGGGCTGCAGCTTCTCTTCATCAACAACAATCTTCCATTTGGACCCAAGTGGCTGGCTCCCGCCTTGGAGATTGCCATGCTCTTGCCCCTTTCGGTCGCGACGACTTGGACGCAGGACCGGTTCCGCCGCGCAACGGCCGACCATCATTGGCAGGAAGTCTTTCGTTATCGCAAAGTAATTCGGGGCATGGCGCTCCTGCTGACGGTCACGGTTATGGTGATCAACTTTGGCGCGCTCTTTTCGGTTGTGCGTGCTCTTACTCATGGCTCCAAGGCCGGCCAATCGCTCTTGTTGGATGCACTAAACATTTGGTTCACAAACGTCGTTGTCTTTGCACTTTGGTTTTGGAACACCGACCGCGGGGGACCCGTCAATCGAGGGCTAACCTCAACGGACACTCCTGACTTTCTCTTTCCGCAAATGTTAGGAGGCGGCGACAAGGATCCAAGTTGGACGCCCGGCTTCATCGACTATTTCTATGTCTCGTTCACGAACGCCACCGCCTTTTCCCCAACCGACACGATGCCGCTCAGCCCGGGAAGCAAGCTCCTAATGACCGTAGAGGCGAGCGTGTCTCTGCTGACTGTTGGCCTCGTAGCGGCTCGCGCGGTTAACATACTCACCTAGGCGGCGGATCGTTGGCGTGAAAATTCCAGAGGCTGACTGAAAGAGTGTCCGGCGTCAGCACCGATGGGACAGATTTAGGGTTTCAGCTAGCGGAGGGTTTTGGTCTCATCGCAGTGACGTAGGAACGAAGATGAGACCAAAACCTTTGCCCTCAAAATCGACGCCCGGTGAGCGGGTGGCGAG
>JBBQLP010000018.1:0-50764 GCA_038327995.1 Caulobacterales bacterium | reverse complement strand
GGGCGTCGATCTCCTCGGCGCCGGCGGGCAGGTGTTCGTCTACAGCGGTTATGAGACCGTTCTTCACGCCGACGTCGGCACGGTAGGGTGCGCCGCCCGCGCCGTCGTAGACGAGGCCGCCCCGCAGGACGATGTCATAGGCATGCGCGGCCATGAGGGGCCTCCCTGTCTTATCGTTGTTTACCAGCGTCCGCCCGCCGGACCGGCCCGTCAAGCCGGTCGCCCCGAAAGCCCCTGGGTCAACTCAGGGCTCTTTACGTTAGCGGCAACTGGCGTAACGGAAACTCATCGCCTAGGGTGCGGCGCGACAATTCAAACTAGCGTTTGACAGAAAAACTCGGAAGGGAAATCGCCAAGATGCGCGACGCCGTCATCGTCTCCTACGCCCGCACGGGCCTCGCCAAATCAGCACGGGGAGGGTTCAACAACACCCATGGAGCGGCCATGGGCGGCCACGCCATCCAGCATGCCGTGGCCCGCGCCGGGCTCGAAGGTCCGGAAGTGGAAGATGTTTTCATGGGCTGCGGCGGGCCGGAAGGCGCCACGGGCATGAACGTCGCCCGCAACGCCGCCATCTGGGCGGGCCTGCCCGTGACCACCAGCGGAACCACTATCAACCGCTTCTGCTCTTCCGGCCTGCAGGCCATCGCCTCCGCCGCCCACTACGTGAAGAACGAAGGCGCGGACGTAGCCATCGGCAGCGGCGTGGAGTCGATCTCCCTGGTGCAGGGCGGCGGGCACATGAATCGCTACATGATCACTGAAGAAAAGCTTCTGAACATCAAGCCCGCCCTGTGGATGGCGATGATCGACACCGCCGACATCGTGGCCAAGCGCTACAACGTCAGCCGCGAATACCAGGACGAATACGCCCTGCGCAGCCAGCAGCGCATCGCCAAGGCCCAGGCCGACGGCAAGTTCAAGGACGAGATCGTTCCCATGAACACTAAGATGAAGCTGATCGACAAGGTGACGAAGGAAGAGACCATCGTCGACTACGTTGTCGACAAGGATGAGTGCAACCGCCCCGACACCACGCTGGAAGGGCTCTCCAGCCTGAAGCCAGTGATGGGCGAGGGCAAGTTTGTCACCGCTGGCAACGCCTCGCAACTGTCGGACGGCGCCGCCGCCGTGGTGGTGATGGAGTCCAAGGAAGCCGAACGCCGTGGCCTCTCGCCCATGGGCCGCTTCAAGGGCTTCGCGGTGGCGGGCTGCGAGCCGGATGAGATGGGCATCGGCCCGATCTACGCCGTGCCGCGCCTACTCGCGCGCCATGGGCTGAAGGTGGATGACATCGACCTTTGGGAATTGAACGAAGCCTTCGCTTCCCAATGCCTATACAGCCGCGACAAGCTCGGGATCGACCCCGAGAAATACAACGTCAACGGCGGCTCTATCGCCATTGGCCACCCGTTCGGCATGACGGGCGCCCGCTGCACCGGCCATTTGTTGATGGAAGGCAAGCGTCGCGGGGCCAAGCTCGGCGTCGTCACTATGTGCATCGGCGGCGGGATGGGCGCGGCGGGCCTTTTCGAGATTTTCTAGGCGGTGAGGGGGCGGCTGCACAACGCGTGACGCTCGCCCCCAAATCACCCTAGCCTTGGGGCGTGACCAGCACCCCGCCCTTCACCTTCTATGAGTTCTTCGCCGGGGGCGGCATGGCGCGGGCGGGGCTGGGTTCCCGGTGGAAGTGCCTGTTCGCCAACGACTTCGACCGGGTGAAGGCCGAAACCTATCGCGCCAATTGGGGCGACGATGATTTTCATCAGGGCGATGTTCACGCCCTCACCACCGCCGACCTGCCGCGTCCCAAACATGGCGGCGCGGTCGATCTGGCCTGGGCTTCATCCCCCTGTCAGGACCTCAGTCTCGCTGGCAAGCGGGAGGGGCTGTCCGGCGCCCGCTCCTCCGCCTTCTGGGGCTTCTGGACGCTGATGAAGGCGCTGAACGCCGAGGGCCGCGCCCCGCGCACCATCGTCATCGAGAACGTCACCGGCCTTCTCACCTCTCACGGCGGGGCGGACTTCACTGCTCTCTGTCAGGCGCTGGCCAATGAGGGCTACCGCTTCGGCGCGCTGGAAATCGACGCGGCACGCTTCCTGCCCCAGTCGAGGCCGCGGATGTTTTTAATTGCTACAGCGTCTCCACCTCCCAACTCCATCACACAAGTTGAGCCTACAAGGCCGTTTCATAGCAAAAAGGTCCAAACAGCATATGACGCGCTGCCCGCAGCTTTGGTTAAGCGGTGGGTTTGGTGGAGGCTGAAATTCCCCCCAGCAAATAATAATCTGCTACCGACGGCCCTCAACAATAGTGACGGTGGTTGGCTTCCTGACGATAAGCAGAATCACCTAGTGTCTCTACTTAGCGATACGAATAGGAAAAAAATAGAGGCGGCAAAAGCAAGACAGACTGAAGAAGTTGGAACAGTTTTCAGGCGAATGAGGTCCGAATCAGGAAAGAAAATTCAGCGAGCAGAACTTCGTTTTGACGGCTTCGCGGGCTGCATACGGACGCCAAAGGGAGGTTCATCACAGCAGCTTTTGATATTTGTAGGGCCGAAGGGGGTAAGATTTCGCCCCTTATCGTCGCGCGAGGCTGCAAACCTAATGGGGCTGCCGCCGCAGTTTAAACTCCCTGAAAAAAGAACCGCCGCACTCTCGGTTATTGGAGATGGCCTAGCAGTCCCAGTGGTCGATTTTCTCAAGTCAGAGCTTCTAAACGCACTTGCCATGCAGGAGCCCGACGATGATGGAAACTAATGAGGTTATTTGGCGCACTCTTAACCGCCGTGAAATAGCGCTCATCAAACGAATGAACCTTAACAATATGAAGCGCGATGAGGTCATGTCGTTTTTTGTCCGACCCGGCCGCGTAATTTCTCCTGCAGTAGTCTCTGAATTGAACTCGAAATTTCCAGACATTGCTGCTGCGTCAAACGATGATGCAAATATATTTATGAACCACCGAATTGCTGAGGCATCGGCAGATAAGCCTTTCGAAGGCTTTAGTCCTATAAGTCAAATTCGGGTCGATGAAATCCTGGCGATAAGCCGACCCTCTCAGGCAATTCTGCCGGGCTTTGAAAGCCACTACGTTGAGTTTAAGCGTCAAACTCCCGCTGACCAAGTTGAGAAAGCCAAGGTCATCAAAACGCTTGCTGCGTTTGCGAATCATGATGGTGGATATGTATTTCTCGGAATCGAGAATGATGGAACAGTTTGTGGAATTAACGACATATCGGTCATTGATCGCTTGTTCGATGACATTGGAGCGTGCTTAAAAAGTATATTCACCCCCTTCTTTGAAATATGCCACGGTCTAATTACGATAAGTTCTGTGAATGTGGCCGTCATATATACGTACCCTTCAAGGGATAAGCCCATTATGTCCCTACGTGATTTCACAAAGGAGATCGATGAAGGGATGATATACTTTCGATATGGACGCAGCACTGACAGAATCAAAGCAGCGGATTTGACCCGCTTGCTGAATGACAGGCAAGCTGGCTGATCATCGCTGCCGAGTAGGCGTAGGGGCCGTTGATAGATCAACTGGCAAGACAGCCGTCCACGCCGCGCCTATATCTCCTCACAAAGGGCCCATCGAAGAGAGACCGACCATGGACGCGACCAACGCTCCCGAGCTTCCCGCCCGCTTCGCCCGCAAGGGGCGCGGCCAGATCTACTCTTCCATGCTCGACCTGATAGGCGACACCCCGCTTGTGGGCCTGCCGCGCCTGTCCGCCGAGATGAAGCCGAAGGGCGAGGTCGTGGCCAAGCTGGAGTTCTTCAATCCCCTGTCCAGCGTCAAGGACCGGATCGGGGTGGCGATGGTCGAGGCTCTGGAGGCCAAGGGGCTTCTGAAAGAGGGCTCTACCATCATCGAGCCCACCTCGGGCAACACCGGCATCGCCCTGGCCTTCGTAGCCGCCGCCAAGGGCTACAAGATCATCCTCGTCATGCCGGAGAGTATGTCGGTGGAGCGGCGCAAGATGCTGCTGATCCTCGGCGCCAAGATCGAGCTGACCCCGGCCGAAAAGGGGATGCGGGGCGCGGTGGCGCGGGCGCAGGAGCTTCTGGCTGAAATCCCGGGCTCGGTGATGCCGCAGCAGTTCGAGAACACCGCCAACCCGGCCATCCACCGTATCTCAACCGCCGAAGAAATCTGGAACGACACCGCAGGGCGCGTTGACGCGGTAGTGTCCGGCGTCGGCACGGGCGGCACCATCTCCGGCGTCGGTCAGGCGCTGAAGGCCAAGAAGCCCTCGGTGAAGATGATTGCGCTGGAGCCGGAAGGTTCTCCGGTTCTCTCTGGCGGCGCGGGGGGTCCGCACAAGATACAGGGTATCGGCGCGGGCTTCGTGCCGGGCATCCTGGATCGGGGGGTGATCGACGAGGTGATGCTGGTGGGGAACGACGAGGCCTTCGACATGGCCCGGCGCGCCGCGCGGGTTGAAGGTCTGCCGGGAGGCATCTCGTCCGGCGCGGCCCTCTCGGCGGCTTTCCGGCTGGCGGCGAGGGAAGAGTATGCGGGCAAGCTGATCGTGGCGATCATCCCGAGCTTCGCCGAGCGGTATCTTTCCACCGCGTTGTTCGAGGGACTGTAAGGGGCGTTCTTGGGCGTTGATCCCTTCACGCCGGAACAGCGTTCCGCGGTCATGCGGCGGGTGCCCAGCAAAGGTTCTTCCGCCGAACTCGTCGTCCGCCGCGCCCTGACGGCAATGGGTCTGCGCTACCGCCTGCACCGCAAGGACCTGCCTGGATCGCCCGACGTCGTGTTTGCAGGGAGAAAGCTCGCACTCTTCGTCCACGGCTGCTTTTGGCATGGGCACGACTGCAAGCGCGGGGCGCGCGAGCCCAAGACCAACGCCGACTACTGGCGCAACAAAATCGCTCGCAACCGCGCGCGCGATGAGCGTGTGCAGGCGGAACTGGCCGGATTGGGCTGGCGCGCCGAAGTGATCTGGGAGTGCGAGTTGAAGAGCCGGGCTGTGTTGGAAGCACGGCTAGGCAAGCTGACCGCTTAAGCCGCGCAAACCTCAACACTGGCGGGAGCGTTGTCTGCCCCCTCGTCCGCGTTCAACTGACGCGCCAGGGCGCTATAAAGCTTGCCCGCATCGATCGGCTTGGCCACCCAGTCGCTCATGCCTGCATCGATACAGGCCTGAACGTCTTCGTCGCTGACGCCGCCGGTGACGGCGATGATAGGGGTATGGCGGTTGAGGCCGTCCTGTGCGCGTAGGCGGCGGGCCACGTCGTGGCCGCTCATGTCGGGCATATGAACGTCCATCAGCACCACGTCGAAGGTCTGCTGCGCCATCAGCATAAGGGCTTCTCCACCGGACGCGGCGGTAGCGATTTCGGCGGACAGGGGCCCCAGCATCAGGCCGATGGCGCGCCGGTTGATCTCGTGGTCGTCAACGATGAGGATCGAGATGGCCTGGCCCTCGCCCTCGATCACCGCGTCTCCAACGACAGGCGCGACGCCGTCGGCCTTGTCGACAATAAGCGTGACCGAGAAGCAGGAGCCCTGGTCCGGGATGCTGGAAACCAAAATGTCTCCGCCCATCATGCGGGCCAATTCGCGGCTGATGGCGAGGCCGAGGCCTGTGCCACCGTGAGTGCGGGCGATGGTAGCGTCAGCCTGGTCGAATGGCTTGAACAGACGGCTCATCTGCTCTTCGTTCATGCCCGATCCGGTGTCCGCGATGTCGATATGCAAGCCGAGACGGCCGTCCGGGAGCGCCTCGCAACGCAAGGCGACCGTGACCGACCCCTCCTTGGTGAACTTCAGGGCGTTTGAGAGCAGGTTGTTGAGTATCTGGCGTAGGCGCGTCGGGTCCGAAGCGATGTAGTGCGGCGTCCTGGCGGCCCCTTGCAAACGCAAGCGAACGCCCTTCTTGCGCGCCTCAGCCCGCCAGAAGCGAAGCTGGTCGGCTATCACTTCGCGCAGGTCGTAGGGGATGGTCTCCACCGCCATACGGCCAGCGTCGAGCTTGGCGAGGTCCAGAAGGTCGTTCAGCAGGGTGCACATCATTGCGCCTGCGTCGGCGATCAGCCGGGCGTTGCCACGCGCAGCGCCCTCCAAGGTGCGTTCCAACTCCGCCGCTCCGGCGAGGATGGCCGAAATAGGCGTGCGCAACTCGTGGCTGACCACCGCGACGAACGCGGACTTGGCGGCGACGGCGCTCTCCGCCTCAGCCCGGCGCAGTTCGGCCTCGGCCCGCGCGCTTAGCTCGGCGATATGCGCCTTATGCGCCGACTCCCACAACCGAAGCGAGGTAAAGACCAGCATCAGCCCGCCAACGGCGACGCCGACCGTCGTCTGCAGATCGGCGCCCACTTTCCAGGCAATGAAAGGGAGGGCGAAAACAAACATCGCCGTAGGAATGATTGTCGCAAAAAACGCGGCGCGCGAACTCTTGGTAGTGAGCACCGCATTGATCATTGCGCCCGCCAGCAAAAGCGAACCGTTGGCAACGCCCCATGACCCACTCATGAAAGGCCAGAGCACGCCGAGGAAGCAAAAGACCACCGGATTGAGGACGATAAGCGCCAAGGCGAAATAATACCCGACCCTGCCCGTGACCTTCGGCTTGGGTTCAAAGGGCGTGAAGGCGGATCGCTCGATGATCTGCAGAATACCGTAGGCGCTGGCCCAGGCCAGGGTCGTCTCGACCCCGAGCGAGGCCGAGTAGAAGACGATGATCACCCCCGCCACAAACAGCCGGAAAAGGAGCTGCTGGCGCCGAATATCGAGAATGTCGTTGAGGCGGTTAATCCGCTCCGGCACGACGGCGTCCATTAAAATCCCCAAGCCGGGGTCTGATGACCCGCTTGACCGGAGACAATGGGGCACGAGCCTGAACGCTTGGTTAAGCGCCCGTCACTTTGTCACAGGTCATGTCACATATTGGGGGCGGGCTCGACCACCACCTCGCTCTTCACCGAATTGGCGATGAAACACGCCGCGTGCGCCTTGTGGTGGAGCGCCTGAGTCTCGGTGGCGGAGGGCGCCAGGCCGTCGTAAGCGGCGGCAGGGTGCAGCAAGACCTTGGCCACAAAGACACGGCCCTCGACGTCCTTGCCCATGACGCCCTGCGCCTCGTCGCGGTAGCTGCCGACGGCGAAGCCCGCGTGCTTGGCGAAGTCCAGGAACCACAGCATATGACAACTCGAAAGCGACGCGACCAGCATCTCCTCCGGGTCTACACCCGCCGGATCGGACCAGGGCAGACGCACCACCGACGGCGAGGCCGAGCCCGCCACCACTGCGCCCCCATCGAAGGTCAAGGTGTGAGCGCGGGAATAGTGTCCGGCGAGAAAGTCGCCCTCCCCCATGGTCCAGTCGATGATCGCGTCATGGGTGGACATAGCGGTTATCCTTCGGTGTGAGGAAAACTGGCGGCTTCGACCCGGTTGCCGTCGAGGTCGCGGATGAAGGCGCCGAAGTAAGTTGTCATGGCCGCCTGACGCGAGTCTGGAGCGCCGTCGTCCGAGCCTCCCGACGCCAACGCGGCCGCATGGAAGGCTCGCACCGCCGCCTCATCCTGCGCGCGCAAGCAGAGGTGCGCCCCGGTGTCCGCCGCGGCTGGCGAGCCCGAGGGGCGGGCGTTCAGCCAGATTTCGGGATAGCGCTTGCCGAAACCGACGCTGGTTTCCCGCTCGACCAGGCGGCTGTAGCCGAGGGGCTGAAGCACGCGGTCGTAGAAGGCCGTGCTGGCTTCAAGGTCGCGCACCTGAAGTGAGATGTGGTCGATCATCCGGGCATTCCAGAGGGCTAGAAGGCATCCGCATCCAACGCCATCATCGAGGCCGAGCCCGTTTTCAGCTTGGCTAGATGGGCGTCGGCGTCGGGCAGCAGACGCTCGACGTAATAGCGGGCCGTCTTCAGTTTGTTGGCATAGAAGGGATCGGCATCGCCCGCATCGATCTTCACCTGCGCCGCCTTGGCCAGGAGCGCCCACATATAGGCGAGGCCCGTGAGGCCGAAGAGCTGCAGGTAATCGGTGGAGACCGCGCCCGCGTTGTCGGGGTTGGCGAGGCCATTCTGCATCAGCCACAGGGTCGCGTCCTGCAGCTTCGCCTTCACCGTCGCCAGCCCATCGACCACGACCTTGACCGGACCCTCGCCGTCGTTCTCAGCCACGTACGCGTCCACCTCGGCGAAGAAGCTCATCACCGCTCGGCCGCCGTTGGCGGCGAGCTTGCGGCCCACAAGATCCAGCGCCTGCACCCCGTTTGTGCCCTCGTAGATCAGGCTGATCCGGCAATCGCGCAGATACTGGCTGGCGGGGAAATGTTCGGTAAAGCCCGAGCCCCCGTGCACCTGCATCCCGTCGACACAGATTTTGAAGCCCTTGTCGGTGAGGAAGCCTTTCAGCACCGGGGTCATCAGGCCCATGTAATCGTGCGCCTTTTCCACCACCGCCGCGTCGGGGGAGCCCTTGGCGAGGTCGCCGTGCAGGGCGGTCCAGAGCAGGAAGGCGCGGCCGGCTTCCAGCACCGCCTTGGAGTCCATCAGCATCCGGCGAACGTCCGGGTGAACGATGATAGGGTCGGCGGGACCGGAGGGGTTCTTGGGGCCGGTGAGCGAGCGGCCCTGCAAGCGGTCCTTGGCGAACTCGGCGGCGGCCTGAGAGGCGGCCTCGCCCTGCGCCAGCCCCTGCACGCCAACCCCCAGACGAGCCTCGTTCATCATCACGAACATCAGGCGCAGGCCCGCATTCTCCTGGCCGAGCAGCCACCCCGTGGCCTCCTCGTACTGCATGACGCAGGTGGCGTTGCCGTGGATGCCCATCTTCTCTTCGAGGCCAACGCAGCGCGCCTCGTTGCGGACACCGGGGTTGCCGTGCTTGTCGGGGATGAACTTCGGCACGATGAACAGGCTGATCCCCTTCACCCCTTCCGGCGCGCCTTCGATGCGGGCGAGGACGAGGTGGATGATGTTTTCCGACAGGTCCTGCTCGCCGCCGGAAATCCAGATCTTCTGGCCCGAGATCTTGTAGGTCCCGTCGCCCTGCGGCACGGCTTTGGAGCGCAGCATACCGAGGTCGGTGCCGCATTGGGGCTCGGTCAAATTCATGGTCCCACCCCACTGGAAGGAGACCATCTTGGGCAGATAGAGCGCCTTCTGCTCGTCGGTGCCGCCCTCGCGGATCGCCGAGTAAGCGCCGTGGGTCAGCCCCGGATACATCCCGAACGCCATGTTGGCCGAAGACGTCATCTCGGAGAAGGCGACGTTGACCACCGCCGGTAGGCCCTGGCCACCATAGGCCGGATCCGAGCCCAGCGCAGGCCAGCCAGCCTCAACCATCTGGTGATAGGCGTCCTTGAAACCGTCCGGCGTCTTGACGGTGTTGTCGGGCGACCACGTGCAGCCCTGCTTATCGCCGACATGGTTCAGGGGCGCGAGCACGCCCTCTGCGAACTTGGCGCCCTCTTCGAGGATTTGCTCCACCGTATCCATCGATGCGTCGGCAAACCCCGGCAGGTTGGCGTAGTGGTCGATGTTCAGCACGTCGCGGAGGATGAAGACGTGGTCCCGGACGGGCGCGCGATAGGTCATAAGGCCGATTCCTTGGGGTGGGGCATCAACTTAGCTGTCATCCAGGCCGAAGCGAAGCGAAGAGCCGGAACCCAGGTATTAAACGCGACGGTTGCTGGGCCCCGGATCGGCTGCGCCGTCCGGGATGACCGTTAGGGGTGAGTCTACTCCGCCGCATCCAGCCGCGCGCGCAGCACAGAATCGTAATCCGCAGCTTGCGGCAGGAGGTCGGGACGGACGCTTTCAAGCTGGCTTTCGAGACGCACACAGCCGTCCTCCAACGCCAGAATCGCGCCATCGATGTCGTCGCGCTGGGCCTTCAGCGCGATAATGCGCTCGCGGAACTTCTTCAGCGACTTGGCCATTTGCGCCGCGCCGCCGTCCTTTTCGTCGTAGAGGTCGAGGATGTCGCGGATTTCCGAGAGGCTGAACCCGACGCGCTTGCCGCGCAGGATCAGTTGCAGCCGCACCCGGTCGCGGTGGTTATAGACCCGGTTCATACCATCGCGCCCCGGCGATAGTAGGCCCTTGTCTTCGTAAAACCGCAGAGCGCGGGGCGTCACACCGAACTCGACGCAGAGCTGGCGGATGGCGAAGGTTCGTTCGGGACGACGCAGGTCCGACGACATGGCGATGGTCCTCCTGATATTTTGGATGACCCTACATTTCGCTTACGTCAACGTCAAACCAGCTCCCCGGAAGTCTGCCTTGGCAAGCCCGGACGGAGGCGCTATGGGCTGCGTTCCGGGACTCCGGTGCGGGGGCGAACAGCCCTCCTCCAAAGCGTGTTCCGCATAGCTCCACCAACGCCAGGGGAAGGTCAGGCATGGCGATGAAGAGGTTGACGACGCGAAGGTTTGCGGTCCGATGCGGCTCCGCGATTGCGTCCCTCCTGGCGGCCATGGCCGCTCCGGCCTATGCCGCCGCGCCAGTGCTGGGGCGCGCGACCGATGGCAACATCGGGCTTCAGCCCTCCGGCAGCGCGCTGCGCGACAGCGCTGGTTTCTTCCACGACATCGTCCTGATGCCGATCATCACAGGGATCTCCCTGTTCGTGCTGGCGCTCCTGCTGTGGATCGTTTTCCGCTATAATTCCAAACGCAATCCGGTGGCGGCGCGCTTCAGCCACAACACCATGATCGAGATTATCTGGACGGTGGTTCCGGTGATGATTCTGGTGGGGATCGCGGCCTTTTCCTTCCCGCTGCTCTACGCTTACCACAACACCCCCAAGGCCGACGTGACCATCAAGGCGACCGGGAACCAATGGTACTGGGCCTATGAATACCCCGACGCGAAGATCGCCGAATACACCTCCAATATCCTTCCCGAAGACAAGGCCGGAGACCTCTACAAGCTGGCCGTCACCGCGCCCCTGGTGGTGCCGGTGAACAAGGTGACGAAGGTGCTGGTGACGGGGGCTGACGTGCTGCACGCCTTCTTCATCCCGGCCTTCGGGGTGCAGACCACCGCCATCCCCGGCAAGATCAACGAGGTGTGGTTCAAGCCGCGCACGCTCGGCAAATACTACGGCGAATGCAACGAGCTTTGCGGCGTTGACCACGCCTTCATGCCCATCGAGGTCGATGTGGTTTCGCAGGCCGATTACGAAGCCTGGGTCGCCGCGCACGCCGCCAAGGTTGCGACTCCCGCTCCGACAGCGACAGCGCCGGCGGCAATCCCGGTCTCCACCCTCACTCCGGCAGCGGCGCCCGCCGCGCCCGCCAAAGCGTAAGACGAAGGCTCAAGCTCCATGGCCACTCCCGCTCACGCAGTCACCGCTCACGACGATCACGCGGACCACAAGCCGTCTTTCTTCGTGCGCTGGCTGTTCTCAACCAACCACAAGGACATCGGCACCCTCTACATCCTGTTCGCCATCATGGCGGGCCTGGTGGGCGGGGCCCTGTCGGGTCTGATCCGCTGGGAACTGGCGGAGCCGGGCATCCAGATTTTCTCACCCAATTCGCCGATCCATCTGCTCGGCCTCGTGGAGCAGTCCAAGCACGGCTATAACGCGGTCGTCACCGCCCACGCCCTGATCATGATCTTTTTCATGGTCATGCCCGCCATGATCGGCGGATTCGGCAACTGGTTCGTTCCGCTGATGATCGGCGCGCCGGACATGGCCTTTCCTCGCATGAACAACATCTCGTTCTGGCTGCTGGTAGCCTCGTTCAGCCTGCTTATCATGTCGATGTTCGCGGACGCGGGACCGGGCAAGGGCGTTGGCGCGGGCTGGACCCTCTATGCGCCGCTCTCGACCACTGGCCTTCCGGGACCGGCGGTCGACTTCGGCATCTTCGCACTGCACCTCGCGGGCGCCTCATCGATCCTCGGGGCCATCAACTTCATCACCACCATCTTCAATATGCGCGCGCCGGGGATGACCATCCACCGGATGCCGCTGTTCGCCTGGTCGGTGCTGGTCACAGCCTTCCTCCTGCTGCTCTCGCTGCCAGTGCTGGCGGGGGCGATCACCATGATGCTGACCGACCGCAACTTCGGCACCTCGTTCTTCAATCCCGCGGGCGGCGGCGATCCGATGATGTACCAGCACCTGTTCTGGTTCTTCGGCCACCCGGAGGTCTACATCCTGATCCTGCCGGGCTTCGGCATCATCAGCCACATCGTCTCGACCTTCTCCAAGAAGCCGATCTTCGGCTACCTCGCCATGGCCTACGCCATGGTGGCCATCGGCTTCGTCGGCTTCGTCGTGTGGGCGCACCATATGTTCACCGTCGGCATGAACGTGAACCTGCAGGCCTATTTCGTGGCCGCCACCATGGTCATCGCCGTGCCCACGGGGGTGAAGATTTTCTCCTGGATCGCCACCATGTGGGGCGGCTCCATCGAGTTCAAGACGCCGATGCTGTTCGCCATGGGCTTCATCTTCTTGTTCACCCTCGGCGGGGTGACGGGAGTTGTGCTGGCCAATGCGGGGCTCGATTACTCCCTGCACGCCACCTATTACGTGGTTGCCCACTTCCACTACGTGCTGTCGTTAGGCGCGGTGTTCGCCATCTTCGCGGGCTTCTACTACTGGTTCGAGAAGATGTGGGGGGTGAAATACAACGAGTTCCTCGGCGTCGTGCACTTCTGGCTGATGTTTGTGGGGGTCAACATTATCTTCTTCCCGCAGCATTTCCTCGGCCTACAAGGGATGCCGCGCCGCTACGTGGACTATCCCGTCGAGTTCAGTTTCTGGAACAAGGTCTCTTCCTATGGCTACCTCGTCACCCTCGTGGGTGTGGCGGTGTTCCTGATTGTGCTGATCGAGGCGGCGCTGCGCCGGCGCAAGGCGGAAGCCAACCCGTGGGGCATCGGCGCCACCACCCTTGAGTGGACCTTGCCCTCCCCGCCCCCTCACCATCAGTTCAACGACCTGCCCGTGATCGTGGCGGAGGAGCACCACTAGCGTCCGACACACGCTATCGCGGGCTGGATCAACGCCGCCCGCACGCCTATGAAGAGCGCCTCGCCCGGTCACGCACCCGGCGGGGCGTTCGCTTTTCCGGACCCGCCTGAATGACCGAAGCCAGCCTTTCCGAGTTCGCCACCGCCCGCGCGACGCCCGCGCGGTGGGGCGACTATTTCGTACTTCTGAAACCGCGCGTGATGTCGCTGGTGGTGTTCACTGGGCTTACCGGGCTAATTGCCACTGACCACCCAATGAATCCGATCATCGCCGCCGTGGCGGTGCTTTGCATCGCGGTGGGAGCGGGAGCCTCAGGTGCGCTCAACATGGCCTTCGACGGCGACATCGACGCCGTCATGCGCCGCACCATGAACCGCCCGGTCGCGGCCGGACGGATCGCCCGCGGCGACGCCATGATCTTCGGCGTCATCCTCTCGGCGTTTGCGGTAATGCTGATGGGGCTGGCGGTGAACTATCTGGCCGCAGGTTTGCTGCTCTTCACCATCGTGTTCTACGCCGTGATTTACACCATGTGGCTGAAGCGTTCGACGCCGCAGAACATCGTCATCGGCGGCCTAGCGGGCGCGCTGCCCCCCGCAATCGGTTGGGCCGCCGCCACCGGACAGACGCCGCTGAACGCCTGGTTGATGGTCGCGATCATCTTCATGTGGACCCCGCCGCACTTCTGGGCGCTGGCGCTCAATTCGGGCGAGGACTATGCCAAGGCGGGGGTGCCGATGATGCCGGTGGTCAAGGGCGCTAAGTCGACCCGGCTGCAGATCCTGCTCTACAGCCTGATCCTGGTTCCTCTCGCCATCGCGCCAGTGTTCACCCACCTCGGCCATATCCTATATGCCGCTGTGTCGTTCGTGGGTGGAGCGGTCTTCCTCCTCCTGGCGATCCGACTGTGGCGCAGCCGCGCGGGCGAGGCGCCCACCGCCGGGCCGGATGGGCTGTATTCGGTCAAGCCGGGCGCGCGGGAGGCGAGGGACTTGTTCGCCTATTCGATCCTCTACCTCACCCTCCTTTTCGCCGCCCTGCTCATTGAGCATGGGTTAGGCCTAGCGATGAGCCTCCGATGAGCACCCCCGACCCGTTCAACGAAGGCGCGGAAGCCGCCAAGGCGCGCAGGATGCGCTCGCTGATGATCGCGCTGGCGCTGGTAGCCTTCATCGCCCTGATCTTCGTCATCACTCTAGTGCGGCTCGGCGGAAACGCCGCGCATCTGGTCCAGCAGACGAGCTGATGGATAAACTGCCGAAGTTCAGCCTTGGCGCCGTCGCTGCTCTCTGCGTCGCTATTGGGCTGGGCATGGTGGGCATGGCCTATGCGGCGGTGCCCTTCTACCGCGCCTTCTGCCAGGCCACCGGGTTCAACGGCACGCCGCGTCGGGTCGAGACGGGGCCGCAGGGCGCAGCGGGGACCCGCACCGTATCGGTGCGCTTCGACACCAACACCCGCGATCTGCCCTGGACCTTCACCCCCGACCAGACCACGCAGACCACCACGGTGGGACGCACCTCGATGGCCTATTTCACCGTCACCAATAACGGCGACAGGCCCCTGATCGGACGGGCCTCCTACAACGTCGCGCCCGAATCGGCGGCGACCTATTTCCTGAAGCTGCAGTGCTTCTGCTTTTCGGATCAGACCATCGCGGCCCACACCACCGAGCATTTTCCGGTGGTCTACTACGTGGACAAGAAGTTCGCGTCCGACCCCGACACTAGCCCCCTTCAGGAACTGACCCTGTCCTACACCTTCTATCCTGCGCCGAAGAAGGGATAGGGCGACATACACTTTTTGCCTCTCCTTCCAAAATCCGTCATTCCGGGCCTCTGAGCCGAGAAGCCAGCCGCTCCACCTGACGTGCTTCCCAGGTTCTCGGGTCAAGCCCGAGAACGACGGCTGTAGGTGAAATGGGCCCCGTTCTATTTGAGCCGATCAAGCGCTACGGTTGTGACGATCCGGAGGCTCCTCAATGCCCGACCCCACCACTTCAAAAGTCCAGTGCTGCATCGCCGGGGGCGGTCCGGCAGGGATGATGCTGGGGTATCTGATGGCGCGGGCGGGGGTTAAGACGTTGGTGCTGGAAAAGCACGCAGACTTCCTGCGCGACTTTCGCGGCGACACGGTGCACCCCTCCACCCTCCAGGCCATGGTTGACCTCGGCCTGATCGAGGGTTTCCTGAAGCGCCCGCACAGCAAGCTGCAGCGCATAGGCGCGGAGATCGACGGCAAAACCTATGAGGTGGTCAACTTCCACCATCTGCCGATGGACTGCCGATACGTCGCCTTCATGCCGCAATGGGATTTCCTCGATTTCCTGAAGGACGAGGGCGCCGCCCTGCCCGACTTGCAGGTGATGATGAAGGCGGAAGCTACCGACCTGATTGAGGAAAACGGCGTTGTGGTCGGCGTGCGGGGCAAGGGCGAGGACGGACCGTTTGAGGTGCGGGCTGACCTGGTGATCGGCGCGGACGGGCGAGCTTCGGTCCTGCGCGACCGCTCGGGGTTGAGCGTGGAAGACCTCGGGGCGCCCATCGACGTTTTGTGGTTCCGCGTCTCGCGCGATCCGGCCAGCGAGGACCAGCTCCTGGCGAGGGTCAACAACGGCCGCTTTATCGTCACCATCGAACGAGACGACTACTGGCAATGCGCCTACGTCATCGCCAAGGGCGGGGCGGAGAAGGCGCGCGCCGACGGGATCGCGGCCTTTCGCCAGCGGGTGGCCGAGGCCGCGCCCTTCCTGGCATCCAAGACCCACGAGATCGAGAGCTTCGATGAAGTGAAGTTGCTCACCGTCACCGTCGACCGGCTGACGCACTGGTCGAAACCGGGGCTGTTGTTCATCGGCGACGCCGCCCACGCCATGTCGCCCATCGGCGGGGTGGGGATCAATCTGGCGGTGCAGGACGCCATCGCCGCCGCCAATCTGCTTGCAGCGCCGCTGGCGGCGGGACGCCCACTCATCGAGGCCGATCTCGACGCCGTGCGCCGCCGCCGTCTCCTCGCCACACGGTTCATCCAGGGGTTTCAGGTGCTGGCGCAGGACAACCTGTTCAAGGGAGCAGGCGCGGGCGAGCAGCCGCACTTCAACGCCTGGCCGATCAAGCTGATCGCCCATCTGCCGCCGGTGCAGAGGCTAGCGGCGCGAATGATCGGGCTCGGCGTTCGCATGGAGCGGGTGCGTTCGCCCAGAGTCTGATCGCGCAGTCACGTTTCCTGACGGCGATTCCAATTTACCATTCAGGTCCGGTTCATGGACGAAGGCTGAAGATGCAACAGTGATGTTCAGCGCGGCGACCAATCCGGCCCTCGCGCGTTAGGCAGGACAGGAAACCAAGAGGAGGTTGCCATGATGATCAAGAAGATTCTTACAGGCGCCGTAGCGGCCTTGACGCTCGGCGGCGCGCTCGCGGCGACCGCCACTCCGGCGGCCGCGCAATGGCGCGGCGGCTATGGCGGTGGCCATGGTGGATACTACGGCGGCGGCTATGGCGGATATCGCGGCGGTTACGGCGGCTATGGTGGTTACGGTGGTTATGGCAACCGTGGATACGGCGGCGGCGCGGTTCTGGGCGCAGGCATTCTGGGCCTCGCGGTCGGTGCAGCCATCGGCGGCCACCCCTATCGCAGCTATTACAACGCCCCGCCCCCGTCCTACTATTACGGGCCGAGCTACTACTCCAACTACGGCGGATGCCACACCTCGTGGCGCTGGGACCCCTACTGGCGCCGTTACGTCGAGGCGGAGCGCTGCTACTAGGCTTATCGCCTTCGACTAATCGATCAGGCCCCGCGTCGGAAATGGCGCGGGGTTTTTCGTGTCGCACACGATTGTTGCGGGATGGAATTGCTCCTGGCGCCACAGAAACGGAATCTTAACGAAAAGTGATCCGAATCAGTTTGCAACCGGGGTGACGCCCACATCGTTTCTGGTCTAACACGACCTTTGAGACGGAGGATCAAGTGCCTGGCAACGTCGAACATCTGAGCGAACACATCGCCCGTCGGTTCGAGCCGCTGGCGACCGACGCTGCGGCGGTCCTGCGCGCCATGGGCGGATCGGCTCATTTCAACGTGCTGTTCGGGGCCATCTGTGCAGTGCGGCGCAGCGACGGGCGACCCGTTTCGGAAAACTTGAAGGACCGGCTCGGAGAGGCGCTGGAACAGTTCCGCGAGCCCGGCGATCACCCCGACGGCGACGGCCACGCCCTGTTCTACCGCCCGTTTGGCGACCACTCCTTCCGGTGGGCCCTGTGCCGCGACGCGCCGGTGGACGTGACGCCCTTTCTCGAACACCTGGGCAATGAGCGCGCCGGAGCCGCCTCGTGATCGCCCTCGGCGTCGTTCTTCCTGACGACCGCCGGGCGCAGGATCTGGTTTCGGTAGAGGTCGAAGCGCTGATCCGCGAACACGCCGCCACAGGCTCCGCCGACGCCATCGAGGGCGTGCGCCGCGAGGTGCTGACCATGCTGTCCGATGGCCCCAGAGCCGCTCCGGTCGATCTGATGGTGCTGGACGAACTGCGCCGCCGCGCAATGGAAGTCGGGCGCGCACTGCTGCACTAGCCCTCGTAGGGCGGGAGGGGGCAGAAGCGCGGGCGCTTGCAATCTCCCTCTCCACCCCGAAACGGAGACAGGCGCCGCCATAACCTGTCCGCTCCGAAAACCAGCGGACACTGCGGACATCCGGACACTTCGGCCTCATGCTCTCTTTCATAGGCGAGGCCGTGCAGGCGACGCGGGCGGGCGGCGCGGACGCCTCGCCCCCGAAGCCGAATGAGGATGTCAATTCCATCCCGCCATCATACCCCCGCCCGCGCCAGGGGGCATAAGCTGCGGCTTATCCCCGCTTTTTGGGGGCTCTCGTCCCGCCGTCGGCTCAAGCCCGAGGAAGACGGAGGGGATGGCGGACTATTTATGGATCGGATTTAATAGCTGCTTTCGACCCTCAGTGGACCTGCCGCCCCTCCTAAACTTCGTTCGTAGTCGTCAAATCGACGCCGCGTCGGCGGCAGGTAAGCTAGGCCGTGGCAGCACAACGGTCATCTGGAAAGGTCCGGCGCTAGCGGCCGCGTGCTCGATAGCTTCGTGGATGTCGTCGAGCGCGTACGTCTGAACCTCGCGCAGCTTCAAGTCGATCAGCCCAGAACGAGCCATGGCGATCATCCGCACCACCGCCTGCGGTGTATACATCCACTGTCCGCGCAACGTAATGTTGTTCCGCATTAGCCAACGATAGGGAAGCGCGAGGTCATCCCCGCCCTGCATGCCGACACCTCCCATCAGCGAGACCCGGCCGCCCGGTCGCACCGTCAACACCGCAGCCCGGACCTGACTCTGGGTCGCCATCGGCGGGAGAATGTCGAAGACGCAGTCAATAGGCCCCGGCGCCGTCCGCAGGATCGCAGCGCGGTCATCCGCTTCGTCGCCGCTCATTGCGACTGTCAACACCCGGGGGCCGAAAAGGCGAGCCAGCTCCTCAAGTGCGGCTGTGTTGCGGCCCGTCGCGATCACCCAAGCGGCGCCCATGGCCAAGGCGATCTCCACCGCCGCGCCGCCGAACTTGCCCGTAGCGCCGTTCACTACCAACGTCTCACCAGCAGCAAAGTCTATGGAAAGGAGCCCGCCGTACGGCACCATGAGTTTTGAGAGGCTGACCCAATAGGGAGCGTCGACGGCGTTAATGTTGCCGATGCGAAAGACGTTCTCGGTGGGGGTGCGCATCTGCTCGGCGTATGAGCCGTCGTGGTGGAAGCGCTGCAGCCGCAGCCCTCCTTCGCCGCCCGCGGATAGCCCCTGCAAGGTTATGTCTGGTGCGATAACATCGTCACGTGAGCGGATGGTGGGATCGCACAGCACCCAGTCGCCCACTGACAGCTTCGTGGCGTCAGGCCCGATCTCGCGAACTCGACCCACCCCTCCAGCGCCAGGAATGACTGGTGTCTCCAGCAACATCTGACGCTGGCCGCTGTAGACATCCCGGGCATACGCGAGGACATCAACGGCAAACATATCGACGATCACTTCACCCGTTCCCAGAACGGGAGAAGCCACCTCCTCCACGACTAGCGGCGACCCGAAGGCCTTTAGTACCGCAGCTTTCATGGCAAGCACCTCTCCTAGTCCGAGCCGATATAGCGCCAGCTCAAAGGGTTAACTAGGCCTAGGATTGAGCGGTTGCGAACGACTGCTTCCCACCGTCCAAGACGTTCGGAGCGTCTGCTTTCTGCCTCCCCTACTGCAACGTCACCTTCCCAAAGCTCAGCCCACCCTCGCCCGCGCTCACCCCGATCACACTCCCGTCCGCCAACTCCCCGGCCAGGAGCTTCTTCGCTATCGGGTCGACCAGTTCTTTCTGGATCACGCGCTTGAGGGGCCGGGCGCCATAGATCGGGTCGTAGCCGCGTTCGCCAAGCCAGTGCAGGGCGGCGGCGTCGAGACTGATGGCCATGCGGCGGCCCTCCAGCATCTTCTCCACCCGCTGCATCTGGATGCGGACAATGCTGTCCATATTGGTGCGCGACAGGCGTTTGAAGAGGATGATCTCGTCGATCCGGTTCAGGAACTCGGGGCGGAAGTGGCGGCGCACCGCGTCCATCACCATGGGCCGGGCGGCCTCGACATCCACCTCGTCCGCCGCGCCATCGGCGATCCCCACCGACAGGAACTCCGAGCCGAGATTGGAGGTCATGATGATGATGGTGTTGCGGAAATCCACCGTGCGGCCCTGACCGTCGGTCAGCCGCCCGTCGTCGAGCACCTGTAGCAGCACATTGAACACGTCCGGGTGGGCCTTCTCCACCTCGTCGAACAGCACGACCTGATAAGGGCGACGGCGCACGGCCTCGGTCAGCGCCCCGCCCTCGTCATAGCCGACGTAGCCCGGAGGCGCGCCGATCATACGGCTGACGCTGTGTTTCTCCATATATTCGGACATATCGAGCCGGGTGATGGCGCTGTCGTCCTGGAACATGAACTCGGCCAGGGCCTTGGTCAGTTCGGTCTTGCCGACGCCGGTGGGACCGAGAAACAGGAACGAGCCGATGGGGCGGCTGGGGTCCTGCAAGCCCGCTCGCGAACGCCGCACCGCGTCGGAGACGGCGACCAGCGCCTCGTCCTGCCCCACCACGCGTTTGGTCAGGGCGTCTTCCATCTTGAGCAGCTTCTCGCGCTCGCCCTCCAGCATCTTTTCCACCGGCACCCCGGTCCAGCGGGAGACGACGGCGGCGATCTGTTCGGCGTCGACTACCTCTGGGGTGAGTTGGTCCTTGGCGGCATCGGGGCTGTCGGCTTCGGCCAGGCGCTTTTCCATGATGGGGATCTGGCCGTAGAGGATCTCCGACGCGCGAGCCAGATCGCCCGCCCGTTCGGCCTGGGCGAGGTCTGCGCGCAGACGCTCCAGCGCCTCGCGAGCCTGGGCGGCTGAGCCCACCTTGTCCTTCTCCGCCTTCCAGCGGGCGGTCATCTCACTGGATTGGCGCTCCAGAACGAAGACCTCTTCTTCCAGCTTTTCCAGACGCTGTTTGGAGGCGCTGTCGGTTTCCTTTTTCAGCGCCTCGCGCTCGATCTTGAGCTGCACCATGCGCCGGTCGATCTCATCCAGCGCCTCGGGCTTGGAGTCGATCTGCATCCGCACGCGCGACGCCGCCTCGTCGATCAGGTCGATGGCCTTGTCAGGCAAAAAGCGGTCGGTGATGTAGCGGTTGGAGAGGGTGGCGGCAGCGACGATGGCCGAGTCCGAGATGCGCACCCCGTGGTGAACCTCGTATTTTTCCTTCAGGCCGCGCAGGATCGAGACCGTATCCTCCACCGTCGGTTCGCCCACGAACACCGGCTGAAAGCGGCGGGCGAGGGCCGCGTCCTTCTCCACGTGCTTGCGGTATTCATCCAGCGTGGTCGCGCCGACGCAGTGCAGTTCGCCCCGCGCCAGGGCGGGTTTCAGGAGGTTTGAGGCGTCCATCGCCCCCTCGCTTTTTCCCGCGCCGACCAGGGTGTGCATCTCGTCGATGAAGAGGATGATCTGGCCCTCGGCGGCGGTGACTTCATTCAGCACCGCCTTCAGCCGCTCCTCGAACTCGCCGCGGTATTTGGCCCCCGCGATCAGCGAGCCCATGTCGAGCGACAGCAGCTTCTTGTCCTTCAGCCCCTCGGGCACGTCGCCGTTGACGATGCGCAGAGCCAGGCCCTCGACGATGGCGGTCTTGCCGACGCCGGGCTCGCCAATCAGCACCGGGTTGTTCTTGGTGCGGCGGGACAGCACCTGGATCGTGCGGCGGATTTCCTCGTCGCGCCCGATCACGGGGTCGAGCTTCTGGTCGCGCGCGGCCTGGGTCAGGTCGCGAGCGTAGCGCTTTAGGGCGTCGTAGCCTTCCTCGGCGGAGGCCGAGTCAGCCGTGCGACCCTTGCGGACGTCATTGGCGGCGGCTTCGAGCTTTTGCGCCGTGACGCCCGCATCCTTCAACAGCTTCGCCGCATCGCCCCCGTCCTTGGCCAGCGCGACCAGCAGGCGCTCGGTGGTGACGAAGGCGTCTCCGGCCTTTTTGGCGTCCTCCTCGGCGGTGACAAAGACCCGCGCGGTCTCCGCCTTCATGTAGATCTGGCCCGACCCACCCTCGACCTGCGGGATTTTGCCGAGCGCCGTTTCGGTCGCCTGCGCCAGCGCATCGCCGCGCCCGCCCGCCTGTTTGACCAGGTCTTTCGCCAGACCGTCCTGCGCGTCGAGCAGCGCTTTCAACAGGTGTTCGGGCGAGAACTGCTGGTTGCGCCGGGCGATGGCCAACGACTGAGCGGCCTGAACGGCCTGTTTGGCGCGGTCGGAATAGATGTCGATATTCATGTGCTCGGTGGTCCCCTGCAAAGGCGGTCGCATCCCACCACGCCTCCAGGAAGCACGTTGCGGGCCAGCGCCTCATGTGGTGTGGCATGGATGCCACACAAGGCCCCGCGATGCGCCTTTACCCTTAGCGAAGCTGCTCTAGTCTCGTTCCTGACGGAGGTGGGGAGCGAACATGACGACGGACGCGGCCCGCCCGATCCTCCCCCTCCAGCGCTCTATGAAGCTGCTCGGCGCGCTTTTCCTCACCCTTTCCGCCGCCACGCCCGCCTCGTCGATCTTCGTCATTGTGCCGGATGTGTTGACGCAGGCGGGCACGGGCGCGGTGATTTCCATGGCGCTGGCGGCGCTGATCGCGGTGTGCGTCGCGCAGGTCTATGCGGAACTGGCCTCCGCCTTCCCCATGGCCGGAGGCGAATACGCCATGGTGGGGCGCACGCTGGGGCCGTTCGCCGGGTTCGTGGTGCTGGGGCTGAACCTCACCAACTCAATCCTAGCGACGGCGGTGCTGGCGCTGGGCGTGGCGGACTATCTCGGCGCGGTGATCCCCGGATTGCAGGCCGTGCCCGTGGCCTTCGGGGTGGTGATCGGCGCGACGCTGCTGGGCGTGCTGAACATCCGCACCAACGCGCTGGTGACGGGCGCATTCGTTGCGGTGGAGCTGATCGCTCTGGGAGTGCTGGCCTGGCTCGGGTTCGCACACCCGGCGCGGGGCGTGGCGGAGCTTGTCGCCCACCCCGTGGCGTTATCAGCAGCCGGGGCCCTCATCCCGACCGCGCCCGCCGCCATCGGGCTGGCCGTGGCGGTCGCCATCTTCGCCTACGACGGCTACGGCTCGGCGACCTATTTCGCCGAGGAGATGCACGGGGCGCGGCGAAGGGTCGGCCAGGCGATCATCGCCGCCCTGGTCATCACCGTGGTTGCGGAGGCTATCCCCCTCCTGGCCGTCCTGACCGGCGCACCCGACCTGAAGGTTCTGCTGGGGGCCAAGGCGATCTTCAGCGACTTCGTGGCGCGGGCGGGCGGGCCGGTAGTGTCGAAGATGATGGGGATCGGCGTCGCCCTGGCCATCATCAACGCCGTGATCGCGCTCGTGCTTCTGACGTCCCGCCAGCTTTATTCCACCGGGAGGGACCAGACCTGGGGTCGCCCCATCAGCACCGCCCTCACCAGCACCCACCCAACGTTGCGTTCGCCGTGGGTGGCGACGCTGGCGGCCGGAGCGATGGCCTGCGCCTTATGTTTGGTGAACCTGAAGCTTCTGCTCATTTGCACCGGCACCGGCGTGGCGATCATCTACGCCATCCTCTGCGCGGCGGTGATCGCCGGACGTCGGAGCGGCGCCACCAGAAACGGGCATTTCCGGATACCGCTTTTTCCCCTCGCCCCGGTCGTGGCGATCATCGCGCTGGCAGGGGTGGTCTGGTCGGACTGGATCGACCCGGTGGAGGGACGTATGGGCCTGATCGCCTCGGCGGCGGTGGCGGTGGTGTTCGGCCTATACTACGCTCTGGTGCTGAAGCGGCGGGGTGGCTGGCGACTCACCGCCTCTGCAGACGCGGACGAGCAAGAGGATATTCCATGACCATAGGTCGCCGCGACCTGCTGAAACTGGCCGCTGGCGCCGCCGCCGCCGCCGATGGCTCGAGCGCTATCGCCAAGGCGCTGGCGACGGCGCCGCACGCCGCCACAGGCTCCATCGCCGACGTGGAACACGTGGTGATCCTGATGCAGGAGAACCGCTCCTTCGACCACTATTTCGGAACCCTGCGCGGCGTGCGCGGCTATGGCGATCCGCGCCCGGTGACGCTGCCGTCCGGCAAACCAGTGTGGTTCCAGCCCGATCCCAAGAAGCCTGGCGAGGCAGTGCTGCCCTTCCGCCTCGATGCCAAAACCACCTCGGCCCAGGTGATGCACAGCCTGGATCATAGCTGGAAGGGATCGCACGCGACGTGGAAGCATCACGACGCCTGGATCGACAAGAAGACGCCCCTGACCATGGGGCATTTCACTCGCGCGGACATTCCCTTTTACTACGCGCTGGCCGACGCCTTCACCGTCTGCGACGCCTATCACTGCTCGATCTTCTCGCAGACCAACCCGAACCGGCTCTACCTGTTCAGTGGCACGAGCGGGCTGGCGGTGGGCGAAACCAGCCCTTTGATCGTGCAGAACCCGCTCAGCGAAACCAACGAGACCGCCGACCCCGCGAATGACGGCAAGCATTTCGCGGGCTTTGGCTGGACCACATACGCCGAGCGGCTGGGGACGGCGGGAGTGTCGTGGAAGCTCTATCAGGAGCACGACAACTACGGCGACAATGGGCTGGCCTATTTCAAGGCTTTCCGGGGCGCGGACGCCGACCCCAAACTGATGGAGCGTGGCCGGGGCTGCGTGGCGGGCTCGACGCCTGAGAACGCCAAGACCTCGCGTGGCGAGCATCTGGTGGCGGCGGTGGCGAAAGACGCGCGCGAAGGAACCCTGCCCCAGGTGTCGTGGATCGTGGCGCCCTACATCATGTGCGAGCACCCAAGCGCCTCGCCCGGCTATGGCGAGAGCCTGACCGCGCGCCTGATCGAAGCCATCGCCGACCAGCCTGAGGTATGGGCCAAGACGGTCTTCATTCTGAACTACGACGAGAACGACGGCTTCTTCGATCACGTCCCGCCGCCGATCCCGGCCATCGACGCTGGCATGGGGGCCACGACGGTCGCGACGACGGGTGAAATCTACAAGGGCGAGCCCGTGGGGCTGGGTCCTCGCGTGCCGATGATCGTGGTTTCGCCGTGGACGCGGGGCGGCTGGGTGAACTCACAGGTATTCGACCACACCTCGGTGATCCGGTTCCTTGAGGCGCGGTTCGGCGTGCAGGAGCCCAACATCACCCCGTGGCGACGGGCGGTGTGCGGCGACCTCACCTCCTGTTTCGATTTCAAGGCGACGGGTCGCCGTGCAAAGACGACGCTGCCGGGCACGACGGGCGCCATCGCCCATGTGGATGCGACCTCAACGCTGGTGCGGCCAACGATTCCTGTCGATCAGGCCGTGCCGCGTCAGGAACCGGGACAGAGACTGGCCCGCGCCCTGCCCTATCGGTTCGATGGTGCGGGCAAGGTGTTGGAGGGCGGCGGCGCGTTCGCCTTGTCGCTGGTCAACTCCGGAGCGGCGGGCGTGGTGTTGAGCGCCTGGCCAACGGGCGGCGAGCCACGTTTCTACACCCTGGGGGCGCGCGCAAGGCTCGGCGCGTCGCTTCCACTTGCTTCAAACGGTTACGAGCTTGACCTGCACGGGCCCAACGGCTGGCGACGCACATTCGCGGGCGATGGAACCGAGGGACTGGAGGTGGACGCGACGTGCGATCTATACCTCGGGCGCGTAGTGCTGACGATCCGCAACACGGGGGCGGCTTGCGATGTGGCAGTCGCGCCCGGCCTGTACCCCCACGGCGCAGCGCGGCGCTACAGCCTCGCCAAGGGAGCAATCGTGCGCGACGAGTGGAACGTCGCCTCATCACACCATTGGTACGACCTGATCGTCACCGCCAAACAGCACCCGAAGTTCCAGCGCCGCTTCGAGGGTCACATCGAGACGGGTCGCCCGAGCTTGAGCGATCCGGCGTTGGGGATGCAGCGAACCTAGTCGGCCGACAGCATCCCCAGAAGTTGCAGGCGGAACACCATTACCGAGTTGCCGGGGATGGGACCGTGGTCGCCTTCGCCGTAACCGAGCGAGGGCGGGACATAAAGAGTCCATTCGTCGCCGACCTTCATCAGCGGCAAGGCCTCGAGCCATGCGGGCACCAAGCGCGCCAGAGGCATCAGCGCCGGTTTGCCCCGCGCGAAGGACGAGTCGAACACCGTCCCGTCCAGAAGCTTGCCCTCGTAGTTCACCTTGATGACGTCGCCCGGCTTTGGCGAGAGACCGGCAGGACCCGCGTGCACCACCTTGTATTGCAAGCCGGAAGGCAGGGTGATCACTCCCGGCGCCTTGGCGTTCTCGGCAAGGAAGGCGGTGGATTTGGCGAGGGTGGCGATCGCGGGGTCGGCCACAGGCGCGGGGGCTGCGACCGGCGCAGTCGCTGCTGCGGTAGACGCCTTGGCGGCCCCCTTCCTGGCTGGAGCGGCTTCGGCGGCGCTGGCGGCCATGGCAAAGGAAAGACCAAGGGCGACGAAACCGGAGGTGGCGAAACGGACCAAGGCGTGAACTCCTGAAAATGGAAGCCGCTAGATGCCACGCCCCCGCGCAATCCGAAAGTAGTTAGCGCCAGGAGCCACAACGCCTATCTTGACCGCCCCCCGCTACCATCCTTCAGGGTGAACCATGGTTTTGAGACCCTTGCAGCCGTTCCCGCCGAGCCAATCCCGGTGAGCGTCGCCTTCACCAAGGAGGGGGACGCCGAAGCGGGCGCCGCCGATCTGCCCGACCGGCCGATCTCGGCCCATGCCAATCTGGTCACGCCAGAGGGATTGGCGTTCCTCGACGCCGCCTACCAAAGCGCCAAGGCCGCCTACGCCTCCGCACAGGCCCAGGGCGATGTGCAGGCCGACCGCACAGCCATGGCGCGCGCCACCCGTGACCTGCGCTACTACGCCGCCCGCCGTGCGTCGGCGCAATTGATCGAACCTCCGGCAGCGTTCGAGACGGTTCAGTTCGGCGCCCGTATAACCTTCGACCGGGAAGACGGTCGCCGCCAAACCTATCGCATCGTTGGCGAGGACGAGGCGGACCCGGCCGACGGCAGCGTCTCCTACGTCTCCCCCCTGGCGCGAGCGCTATTGGGGAAAGGCGTGGGCGACACGGCGACGGTGGCCGGCGGCGAGGTGGAGATCGTGGGGATCGAATAGCGCCGAACGGCCTTATCTACAGATCGTCCTGCAAAAGCCTGACGGCTGCCCTCCCCGCCGCCGCGCCCGTGGCGAAACAGGCTTGCAGCAGATAGCCCCCCGTGGGCGCTTCCCAGTCGAGCATTTCACCCGCCACGAACACTGCCGGAAGAGCCTGCATGGCGAGGCCCGGGTCCAGCGCATCGAAATTTACGCCCCCTGCTGTGGAGATGGCGCGTTCCAGCGGCGCGGCGCCCGTGAGCCTGAGCGGAAGCGCTTTGATGAGGCGCGCGAGCGGCGCTGGATCGGTAGGAAGCTCGCTTCCCACGGCCTCGCGCAGCAGGTTGACAGCCAGGGGCGTCAGGCCCGCCTTTCGCAGATGATTGGAGAGCGAGCCGGAGCCGCGCGGCTTCGCCAACCTCTGTTCCAGCGCAGCCAGAGAAAGGTCCGGCCGAATGTCGATCATCACGGTCGCAGCGCCATCCAGCGCCACGGCGTCGCGCAGCCGGGCCGAAAGAGCGTAGACCGCGCCGCCCTCGATCCCCGCGCCGGTGATCATCGCCTCGCCGCGCACCGTGCGCCCATCGAAAGTGAGGGCGATGGTCTTCAGGGGCGAGCCGGCGAACCGGGCGCGAAAGGGGGCGCTCCACTCAACGGTGAAGCCGCCGTTAGCGGGCTGAAATGGGGCGACCTGAACGCCCCTGTCCGTCAGAATGGACCGCCACGCGCCGTCGGAGCCGAGCTTTGGCCAGCTCGCCCCACCGAGCGCCAGCACAGTCGCGGCGGGGAATACGGTTTCGCGCGCTCCCTCGCCGGTCTGGAACATCAGCGCGCCTTGGTCATCCCACCCCTGCCAGTCCATGCGGGTGCGGATCACGACATCCTGTTCCGCCAGTCGCGTCAGCCAGGCGCGCAGGAGCGGCGAGGCCTTCATGGCCTTGGGAAACATTCGCCCGCTGGAGCCGACGAAGGTCGGCTGGCCCAGCCCCTCCGCCCAGGCCACCATAGTCCGAGCATCGAACGCCTCGATGAAGGGGCGCAGCGTCTGCGCCCGCGCGCCGTATCGGCCCAGAAACGCAGCCGCGTCTTCGGAATGGGTGAGATTGAGCCCGCCCCGCCCAGCCATCAGGAACTTGCGTCCGACGCTCGGCATCTTCTCGTAGACGGTCACGGCGAGCCCCGCCGCCGAGGCGACCTCCGCCGCCATCAACCCCGCAGGGCCGCCGCCGATTACCGCCAGCGTTTTGGGAGTGCTCGCCATCTCCGCCGCTTACCTCAACCGGGCGAGCAGTGGTAGGAGGCGGCATGAGCGCCCCGGAACCGCCCGCAGACATTCGCATCTTCATCGACGCCGACGCCTGTCCGGTGAAGGATGAGATCTACAAGGTGGCGGCGCGCTATCGCCTGCACGTTTTCGTGGTCTCCAACGCCTTCATGCTGATCCCGAAGGACCCCGCCATCGAGCGGGTGATCGTCGAGGCGGGCCCCGACGTGGCGGATGACTGGATCGCCGAGCGGGCAAGCGCGGGCGACATCGTGGTGACGAACGACATCCCCCTCGCCAGCCGCTGCCTCGCCAACAACGCCCAGCCGGTCAGCCCCACGGGCAAGCGTTTCACGGCGGACATGATCGGTTCGGCGCTGGCCGGGCGAGAGATCGCCGAACATATGCGCTCCATCGGCCAGGTGACGCGTGGCCCCGCGCCGTTCGGTCCGGCGGATCGCTCGCGCTTTCTTGGGGCGCTGGACGAAGCGGTGCACAAGGGGCGGCGCGGCAGGACCTAACCGCAAGCCCCGCATTCATGATTCAGCGCCGTGGTCGTACGCAACAAGAGTGCGTGCAACGCCAGGATCGGCTGAAACAGGGTCTCGTGCTCCACCGCATAGCCGTGTTCTTCCGAGGGCAGATAGCTCACCTGCTCGCCGAAATCGGCTTCGGCCAGATCGCAGTCGGGATGGTCGGGGAAAATCTCCGAAAGCGCGCCGATGGCGGGCATCACGTCCAGTCGCATCAACTGTAACTGCGCGTCGTCAAGGGTGAACCCGGCCCGAGGGGTGAAGGGCGGAATGCGCGCGGCCAGGATGGCGATGCGCTGGATAAGGGCGATGCGAAGAGCGTGCAGCAGCGTGACGCGTTCACGGCGCTTGCTGTCTTCGGGCGACGGCAGGGGCGGCTCAGCTCGCATATGGCGGAGCACGTCGGAAAGCTTGCCGGTGATCGCCGCCTTCTCCGATAGCCATGTCAGACGGCGCAAGACCTCGTCCCCCGCCGTGCCGCGTCCCACCTGATCGAGCCACAGACTGGGGTTGACCGAGGCGGCATAGGCGCGGGTCGCTTGTAGATCGCTGAGGGCCGCCGCGTCGTCCGCCATCGCCAACGCCCGCTGAAACCGGGGCGAGGCCTGGCGCATCATCGCATAGGTCTGCGGGTCCTTGGCGGCTGCGCGGGCCACGCCATAGGTCGTGTTGGCCAGGTTTCCGAGCCCTTGCAGGATGGCGTTGTTGGGAATGGCGCGCAGTTCGGAAACGTGGGTGAAGGTGCGCACCACGCCCGTTTCGCCGCTCTGGCGCTGGTCCGGTCGCGAGCCGGTCTTGTTCAGGAGGCGCGTGCCGAACAGGCTGAGCAGCGCCGCATAGTCCGCCTCGTTCGCGAGAGACGAAAACGCCTGCTGCACCGTGGCGAAGAACTCGGCGGCGAAATCGGGGTCAGCGTAGATAGGGTCGTTCTCCGCCTCGGGGTTCGGGGTCAAGGCGAAGGCCAGCATCCCGCAGACGCTGGCGCGGGCCGCAGGCAGGGTGAACAGGGGAAGATAGCCCTCTCCGCCCTGAAAACTGTCCTCTTCGCAGACACGAATGCCGCGCCGGGCGAACTCGGCCCGGTCTCGCGGCGGGGCGGCGTAGTTCAGACGGTCGGTGAGGCTCGCGGGATGACCACCCCGCCCGATGGACTCGCCGTGAGTGTTGAACAGGATCAGCCGAAGCCCGCAGAGGTCCTCCCGCTGCATCAGTTCGGCGACCCGCAGGCGCAGGCGCTCGATGCGAAAGGTCGCCGCCATCTGTCCGATGAAACGCCCCGAGTCCGAAAAGCCGAACTCCAGCGCCAGCTTACCCTGGGCTTTCAGATAGGCGCGGAACTCAGCGCTGCGCAGGGCCTCCTCGATGATCAGTTCGCCGCGCGACAGTCCCTCCTCCGTCTCGAACAGGGGAGAGATTTCCACCAGGTTCTCCACCCCGAACAGCCGTGCGAGATAGAGCGCGGCCAGAAGGGTGAAGCCGCTCTCCGTCTCGGCGATCAGGAACCGCACGGGTGATGCGCCGTCGATGTAGCGCGCCATCTGGGCGATGGTCATGAACAGGCGTCGGGCTGAGGCGGGCTCGGCCAGAAGACTCTGGAAGCCGATCCGCACCGCCTTACAGCCCTCGATCAGGGTGTTGATCGCCTGAAAATATGAGCGCCGGTTGGCCGGATCGGCGGGAGAGGTCTCCAGCCCGACTTCGCGGCGAATAGCGTTGTGAAGCTGGGAGGAATTGAGCCGCACATGGATGTGGGCGAGGCAGACGCCCTGCGTCTCCAGCCCGGCGCGCAAAACGATCAGCGTTTCACAGTCAGCGTCGTCATTTGCTCCGGCGAGCGCGGTCTCAATAGCCGCAAGCAGGGGCGCGGCGTCCACCAACGCCTCGTCCCGACCCTTGACCAGGAGCCGCGAGAAGGTCGCGACCGATTGAGGATCGTCGGCAGCGCTCGCCAACGCCTTCACCTGAGCGTCAACAACGGCCAAGGCGCGAGCGAGAATGTCGAAGACCGCAGGCAGTTCGAGCGGCTTCGCCAGCGCCTTGTAGCGCGCCAGCGCCGCCTGCTTGAGTTGCAGGCGCTTGCCGACGCTGACAACCCAGGTCACGTCATTGCGTCCGTCCTGATCAAAACCGACCCAAGTGGCGAGGGTCATCAGGCCGGGACGAAGCTCGGTCCAGAGGTCGGGCCAGTGTTTGCGCGCGACGGCCAGCGCCGCCCGCCGGGCTTCGTCCAGAGCGTCGGCGGTATTGACGAGGGCGCTGAGGGACCAGTCGTGCTCCACGTCGAGCGTGAGGTCGGGCGGAGGGCTGTGCGGGGTGGTGCGGGCAAACCGCTCGCGCTCGGCCCGACCCTCGGTGGTCAGGGGCCGCCCTGCCGCATCCTGCCCTGTGGCCAACTCCACCAGCGCCAGCGACAGGGCTTGCGAGAGCGCGAAGGTAGGGTGGCCGGTATTGACAAGCCCCACCGCAGGAGTGACCAGCGCGGCGGCGTAGGCGTCGAAGCCACCTTGGGCCAACCGCTCGAAAAGTCCCGTCAGCGACGGAGGCTCGTTCTCAAGTCCAAGATAGGTGTTCAGCCGCGCCGCCCGGGCCATGAACCCGTCGGCGCTGATCGACTGCACCGCTTCGCCGATCTGTTCCAGCCCGGACCCGCCTTCCTCGATCCGGCGATTGAGGCCAAGGGCGAACAGCAGGTAGGCGTTGGTGAACGGATCGCCCTCGGCCCGACCCCGCGCCTCGCGCCACAAGGTTTCAACATCGGTCCGCGCGGCGCCAGCGGCAGCGTCTGTGTTTTCAGTCATCCGGTCGCCCCTGCATTTCGCTGCTCCGCGCCTAGCATTGCGGCCATACCTTCTCAACGAGGCAAAGCTTTTCCGCGCCGCGCACTGGACTTCGCCGCCCGGTGCAACACCTATGGAATGCAAACGCAGCCGCCCGCGATGCGGCGCCACGGAAACGGAAACCCTCCCATGATCGACCTCTACACCTGGACCACGCCCAACGGTCGCAAGGCCTCGATCATGCTGGAAGAGGTCGCCCTGCCCTACACTGTCAAGGCGGTGAACATCGGCAAGGACGAGCAGTTCACCCCGGAGTTCCTCGCGGTCTCGCCCAACAATAAAATCCCCGCCATCGTCGATCACAACGCTGAAGGAGGCCCGCTCGCCATCTTCGAGAGTGGCGCTATCCTGACCTATCTGGCGGAGAAGACAGGCCGGTTTCTGCCCGCCTCCGGCCCCGGTCGTTACAAGACGATGGAGTGGCTCTACTGGCAGATCGGCGGCCTCGGCCCCATGCTCGGGCAACTCGCTTATTTCGCGGTGCGGGCCAAGGAGAAGTCGCCGGACGCCATCGAGCGGTTCACCACCGAATCCGCGCGCCTGTTCGGGGTGATGGAAAAGCGGCTTGGCGACGAGCCCTATCTGGCGGGCGCCGACTACTCCATCGCCGATATCGCCACCTACGGATGGACCCTGGCGGCGGCCAATATGCTGAGCCAGGCCGCACCAGACGCCTGGGGCGAGAACAAGCACATCAATCGTTGGCTGAAAGTGATCGGCGAACGCCCGGCGGTCGTGCGCGGCATGGCCGTGCCGCGGGTCTGAGCTTGAGCTTGATCGAAGGGGTTTACGGATCGCTGGCGGGGTCTCCGCTGGAGGCCGACACCGGCGCGCGTCAGTTCTCGCCGCTGATCCCCGGCAGCGCAGCGCTGGAACACGAGCCTGCTGGGAAGCTCTCCGGCATGACCATGCTCGCGCCCGGCGGCACGATGGAGCGTCGCTACGCCATGGCGTCGGCCTTGAAAGCCTTGGCCCCCGGCGCGCCGTTCACTCTGGCGGCGCACAAGACGCGCGGCGGACAGCGACTGAAGAAAGAACTGGAAGGCTTCGGATGCGCGGTGATCGAGACCTCCAAGAGCCACCACCGTATCTGCGATGTCACCCGCCCGGATCAGCCGATCGGGGTCGATGAGGCGATGATGGAATGTGCGCTCCAGGAGGTTCCCGGACTTGGTCTCTGGTCCCAGCCCGGCGTGTTCAGTTGGGATCGCGCCGATCCCGGCAGCGCCCTGCTCGCAGCTCACCTTCCGGCGTTATCGGGCGACGGCGCAGACCTCGGCTGCGGGATCGGTTATCTCAGCTTGAGAGTGCTGGCCTCGCCCAAGGTCAAGGCGCTGCACCTGATCGACAACGACCGGCGCGCGATCGAGGCGGCGGAGCGCAACGTGGCGGACCCGCGCTCGCATCGCCTGTGGGCCGACATCCGAGGCCCAGGCGCGCCTAAGCTGGCGGGACTGGATTTCGTGGTGATGAACCCGCCGTTCCACGACGCAGGGCGGGAGGACCAAGCCCTGGGCGCCGCTTTCGTGCAGTATGCAGCGACGATCCTGCGACCCGGCGGCGTGCTCTGGCTCGTGGCCAACCGACACCTGCCTTATGAAAGGGTGCTCGCCGCCAGCTTCAAGGGTGTGATGTCGCGCGCTGACGTTCACGGATTCAAGGTGTTCGAGGCGATCCGGTGAAGCCGCCCACGCCCGTCTCCATGCGCCTGGACCGACTTCTCGCCAACATGGGTTACGGCTCGCGGCGGGAAATCCAGGAGATGGTCAAGGCGGGCAAGATCATGCTCGACGGCGAAGCTCTGCGTGTCGCCGACGGGCGCATTCCGGTGACGTCAGACCTTTCAGACCGGATGACGGTGGCTGGGAAACGGCTCGATCCTCCGCCGCCCATGGCGCTGATTCTGCACAAGCCCCTGGGCGTCACCTGTTCGCACAAGGAGACGGGAAAGCTGGTCTATGAGCTTCTGCCCGCCCGATGGCGCGCGAGGGAGCCGCTGATCTCCACCGTTGGACGACTCGACAAGGAAACCTCCGGCCTGCTGCTACTCACCGACGACGGGGACCTGCTCCATCGGATCATCTCGCCCAAGCGCCATGTTTCCAAACGCTATGAGGCTACGCTGGCCCGGCCCCTGCACGGCGACGAGATGGAAGTGTTCGCCTCAGGGACGCTACTGCTGGAAGGAGAGCGCGAACCCCTCTTGCCCGCTGTGCTGGAGATGCTGGAGCCCACCCGCGTGCGGTTGACCATCACCGAAGGTCGCTATCATCAGGTGCGCCGGATGTTCGTAGCGGTCGGCAACCACGTCACAGCTCTTCACCGGGACAGGATCGGGGGATTGGCTCTGCCGGACGAGCTTCAGCCCGGCGCGTGGCGATTGCTGGGGGATGACGAGATGGGCATGATCTTCGCCGAGAATGGTGCGGGCTGAGGCTCCGCCCCGAGGCGCGCCAGCACCACAGGCGCCGGAGTTCCTTTCGGGACCACCAGCCATTCCCTTGGCGCGCTGGCCCGCACGGCTGTCACCGCGCCCTTGGGACAGATGTCCAGGCAGCCGACTTCGATCACGCCCATCGGCGCGCGGCGACCCTTGGCCTTCTTGCCGTGAACGCCAGCCTCGCGCGCGATCTCCTTGCGCAGCACCTTGGCAAGCTTCTCATCGGCGTCCGGCCCGAACCCGCCGTCCAGCTTCTTCGAACATTTTCGACAGACCAGGATGACATCGGACCAGTTCGATTTGACGCGTTTCATCCCCCTTCAACCGCTGAACCTAGGGAAGGCTCCCGATCCTGATGTGTGTAAGAACGAGGCGCGCTAGGATCGACTGGAAACGGGGACGACTGATGATGCGATCAATGACGATGACGGCGGCGCTTCTGGCGTCGGGCCTTGTGATGGGTTTCGCTTGCGCCGCCGAGCCCGACGCCAACGCTGCCTTTTTTGCGAAGAACGCCAGCGCGCAGGGCGTGATCGCCTTGCCGGGACTGCAATACAAGATCGTCAAATCCGGCCCCGCGACCGGCGCCCACCCGCTGCGGAGCGACGATGTGGTGGTGCGCTATGAGGGCCGGTTTCTGGGCGGCAAGGTTTTCAACACCTCGCCCGGAGGCGGGAGCGAGACCACAACCTTTCCGCTGCAGAAGCTGATCCCAGGCTGGATCGCCGCGCTGCAGATGATGCGGCCGGGTGATGAGTGGATGCTCTATCTGCCCCCGCATCTGGCTTATGGTTCGGCGGGCAAGGCCTATATTCCGCCCGAAAGCACGCTGATCTTCAAGGTGGAGCTGGTTTCCAGCGCCCCGCACGTGGACGCGCCACCCGCCGCCACCAAATAGGCGTCGCGCCGTTTGACCCTTTTCTTCGTCCGTACATTTCGGCTTCGTCACAAAACAGGCGGCGGACTGACTTAATCGTGAGCAAATGCCCGTCGGCTCGAACCCGTGCGGGCGTAGGGGAATCTGGATATGCGAAGACTTATGCTCGCCGTCTCCGTTGCGGCTCTGGCGACGGCCCTGATCGGCGCTGGCGGAGCCTCGGCGCAGAGCGCAGGGCCCTCCCCGGCCGCTCTCGCCCCGTCGATCCCCGCCCCGCGCGACATTCCCTATCCTGGCGTCCTGAGGGTGGTGGTCGACGCCACCGACCTCACCCATGGTGTGTTCGTGGTGCATGAGATCGTGCCCCTTGCAGGTTCAGGACCCGTGGTCCTCACCTATCCGCGCTGGCTGCCCGGCGCCCACTCCCCGGGCGGGGCGATCGACAAGCTGGCGGGACTGATCATTCGCGCCGACGGCAAGCGGGTGGAATGGCTGCGCGACCCCGTCGATGTCACCGCCTTTCACGTCAGTCCGCCCGCCGGGGCCAAGGCGCTGGAGATCGAGTTCCAGTTCCTCTCGCCCGTCTCTACCCGCGAAGGCCGGGTGGTGATGACGCCGGAGATGCTGAACGCGGAGTGGATTTCGCTCGCTCTTTATCCCGCAGGCTATTTCACCCGCGACATCAAGGTGGACGCCTCGATCAAGCTACCCGAGGGCTGGAAATACGCCACGGCGCTGGAAACCGCCTCGGAGGCGGGCGGGGTGGTGAAGTTCAAGACCACGACCTTCAACACCTTCGCCGACTCGCCGCTGATCGCCGGGCGCTATTACAAGCAGGTCGATCTCGATCCGGGCGGCCCCGCGCCCGTGCGCCTCGACATCATCGCCGACGCCCCCGAAGAACTGGACATCAAGCCGGAGCAGGTCGCCGCCCATCGCAGTCTGGTGCAGCAGGCCTACCGCGTATTCGGCTCGCACCACTACGACCACTACGATTTCCTGCTTACCCTGTCGGACAAGATGGGCGGCAACGGCCTTGAGCATCACCGCTCATCCGAGGATGGCACCAGCCCGAAATACTTTACCGAATGGGACAAGGGCTCGGCGGGGCGGGACCTTCTGGCGCACGAGTTCACCCACTCCTGGGACGGCAAGTTCCGGCGCGGCGCAGACCTCTGGACCCCCACCTTCAACGTCCCCATGCGCGATAGCTTGCTGTGGGTCTACGAGGGCCAGACCCAGTACTGGGGCTATGTGCTGGCCGCACGCTCGGGCCTTATGAGCAAGCAGGACACGCTCGATGCCATCGCCCTGACGGCGGCGAGCTATGACCACCGGGTCGGGCGCGAGTGGCGGGCGTTGGAGGACACTACCAACGATCCCATCATCGCCCAGCGCCGCCCCCTGTCTTGGTTGAGCTGGCAGAGGAGCGAGGACTATTACTCCGAAGGACAGCTCATCTGGCTCGACGCCGATACGCTGATCCGCGAGAAGACGGGCGGCAAACGCTCGCTGGACGACTTCGCCAAGACCTTCTTCGGCGTCGATAACGGCAGCTTCGTCACCCACACCTATGTGTTTGACGACGTGGTGAAGGCGCTGAACGGCGTCATGCCCTACGACTGGGCGAGCTTCCTCACCACCCGTCTTGAGGGTCACGGCCCCGGCGCACCACTGGATGGGCTGAAGCGCGGCGGCTACGCGCTGACCTATACGGACGTGGAAAGCGCCTACGCCAAGAGCAACGCCATGCGGCGCAAGAGCGCTGACTTCATGTATTCGCTAGGCTTCGTCGTCGGCAAGGACGGTCAGCTCGCCGACGTGCAGTGGGAAGGCCCCGCCTTCAAGGCCGGGCTGACCGCCGACACCCAGATCATCGCCGTGAACGGGCTGGCCTACGACGCCGACAACCTGAAGACGGCGGTGAGGAACGCCAAGGGATCGGGTCCGGCGGTGGAGCTTCTGGTCAAGATCAACGATCATTTCCGCACAGTGAAGATCGATTGGCACGACGGCCTTCGCTACCCGCATCTGGAAAAAGCGGGCAAGGGCGAGCCCAGTCTGGACGCGATCCTGGCGACGCGGGGGAGTTAAGCCCGCCAGACGGGCGGGGCGGCGCGGCGGTTCGCGTCGAGGCGGATCACCACGTCGGCCCGCGCAGGCGCCTCGGCTATCAGCCAGCGTGTGATCCGCTCGAAGTGGGAGACGAAGCGGCGCACCTCGGCATCGTTCATGACGCCCGCCCCCTCGCCGCGCGCCAAGCGCAGCTTATGCTCCTGCTGCAGACGCCAGCCTTCGACCACCGCGAACGAAGGCGGCTGCATGAGGGCGAACAGGTCGATCCTGGCGAACAGGGTCTGGTATGGCCCGGCCAGCGCATTATTGACGTAGGCGCGCCAGACACCTTGCCGGTCTTCATCCCGTTCCAAGGCATTGATCGGCGGGATGAGATCCGCGGTCGGTTGCGGCCTTGCGCCAACGCACCACCCCTCGAACAGGATCACATCGACGGGCCCCTCCACCTGATCCCAGTCTCCGCGAGGTTTGCGGTCATCCGTCCCTTTGTCGAAACGGGGGATCAGGGTCGGGCCAGCGCGCGTCAACCCGTTCAGAACGTCCAGCCCGAGTGCGACATCATGCGTGCCGGGCGGCCCGCGTGTTTGCAAAAGCGGGTGAACCTCCCGCGCCAACCGCGCCCGCGACTCTCTGGGCAGATAGAGGTCGTCGAGCGACAGCACCGCAACCGTGAGGTCAGCCGCGCGCAACAGATGCGCCAGCACCTCCACCGTGGTTGACTTGCCCGACCCCTGCGGTCCGCAAAGCCCGACCACGAAGCCTGGTCCATGTCGCCGGGCCCGCTCCGTTATCCGGTTGGCGAAAGGGCGATGGAGGGCTTCGACCTCAGCTCCGAAACTGGCTGGCAGCGCTGAGTGTCGCACAAAGTCTCGCAGCCAAGGGTCCTGTTCCATCGCCATGTGACCAGTCCGAACGGCTAGGCGCAGTACTGTCAACATCCGTTCGCGGGAACCTTGCCCCTCGCCCCGTCTTACCGCTCAGCTAACCCTGTGGAGCCCACCGTATGAGCCGCCCCCCGATCACGCCAGAAGGCCGCGCCGACGCCCTGCGCGACGCCCGCAACCTGAAGATGGCGGGGTCGCAGCACGCCTATGTGCGGGGTTCGACAGTGAAGTTTTACGAATGGCTGGAGGCGAGTTCGGGCAAGGTGCCCACCGGCCCGTCGGTGTGGATTTGCGGCGACTGCCACATCGGCAACCTGGGCCCCTTGGCCGACGCCGACGGGGTGGTGGATATCCAGATTCGCGACCTCGATCAGACCGTGATCGGCAACCCGGCGCACGACATCGTCCGGCTGGCGCTCTCATTGGCCTCCATGTCGCGGGGGCTCGACCTGCCGGGCGTGACGGTGGCGCGGATGCTGGAGGAGATCACCACCGGATACGCGCTGGGCCTGTCGGGGCGGGTGCGCCCGGAGCACCGTCCGGCGATCATCGAGACGGTTCTGAAACGCGCGGGCAAGCGCAAATGGAAGCATCTGGCGGCGGAGCGCATCGAGGACATCAAACCCGCCATCCCGCTTGGCAAGCGTTTCTGGGCCCTGACGCCGGAAGAACGCGAAGCCATCGAAACGCTGCTCACCGTCGATCCTCCCCGAGACGCCATCGCCGCCCTGAGGGGCCTGAAGCGAGCAGAAACGCTGGAAGTGCTGGACGCCGCCTACTGGATGAAGGGATGCAGTTCCCTTGGCCGGTTGCGCTACGCCGTGCTGGTCGGCGACAGGAGCGATTCCAGCGCCGATCCCGGCCTGATCGACGTGAAGGAGGCGGTGAAGGCCGCCGCGCCGCACGATCCGCACGCAGACGCTCCGCGCGACAATGCTGAGCGGGTGGTGACGGGCGCCAAGGCCCTCTCGCCCAATCTCGGGGAGCGAATGATCGCTTCTCGCCTTCTGGGCAAGTCTGTGGTGCTGCGCGAACTGATGCCACAGGACCTGAAGTTCGACTTCGAGGTGCTGACGCCGCCCGAAGCCATGTCCATTGCCCGCTATCTCGCGGAGGTGGTCGGGCTCGCCCACGGAAGGCAGATGGCGGCGGACGTGCGCAAGAGCTGGCTGATCGAAATCGAACGCAGCCGCTCCAAGCAGATCGATGCGCCGACCTGGCTCTGGTCCAGCGTGGTCGAACTCGTCTCGGTGCACGAGGCGGCCTATCTGGAACACTGCCGCCGATACGCTTTGGCCGTAGCGGCCTAGACTCCTGCCTCACCGTCCCTAATCTCCCGCCCCAACGACAACCGCGGCAGGAACCAGCACGATGCATACCGATCTCTTTTCCCTCAAGGGGCGCGTGGCGCTGATCACGGGCGGTTCGCGCGGCATCGGCAGGATGATCGCCGAGGGGTTCATCCAGCAAGGGGCCAAGGTCTATATCTCTGCGCGCAAGGCCGGACCCTGCGACGAGACGGCGGCGGAACTGTCCAACGGCGGCGGGGAGTGCATCTCCATTCCCATCGACGTCTCGACGCTGGAGGGCGCCAACCGGCTCGCCGCTGAAATCGCCAAACGCGAACCCAAGCTCGATATTCTGGTCAACAACGCGGGCGCCGCCTGGCTGGCGGAGTTCGACCAGTTTCCGGAGAGCGGCTGGGACAAGGTGCTGAACCTGAACCTGAAGTCGCCCTTCTTCCTGACCCAGGCCCTGCACGCCTCACTGAAGGCCGCCGCCTCGTCCGAGCGGCCCGCTAAAGTGATCAACATCACCTCCATCGACGGCATCCGGCCCAACCCGCAGGAGACCTATTCCTACCACGCCTCCAAGGCCGGGCTGATCCACCTGACGCGGCGCATGGCGGCGACGCTGATCGCGGACAACATCGTGGTGACGTCGCTGGCCCCCGGAGCCTTCGCCTCGGACATGAACACCACCGCGCGCGACCACGGCGAGGCCATCTCCAAGATGATCCCCTCGCGCCGCATCGGCACGCCGGAAGATATGGCGGGCGCGGCGATCTTTCTCGCCTCGCGGGCGGGAGACTACGTGGTTGGCTCGACGCTTACGGTGGACGGCGGTGTGGCGTTTGCGAGCACCGGAGGAGGCTGAGGCACGGTGGCCGCTTTCGGCTCGCAGACCCCGGCCTTCTATTCCAGCGCCCTGAGTGCGCGGGCGGGAGAGCGGGTCGCGCTTCATGCCTCAACGCCGCACGGCCCCTGCCGGATCGAGGTCGCGCGGGTCGGGCTGGCGCGCGAGATTGTGCTGACGCTGAAGGGCATTGCGGTGGGCGATCACCCCACTCCGCCAAACGCCGACACAAGCGGATGTGGCTGGCCGGAAGCGATTAGCTTCGAGGTCGGCGCGGATTGGCGTTCCGGCTACTACGACATCACCCTGACCGACGCGGCGGGTGATGCCGCCCATCATATGCTATGCGTGAAGGCCTCGGCTCCGGCCGCCCGCATCGCCCTCATCCTCACCACCAACACGTTGCACGCCTACAACTATTGGGGCGGGGCTAGCGCCTATTGCGACGTGGACGCCCTGATGAGCGGACGCGCCCCACTCGATGAGGCCATGGCGGGCGCCATCGGCGTGCTTTCCTCGGAGAGACCCTTCCCGCCGATGCTGCTAGCTCCGCCAGAAGAGCTGCCACGCCTGGTCAACCTGAACCCGCGCGGGTTCGAGCGGAAGCCCTGGGCGGGGGCGGACGCCGCCTGGTCCAAAGCCCATCGTCAGACGCCCTACGACGGATCGGCTGGGTTCCTGCACAAGTGGGAGCACGCCTTCGTGCGCTGGGCGGAAGTCGAAGGCATTGCGCTCGACTACTTTACTGACCGCGATCTGGAGGACAAACCCACCTGCCTTGATGGGTATCCCTGCGTCGCCTTGGTAGGGCATTCCGAATACTGGTCAGCGCCCCAGCGCGACACACTGGAACGGTTCGTGGACCGGGGCGGCGGGCTCGCCATCTTCTCCGGCAACACCGCCTTCTGGAAGGTGCGCTGGGAGGGCTCGGTCATACACTGCCAAAAGTGGAGGGGGTTCGACGATCCCACCGCGACGCCGGACACCGCAACCCACCTCTGGTCGCACCCAGCGTTCGGAAAGCCCGAGGCTGAAATCACCGGACTTAGCTTCCTGTTCGGCGGCTATCACCGGCTAGGGATGTGCGTGGCGCGGGGATCAGGCGGTTATACCGTCTATCGCGACCAGCACTGGGCGCTTGCGGGCTGCGATCTCTACTACGGCGACGTGATCGGCTCAGATATTCCGCTGGTGGGCTATGAGAACGACGGCTGTGTGTTCGATTTCGGGGAGGACGGTCTGCCCCGCCCCGTGTCCCGCGTCGGCGTGCCGGACAATCTCGAGATCATCGCTCTAGTCCCCGCCGCCTTCGCCGAGGCGCCCTCCCCCTATCGCCCGCTCATTCCGCCCGAACAACTGCCAGTCGTCGCCGAGATCGCCTACGGCTCATCGAGTGAGGCGATGCAGGCGCGGATGCTGCGCGGCCATGCGGTGATGGCGAGCTTCCAGCGCGGCAAAGGCGAGGTGTTCAACGCCGGCACGACCGAGTGGGCGCACGGGCTGGCCGCCGCCGATCCCTTCGTCAGCCGGATCACGCGGAATGTGCTGGCGCGGTTCGGCGGCACTGGCGCTCTGGACGCTAAGGGTGAACAGTGATCACTCGCATGGAGAACCATCTATGAACCTCTCCAACTCCGCCGACCGCGCCCTGCGAGAGCGCGCGGAAAAGGTGATCCCCGGCGGGATGTACGGCCACCAGTCGGTGGGCCTCCTGCCTGACTCCTATCCACAGTTCTTCGCCAAGGGCTCGGGCGCGCACCTTTGGGACGTGGACGGACGCAAATATCTCGACTTCATGTGCGCCTATGGCCCGAACCTGTTCGGCTATGCGGACAAGGGGATCGACGCCGCCTACATCGCCCAGCTCGGTAAAGGCGATGCGCTGACCGGCCCAACGGCGCTGCTGGTCGAACTGGCCGAAGCCTTCACTTCGATGGTCACCCACGCCGACTGGGCTCTCTTTTGCAAGAACGGCACGGACGCGACGTCGATGGCGATGGTTACGGCGCGGGCGCACACCGGGCGCAAGGTGATCGTGCTGGCCAAGGGCGCCTATCACGGCGCGGCGCCCTGGTGCGTGCCTCGGCCCACCGGCACCACTAAAGAGGATCGCGCCAACCAGATATTCTGCGCCTACAACGACATAGCGAGCCTGGAAGCGGCCGTGGCGCAAGCGGGAGACGATCTCGCCGCCGTCTTCGCCGCTCCCTTCAAGCACGACGCCTTCGTCGATCAGAAGGAGCCAGATCCCGCCTATGCCCGCCGCGCACGTGAGCTTTGCGACCAGACCGGCGCGCTACTCGTGGTGGACGATGTGCGCGCGGGCTTCCGCGTGGCGCGCGACTGTTCGTGGAGCGCCATCGGGGTGCAGCCAGACCTGTCCACCTGGGGCAAGTGCATCGCCAACGGCCACCCGATCTCGGCCCTCCTCGGCAATGACAAGGCGCGGGCGGCGGCGGCCTCGATCTACGTCACCGGCTCGTTCTGGTTCGCGGGCGCGGCCATGGCGGCGGGGATCGAGACCCTGCGAAGGGTGCGTGAAAGCGATTATCTGGAGACCATCGAAGGGCTGGGAACGCGCCTGCGCGACGGGCTGGCCGAACGCGCCAAGGCGGCGGGCTTTGGACTGCGCCAGACCGGGCCGGTGACAATGCCCCTCTTCCTGTTCGACGATGACAGGGACCTCGCCAAGGGCTTCGCCTGGTCCGCCGCCATGCTGGAGCGCGGCGTCTATGTGCATCCCTGGCACAATATGTTCCTCTGCGCCGCCATGAGCGAGGCCGACATCGGCTTTGCGCTCGACGCCGCCGAGAGCGCCTTCGTTGAATTAAAGCGCGAAGGTCCCACCCTCAAGCCCGCCGCCAAAATGGCCTTCCTCACCGCAGGCTGACGAGCACTCAAACAAGGAGCCGAAAATGGCCTTCGCGGAATACGCCGATTATGACGGGCTAGGTCTCGCCGAACTGGTCGGGAAGAAAGAGATCACCCCCACTGAGTTGCTAGACGCCGCCATTGCGCGGATCGAGAAGCACAACGGGACGCTGAACGCCGTCGTCCACACCGCCTATGACGAGGCGCGCAAGGTCGCCGCTGCGCCTCTGCCAGACGGCCCGTTCCGCGGCGTTCCCTTCCTGATCAAGGACCTCGGCGCGCAGGTGAAGGGATGGCCCCGCACCTCCGGCAGCCATTTCGCGCAGGTGGCGGCGGACGAGGAAGACAGCGAACTCGTCAAACGCTACCGCGCGGCGGGCGTGGTTCTGGTCGGCAAGACCAATACGCCGGAGTTCGGCATCCCCGGCGTGACCAACTCTGAAAAGCTCGGCGCCTGCCGCAACCCCTGGAACCCGGATCACATTTCGGGGGGCTCATCGGGGGGCGCAGCCTCGGCGACAGCGGCGGGGATAGTGCCGATGGCGCACGCCAGCGACGGTCTCGGTTCCATCCGCATCCCGGCGGCCAACTGCGGCCTTGTCGGCATGAAGATCACCCGCGACCGCACGCCCATCTGCGAAGTCACCGACGGCGCTATGGGCTTTTCCGTTCACCACGTGGTCAGCCGCACGGTGCGCGACTCAGCCGCCATGCTCGACGCCACCGGCTATGCCCAGCCCGGCGACCCCTTCCAGGCTCCGGCGAAAGAGCGGCCGTATCTGGAGGAAATCAGCCGCAGCCCCGGCAAACTGCGCATCGCCTGGTCGGCTGAAACCCCGAACGGACGGCCTATCGCCAATGAGATGCTGGCGGCGGTGCACAAGACGGTGGAGCTTCTGAAGGGCCTTGGCCATGAGGTGTTCGAGCAGGGACTGGGGATCGACTACCGCGCGCTCTACCGGGCGCAAGGCCTCGTCAGCGCCTCCAACTTCTCGGCGAACGTCAAGCGATGGGTCGACAAGCTGGGCCGCGAGCCCGGCGACAGTGAACTCGGCCCCCTCGCCCGGCGAGGCTATGAGGCAGGCAAGCGGATCAACGGCCAGCAGGCCCTTTGGGGCTGGCAGGAACTTCGCCTGTTCAACCGCGAAATCCTGAAGCGGTTCGAGGGATTCGACGTCTTTCTCACACCGACCATGAGCACGACCTCGCCGCGCGTGGATTGGCTCGATCCCCTGAACCTGGAACTAAAAGAGTTCGACCGGCGCCAGTCCTCGACCTACGCCACTACCCCGCCGTTCAACTTCACTGGCCAACCGTCGCTGTCCTTGCCGCTGTGGCAATCGGCGGACAACCTGCCCATGGGGATGATGTTCACAGGCCAATTCGCCGATGAAGCGACCCTCTATCGCCTCGCCGGGCAACTGGAGAAGGAATGTCCCTGGAAGGATCGCAAGCCGCCGATCTGGAACTGACCGCCACGCGCCGACACCGCCCAAAGCCGACAACCGAATGGACACCCGATGCTGAACCGCCGCACCCTTCTGACCACGACCGCTACCGCCGTTGGCGCGGCTGCCGTCCTGCCCGGCCTGGCGAACGCCGCGCCCGGAACGGCGGCGGAGTTGAATGCGATGTTCGACGCCTTTTTCAAGGAGGGGCTACGTGAACGGCCTGAAGGCGCGACGCAGCTTGGCCTCGACACGGGCGCCAACGCCGACCTGAAGGGCAAGCTTTCGGACGAGTCCGAAGCCGGGGTCGCCCGCGCCCGGGCCCTGACCCGCAGTCAGCTTGAGCGGCTGAAAGCGTTCGATCCATCGGCCCTCGGCGCGGCGGACAAGCTGAACTATCAGACGGTGCTTTACACGCGGGAGTCTGCGACGGCGGTGCAGAAGTTCGCGTTCGGCGGGGCGGGCTTCGGCCCCTCGCCCTACGTCGTCAGCCAGCTTACCGGGGCCTATCAGCAGGTCCCTGATTTCCTCGACACCAAGCACCGGATCGAGACAAAAGAGGACGCTGGCGCCTATCTATCACGCCTCGCGGCCTTCGGCGACCAGCTCGACGCCAACACCGCCAAGATGAAACACGACGCCGGGTTGGGCGTGGTTCCTCCCGATTTCCTGCTCGACCTGACCCTGACACAACTGGGCAAGAGCGACGGACCGGCCGAGAGCAACCTGCTCGTCGCCTCGATCACCAAACGCGCGGCGGCCAAGGGGTTTGGCGACAGCTATGGCCGGGACGCGGCGAAAATCTACGTCGACAAGATCGCCCCGGCGCTGGAACGGCAGATCGCCGAAACCAGGCGCCTACGCGCTCACGCCAGCCACGATGCGGGCCTGTGGCGCTTCAAGCAGGGGGCGGAGTTCTACGCTACCGCCCTGCACAACACGACCACCACCCGCCTGACCCCGGACGAGGTGCACAAGATCGGGCTGGAGCAGGCCAAGGCCATCACCGCCCGCATGGACGGTCTCCTGAAGGCGCAGGGTCTGACCAGGGGCACGGTCGGTGAGCGCATGGCCGGGCTCTACAAGGACCCCAAGCAGCTTTATCCGAACACCGACGCCGGGAAGCTCGACGCCATCGCCTATTGCAACAAGCGCCTCGACGACATCCGGCCTAGGCTTCCCAGCGTCTTCCACCGCCTGCCTGACCCCAAATACAAGTTCGAGGTGCGCCGGGTGCCTGCGCAGACCGAGGCTGGCGCAGCCTCCGCGTTCTCGCAGGGACCGGCGCTCGATGGATCACGGCCCGGCCTAGTCTATTTCAACCTGCACGATTCAGCCGAATGGCCGAAGTTCTGCTTGTCCACCACCGTCTTTCACGAGGGACTGCCGGGGCACCAGCTCGAAGGCGGCCTGTCTCTGTCGAACAAGAACCTGCCGCTGATCCGCAAGACCATTGGCTTTTCAGGCTACGCAGAAGGTTGGGCGCTCTACGCCGAGCAACTGGCCGACGAAATCGGTATGTATGACGACGATCCCTTGGGGCGGCTGGGCTATCTCAAGTTCCAGCTTTTCCGGGCCAATCGCTGCGTCGTCGATACCGGCATCCACCATCTGAAATGGTCCCGCGAGAAGGCGATCGCCTATTTCGTCGCTCAGGATGGGGAGGCGCCAGGCTTCGCCGCCCGGGAAGTTGAACGCTATTGCGCCACGCCCGGGCAGGCGTGCAGCTACAAGCTCGGCCACACCGTCATCAACGGCATCCGCGACAAGGCCAAGGCTGTGCTGGGACCGAAGTTCGACATCAAGGATTTCCACGAGGCGATCCTGGACTGCGGACGCGTGCCGCTAGATATTCTGAAGGGCGTCGGCGATAGCTGGATCGCCAGCGTCAAAGCGGCCTGAAGTCGTGCTAGAATAGACGGATGACAAAGCCAGACGACGAGAACCAGCCGAAGACCGCGACCGAGACCATGGCGGCGCTGGTGGCCAAAAAGAAGGCGGCTCAAGGCGGGGCTCGCAGTCCTACGGCGGGCAATGAGCAGGCCCGGCGCGCCGCCGCCGCCCGCTCCGCCTCCAAATCCAAACCGGCGCTGCGCAAGTCGTGAGCGGGGCAGCAGCCAAGCGGGGCGTCTGCCTGGTTGTCGGGGCTGGCGACGGGGTCGGCGCGGCTATCGGTCGGGCGTTTGCGCGAGAGGGGCTGACCGTCTGCCTCACCCGGCGTCCGCGCAACGAGGAGCAACTCGAAGCAACCGCGCAGTCCATCCGTGACGAGGGCGGGACCGCCCACGCCTTCGGGGTCGACGCCCGCGAGGAGGTGGACATGATCGCCCTGGTCGACAAGATCGAGGCCGAGATCGGCCCTCTTGAGGTCGTTGTCTTCAACATCGGCGCGAATGTCTGGTTTCCGCTCACCGAGACCACCACGCGGGTCTACACCAAGGTGTGGGAAATGGCGACGCTGTCCGGCTTCATCACCGGGCGGGAAGCGGCCCGGGTGATGACGCCGCGAGGACGGGGAACGGTGATCTTCACCGGGGCTACGGCGAGTGTGAGAGGTAGGTCACTGTTCTCCGCCTTCTCCGGCGCGAAGCACGCGCTCAGAGCCCTGGCCCAGAGCATGGCGCGCGAACTCGGACCACAGGGGGTGCACGTGGCGCACGTCATCGTAGATGGCTCGATCGACGGAACCTTCACCCGGAGCCGTATGCCGGACATCGAGGAAAGGTTGGCGCGTGACGAAGTGCTGAAACCCGACGAGATCGCCCGCAACTACGTCTGGCTGCACAATCAGGGACGCTCGACCTGGACACACGAGATGGACCTGCGTCCTTGGTCCGAGGCCTGGTGACGATGACGAAGACCATCGATTTCATCTTCGATTTCGCCAGCCCCAACGCCTATCTGGCGTGGAAGGTGCTGCCGGGGATTGCGGAACGGACGGGGGCGAGCGTCAACCTGATCCCCTGCCTGCTCGGCGGGATCTTCAAGGCTACCGGCAACCAGGCCCCGATGATCGCCTTTGGCGGGGTGCACGGGAAGCTGGCATACGAGATGCTGGAGACCCGGCGCTTCATCGAGAAGCATGGCCTGAAGCATTTCAAGATGAACCCGCATTTCCCGGTCAACACCCTCCTCGTCATGCGCGGCCTGATCGCGTCGGAGATGGAGGGCGACAAGGACCGCTATGTCTCCTCAGTGCTGAGGGCCATGTGGGAAGACGGGCTGAAGATGGACGACCCCGCAGTGGTGGGCGAGGTGCTGAACAAGGCCGGTCTCAACGGCCCTGCCCTGCTCCTTCGCACCCAGGACGAGAGCGTCAAAGCCGCATTGGTCGCCAACACCCAGCGAGCGGTGGAGCGCGGCGCCTTCGGCATTCCGACCTTTTTCGTGGGCGAGGAAATGTTCTTCGGCAAGGACCGCCTGGGGCAGGTCGAGGACACGCTGGCGACTTCCTAGTCGCTACTCGACAGTCACCGATTTGGCGAGGTTGCGGGGCTGGTCCACGTCAGTCCCCTTCTGCACGGCCACGTGGTAGGCGAGGAGTTGGATCGGCGCGGCATAGACCAGGGGCGCGATGAACGGATCGCACGCCGGGCAAATAATCACGTCGGCCAAGAGCGGCGCGTGTTTCGCCCCCGCTTCGTCCGTCACCATGATAATTGGGCCGCCCCGCGCCGCCACCTCCTGCATATTGGACATGGTCTTTTCCGACAGGGGATCGGAGGGTGCGATCACCACCACCGGCGTCGCCTCGTCGATCAGGGCGATGGGACCGTGTTTCAGCTCGCCCGCTGCATAACCTTCGGCGTGGATATAGCTGATTTCCTTGAGCTTCAGCGCCCCTTCCATCGCCAGGGGATAAAGCGGCCCTCGCCCAAGGTAGAGCACATCGCGCGCCTTGGAGAGGTCGTAGGCCAGTTCCTTGATCCGCGTCTCCGCCTGGATCGACTCGCCGATCAGGCGGGGGGTCTCGAGTAGGAGATGCACCAGGCGCGCCTCTTCCTTTGCGTCGATCCTGCCCCGGGCTACCCCGGCGACAATGGCGAGGGCGGAGAGGGCGCACACCTGGGCGGTGAAGGCCTTGGTTGAGGCGACGCCGATCTCTGTTCCCGCGTGGGTAGGCCACTTCACCGAGGCTTCCCGCGCCATAGATGAATGGTGGGCGTTGACGAGGGCGGCGGTCTTCAGCCCCTTGTCCTTGCACCAGCGCAAAGCCGCAAGTGTGTCTGCCGTCTCCCCGGACTGGGATATGCCCAGCGCCATGGTGCCGGGGGAGATCGCCGGATCGCGATAGCGGAACTCCGAAGCCACTTCCACGTCCACCGGCAGACCCGCCACCTTCTCGAACAGATATTTGGCTGTCAGCCCGGCATAGTAGGAGGTGCCGCAGGCCACGATCTGAAGTCGTTCCACCCCCGCAAAATCGAAACCGCCCGGCGCACGCGCCTTCATGTTTACCGGGTCGAGATAGGCCGACAGGGTGTGCTGGCAGGCGTCGGGCTGGTCATGGATTTCCTTCTCCATGAAGTGGCGGTAGTTGCCCTTTTCGACCAAGGCGGCGGAGGCGGGCACGGTGTTGATGTGGCGCTTTGCCGGTTTGCCGGCCAGATCGAAGATTTGAGCGCCGTCGTGATCGATGGCGACGTAATCGCCCTCTTCCAAGTAAGCGATGCGCTGGGTGAAGGGCCCAACTGCGATAGCGTCAGAGCCGAGGTACATCTCCCCCTCCCCATAGCCGACCACCAAGGGCGGCCCGAGCCGCGCGCCGAGGATCATAGGCGTCTCGCCCGAGATCAGCACAGCGAGCGCATAGGCGCCGGTCAATCGGTCCAGCATAGCCTTGAAGGCGTCTAGGGGCGCAAGGCCGGTCTCGAGGTAGCTGTCGAACAGGTGGGCCACGACTTCGGTGTCGGTCTGGCTGTCGAAGGTGCGGCCTTGCGCCTCGAGTTCGGCCTTCAACTCCGCGAAGTTCTCGATGATGCCGTTGTGAACCACCGCCACCTGCCCCGCGAAGTGGGGGTGGGCGTTAGCGGTGGTCGGCGCGCCATGGGTGGCCCAGCGGGTGTGACCGATGCCGACGGTTCCTGTGAGCGGCTCCGCCGCCAGCACCTCCTCGAGGTTGCGCAGCTTGCCGGGCGCCCGGCGCCGCTCCAACCGCCCGTCCACCAAGGTCGCCACCCCGGCGCTGTCGTAGCCCCGATACTCCAGCCGTTTCAGGCTATCTATGAGCCGCCCGGCGACGGGCGAGGTTCCGACAATACCGATAATGCCGCACATGAATGGCTTCACGCTCCGCTCGTCTGGCTGACCCACCTCTCCCCGCAAATCAGCGAGGTGCAGGATCGGGCGATGTCCTTTATCATTCTCCCACGACCGTTGCGGTAAATCTCGATTTCCGTTCGTTTCCTCTCCTTTGGCGACCTCATGGCAAAGCGCAGCTATTTCGGCACGGACGGCATTCGCGGCCGCGCCAACCAGTTTCCAATGACGGCGGAGGTGGCGTTGCGCGTGGGGTTGGCGACTGGACGTTTGTTCCGCTCCGATGTGGAACGGCGCCACCTGGTGGTGATTGGCAAAGATACGCGCCTGTCGGGCTATATGGTCGAACCGGCGCTTGTCGCCGGGTTCACCAGCGTCGGTATGGATGTGCGCACGCTGGGCCCCCTGCCCACGCCAGCGGTGGCTATGATGACCCGATCCATGCGGGCTGATCTCGGGGTCATGATCTCCGCTTCCCACAACGCCCACACCGACAACGGGATCAAGCTGTTCGGCCCGGACGGATACAAACTCTCCGACGCCCGCGAGGCCGAGATCGAGGCCCTGATGGACCAGGGGCTGGAGGACGACCTTTCGGCTCCCACCGAGCTTGGTCGGGTGGTTCGGATCGAAGACGCCCAGGCCCGCTATGTCGAGATCGCCAAGGCCACCTTCCCGCGCGGCATGAACCTGTCGAAGCTGCGCATCGTCGTCGATTGCGCCAACGGCGCTGCCTACAAGGTCGCCCCCACCGCCCTTTATGAACTCGGGGCCGAGGTGATCCCGGTGGGGGTCGATCCCAATGGCCTGAACATCAACGATGAATGCGGCTCCACCTATCCGCAGGCCATGGCGCGCACGGTTCGCGATATGCGCGCCGACATTGGCATCGCGCTCGATGGCGACGCGGACCGGCTGGTTATCTGCGACGAAAAGGGTCAGGTCGTCGACGGCGACCAGATCATGGCCATTATCGCCTCAGCCTGGGCGGCGGAGGGACGGCTGACCGGCGGGGGCGTGGTCGGCACCATCATGTCCAACCTCGGCCTCGAGCGATTGATGCAGACGCGCGGGCTCACCCTTGAGCGCACCAATGTCGGCGACCGGCACGTGATGGCGAAGATGCGCGCGGGCGGCTTCAACCTCGGCGGCGAGCAATCCGGCCACATCATTCTGTCGGACGTCTCAACCACCGGAGACGGACTGATCGCCGCCCTGCAGGTGCTGTCAGTGCTGGTGCAGACGGGCGTTCCCATGAGCACGCTCGCCCGCCAGTTCGAGCCGGTGCCGCAGAAGCTTGTGAATGTGCGCTTCTCGGGAGGCGATCCCCTGAAGAGCGACATGGTGCTCACCGCAATCGCCGAAGGCGAGAGGTCCCTCAACGGCTCGGGCCGGGTGCTGGTGCGCGCTTCAGGCACCGAACCCCTCATCCGCGTCATGGCCGAAGGTGACGATGAGCGACTAGTCGCAAGAGTAGTCCAGGCTATCGCCCACGCCGTGAAACAGGC
>JBBQLP010000017.1:0-52221 GCA_038327995.1 Caulobacterales bacterium | reverse complement strand
TCGATCGACCTGACCTGGTTGCCCATGCCAGGGTTCATGAAGAACCACGGTTGCTATATCGCCTCCCTCGCCAACCTCTGCCGCTGGCTGTCTGAACAGGCCGAGGCGGCGGGGGTCGAGGTCTATCCCGGCATGGCGGCGTCGGAACTGGTGTTCGGGGAAGGGGGCGAGGTCAAGGGCGTGGTGGCCGGCGTCTTCGGCATCCACAAGGACGGGACCAAGGGCGGCGACTATCAGCCAGGCCTGGAACTGCACGGTAAATACGTCATGCTGGCCGAGGGCTGCCGGGGCTCGCTCTCCAAGATCGTCCAGGCGCGCTTCAACCTCAACAAGGACGCCGATCCACAGAAATACGGCATCGGCCTGAAGGAGGTCTGGCAGGTTCCGGATGCGGTATTCCACAGCGGTCTCGTACAGCACACCCTCGGCTGGCCCCTCGACGACAAGACCGGCGGCGGCTCGTGGATGTACCACTTCGGCGACAACTACATCTCCATCGGCCTGGTGGTCGATCTTAGTTACGCCAACCCGTTCCTCTCCCCGTTCGACGAGTTCCAGCGCTTCAAGACCCATCCTGCGGTCTCGCCCTTCCTGAAGGATGGCAAACGCATCGCTTACGGTGCAAGGGCCATCGTCAAGGGTGGCGTCCAATCCCTGCCCAAGCTGGCCTTCCCGGGCGGCGTTCTGATCGGCGATAGCGCCGGGTTCGTGAATCAGGCCCGCATCAAGGGAAGCCACAACGCCATCAAGACCGGGATGCTGGGCGCAGAGGCCCTCTACGCCGCCGTCACCGCGGGGCGTTCGGGCGATACGGTGGAAGAATACGAGGCCGTCTACAAGGCGTCCTGGGTGGCGAAGGAGCTTCGGCTCGTCCGCAACAACAAGCCGCTCGGCTCCATGTTCGGCACCTTCCTGGGATCGATCCTTTTGGGCGGTATCGACCTGACGATCTCAAACCTCACGGGCGGCTGGTCGCCCTTCGGCACCCTGCGCCACAAGAAGACCGACGCCGCCTCAACGGGCCTGGCCAAGGACTACAAGGAGCTGAAATACCCCAAGCCAGACGGTGTGCTGTCGTTCGACAAGCTATCCTCGGTGTTCATCTCCAACACCAACCATGCGGAAGACCAGCCCGCGCACCTGAAACTGCGCGACGCGTCCATCCCCATCGCCGTCAACCTGCCGATGTATGGCGAGCCTGCGCGGCTCTACTGTCCGGCTGGCGTGTACGAGGTTGTCTATAACGAGGCGGGGGAGGACCCGAGGTTCCAAATCAACGCCCAGAACTGCGTCCACTGCAAAACCTGCGACATCAAGGATCCGTCGCAGAACATCGTCTGGACCTGCCCGGAGGGCGGCGGGGGCCCGAACTATCCGAATATGTGACGGGCGATCTTCGTCCCTAGATCGGCGCGCAGACCTCGGTCAGCCAGGCACGTACGTCCGGCTCTACAGCGCCGCCGATCTTCGCCAGCACCCGGGTGTGATAGGTGTTAAGCCACTCGCGTTCGGTTGGCGAGAGCATCTCCGCCACAACCAGCCGCCGGTCGATTGGGGCTAAAGTCAGGGTCTCGAACGACAGCATCTCGCGCTCTCCGCCGGGGATGGCTTCGGCCGCTTTTACGGTGACGAGGTTTTCGATGCGGATTCCATAGGCGCCGGTCTTGTAATAGCCGGGCTCGTTGGAGACGATCATGCCGGGGCGCAGCGCCACGGTGTTGGGGGCCTTGGCGATGCGGTGCGGCCCCTCGTGCACACCGAGGTAGGAGCCGACCCCGTGGCCCGTGCCGTGGTCATAGTCGAGACCGTGGCTCCAGAGCGCCGCCCGGGCCAGAATGTCCAGCGACGAGCCGGTGGTGCCCACCGGGAAGCGGGCGTTCCCCAACGCGATATGGCCTTTCAGAACCAGGGTGAAGCGCTCGCGCATCTCCGCGCTCGGCTCGCCGATGGCGACGGTGCGGGTGACGTCGGTGGTGCCGTCGAGATACTGTGCGCCGGAGTCCACCAGGAGCAGTTGCCCCGCCTCGACCCGGCGGTTGGTCGCCTCGGTCGGGCGGTAGTGGACGATGGCGCCGTTGGGACCGGCCCCGGCGATGGTGTCGAACGACAGGTCCTTCAGCGCGCCGGTGGCTTCGCGCAGGCCTTCCAGTTTGGTGACGGTCTCTATCTCGGAAGGCGGGCTAGCCTGCCCTTCTGTGGCGAGCCAGTAGAGGAAACGGGCCAGCGCAGCGCCGTCGCGTTCGTGCGCCGTGCGGGCGCCTTGCACCTCAACAGCGTTCTTGCACGCGCGGGGCAGGGCGCAGGGATCGGCGGCGCGCACCAAGCTGGCCCCGGCCTCCCCCAGAGTGTCGAAATACCAGGCCGAAGACTGCGCCGGATCGACAAGCACCTTCTTGCCTGTAAGCGCGGCGAGGGCGGCGGGCAGCGCATCGGGCGTCTCCAGCGAGACCTGATTGCCGAGCCATGCGGGCAGGCCCTGCGAGACCTTCACCGGATCGAGGAACAGGCGGGCGGTTCCGTCCTTGTCCAGAATGGCCTGCCCGATTGGCAGCGGCGAGCGGATTACGTCGCCGCCACGCACATTGAACAGCCAGGCGATGGAGGATGGGGCCGTCAGCACTGCGGCGTCCGCGCCCATCTTCACGAGGTCAGCGCCCAGCCGCGCGCGTTTCGAGGCCGAATCCTCGCCGGAATATTCCAGCGGGTGTGGCACGATCGGCGCGGTCGGTTGCGCCGGACGCTCCCCGGCCCAGGCGCTGTCCACCGGGTTCACCGCCACCGGCTTCAGGTCCGCGCCCGAGCGTGCGGCGGCGGCCTTCATGCCGCTGAGCGAATCCGGGCTATGCAGGCGAGGGTCGTAGCCGATCACCTGACCGAACTTCACCGCTTCTTCAAGGTAGAGCGACACGCCGCCCTCCACCAGGTCGCGGGCCTCGAACAGGGCTGGATCGACCTGCACCTTCACCTGCAGCGTATAGCGGCCGTCGACGAACACCGCCGCCTTGTCGCTCATCACCACCGCCGCCCCAGCAGATCCGGTGAAGCCGGTGGTCCACGACAGGCGCTCATTGGCGTCGGGCAGATATTCGTTCTGATGCTCGTCCTCGTGTGGGATCACGAAGCCGTCCAGCCCCTGTCGCCGCAGTTCCTCGCGAATCAGCGGAAGGTGGCGAGAGCCGAACGATGGGTGGGCGTGTTCGTCAAATGTCTGGCGCATGGGCTAGAAGGTAGAGCGCCAGGTCGATTGGCGCAATTCGGAGACTGACAATGTGGGTCTGGATGATCGCGGGGGGCGTCGGGGTGATCGCAATCGCCTCGTTCTTCCGCGCGCCTGGCCTGAACGATACGCGCGGGCGCCTTCGCGGGATTCTGGCGTGGATATACATCGTCTTCGGCGGGGTGCACATCACCGAGCCCCTGCGCTTTTTGCCCATCATGCCCCCGCTCATTCCCCATCCCGAGGGCGTGGTGATCTTCACCGGGATTTGCGAGGTGCTGGGCGGGATCGGGCTTCTTCTGCCCGCCACGCGGCGCTGGGCGGGAATCGCGCTTGCGGCCTACGCGGTGTGTGTCTTTCCTGCCAACCTCTACCATGCCTTCGGTCACGTGGTGGTCGAGGGGCTGCCGTCGAGCTGGTGGTATCACGGCCCGCGCCTGTTGTTTCAGCCGGTGATCGTCTGGTGGGCGCTGTTCAGCGGCAATGTGATCTCCTGGCCGTTCGAGCCGAACCGGCCAGATTTCACCCGCGCGCCAGGCGCTGGTCTGGCGGGCGGAGGTCATGCGGGCGCCGCTTCAGCCCTTGCGAACGATGAGGGCGGCCCAGGCGTCGCGGTGGATGCGCCGCTCGACCCGGAACCCCCGCGATAGATAGGCGGCGCGCACTTGCCGCTCCTGCGTGCGCAAAAGTCCCGACAGGATCGCGACGCCGCCGGGCTTGAGCGCGCCCTTGATATCCTGCGCCAGGGAAACCAGCGGACGGGCCAGGATGTTGGCGAACACAAGGTCATAGGGGACGCCCGCCGCCACAGCGACGTCGTTCAGCCCCGAGGCGTGGACAAAGGTCGCGTCCGCCGCGTTAAGCTTGGCGTTCTCTCCACCGATGCGTACGGACATCGGATCGATGTCGGTGCCGACGACCAGTCTGGAGCCTGTGCGCGCCGCCGCGATGGCCAGAACGCCGGTGCCCGCGCCCACGTCCAGCACCTTGGGAAACCGCTCGCGTTTCAACAGATCGTCGAAGGCCAGCAGACACCCTACCGTGGTGCCGTGATGCCCCGTGCCAAAGGCCGCCCCCGCCTCGATGCGCAAGTTCACGGCATTGACCGGCCTGCGTCCCCTGTCGTGCACCCCGTAGATGAAGAAGCGGCCCGCCCGCACCGGCGGAAGGCCCGAGAGCGCCATAGCCAGCCAGTCCGCGTCGGCCAAAGGGCTCGCCACGACGTGCAGGTCTGGAAAGTCTGCCAGCACGCGTTGGAAGCCCTCAGCCTCCTCATTGCTGGTGGGAAAGGCGTCGATGCGCCAGACGCCCCGGTCCTCGTCCTCCTCCAGAATGGAATAGGTGGCGGCTTCCAGCATAACGTCCGCGTCCACGGCCTTCGCGGCGGCTTCTGCGACGGCCCTTGGGCCACGCGCCACGATCTGTATCGCCTGTTCGGTCATCCCGGGCGGGCTTTCATGCTGGATGTCATCGCTGGTGCCCCCGGTCGGACTCGAACCGACACTCCTCGCGGAACCGGATTTTGAGTCCGGCGCGTCTACCAATTCCACCACAGGGGCGAACCAGACCGGCGCTCGCGCAGGCGCGCTTTCGGGGTCGGTCGCGGCGATGGCCTTAGAGACTTTGGCCCAAGGGTGCAAGCGAGGGGCGTCCAAGCAAGAAGGCGCAAGCGAGCCGCCGCGCTTTGGAACCCGGAACAGGTGCGGGAATTATCTCGCCGCAAAGCTGGAGGACCACACATGAAGGGTATTGCGCTGTGTGCGCTGGGGATCCCGATCCCGATCATCATACTGTTGTTTCTTTTCCAAGTGGTCTGACGAAGGCGCGCAAAGGTGGCCTTTGGGTTTGCCGTGGGCGGCGGCGCGCCCTAGACGGAGGCCCATGTTCGTCCCGCGTTTCGCCCTCACCCTGTCACATCCATGACCGTCGCCGCTGCAAGCACGCGCGCGCCCGGCGGGCTGGCCCAGGCGGCCAAGGCGCCGCTTGGTCTCATCCTGGTGCTGGGATCGCTGACCGCGTTCGGGCCTCTGTCCATCGATATGTACCTGCCCGGCCTACCCGCGATCGCTCGCAGCCTGCACGCGACCTCATCCGACACCCAGATGACCGTGGCGGCTTTCTTCATCGGCATAGCGGTCGGGCAGTTGTTCTACGGACCCCTTTCCGACAGGTTCGGGCGACGCTGGCCCATACTGATCGGCATCGCGCTCTACATCGCCGCCAGCATCGGTTGCGCATTCGCCAATTCCATTGGGCTTCTGATCGGGCTGAGGGTGTTGCAGGCGCTCGGCGGCTGCGCGGGCATGGTGATCGCCCGGGCGATCGTGCGCGACCGCTTCGAGCCGCACGAAGTGCTGCACGTTTTTTCCATGCTGATGCTGGTGATGGGGCTGGCGCCCATTCTGGCCCCGTTGATGGGCGGCTTTATGCTGCAGGTGGCGAGTTGGCGCTGGTTGTTCGGGGGCCAGGCCATCTTCGCGAGCATCGTAGGCGCGGCGGTGATTTTCACACTGCCGGAGTCGCGTTCCCCCGAGACGGCGGCGCAGGCGGCGGGCGAGAACCCCTTCCAGAGCTATGCGTCATTGCTGAGGAACCCGCGCCTGCTTGGCTACGTGCTGACCGGCGCGTTTTCCGGCGCTGCTCTGTTCACTTACGTGGCGACGTCGCCAGACATCGTGATCGGCCACTTCCATGTGCGGCCCCAGGACTTCGGCTGGGTGTTCGGGGTCAACGCCTTTGGCTTCATCGGCTGTAGCCAGATCAACGCCCGGCTAGCCCGGCGCTATCGTTCGGACGTGATCCTCAAGTGGGCCAACCTCGGCGCGTTGGTCGCGGGACTTGTGCTGCTGGCGTTCGCCGAGACCGGGTTTGGGGGTCTGTGGGGCTTTCTGGCGCCGCAGTTCGTGATCATGGCCAGCCTCGGTTTCACCCAGCCCAACTCCGGCGCGGGCGCGCTGGGGGAAGACGGAACACGAGCCGGAGCGGTGTCGGCCCTTGTCGGGGCGGCGGGCTTCGCGGCCGGGGCGGGCTTTGCTGCGCTGGCGGGCGCGTTCAGAGACGGCACCCCCCGACCCATGGCCCTGGTGGCGGTGGGCTCGCTCGTGCTGTCGATGATCGCGCTCAGGACGCTGGTGCGGCCTCAGAATAGCTGACGCGCGATCAGCCGATCACCCCGCCCGAGTGCTGGAAACTCTGGATCAGGCTTCCGGCCACAAGCTGCCAGCCGTTCACTAGCACGAAGAAGATCAGCTTGAACGGGAGGCTGATGGTCACGGGCGGCAGCATCATCATGCCCATGCTCATCAGAACGCTGGCCACTACCAGGTCGATCACCAGGAAGGGCACGAACAGCAGGAACCCGATCTGGAAGGCGCGCTTCAGTTCCGAGATCATGAAGGCCGGGGCGACGATCTGCACCGGAGTATCCAACGCGGTTTTCGGGCGCGGCGTCTTCGACAGGCGCATGAACAGGGCAAGGTCGTCCCGGTCGACCTGGCTCAGCATGAAGACCTTCACCGGCTGGCTGGCTTGGGCGAAGGCCTGCGGCAGTTCGATCTGGTGCGCCAGGAGGGGCTTGATCCCGGCGTTGTAGGACTGGCTGAAGGTCGGCCCCATGACGATGGCGGTGAGGAACAGGGCCAGGGAAACGATCACCGCATTGGGCGGGCTCTGCTGCAGGCCGAGCGCGGTTCGCAGCAGGCTCAGCACCACCACGATCCGCACGAAACTGGTGGTCATCATCAGGATCGACGGCGCCAGCGACAATACCGTGAGCAGGCCCACGAGCTGGATCACCCGGTCGGTCAGCCCGCCGCCGGTGCCGAGATCAAGATTGACCGCCTGGGCGGCCGCCAGCGCCGGGAAGGCCATCGTGGCGAGCGTGGCCAGCATGGAGACCAGCGCGGCGTGGCGAAGGTCGCTGCCTTTCAGCCCGAACCGGAGGAGCGCGTTCCGCATAGTCGCCCTCACGCTTTCGGGGCGGGCAAAGCGGGCGCATCCATCCGCCGTCCTTCGCCGAGCAGGATCAGATGCTCGCGCTGATCCAGCCGCACCAGAACCAAGCGCCGCTGGGCGTCGAGCGTCAGGCTCTCCACCAGATGCAGCCGCCGCTCGGCCTGGGGCGTGAACTTCAGAAGCCCCATCGGTCCCCAGCGGCGGAAGGCGTAGACCCCCACGCCGAATAGCCCGAGCACGGCGGCCAGGGCGAAAATCGCCCGAAGAATGCTGAGGAATAAATCCATCTGGGCCCCGACGGACGCGTATGCCACTCGCGGGCGGAAAGCGCCTTCGCCGCCGCGCCCCTCCTGTCTGCCCGCAACCCTTTAAGGAGCGATTAACCATAAGCCCGGCAAAATCTGCATCATGGACCTCGACCAGATTCCCCTGCTCGCGATGCTGAAGGGCAAGCTGAACTACACAACGCAGCGCCAGAAGCTGATCGCCCAGAACGTGGCCAACGCCGACACCGCCGGGTTCGCGCCGCGCGACCTGAAACCCTTCAGCTTCGATTCCGCGCTGAAGGGAGCGACGGGCGGCCAGATGCTTTCGCCCCTGCGCAACCAGGCTGGCCACCTCGATCTCGGTGGCCCGAAAGCCGGCGCGGGCCAGGAAACGGCGGCTCCCGATTCAGAGGCTCGCCTCGACGGCAACCGGGTGGTGCTGGAAGAGCAGATGATGAAGATGACCCAGGCGCGGGGCGACTATGACGCGGCGATCACTCTCTACCAGTCCTCGCTCAACATGATGCGCACCGCCCTGCGCCGCCCCGGAAGCTGAAGGTTAGCCTGCCATGACCCCATATTCGCATGACTGACGCCCCTTCCGCCGCCAACTCAGCCATGGCCATCGCCGCCTCCGCGCTGAAGGCGCAGCAGTCGCGGATGCGGATCATCGCCGAGAATATCGCCAACTCCGACTCCGTCTCTGCGACCCCCGGCGGCGACCCGTATCGGCGTCAGGCCCCAATCTTCAAGCCGACCACGGTGGAAGGCGGCGGCACAGGGGTAGTGCTGGCGGGCGTGCAGCAGGAACAGACCCCGTTTCGCAGCGAATACAGCCCCGGAAATCCAGCGGCCGATGCCAAGGGCTATGTGAAGATGCCCAATGTGGACCCTCTCACCGAGGCGCTGGATATGCGCGAAGCCCAGCGCGCCTACGAGGCTAATCTGAACGTGATCGAGACCGCGCGCTCCATGCAGAGCCGCACGCTTGATCTTCTGAAACGCTGACGGGACGCTGACCGATGATTACCCCCATGGTCGCCGCCAAGGCCTACGCCGCCGCCGCGCAAAGCGCGCTCTCGGCGCCTCCTGCGGGCGCCCCTGAGGCCAAAGGGCTGGACTTTGGTGAACTGGTGAAGAGCGCGGTGGGCGACGCTGTCTCCTCCTCCCGCCACGCCGAAAGCCAGATGATGGCCCACGCGCAGGGCAAGGCCGAACTGATCGACGTGGTGACGTCCATCTCCTCCGCTCAGGCCAGCCTGGAAACGGTGATGGCTGTGCGCGACCAGGTGATCTCTGCCTACAAAGAGATCATGGCGATGCCGATCTAGGATAAGACTATCAAGGCCGGTTCGTATCGCCGCCTCTCGCCTGTTCGCGCTCCCGACATTAGGCGGATTTAACCTGACAGGTGGTGAGAACCGCGCTTCTATGCGCCTCTGATCCTGGGGGGAGCACGCAGATGACCGCTTTCGATCCTGTCGCCGCGACGGCGACCTATATGGCGCAGCTATCGCCCGCCGGGCACGCCAAGGCGACGGCGTACACACAAGGCGGGCACTGGGTTCTGCTGTGGGCCTGGCTGGTCTCCGTCGTCATAGCCGCGCTCATCCTGCGCACAGGCGTGCTGGCGCGGGTCGGGGAGGGGGTGGAGCGAAAGCGCGCCCGGCCTCTGCTCACCAGTTTCGTTGTTGTGCTGGTGTTTCAGGTGATCGACATCCTGCTCAGCCTGCCATGGTCGATCTACGCCGACTGGTGGCGCGAGAAGTCCTATGGCCTGAACAACCAGACGCTCAGCGCCTGGCTCGGCGAGACGGCCATGGCGGCGAGCATTTCCGCCATCATGTTCAGCCTGTTCTTGGTGGCGCTCTACGCTCTGATACGGCGGGCGCCCCGGACCTGGTGGGCGTGGGCCGGGGGGCTGGCGGTGGTGTTCGTGGTGTTCGGATTGCTCATCGCCCCCATCTTCATCGAGCCGCTGTTCAACAAATACACCCCGGCCCCTCCCGGTGAGGTGCGCGATCAGGTCGTGGCTCTGGCCAAGGCGACGGGCACACCCTCCGACAAGATCTACATCTTCAACGGCTCCAAACAGTCCAACCGCTATACCGCCAACGTTTCGGGATTAGGCTCCTCCGCGCGGGTGGCGATGAGCGACGTTATGTTCAAGAAGGGCGCGGACCTGGCCGAGGTGCGCGGCGTGGTGGGGCACGAGATGGGGCACTATGTCCACAAGCACGTGCTGTGGGGCGCGGCGGCGATCAGCGTTCTCGCGGTGCTGGCCTTCTGGCTGACCAGCGTGCTGTTCGCTCCCGTGGCCATGCTGCTCAGGGCCGACGTGCGGGCGATCAGCGACCCGGCGGGCATTCCGATCATCATGATCATCCTGGCGACGCTGGGTCTTCTGGCGACGCCACTGACCAACACCCTGACCCGGCTTCAGGAGGCGGACGCCGACAGTTTCTCATTGGAACACGCCCACGAGCCGGACGGGCTGTCGAAAGCGCTGGTGAAGACCATCGAATACCGCGCCTCGTCTCCCTCGGCGGTGGAGGAGTTCATCTTCTACGACCACCCCAGCGTGGAGCACCGGGTGAGGAAGGCGATGGACTGGAAGGTGGCGCACGAGGGTAAGGAGGCTTCCCCTCCTTAGTAGAGAGGAAGGGATAAGCTATTTACCGCTTCCGCACGAACACCGTTCCCGCCGAATAGCCCGCGCCGAACGAGCAGATCAGGCCCTCCTCGCCCGCCGCAAACCCGCCGTTCGCGGTGTGGAAGGCGATGATCGAACCAGCGGATGAGGTGTTGGCGAAGGTGTCGAGGATGATGACGTTCTCCTCCGGTGTCGGGTCGCGGCCTAGAACCTTGCGGCCGATCATCTCGTTCATGTTGATGTTGGCCTGGTGCAGCCACATTCGCTTCAGGGCGTGAGGATCGATGCCGAGGTCGGCGGCATGCTGCAGGATCATGTCCGACACCATGGGCACCACCTCGCGGAACACCTTGCGGCCTTCCTGAACGAAGAGCTTGTCCTTGGCGCCGACGCCTTCCGGCGCGCCGCGATTCAGAAAGCCGAAGTTGTTGCGGATATTGTTGGAGAACTGGGTTTTCAGCCGCGTGCCGAGAATGTCCCAACCCTTGTCCGCCGGAACGTCCTCTGCCCTCTCCACGATCACGGCCGTCGCCACGTCGCCGAAGATGAAGTGGCTGTCGCGATCACGAAAGTTGAGGTGGCCCGAACAGATCTCCGGGTTGACCATCAGGACCGCCCGCGCCGAGCCGGTCGCCACATAGTCCGCCGCCGTCTTGATGCCGAAGGTGGCGGAGGAACAGGCCACGTTCATGTCGAACCCGAACCCGCCGATGCCCAGCGCCTGCTGCACCTCCACCGCCATGGCGGGGTAGGCGCGCTGCATATTCGAAGCGGCGCATAGCACCGCGTCGATCTGGCTGGCGGGCTTGCCCCACGCCTTGATCGCGTCGTTGGCGGCGGCGACGGCCATTTCGGCCAGCACGGAGATCTGATCGTTGGGGCGCTCGGGAATGATCGGGCGCATCACCTCCGGATCGATCAGGCCGGTCTTGTCGACCACGTAGCGCGACTTGATGCCCGAGGCCTTGACCACAAACTCCGGCGATGACGGCGCCAGCGCCTCCACCTCGCCTGACCCTATGGCATCGGCGTTGGCGGCGTTGAAACGCTCGACATAGAGGTTGAAGGTCTCGACCAGTTCTTCGTTCGAGAGCGAATACGGCGGGGTGTAAAGCCCCGTCGCGGCGATGACGGCCTGATGCAAGCGCAGCTTCCTCTTGGCCCGGCCTGCTTCCCGATCAGAGGCGGCGGGTCTCGGTTGAGTTCAAGCTGGACTGATAGCACGCGATTTCGCGATGCGCGCGCCCGTCGAAGCGGCGCGCGTTGCCGCTCAACAGGCGATGACCCTCTAGCGGGCTGCTTCCTCGCTATTGGCCGCGACCCTGGCCGGACCAGAGATGGCGATCGGCACCTGCACGTCGGTGGGCTCGGTGCGGTGCGCGACGGCCAGCACCGGCTTGGCTTCCACCGGAATGCTCGGCGCTCCGGCCGACGCGACGACGCACTGGCCGGTGTCGGTCATGGCGTGTTCACCCAGGCAGAAGACGTCCTCGTATTCCGGTCCGGCGACGCTGAGGCACTGGAACAGGTTCAGCTTGGCCATGTTCAGGCAATCGGCCCCTTTGGCGTCGGTAAGCAGGCTGGAAAGCCGGGTCACGTGCGCCTCGTCCGCGTCGCCCAGCACCATCAGCGCGGCCAGCGCCATGCCCTTGGCCACGGTGGGCGAGACGCGGGGGTCGGCTTCGCTGCTTTGCCCACGGGTGCGGTATTCGACCAGCGAGGTCATCAGAAGCTTGGTGTCCTCTCCGCTGGGGGCGACTTCGGTCTGCGAAATCGTCTTGGCGTCGGCCAGCCGGCGTTCCTGACCATCAGCGGCCTTCTTGGACCAGGCCTCGCCTTGCACCGTATAGGCGGCCTTCTTCACCGCCCGCCCCTGCACGACAAGCGAGCGACCGAGCCCTGCAAGCGCGGCGCGGGCCGACCCGGCGGCTTCGATCGCGCCGTCGATCTGGAGCACGTTGTCCGGCGCAGTGATCAGCTCATTGGCGATGGCGTTACGGCTTTGCGGATATGCGTTCAGACGCTGCACGCCCTCGACGAATGTGGCGTTCTGCAGTGCGACAAGGGCGGCATAGGCCACCGCGCCCGCCGAAAGCTGCTGGATCTTGTAGGCTTCGGCTCGCTCCAGCGCACTTTTGACGGCGGCTGGGCCCTTGAACTTTGGATCCACCGCCGTGGTCTTCTGCATATAGGCTTTGAAAGCTACGGCGGCGGCGACCAGTTGCGGCGCGACGGGCGCCGAATCGGCAACCTCAGTGGGCCTGGACGGCGCTTCGACCGCCGCTTCGTCGAACGGCCGGGACGGCATGGCGCGCCGGCCGCGGCGATGCTCGCGCAGGTCGGCGTATTGGGCGTTCAGGGTGTGGGGCACCGGATTGAAGTCCTCCGGCGCGGCGGAGGTTTCGCCGCCCCGTGGCGCGAAATCTGCATCCGAGTCGTCCATTTCTGTCCGCGAAGCCCCCGTCCTTGAAGTAGGGGGCGCCTCCGAGGCGCGATAGCCCGCCTGTTCCGCCTCGTTCATCTCGTAGGCGGGTTGGGCGGAATAGGGTGCGGCGAAGTGGGGTCCGGGACTCGTAGCGCCGCCTATCGTCCCAATCTGCGCGAGAGCCGGGCTGCTCAACCCCATCAGCGCCACAAGGCTCGTCATCATCCCGATACGCATGAAAGCCACCCCAAAACACACAAGACGCGCGACGACGGTTCGCCGGTCCCGTGCAGCAATAGTCGCTCAGTTGGAGAAAACGGCAATATAGTGTTCGTGCGACAAAACATCACTCAAAGCTGTGTTAAATTAAAGCGTTAGCGCGCTTTAACGATGATGTTCCAGGTTTCCGTCGGCGTGAAAAAAGACAATATGGTCAAGCTTGCCGACGAGCATCGCGGGGTTGAACGTATCGCAGTCTTTCTCGGCGCTGAACCGAGACTCCAGTCGCGCTTGACGCAGCCTGCCGCAGGCGCGAGCGTCCCCTATGACCGTAGCCTTCCTCATACAGACCGCCGTCTCCGCCGTGGCCATTCTGATCATGGCCGGGCTGGCGTGGTGGCTTGGTGTTTTCCGCCATCCCAAGGCGCTGGATGAAGCGCAGGGGCGCGCCCTGCTGGCCGACGAGTTTCCCGAGGCGCGGCTGGGCCAGGTCTGGCTTGCGGCGGATGGGCGCTCCATGCTGGCGCGGGCGGGCGATGAGGCGCTGATCCTTTACTGCGCCGGAGACGGGCACGTGATGCGCCGGGCGCCGTGGGCCAATGTGGCGTCGGGCGAGGTGAGGGGCGACCGGGCGCTGGTCAGGCTCGCAGACCGCTCGGCTCCGCGCGCCGCTTTCCGGTTGGGCGAGGGCGCGGTATGGCCTCCGGTGCTGGAGGCCTGACCCCATGAACCTGATCGCGCTGGCTACTCCATTTTTCATCCTGGCTGTGGTGCTGGAGATTGTGCTGGGCCGTCTCGGCAAGGCCAAGGCCCATTATGAGGGCCGCGACACCCTGACTTCGCTCAGCATGGGGCTAGGTTCCGGCGTCGCGGGAGTGCTGATCGCGGGTGTGCTGTTCGCCGCGACCCTGTGGACCTGGCAGCACCGCGTTTTCACCATTCCGCTGAACGCCATCTGGGCCTGGGTCGTGATCTTTTTCCTGGAGGATTTGACCTACTACTGGTTCCACCGGCTCAGCCATGAGCGGCGCTTCTGGTGGGCGGCGCACGTGAACCACCACTCTTCCCAGCACTACAACCTCTCGACCGCCCTGCGTCAGACCTGGACGGGCGGGGTGAACGGAAGCTGGCTGCTCTGGCTGCCGCTTGCGTTTTTCGGCTTTCCGCCGGTGATGATCGCGGCCGAGAAAAGCATCAGCCTAATCTATCAGTTCTGGATCCATACGGAGATGGTGAAGCGGTTTCCTAAACCCATCGAGGCGGTGTTCAACACCCCCTCGCACCATCGGGTGCACCATGCGCGCAACCCGCGCTATCTCGACCGCAACTACGCGGGCATCCTGATCATCTGGGACAAGATGTTCGGCACTTTCGTCGAGGAGACCGAGGCCGAGCCGCCGCGCTACGGCATCGTCAAGAACCTCGGCGATTTCAACCTTCTAAGGGTGGCGTTCCATGAGTGGGAAGCCATCGGGCGCGACTTGCTCACCGCCCGTAGCCCGCGCGAAGTGTGGGGCTATCTGTTCGGCCCACCCGGCTGGGGCCCCGACGGCTCGCGCCAGACCTCCGATGCGATCCGCGCGGCCTGGCTGGCGCGGCAGGCGCCTCAGCCTTCTGACGCCGCTGGCAATGACAGCCCGAGCGCCCCCCTCGTCGCCAGCGCCTCGCGCCTGTAGCGGAAAAGCTCGGCGGGGCGACCGCCAGTCTCCACGTGAACCCGGCCAAGGCCTTCCACCAAGCCCGTCCGCTCGATCATGCGGCGGAAGTTCTGCTTGTGCAGCCGCACGCCCGAAACCGCCTCCACCGCCCGCTGCAGGTCCAGAAGGGTGAAGGCGTCCGGCATCAGCTCGAACACCACCGGGCGGTATTTCAGCTTGCCGCGCAATCGTCCGAGCGCCGTCGCCAGAATGCGGCGGTGATCCGACACCAGAGGACGCCCATAGGTGGGATCAAAGGGGGAGGGCTCCGGCGTATCCACCCCCTGCGCCCGGTCATGATCGCGCTCGGCCTCCCGCGCCAGTCCGGCTTCATAGAGTAGTTCATAGCGGTCCAGCACCCGCTCCTCGTTCCACGGCGCGGAGCGATCCAGGACGAAAAGTGCGTTCGCGCGCGCCCGCCGCGATGTGTCGGCCCCCGCCCAGGCGATGAGCGCCGGAGCAATCTCCGCATCGATCATCGGCGGCCGTCCCCGACGCCAGTCTTCCCACGGGAAATAACGGGTCCAGGGACGCCAGGCGGCGCCCCCTCCCGTCTCTGCGTCCGCCTGTGGGGTCAGAGCCAGGTAGCCCACCGAGATCAGCCGCGCGCCGGGCGCCGCCTCCACCACCCCAAGGTCGGCCAGCGGCGCGTCCCGCCCCTTGTCGCCGAAGGTGTAGAGCTGTTCCACATAGCCGAGTGAGAACCCCGTCTGCGCCGTCACATAGGATCGCAGGGCCAGCTCGAAGGTGCGGTCGGCGGCGGGGTCGAACGGGCCGAACGGCAGGCCGCGCAGGTCCGACGCCCGGTGCGTTCGCGCATCCTCTGGCCGCACCGTCAGCACTACCAGCTCGCCTTCGCGGATCGCCGCCACCACCGCCGAGAGGCCGATGACGATGGAAGAGTCCGGGGCGGCGCTCATCGCATCACTCCGTGTCGAACGCCAGCGCGTGTGGTTCCCCGCCGGTGGCTTCGGAGAGGGTGTGGAACCGCTGCAGATAGCGCGCCTGCGCTAGCGCCGGAGCGAGGGGATCGATGGTCAGGAAATAGCCCCTGGGTGGATGGCCGAACAGGGTAATCGCCTCATCCGGCGAAAAGCCCGCAAGCTGGATCGCCTCGAAGAAGGCGCAGGCCCGGTCGGCCTGTTTCAGCAGCACCTTGATCTCGGGTGGGCTCTTGGGCGGCAGGCCAAAGCGCAGATGAATGGCCGTCTCCAGCCGCGCCTCGAACGCCGCATAGTCGTAGCCAAGCGCCGCCTTGAACGGCGAGATCATGTCGCCGATCACATATTCCGCCGCGTCGTGCAGCAAGGCTGCGAGCCGCCAGCGTGGGTCGAGCCCCGGCTGGATATGCGCCGCGATCTCCTCCACCACCACGCTGTGCTGGGCGACCGAGAAGGCGTGCACACCGGTGGTCTGGCCGTTCCAGCGCGCCACCCGGGCGAGGCCGTGGGCGATGTCCTCGATCTCGATGTCGAGGGGCGAGGGATCGAGCAGATCGAGCCTGCGGCCCGACAGCATCCGCTGCCACGCCCTCGGCGGCTCCGACTGCGCGGATCTGGCTTTCGAGATACGGAGCCCTTTGGCCAACGACACGTTCCTCACACACAAGCTTTGCAACTGACCCATAGTGGGCCGAAGATCAACGCTGCAACGAAACGCGCGAGGGAGAGATCGGGATGAGCTGGGCGAAAATCATGGCCCCCCTGTCTGGCGCTCCGTCCGATCAGGGGGGGCTGGAAGCCGCCGCTGGGCTGGCCGCGCCCTTCAACGCCGAGCTTTCCGCCGTCTACGCCCCCGCCGACGCCGCCGACCTGATGCCCTGGATGGGCGAGGGGTTCATGGGCGGAGTGCAGGTGGCGGCGCTGGACAGCCTGAACGAGGCCGCCGCCGAGGGAGAACGCCACGCCCGTGCCCGCTTCGACGCCAGCGCCTATGCGAACAAACGCTTCGTCACCCTGAGCTCCCCCGTCGCCTCGGCCCTCAGTATGGAGGCGCGGTTATCGGACGTGATCGTGTTCGGCTCCGAGCCGGCTCGCGGGAGAGGGGCGATGGTGCAGGCGTTCCAGCAGGTTCTGATGGAGGAGCGCCGTCCCATTCTGGTGGCGCGCGGCGTGCCCGACGTATCGCAGACGGTGGCTGTGGCCTGGGATGGAGGCCGCGAGGCGACGCGGGCGGCCCGCATCGCCGTGCCATGGCTACAGAAGGCGGCGCGGGTGCTGATCCTGGCCGCGCCACAAGCCACCCCGCGCGACTTCGACCCTATCCGCCTTGAGGAACATTTCGCCTCGCGCGGCGTAAAGGCGCAGATCGAGACCCTGCCGCAATCCGGCGAGCCGGGACCGATCCTGCTGTCGGCGGTGCAGGCGGCGGGGGCTCGGATGCTGGTGGCGGGGGCGTTCGGCCACCCGCGGTTCCAGCAGTTCATCTTCGGCGGAACCACTCGCCATCTCATGCAGTCAGAGAACGGGCCGTCCCTGTTTCTCGCCCACTAGCTCTCGTTTCCGTCTCTGTTGTCCTGGAGTTTTCCGCAATGTCCCTGTCCCGCATCGTCATGCGTCTGGCCCGCAACCCCGGCACGGAATTCGCCGACGGCGACGACCATCGCGGCTACACGCTCACCGCCCCCCTGACCCCCGACGGCAAGATTGACGAGGTGGCGCTGAAGGCGGTGAAGGGCGGGGCGAAGGTTCGCCGCTTCCTGCCGGACGAGGACGCCCAGGAAGGCAGGCTGGCGCGCAAGGGCGACCGCTGGTTCTTCGACTACGGCGATGAGGGCGAGGGCGACGAACCGCTCTATCGCATCGGCGAGCATCGATTCGCCGTAGGTGAATATGTGTCGATCACCGACGAGGACGGTCGGTTATTGACCTACAAGGTGACGGACGTGGCGGCTGCGGTTTAGGGGACCGCGCCGCCCTTGGCCAGCTTCGACCAGTCGCAAAACCCTACGGCTGCAGATTGGCCTTCATCAACTGTCCGATGTCGCCGTGGTCCGTGCTGCCGTGGTGATGTTCGGACTTTGACCTGAACTCGGCCACCACCAGCGGACCGGCCAGCGGTCCCGCTGCGATATAGCCCACGGCGTGATAGCCATCCGGCCCCGCGCTGTCGCCCGCCAGAATGTAGACCAGGTGGGCGTTGTTGGTCCCGACGTTGTCGGAGCGGATTTCCGCACCCCCGTCGCCCGCATGGATTGTGGTGTTCTTCAAGCCCATGTCGGTGTGGATGTCGGCCTTGTTTCCGTTGGCGTGGATGGTGGTGCCGAAGATTTTCACGTCCGCCTTGTCGCCGTCCGCGTCCACGTGGAAGAACGGCATATCGACCTTGGCCCGGTCGTGGCCGTCGCCGCTCTTGGAGGTTTCGACGTTGACCGCACTGTCCTTGGGCGGAGGCATCAGCGCCTTAAGCTCGGTCTCCACCGGGGCCAGCGCCGCCTGGGCCGTGCCGCCGTTCAGCGGGGTCAGGGTCAGTTTCACCGTCTCATCATTGCGGCCTGAATAGTCGCAGCTCTTGCCGTCCGCCGCCTGGGCGGTGCGGGTCAGATCGCCCTCGGTCTCGGGGCAGGTGAGGGCGGTGAGGGTTTTCAGCGCCGTGCGGTCGCCCGACATCCAGCCATCGTCGCTTCCGAACGCCATCATACCGTCATGGTGGTGATGGTCGCGCCACTCCACCGGATGACAGGCCGAGACCGCGACCATCAGACCCAGTACCGCCGCGCCGCCGATCAATACCTTGCGCATCACCCAAATCCCTCGTGTTTCCCTGGCGCAAGGCTCGCGCCAGATCGCCTCCGGGTCCAGTGAAATCGCGGTAAGGCTGAGGTTCGGCGCTTACTGTCCCGGTCGCGCACCTTCGCGCCGGGCGAGGAAGGCCAGACGCTCGAACAGGTGCACGTCCTGTTCGTTCTTGAGCAGGGCGCCGTGCAGAGGCGGGATCAGCTTGGAGGGATCGCGCTCGCGCAGGGTCTCTTCGGAAATGTCCTCGACCAGAAGCAGCTTCAGCCAGTCCAGCAGTTCGGACGTCGAAGGCTTCTTCTTCAGCCCCGGCACCTTGCGCATATCGTAGAAGATCCGCAGCGCCTCGCCGACCAGCTTCTTCTTGATGCCGGGGAAGTGCACATCGACGATGGCCTGCATCGTCTCGTCTTCGGGGAACTTGATGTAGTGGAAGAAACAGCGGCGCAGGAACGCGTCGGGCAGTTCCTTCTCGTTGTTGGAGGTGATGATGACCAGGGGGCGCACCGCCGCCGTAATGGTCTCGTCGGTCTCGTAGACATAGAACTCCATCCGGTCGAGTTCCTGAAGCAGGTCGTTCGGAAACTCGATGTCCGCCTTGTCGATCTCGTCGATCAGCAGGACCGGGCGGACCGGCGCCTCGAACGCCTCCCACATCTTGCCCTTCTTGAGGTAGTTGCGGACGTCCTTGACCCGCTCCTCGCCAAGCTGACTGTCCCTGAGGCGTGTCACCGCGTCGTATTCGTAAAGGCCCTGCTGCGCCTTGGTGGTGGACTTGATGTGCCAGGTGATCAGCGGGGCGCCGAGGGCCTTGGCGACCTCGTAGGCCAGCACCGTCTTGCCGGTGCCCGGCTCGCCCTTGATCAGAAGCGGGCGCTCCAGGGCGATGGCGGCGTTGACGGCGATCTTCAGGTCATCGGTGGCGACATAGTCTTCAGTGCCCTCGAAGCGGGACAGGGTCATGCGGTTCGGCTCCAGGGCGCTAGATTATCAGCGTAAACTAGAGCCGTCCGCGCCCGGCGCAAGGCCGACCATGCCGCAGCTTCTAAATGGCATCGCCGCCTCCGCCTGGCACGCCGCTAGTGCTCGTGTAGCGCCTCCCCGTGAAGGGCCATGTCCAGCCCCTCCAGTTCGGATTCCTCAGAGACCCGCAGGCCGGTGGTGAACTTGCAGACCATCAGGATTAGGAAGGTCATCACCCCCGACCATGCAATGGTGGCGAGGCAGCCTTCGGCCTGGATCATCACCTGACCGATGCCCGCTTTCGAGAGTGTGTTGATCGAGGCGTCGGCGAAGACGCCGGTGAGAAGCGCGCCGATCAGACCGCCGATCCCGTGCACGCCAAAGGCGTCGAGGCTATCGTCGTACTTGAACAGCCGCTTCAGCCAGACCGACGAGCCATAGCAGCCAGCGCCGGCGATGAGCCCGATCCAGAGGCCGCCGGTGGGGTTCACAAAACCCGAGGCCGGAGTAATCGCCACCAGCCCCGCCACCGCGCCAGAGGCCATGCCGAGCATGGTGGGCTTTTTGGAAATCGCCCACTCCATCGCCATCCACGACAGAGCCGCCGCCGCCGTGGCGATCTGGGTCGCCGCCATCGCTGCGCCCGCCTGCGCGCCCGACGTAAGCGCCGAACCGGCGTTGAAGCCGAACCAGCCTACCCACAGAAGGCTGGCGCCGAACATGGTGTAGACGAGGTTGTTGGGCGCCATATTGTCCTTGCCGTAACCGATGCGCTTGCCCAGCACCAAGGCGCAGACCAGACCCGCCACACCAGCGTTGATGTGCACAACCGTGCCGCCGGCGAAATCGAGCACGCCGAGCGAGCCCAGGAAGCCGCCACCCCAGACCCAGTGGGCGATCGGGCCATAGACGAAGATCGACCAGAGGACGTTGAACAGCACCAGGGCCGAGAACTTGAACCGCTCGGCGAAGGCGCCGCAGATCAGCGCCGGGGTGATGATGGCGAACGTCATCTGGAACATCATGAAGACGTATTCCGGGATGGTGTTGGCCGCCCCGGCGATGGTGTAGGGCTTGTTGGTGATGACCGGGCTGATGCCTTTCAGCAGCACCTGACCGAACCCGCCGAAATACTTGTTCATGCTCGGGTCGGGGTTGGTGCCGAAGGCGATGGAATACTCCAGCACATACCAGACCACCGTCACGATAGCGGTGATCGCGAACGATTGCGCCACCGTGGCGATCACGTTCTTGCGCCGCACCATGCCGCCGTAGAAGAGGGCGAGGCCGGGGATGGTCATCAGCAAAACGAGCGCCGTGGACGTCAGCATCCAGGCCGTGTCGCCGCTGTCGGGCGCCCAGTCTGACGTCTTCTTGATCCGGTCCATGGACGCCTTGATCTTGGCGTCGTCGACACTCAGGCCGGAGGATGGGGCCGCTGCGGGGGTGGATGGCGCCGCCGCCGCCGCTGCAGCCGCCTCGGGCGCGGCGGTGGGAGCGGTCTGCGCATGGGCCCCGGCCAGCGGGAAGCCCAGCATGGCGGCAATGAGGGCGAGACGGGCGAGCCTGCTTGCCCACCTGGATTTCGACATGGGGTCTCTCTTTCCGCTGACCGAACGAAGGGTGTCGTTGCGAGCCCGCGCCCGCCGACGAAGCGGAACGCTATCCGTCCGGACGGTTTGTGCGACGCAGCGATCCCGCCCCGCCAAGCTTTCGCTGCCATGCGCCTGTTTTGTAGGCAGATGCGGGAGATGCTGGGCGGTGAGCGGGCGCCGTACCTCTCGACCCTGTGGCTGGGGCCTGTAGGCTCACGAAGCCGTGATCCGCCGCAACCTTGCCCTAAGCAACACGTAGTTGATCCCGATCCCCAACCACAGACGACCTTAAGGAGGCCTCCCTTGAAGACCCCCCGTATCCTTGCCTTGTTCGCTACAACCGCCCTGATTGGCGGGCTGGCTGTGTCCGTGGACGCTGCGCCTCGCAAGAAGGCGGCGCCTGCCCCCGCAGCGGCCGCCGCCCCAGCCGCTGCACCCGAGCCCGAAGCGCCCCCGGCTGCGCCTCCCCTGCCGCCCTCGGCGGTTGCTGCGGCCTACACGCTATTCGTTGCGCCGACCCCGGCGGTGGACATTGTCGCCACGCTCAAGGCCGCGGGCCAGTTCACGACCCTCCTCAAGGGCCTCGACGCAGCAGGCCTGACGCCTGTGCTGCAAAAGCCCGGCGCCCTGACCCTGTTTGCGCCCACTGATGCGGCCTTTGCGGCGGTTCCGGCTGCGGCCCTGGCTGACCTGATGAAGCCCGAGAACTCCGCCAAGCTGCAGAAGGCGCTGGCCTATCACCTCATCAACGCCAAGGTGACGTCGGATCAGGTCAAGGGTCACGCGGCGGGCGACGTAGCCTCGGTGGCTGGCCCCAAGCTGCACGTCGATGGCTTGAACGGTCAGGTGAAGGTGAACGATGCGGTGGTGATTCAGGCTGATGTTGCCGCCTCGAACGGCGAGATCCATGTGATCGACAAGGTGCTGACGCCGCCGATGTAGGCAGCGCAGACTTCTTTGCGTCGCCAGTCTTTGCGTTGATACAGAGGGCGGCGGGGCCTATAGCTCCGCCGCTTCTTTTTGCGCCGCACCTCAAGCGATTCATGACCGTCCCACCGCCGCACCTCACCCCACCGAAGTCCTTTCAGGACTTCATCATGACGCTCCAGAGCTACTGGAGCGCGCAGGGTTGCCTGATCCTTCAGCCCTATGACATCGAGGTCGGCGCGGGCACGCTGCATCCGGCGACCGTGCTGCGGGCGCTGGGCAAGACCCCGTGGCGCGCCGCCTATGTGCAGCCTTCGCGCCGCCCCTCCGACGGGCGCTATGGCGAGAACCCCAACCGGCTCGGCGCCTACTATCAGTTCCAGGTGATCCTGAAGCCGAACCCCGACGATATGCAGGCCCTCTATCTCGGATCGCTGAAGGCCATCGGCCTTGATCCCACCATCCACGACATCCGCTTCGTCGAGGACGACTGGGAAAACCCTACGGTCGGCGCCTGGGGCCTGGGGTGGGAAGTGTGGTGCGACGGGATGGAGGTGTCGCAATACACCTATTTCCAGCAGGTCGGCGGCATCGAGGTCGAGGTGGTGGCGGGCGAGCTCACCTATGGCCTCGAGCGGCTGGCCATGTACGTCTTCGGGGTCGACAATGTGTACGACCTGCCGTTCAACGACCCGGATAGCTCCGCGCCCAAGACCTATGGCGACGTGTTCCTCGAGACCGAGCGGCAGCAGTCGCAGGCCGGTTTCCACGGCTATGACGTGGAAGTGCTCAAGCGCCAGTTCGAGGACATGGAACGCCAGGCGCCCCGCCTCCTCGCCATGAAGGGGCCGCAGGGTCAGCCGCTGGTCCTGCCCGCCTACGATCACGTCCTGAAGGCCAGCCACCTGTTCAATCTGATGGATGCGCGGGGCGCCATCGCCGTCGCCGAACGCCAGAGCTACATCGGCCGCATCCGCGACCTGACCAAGGCCTGCGCGGAAGCCTGGGTCGAGGCAGGGTTATGATGAGTGGCAGCGTCAAGAACACCCCTACACCAACCCTCCCCCGTCAAGGGGGGGAGAGCGCGGCGGCCCATGCGGCGAATGCTGATCCATCAATTTCCTCGCTGACCTCCCCAAACGAAGCACTATCTCCCTCCCCCGTCGAGGGGGAGGGAGAGTAACCATGCCCCAACTCCTTCTCGAACTCTTTTCCGAGGAAATTCCCGCTCGGATGCAGGCGCAGGCGGGGCGTGATCTGGCGCGCATGGCCGAGGAGCATCTGAAGAAGGCGGGGCTGACGTTCGAAAGCCTTACCGCCTTCGCCGGGCCGCGTCGTCTTACGCTGGTGGTGGAGGAGCTACCCGCCGAAATGCCCGCTCGCAGCGAGGAAGTCAAAGGCCCGCGCGCCAATGCGCCGGATCAGGCCATCGAGGGCTTCCTTCGCAAGACCGGCCTCACCCGCGCCGATCTGACGGAACGCGACGGGACTTTCTTTGCGGTGCAGGCGACGGCGGGGCGCAAGACGGCGGAGATCATCGCCGAGGCCGTGCCCAACCTCATGGCCGCCTTCCCCTGGCCGAAGTCCATGCGTTCGGGAACGTCAAGCTTCCGCTGGGTGCGTCCGCTCAAGCGCATCCTTTGCCTGTTCGACGGGGCGGTGGTTCCGTTCGAGGCGGGCGGTGTGGCGAGCGGCGATATTACCGAAGGCCACCGCTTCATGGGCGCCCACCGCGCGCCGTTCGCGGTGAAGAACTTCGCCGACTACGCTGGGCAGCTTCACGCCCATTACGTCGAACTCGACCAGACCGTCCGCAAGCAGCGCATCCTCGATGGCGCGCGCGCCGTGTGTGCGGCGGAAAATCTTGAGCTGGTCGAAGACGAGGGCCTCCTGGGAGAGGTCTCCGGCCTTTCGGAATGGCCGACGCCGATCCTTGGTCGGATGGACCCCGCCTTCCTCGACCTGCCGCCCGAGGTGATCCGCACCTCCATGCGCACCCATCAGAAGTATTTCGCGGTGCGCGCCAAATCCGGCGAGGGGCTGGCCCCCAACTTCGTTGTCGTCGCCAATATAGAGCCGTCGGATGGCGGAGCGGTAATTGCGGCTGGCAACGCCAAGGTGCTGTCGGCGCGGCTCGCGGATGCGCGCTTCTTCTGGGACGAGGATCGCAAGACCCCGCTCGACGCCCGCCTCGACAAGCTGAAGGGCGTCACCTTCCACGCCAAGCTCGGGACCATGTATGAGCGGGTGGAGCGGATCGAGGCTCTGGCGCGGGAGATCGCACCGCTGGTAGGCGCCGACCCCGACCTCTCCGCAAAGGCCGCGCGCCTCTGCAAAGCGGACCTCGCCACCGGCATGGTGGGCGAATTCCCCGAGCTTCAGGGGATCATGGGCGGGTATTACGCGCGCGCCGAAGGGCTGGAGCCCGAGGTCGCTGACGCCATCCGCGATCACTACAAGCCCATCGGCCCCTCCGACAGCGTGCCCACCGCGCCGGTGACGGTGGCCGTGGCTCTGGCCGACAAGCTCGACACCCTGGTGGGCTTCTTCGCCATCGACGAAAAGCCCACCGGCTCGCGCGATCCGTTCGCGCTCCGGCGGGCGGCGTTGGGGGTGATTAGGATTTTGATGGAGTCGGCGTGTCGTATCTCCATAAGGACCCTACTAAAGACATCTCAAAAACTGCATGACAAGCGGCGAAATGACCGACGGCTGATTGAGAACTTCTCAAGTGTGAGTGACGCGCTTCGGGGCAAAGTTAGTCCTGAAATTCGCGGAAGAGCTATGGTTTCTTCTCTTCAGAGGACGCCAACCGATTCAAGTGAAATCGAGGCCGACGTTTTACTGTTCTTCGCCGACCGCCTGAAAGTCCTTCTCCGCGACGAAGGCAAACGCCACGATCTCGTGGATGCGGTGTTCGCACCCATAAATGGACAGGCTGACGACGACCTCGTCCGCATTACTCGCCGGGTGGAGGCGCTGTCGAGCTTCCTCGCCACCGAGGACGGGGCGAGCCTGCTGGCGGGTTACAAGCGCGCCACCAACATCCTGAAGGCCGAAGAGAAGAAGAACCCTGCGGAGGCGCAGCTTTACCGGGCGAACCCGGAGCTATCGTCCGCCGCGGCGCCGGAGGAGGCCGCGCTGGTGGCCGCCCTTCGCGCCGAGACCGGGCGGGTGGATCGGGCGCTGGCGGCGGAGGACTTCACCACCGCCATGCAGCATCTGGCGCATCTGCGCGCGCCCGTAGATGCCTTCTTCGACAAGGTGCTGGTCAACGATCCCGACCCCGCGATCCGGCTGAACCGGCTTCGGCTGTTGACGCAGGTGCGAGATACCGCCAACCGGGTGGCGGACTTTTCGCTGATTTCGGGGTAGGCAGGCCCCGTGAGTCTGAGCGGTCTCCTTTTTTCACCGCTCATTCCCGCGCAGGCGGGAAACCAGACGAGACCCTCTACGGCGGCGAATGATCCGGCTGGGTCCCCGCCTTCGCGGGGATGAGCGGATATTGAATTCGGAGCGAGTGAATGGCGGACGGATCGGTGGACGCGAAATCGGAAACGGGGCGCTGGGTCTATGGCTTCGGTGGGGGTGTGGCCGATGGCGACGCCTCGATGAAGAACCTCCTGGGCGGCAAGGGCGCAAACCTCGCCGAAATGTCTTCGCTCGGCCTGCCTGTGCCCCCCGGCTTCACCATCACCACCGAGGCCTGCGTGCACTTCTACGCCAACGGCAAGCAGTATCCAGCCGAGTTGAAAGCCCAGGTCGAGGCGGGCCTAAAAGCCATCGAGACCCAGACCGGCAAGGCGTTCGGCGATCCGGCCAATCCGCTGCTGGTGTCGGTGCGTTCGGGCGCGCGCGCCTCCATGCCCGGCATGATGGACACGGTGCTGAACCTTGGCCTGAACGACGCCACGGTGGAGGGCCTCGCCAAGCTCTCCGGCGACCGCCGCTTCGCCTTCGACAGCTATCGCCGCTTCATCCAGATGTATTCCAACGTGGTGCTGAACCTCGAGCATAACCTGTTCGAAGAGGTGCTGGACGAGACCAAGGACCGGCTAGACGTCACCGTCGACACCGCCCTGACCGCCGAGGACTGGGAGAAGGTCGTGGCAGGTTACAAGGCGCTGGTCCGCACCGAGCTTGGAAAGGACTTCCCGCAAGACCCGCACGCCCAGCTCTGGGGCGCCGTCGGGGCGGTGTTCGATAGCTGGATGAACGACCGCGCCAAGTTCTATCGCCGGATGCACGACATCCCCGAAAGCTGGGGCACGGCGGTGAACATCCAGTCGATGGTGTTCGGCAATATGGGCGAGACCTCGGCCACCGGCGTCGCCTTCACCCGCAACCCGTCGACCGGCGAGGCCGCGCTTTACGGCGAGTTCCTGATCAACGCCCAGGGCGAAGACGTGGTCGCTGGCATCCGCACGCCGCAGTCGCTGACCAGGGCCGCGCGCGAGGAAATGGGCGAGCGCAATCCCTCGATGGAAGAGGCCATGCCCGCCGTCTTCGCTGAGTTCAAAGGGGTGGTGGAGCGCCTGGAACGCCACTACCGCGATATGCAGGACATCGAGTTCACCGTGGAACGCGGCAAGCTGTTCATGCTGCAGACCCGCAATGGCAAACGCACCGCCAAGGCCGCGCTGAAGATGGCGGTGGATCAGGTGGCTGAGGGCCTGATTACCGAAGACGAGGCGATCATGCGCGTCGAGCCCTCTGCGCTCGACCAGCTTCTGCACCCCACCATCGACCCTTCAGCGGAACGGGACGTGATCGGCGCGGGCCTACCGGCCTCGCCCGGAGCCGCCACCGGCAAGATCGTGTTCGACGCCGACGAGGCCGAGCGGTTGGGCTCGCTGGGTGAAAGCGTCATTCTGGTGCGTGATGAGACCTCGCCCGAAGACATCCACGGGATGCACGCGGCGCGGGGCGTGGTGACGGCACGGGGCGGCATGACCAGCCACGCGGCGGTGGTGGCGCGCGGCATGGGGCGTCCCTGCGTTTCCGGCGCGGGCGAGCTTCAGATCGACGCGGTGCGCGGCATCCTTCTCACCCGGGGCCGCACCTTCAAGGCCGGAGAGATCATCACCATCGACGGCTCGAAAGGCGAAATCCTGGCGGGCGCCGTCAAGATGATCGAGCCGGAGCTTTCGGGCGATTTCGCCGCCCTGATGACGTGGGCTGACAAGGCGCGGCGACTGAAAGTGCGCGCCAACGCCGAAACGCCGCTCGACGCCCGCACCGCGCGCGGCTTTGGCGCGGAGGGCATCGGGCTTTGCCGCACCGAGCATATGTTCTTCGACGAGACCCGCATCGCCGCCGTCCGCGAAATGATCCTGGCCGACAACGAAGCGGGACGGCGCACGGCGCTGGCGAAAATCCTGCCGTTCCAGCGGTCGGACTTCACCGAACTGTTCGAGATCATGGCGGGGCTGCCGGTGACGGTGCGTCTGCTCGATCCGCCCCTGCACGAGTTCCTCCCGCACGGAGAGGATGAGCTTCGCGCGCTCGCCGCCTCCACCGGGCTCGACTTCGCCAAACTCACCCGCCGCACCGCTGAGCTTCAGGAAACCAACCCCATGCTGGGCTGGCGCGGATGCCGGCTGGGCGTGGCCTTCCCGGAAATCTACGAGATGCAGGTCCAGGCCATCTTCGAAGCCGCCTGCGAGATCGCCAAAAAGACCGACGCTCCGCTGGTCGAGGTCATGCACCCCCTCGTCGCCAAGCGCGAGGAGATGAAGTTCTTGCGCGAACTCACGGATCGCGTTGCCAAAGAGGTGATGGAAAAGACGGGCGTCACCATCGCCTATCAGGTCGGAGTGATGATCGAACTGCCCCGCGCCGCGCTCCGCGCCGATGAGATCGCCGAATACGCCGAGTTCTTCTCCTTCGGCACCAACGACCTCACCCAGACCACCTTCGGCATCAGCCGCGACGATTCCGGCCGCTTCCTCGACGCCTATGTCCAGAAGGGCATCTTCGAGAAGGACCCGTTCGTCTCGCTGGATCAGGAGGGGGTGGGCGATCTGGTGAAACTCGGCGTCGAGCGCGGACGCAGGACCCGCCCCACCATCAAGCTCGGCATCTGCGGCGAACACGGCGGCGATCCGGCTTCGATCCAGTTCTTCGAAAGCGCAGGGCTGGATTATGTGAGCTGCAGCCCGTATCGCGTCCCCATCGCAAGGTTGGCCGCAGCGCAAGCGGCCCTGAATAGCCGGAAAGGCTGATCCATGCCCCACGACCCCGCCCTGGAAGCGCACGAGCACGCGGAACACGCCGAGCACGCGGAGCACGAGCACGACAACTTCACCTCCATGGTCACACTCACCATCGCCGTGCTTGCGGTGCTGGCGGCCACGGCGGGCAGCCTTGAGACCGTGGAGGCGGGCGGAGCGATCACCTCCGCCTCCGAAGCGGTGCTGGCGCAGGACAAGGCCACCGACAGTTGGGGCTTCTCCAACTCCAAGAGCGTCAGGAAGAACCTCTATCTGATCGCTCAGGACCTGAACCCGTCCAGGGCGGCGGACTATCTGAAATCGCAGGCCAAAAACGCCGCCGACGAGGACAGAAGCCGCGAAGAGGCGACCAAGCTCGAGAAAGAACGCGACACACTGCTGGCGCAAAGCCGCAAGCACGAACATCGCCACCACTGGCTGACCGCCGCCGCCACCCTGCTGGAAGTCGGCATCGCCATCTGCACCGTCGCCATCATCACAAAAAAGCGCCTGTTCTGGATCGGCTCCCTGATCCTGGCGGCAGGCGGGCTGGGCCTGCTCGGGTTCGCCTATCTGGGTTAAGGCCGCGCCGCCCCCACTTATCCCCGCTTTCGTCCCCGCCCCCTGAAACACCCTGATCATGGCGGCTCCTTCTTGCCTGGAGCCCGCCATGGACGACTACGATCACAGCCAACTCTACCGGTTCGAGCCGCCGCGGGAGGAGGAAGCCTCGGCGCGGCCGCCATGGCGACCCGCCGCGAAGGACGCGTGGCGGTTGGCGCAGGAGGGCTATGCGGCGGGGTTCAAGGCGGAACGCATCTGCGAGGCCTACGGGCTCAGCCTCTCCACCTTTCGCACCCGCGCCAGGAGCGAGGGGTGGCGGCGAAGCGACATGGAAGCGGCTGCGGAAGAAGGCGGTCTGGAAGGCGGCATAGTGGAGCCGCCGCCTGCGCTGCCGACAGCCGACCTGGCCGACCTGGCCTGGCGCTCGGCCGCGGAGGCGATCCAGCGCGGCCGGGTCTATGAGGCGCGGGCCTGGATGCGGCTGACGGCGGAGTTGAAGACCCAGGTCCGGCAAGAGCATCTCAACGCCCGCCACGCCGCAGAAAAGGCGGAGACGGCTGAAGCAGCGACCACAGCGGATACGCTCGTCCCCGTTCTGCACTCTTTGCACCCGGATGATGGGGTGCAAACGGGCGCGGAGGATTATGATCTGGAAGATGGCGAGGCGGATTGCCCGTCTGAAAACGCCGCTACCGAAGGCGCCGCCGACGCTGATATGGGCTGGCCGGTCAGCGCCGAAGACATAGCCGCCATCGAAGACCTGGAGGCGCAGGCCGCGCAGGGCCTGTTGTCTCCCGAGATCATTGAGGAGGTCCGCGCCGTCCGCAACATCATCACCGAGATGGAACAGAAGGCCGAGGCGCTTGGTATGATCGGCGCTGGCCAACCCCCGCGCCGCACCCCCACCCCGACCCTCCCCAGTGAAGGGGGAGGGAGCAGAGTTCTTCCCCTCTCCCTTTCACGAGAGAGGGAGGGACCCTAGCGAGCGTAGCGAAGACTTGGGAGGGTGAGGGTGATGGCGCCGCCGCTTACCAGAAATCGGCCATTCCCGGCCGCTCCACCGTCGTGCTGCGGGTCTTCATTCGGACGAAGGCGTAACTTCCGCTTACGACCCAACTTAGACATTGCGGTTGAGCCGCGAACCCTTCCCCGGCCAGCGAATTATTTCCTCGCGACTAGGTGGCGTCACTCCGCCGTCGAGAAACGAAACTGGCCATCAACATTCCAAACGACACTCCGAAGCAAAAGCCGACGGCGATGAGTTGGAGGAAGTCATGGCCCCGCGCCGCAGCGAACCGCGGATTTCCCAACGCGTTCAACAACGGAAGCACACCAAGCATCGCTATAAAGATTGATGACAGCACAACTGACTTTGGTCTGCTCATTTTCCCCTCCACATTTGCACTCACGCTAACACGGCTCTCTCTGAGCCCAAACCATAAGCAGTGGGAGGAGCCGCCTACCAGGGAACGATGCCAGCGCTCAATTGCTCCCGGTGGGCGAAAAAGGGGGAACCCACCCATCTCAGAAGTTCCAGACTTCTGCTTCCCGCACCGCACGGCGAGACAACGACCTGCTCCGATCCAAGGTCAAAAGCGCCACTCAGGTACGGACCGCTCGGACCCCTCCGCCGCGTCACAGGTCAAACGTCGACCGTTTCAGGGAAGTGTCTGCCACCCCCGGCGAGGGGAGGGAGCAACGCTCAGTCTCCCCAGCGCCGGGTCAGGCGCATGAACTCTTCGCGGGTGCGGTGGTCGTCGCGGACGACGCCAAGCAGGGTGGAGGTGATGAGGGACGAACCCGGCGTATTGACCCCGCGCAAGGTCATGCAGGAGTGCTCGGCCTCGATCACTACGCCGACGCCGTGGGGGTTCAGCACCTCCTGGATGGCGTTGGCGATCTCGGCGGTGAGTTTTTCCTGAATCTGCAGGCGGCGGGCGAAACCATTGACCACGCGCGACAGCTTGGAGATGCCCACCACCCGGTCGCGGGGCAGGTAAGCCACGTGCGCCCGTCCGATCACCGGCAGCATATGATGCTCGCAACAGGAGACCACGCGGATGTCCTTCAACACCACAAGCTGGTCGTAGCCGCCGACCTCCTCGAAGGTCCGCTCCAGATATTTGCGGGGATCGGTGTCGTATCCGGCGAACAGCTCCTTGTAGGAGCGGGTGACGCGGGCGGGGGTGTCCAGCAGGCCCTCACGGTCGGGGTCGTCGCCCGCCCAGCGCAGCAGGGTGCGCACGGCGGCCTCGGCCTCGGCGGCGCTGGGGCGACCGTTGGCGTGCGGGATTTTGGGCGGCAGGGCGCCGTCTTCGTGGTCGCCAGCGTGCGTCATTCGGAACCCTTCCAGCTTGAGCGTTCATAGCTGGGGCGTGGGACGAGGGCGTCAAGCGGCAAGCGTTGAAAAGGGGGATAGGTGGCGAGTTATCAGCCTTTATTAACCATGTTTCGCCACCGTGCAGACGCGGCGTTCTCGCCCGTTTTCAGTCATTTGCTCAGGTGAGGCCCCCATGAACGGCGTCGAGGTTCTGGACATCGGGCGCGACGCCCTGTGGCTCACGATCCAGCTTTCCGCTCCCGTCATGCTGGTGGGACTGCTGGTCGGCGTGGCCGTCGGCCTGCTTCAGGCCTTGACGCAGATTCAGGAAGCGACGCTGGTTTTTGCGCCGAAAATCCTCGCCATCTTCATCACCCTGCTCATCACCCTGCCGCTGATGGGCGCCCTGATGATGGGCTTCATGCATCAGATCGCCGCCCGTATCGCGGGGATGTAGGGCGCGAAAGGGGCGGCGGCGATGGAACACTACGCGCTCCCGATCCAGGTCTATGGCGTGGGGCTGGTGTTCGCCCGTGTCGGCGCGCTGGCCATGCTTCTGCCCGGGGTCGGCGAGAGCACGGTGCCGCCGCGGGTCCGTCTAGCCTTCGCTTTCCTGCTGGCGCTGGTGCTTTATCCGGTGGTGGCCTCCAGCCTGCCGCCGGTGCCGGGGGGCGTGGACGGCCTGGTGGGACAGGTGGCGATGGAGATCCTGATCGGGCTCGGCGTCGGCGCGCTCCTGCGGCTGTTCCTGTCGACCCTGGCGGTGGCGGGAGAGGTGGTGTCGATCCAGACCACCCTGTCGTTCGCCCAGACCACCAACCCGCTCGGCACCCAGCCGACCCCGACGCTGGGCACCTTCCTGACCTTGATCGGACTGACCCTGATCTTCGCCACCGACCTGCACCATCTGTTCATCGGGGCCATCGCCGGAACCTACCGTATCTTCCCCGTCGCCCACGGCGCGCCTATCCGCGACTTCGGCGCGCTGGCGACCCGCCTGATGGGGCAGACGTTCGCGCTGGGGATTCAGCTCGCGGCGCCGGTGATCGTCTTCTCGCTGGTGTTCAACGTTGCGTCCGGCTTCATCGGCCGGGCCATGCCCCAGTTCCAGATCTTCTTCATCGCCACCCCGCTGACGGTGCTGCTGGGCCTGTCGGTCTTCGCCCTCAGCCTGGGGGTGTTCGGTCTGGTCTGGGTCGGCGCCTACCGCGACTTCATCGACCGGTTCGTCTAGCCGATGGCCGAGGAAGCGGACCGCGAGTCAAAGACAGAAGCCCCCTCATCCCGCAAGCTGGAGGAGGCGCGAAAGCGGGGCGATGTCGCCAAGTCGATGGACGTTTCGGCCTTCGCGGCGATGGCGGCGGCGGTCGGCTGCGTGATCGCCATGGGCGGCGGCATTTCCCGCAATCTGGCTCAGACCCTTCTACCCTTCATCCAGCACCCCGAGGCGTTCGACCTTTCTGGCAACGGCGGTCAGGACGTGCTGCGGTTGGCGCTACAGGCGGCGGCCCCGGCGGGGGTGGTGATGCTGGCGGCCATGGCGGCGGCGATCACCGGCAATGTGATGCAGCAAGGGTTTCTGTGGACCCCCTCCAAACTGGCGCCTGACGCCTCGAAGCTCAACATCATCAAGGGACTGGGGCGGTTGTTCGGGCTGGACGGTCTGGTCAATTTCGGCAAGTCGCTGAGCAAGTTGGGAGCGGTCGCCTGCGTCGCCTGGATCGTGCTGCGGCCTCGCGCGGACGATCTGGCCATGCTGGGGCGGCTGGATACGGCGGCGATCCTGCCGCTCCTGATGGAGTGGCTGAGGGCGCTGGGGATCGCGGTCCTGATCGTGTTCGGGACCATCGCCCTTCTGGACTGGCTCTGGCAGCGCCAGCGCTTCATGCAGAAGATGCGCATGACCCGCGAGGAGTTGAAGGAAGACACCAAACAGTCCGAAGGCGACCCGCACATCAAGGCCAAGCGCCGGGCCCAGCAGATGGCGCGCTCCCGCTACCGGATGATCCAGGCGATACCCCGCGCCACCCTCGTGGTCATGAACCCGACCCACTATGCAGTGGCGCTGCGCTATGTGCAGGGTGAAACCACCGCGCCGATCTGCGTCGCCAAGGGGGTGGACGCGCTCGCCCTTCGCATCCGTGAGGTCGCCGAGAAGCACCAGATCGCCGTGATCGAGGACCCGCCCCTGGCTCGCTCGCTTTATGCCTCCATCGAGGTCGACGAGACGATCCCGCGCGAGCACTATGAGGCGGTGGCCCGGATCGTCGGCGTGATCCTGGGCGCGGCGAAGAAGCGCTCCGAGACCCGCGCCCGTTCGCCGCGTCCAGCAGGGCTGGGCGCGCGTTAGTCGGTGCGAGACCTGGTGATGGTGGGAACTTGAAGATGGCATCTCGGATGACGGCGCTCAGGGCGGACGGCGGGCGCGAAACCCGGCCGTTGGTCGATCCCCTGGCGTTGGCGGCGGCCCTGTTCTTTCTGGTCGCCGTGGCGGGTGCGGCCTATCCGGCGGTGCGGGCGGGGCCGATCACCGGACCAGGACTGTTGCTGCTGATCGGGCTGGGCGGGGTGGCGCTGGCGGGGGTGTTCACCTTCGCGGCGACCGATCCGGTTCCGAAGCGCAAGTCGCGGGTGGACGGCTCAAAGCTCCTGATCGACGCCCTCACCGAGCCTGCCTGTCTGGCCGGGCCTGACGGACGCATCCTGTGGGCCAACGCCGCCTGGCGCGAGGCGGTCGGCGCGGGCGCGCGGCTGCCCAACGGCGGGGCTGACTTCTATGCGGCGCTGATGAACGCCCGGCGTGATGGAGCGGGCGCGGCGAAGCTCAGGCTGCACGAGGTGGAGCGGCCCACGGTCATCTCGCGGCTCGATCCCAAGCGCCTGCTGGTTCGCCTGACGGCGCCGGGGTTGACGACCACCATCCCCTTGGCGCCAACGCATACGGACGGGGTTCTCCTGCCTCCGGCTGCGCTGGACACCTTCGCCGCCGCCGCGCCCTTCGGCGCGGCCCTTCTGGAGGGCGACGACCCGTTCGAGGCGAGCATCCTGCAATCCAACGAGGCGATGATGCGCCTCACCGACGGGCGTTCGGCGCCGGGGGCGCGGTTCGCTGACCTGCTCGACCCCAACGGCCTTGCGGAGACTAGTCAGCGCCTGAAACAGAAGCGCGGCGGTCCCGTTGAGGTGCGCCTCGCCGACAGCCCCGCAAAGATCGCCCAGCTCTACATCACCGCCGCCGAGGGGCGTCTTCTGGCCTATCTCGTGGACGTGTCCGAGCAGAAGCAGCTCGAACTCCAACTCGCCCAGTCCCAGAAGATGCAGGCCATTGGCCAACTCGCGGGGGGCGTCGCCCACGATTTCAACAACCTTCTGATGGCGATCCAGCTTCGTCTGGATGAGCTTTTGCAGCGCCACCCGGTCGGCGATCCTTCCTACGAGGGGCTGACGGAGATTCGCCAGACGGGCAACCGCGCCGCTGATCTGGTGCGGAAATTGCTGGCCTTTTCCCGCAAGCAGACCGTGCAGCGCGAGACGCTGGAGCTTGGCGAACTGATCTCCGAGTTCGAGGTCTTGCTGCGCCGCCTGCTCCGCGAGGATGTGAAGCTGGTCAACGACTACGGCCGCGACTTGCCGCTGGTGCGGGCCGACAAGAGCCAGCTTGAAACGGCGGTGATGAACCTCGCCGTCAACGCCCGCGACGCCCTGCGCAGCCACGGTTCGGCGGACGGAGGCCCCGGTATCGTCCGCATAAGGGTGGCCCGGGTGAGCCAGTCCGAGGCCACCGCGCTGGGCTTCCCCGGTTGCCCGGACGAGGGCTCGGCCCTGATCGAGGTGTCCGACAACGGTCCCGGCATCCCGCCTGAAGTCATGGCCAAGATTTTCGAGCCCTTCTTCACCACCAAACCCATCGGAGAGGGCACCGGCCTCGGCCTCGCCACCGTCTACGGCATCGTCAAACAGGCGGACGGCTGGATCTGGGTGGCGTCCGAGCCAGGGGAGGGCGCGGCCTTCCGCATCTTCCTGCCGATCTACCACCCCGCTCCGGCGCTGGAGCCCTCCGCCGCTCCGGCCCGCTCGCCGCTGAAGTTCAAGCCGACCCCGCGCGATCTCTCCGGTGTCGGCCGTATCCTGTTCGTGGAGGACGAGGATGCGGTGCGCAGCGTTGCGGCCCGACTGCTGCGCGCCAGAGGCTATGAAGTGATCGAGGCGGCGGATGGCGAAGAGGCGCTTGAGCTTTGTGAGGAGTGGGCGGGCAAGATCGACCTTCTGATCTCCGACGTGGTGATGCCGGGGCTCGACGGTCCTGCCTTGCTCAAGAAGGCCAAACCCTTCCTCGGCGACGCCAAGGTGATGTTCATTTCGGGCTACGCCGAAGCGGAGTTCTCCGACCTTCTGGAAGGCGAAGAGGGCGTGACCTTCGTCGCCAAACCCATCGACATTAAGGTCCTGGCCGAACGGGTGAAACAGGCCCTCTCGGCGGAATAGAGACCTGAGACCCCTTTCCCCAAAAGGAGAGAAGAAAAACTTATCCCCCTCGCCTTACCAAGGTTTAATCTCCGATCCCGCCGTTTCGCTTGCGCCTTGGGGGCTCACGCGGGAGGGTCAGGCAAACCTTTTTGGGGAACCTTGATGATCGACCGTCGCCGCTTGCTCGTATCCACCGCCGCCCTCGCCACTACGCCAGCCGTTCCAGTGTTTGCGCAGGGCCCAGCGCTCGCAACACCGGCGGCGAACGAGGGCGCGAAGATGACCAAGGTCTTCGCCAAGCTCGTCACCGACCAGCTCGACCGATCGCCCGAACTCGCCACCAGCGTCGGGTTCGATCTTGGCGCGCGCAAGCATCAGCGCTCGGAGCTCGATGATCGCTCCCTCGCCGCGCGCGCCACGGGCAAGGCCCTGACGCATGAACAAATCGCCGAGATGCGCTCGATCAACGCCGCCGTCCTCTCCCCCGCCGACCGGATCAGCTACGAGACCGTCAACTTCATCACCGAGGACGCGGAGGCGGCGGTCGATGCCTTCGACTATGGCGGCGGCGGGGCGGGCTCACCCTATGTGCTGAGCCAGCTTACGGGCGCCTATCAGGGCGTGCCGGACTTTCTCGACTCCCAGCATCCCCTGAAGACAAAGGCGGACGCCGACGCCTATCTGGCGCGCCTGCAGGCCTTCGGTTCGGCGTTGGATCAGGACAGCGAATGTACGCGCCATGATGTTGCACTGGGCGCCTCGCCGCCTGACTTCGTGCTCGACAAGACGCTGGTTCAGCTCAAGGCGCTGATCAAGTCCGATCCGAACGAGTCCAATCTGGTCGCCTCTCTGGTGCACCGGGCCAAGGCTGCGGGGTTGACCGACGACTACGCTGCACCCGCCGGGAAAATCTATCGGGAGACCGTGGTTCCGGCGCTGGAGCGGCAGATCGCGCTCGTCACCGAAATGCGCGCCAAGGCTCCGCACGACGCAGGCGTCTGGCGTCTGCCCAAGGGCGAGGAATACTATCGCCTCTCCCTGAAACAGGCGACCACCACCAACCTCACCCCCGCCGAGGTGCACAAGCTGGGCCTGGAGCGCGTCGCCGCCCTGTCCTCCGAGATCGATGCGGCGATGAAGAAGCAGGGCCTGACCAAGGGGACGGTCGGCGAGCGCTATCGCGCCCTCTATTCGGACCCGAAGTTCCGCTACCCCAACACCGACGAGGGCAAGGAAAAGCTGCTAGCGGACCTGAACGCCAAGGTTGAGGTCATCAGCAAAAAGCTGCCCAGCTATTTCGGCGCCCTGCCCAAATCGCCTCTAGTTATCAAGCGCGTGCCCAAGGCCACCGAGGCCGGCGCGCCGGGAGGCTATTACAATGGCGCGTCGCTGGATGGCTCACGGCCGGGGATGTATTACATCAACCTCAGGGACACCGCAGAAGTCCCAAGCTGGACCCTGCCGACCCTGACCTATCACGAAGGGATTCCCGGCCACCATCTGCAGATAAGCTTGGCGCAGGAGTCCGATCTGCCGCTGATCCGCCGGGTGATCGGCTTCAACGCCTACCAAGAGGGTTGGGCCCTCTACGCCGAACAACTGGCCGACGAGATGGGGATGTATGCGGACGATCCGTTTGGCCGGATCGGCTATCTGCACGACGCCCTGTTCCGCGCGGTGCGGCTGGTGGTCGATACGGGGCTGCACAACAAGCGCTGGAGCCGCGAACAGGCGGTGAAATACTACGTCGATCACCTGGGCGACCAGGACGCTTCGGCCATCACCGAGGTCGAGCGGTATTGCGTCTGGCCGGGGCAGGCCTGCAGCTACATGGTGGGCAAGCTGACCTGGCTGCGCCTTCGCGCCAAGGCCAGGGCGGCGCTGGGGCCGCGGTTCGATATCCGCAAGTTCCACGACGCTGGCCTGCTCAACGGCGCCATGCCGCTGAAGGTGCTCGAAGACGTGATCGACGGCTACGTGGCGGGGGCGAGGGGGGCGTAACTTGCCCTCACCCTCCCACTCGCTTTGCTCGCGGGCCCCTCCCTCTCCCGCAAGCGGGCGAGGGGTTTAGCGCCCAACCTTTCAGAACGGGAACCCCTTTCCCTTTGGGAGAGGGTGGGGTGAGGGGCCTCTCCCCAAAACGCTTACCGATCAAACTTGGTCGACAGCACGATCGATGAGGTGGTCCGCTCTACGCCGTCCAGTTCGCCAATCGCGTCGATCAGGGCGTCCATTTCCGCCACCGAGGGCGCGGCGATCATGGCCATCAGGTCAAAGGCGCCTGAGACCGACTCCAACCGGCGAACTGACGTCAGGCGGCGCACCTCCCCCGCCACCACTCCGGTCTGTTTTGGGCGGACCGTGATCATCACATAGGCGTGCACGTAGCCGCGCTCCGCCGCCTCGGACAGTTGGACGGTGTAGCCGGTGACGACGCGGGTCTGTTCCAGCCGCGCAATCCGGCTCTGCACCGTGGTGCGCGACAGGCTGAGGCTCCGCGCGAGTTCCGAAACCGGCGCGCGGGCGTTCTCGCGCAGTCTGGCGATCAGCAGGCGGTCCAAGTCGTCCATAAGCAATTCGCCAATCATTTACTGCAATCCGCCGAAATCATCCGGCGGAATCGGCGGCTTGGCAATAGCTTTTGCCGTCGCTAGCGCGGAAGCTCTCCTGCAGATATTCTATCGGGGGCGATGCGATGAAGAACATCCTGGTCATGGGCGCGGGAAAGATCGGCGGCATGATCGCCGACCTTCTGGCCTCGTCGGGCGACTACCGCGTCACCGTCGCCGACCGCGATCCGGCGCAGCTCGCCCGCATCGAGACCCGCGCCCGGATTGTGCGCCTGCCCCTCGACATCAGCGATGACGCCGCCCTGAAGGACGCGCTCGCGGGCCAGTTCGCCGTGCTCAGCGCCGCGCCCTATCACCTCACCACCCGAATCGCCTCGGCCGCCAAGGACGCGGGCGTGCACTATCTCGACCTCACCGAAGACGTGGCCTCCACTCGCGCCGTGCGCGCCCTGGCCGAGGGAGCAAAGACCGCCTTCATTCCACAGTGCGGTCTGGCCCCCGGCTTCATCACCATCGTCGCCCACGATCTTGCGCGCCGGTTCGACACGCTCGACGAGGTGCGGATGCGGGTAGGCGCGCTGCCGACCTTCCCCTCCAACGCGCTTGGTTACAACCTCACCTGGTCTACCGATGGGGTCATCAACGAATACTGCGAGCCGTGCGAAGCCATCGTCGACGGGCACCGGCGCGAAACCACGGCGCTGGAGGAGGTCGAGACCTTCGCCCTCGACGGCGTAACCTATGAGGCGTTCAACACCTCGGGCGGCCTTGGGTCCCTTTGCGACACGTTGGAGGGGAAGGTGCGCAGCCTGAACTACCGCACCATCCGCTATCCCGGTCACGCGGCGATCATGAAGACCTTGCTGAACGATCTCGGCCTGCGCAATCGCCGTGCGGTGCTGAAAGACATTCTCGAAGGCGCGGTGCCCTCGACCCAGCAGGACGTAGTGATCGTATTCGTCACGGTTTCCGGGCAGAGGGGCGGGCGGTTGATGCAGGAGACCTACGCCCACAAAATCTATGCTGCCGAGGTCAACGGCATAGCCCGCACTGGCATCCAGATCACCACCGCCAGCGCCATTTGCGCGGTGCTGGACCTGTTGGCTCACGGCGCCCTGCCTCAGGCGGGATTGATCCTGCAGGAGGATATTGGCCTCCACGCCTTCCTCGACAACCGCTTCGGACGCGCCTACGCCCGACCCGAAGACGCCGCGCAACCAGCGCTGGCTCACCTCCAACGCCCGGTCTTGGAAGTCGCCTGATGAACGCGCCCCTGTCGAAATCCGACCTTGGTCTGGCGGTGGAGGCCCGCACCCTTCTGGCCCGCCTCGGCGTGCCCGTCTCCGCGCTCAAGGGAGGCTCGCTTCACGCCCACTCACCGATCAATGGTGAGGTGCTGGCCGAGGTCACGCAAGCCAACCCTGAAGCCGCAAACGCCGCCATCGACCGCGCTCACGAAGCCTTCCTGAAGTGGCGCAAGGTTCCGGCCCCCCGGCGCGGCGAACTCGTGCGACTGCTGGGCGAGGAGCTTCGCGCGGCCAAGCCCGACCTCGCCGCCCTAGTGACGCTCGAAGCTGGAAAGATCGTCTCCGAGGGTCTGGGCGAAGTACAGGAGATGATCGACATCTGCGACTACGCCGTGGGGCTCTCACGGCAACTCTACGGCTTGACCATCGTCACCGAACGAGCCGAGCACCGGATGATGGAAACATGGCATCCGCTGGGCGTCGTCGGCGTGATCTCCGCCTTCAATTTTCCCGTCGCCGTCTGGTCGTGGAACGCGGCGCTGGCGCTGGTCTGCGGCAACAGCGTGGTGTGGAAGCCCTCGGAGAAGACCCCGCTGACCGCGCTCGCCGTGCAGGCGCTGTTCGAGAAGGCGGCGGCGCGGTTTGGCGATGCGCCCGATGGCCTCTCTACCCTCCTGATCGGCGGCGCGGATGTGGGCGAGGCGCTGGTGGATCATCCGCGCGTGCCGCTGGTCTCCGCCACCGGATCGACCGCCATGGGGCGCAAGGTCGGACCCCGGCTCGCCGCCCGCTTCGCCCGTGCTCTTCTGGAACTCGGCGGCAACAACGCCGCCATCGTCTGCCCCACCGCCGACCTCGATCTTGCCCTGAGGGGCGTCGCCTTCTCGGCCATGGGTACGGCGGGGCAGCGGTGCACCTCGCTCCGCCGCCTGTTCGTGCATGAGAGCGTTTACGACGTCCTCCTTCCGCGCCTGAAGTCGGCCTACGCGAGCGTCAAGGTCGGCGACCCGCGCGCGGCGGGCACCCTGATCGGGCCCTTGATCGACCGGAGCGCAGCCGATGGCATGGCCCGCGCGCTGGCCGAAGCCAAAGCCGCTGGAGGTCGCATTCATGGTGGCGAGGCGGTTGAAGGTCAGCGCGGTTGCTACGTCCGACCCGCCCTTGTTGAGATGCCGGAGCAGACAAGCCTGGTGCTGCGCGAGACCTTCGCGCCGATCCTCTACGTGATGCGCTACACCGATCTGGACGCCGCCTTCGCGCTCCAGAACGCCGCGCCGCAGGGGCTGTCGTCGTCGGTCTTCACCAACGACCTGCGCGAAGCCGAGCGGTTTCTGGCGGCGGACGGATCGGACTGCGGCATCGCCAACGTCAACATCGGCCCCTCAGGCGCGGAAATCGGCGGCGCGTTCGGCGGCGAGAAGGAAACCGGGGGAGGGCGCGAGTCCGGCTCGGATTCCTGGCGCGTCTATATGCGGCGCGCGACCAACACGGTAAACTACGGACGGTCGCTCCCCCTGGCGCAAGGCGTCAGCTTCGACGTGTAAGAGTAGTTCCTCCCCGTTTCAAAGGGGAGGAACCTGAATTTAATGGTGGACCGGCTGGCCCGCCATGGCGGCGCGCTTTTCTTCGGCCTTCCTGCGCTTGGCGACGACGGCCATGTGATGACCTACCGCGCAACCGGCGACGGCGCCGAGGACGGTGTGCTTGCCGTGCAGAGCCACGTGCGCGCCGATCCCGCCGACCACAGCGCCGCCGAGGCAGCCCGCGTTGGCGGAGGTCGCGGCGCCCGTGGCGGCAAGGGCGAGGCTGGCGGCGAGAGCGATGGCTTTCATGGTGAGGCTCCTAGGTTTGCGCCAAACCGGCGCTGGTGACGACATATGCTGGTGCGGACGCCGGGAATTGAACCCGGACGGCCTATGGCCAACGGATTTTAAGTCCGCTGCGTCTACCGATTCCGCCACGTCCGCGTCCTGTCACTCGTGCCACAAGCGTGACAGGCTGGCGAGGGCTGCGGGATCACGAGGAGGGCCGGAAGCAAACTTCGTGAGCTGCGACCCTACGTCGCCCCTTGCCGGTCGCCGGTTGCCGCGCAACCATGTGATCAACGATAAGACTGCTCCAGGAAACGCCGCCATGACCACCGCCGCCACGACCGCAACAGCCTTGGAAACCTTCGACTACATCATCATCGGTGCAGGATCGGCAGGCTGTGTGCTGGCTAACCGGCTGAGCGAAGACCCATCGGTCCGGGTGCTGTTGCTGGAGGCCGGGGGCAAGAACGACTCGCTGCTGGTGCGGATGCCGGCGGGTGTGGGCGAACTGATCAAAGACAAGGGTGTCTCCAACTGGGGTTTCTGGACCGAGCCGGAGGCGCATCTGATGGGCCGCAAACTCTGGTGGCCGCGCGGCAAGGGGCTTGGCGGCTCCTCCGCGATCAACGGCATGATCTACATCCGGGGACACGCCCGCGACTATGACCAGTGGCGCCAGATGGGGTTGAAGGGCTGGAGCTATGCGGAGGTGCTGCCCTACTTCAAAAAGTCCGAGGCGCTGGATACCGGAGCCGACGCTTACCACGGCGGCGAGGGTCCGCTGAACATTTCCCACGCCAAGGCCGACAATCCAGTCTTCGCGGGCATGATCGCGGCGGGCGCCCAGGCGGGCCACAAGACCACCACCGATTTCAATGGTTTCCAGCAGGAAGGTTGGGGGCCCTACCAACTGACCATCCACAACGGCAAACGCTGGAGCGCCGCCGCCGCCTACCTCGGCCCCATCGCCAGCCAGCGCCCGAATCTGGTGATCGAGACCGAGGCTCGCACCACCCGCATCGTCATCGAGCACGGACGGGCCGTGGGGGTCGATTATGCGCAGGGAACTCCTGCTGCCCCGAAGACCGCGCGGGCCAGCCGCGAGGTGCTATTGTCGGCGGGCGCTGTGCAGTCACCGCATATCCTGCAACTCTCTGGCATTGGCGAGCCGGATGCCCTGAAGGCGGCGGGCGTGACCCCGGTGCACACCCTGAAGGGGGTTGGTGAGAACCTGCAGGATCACGTCGACGTCACGCTATCGTGGACCTGCCCCAAGCCTGTGACCCTCTATTCCATGACTAAGGGGATCAAGAAGCTGTTCATTGGCCTGAACTACATGCTGCGCGGCCAAGGGGCGGGGAGGATGAACGGGCTGGAAAGCGGCGCCTTTCTGAAGTCGCGCCCCGACCTTGACCGGCCCGACCTGCAGATCCACGTCGTGCTGGCGATCATGAAAGATCATGGTAAGCAGCCAGGAACAGAGGACGGGTTCACCCTCCACGTCTGTCAGCTTCGGCCCGAGAGCCGGGGCAAGGTCGGGCTGCGCTCCGCCGATCCGACCGACGATCCGACGATCTCCCCCAACTATCTGGCCACTGAAGAAGACCGGCGGGCGCTGCGTGAAGGGGTGAAGATCGCTCGCGCGGTGGCCAATCAGTCGGCCCTCGATCCCTACCGCAGCGGCGAATGCAATCCGGGCGCGCGGGTCTCCACCGACGCCGAGATCGACTCCTGGATCGCCGAAACCGGCGAGACCATCTATCACCCCGTCGGCACCTGCCGGATGGGGGTGGCGGACGACCCCATGGCCGTGGTGGACGACGAACTGCGCGTGATCGGTCTTCAGGGCCTCAGGGTGGTGGACGCTTCCGTCATGCCAACCCTGGTGGGCGGCAACACCAACGCTCCGACCATCATGATCGCGGAAAAGGCGGCGGATATGATCCTTGGCAAACCCGCCCTCGCCCCCGAGGAAGCCCCGGTGTTCGAGGACGGGAGAGCGGTCGCAGCCTGATCAGGCGACGCGGCGACCGTTGTCGACAACCAGACGGAGGCGCGGGAAGGCTGGCTCCGGGTCGGCGACGAGCATCACGCTGCGGATCGCCAGTGACTTTACGGGCGCCCCGGTCAGGCGCGCGACCGTGGAGATCGGCTGGTAGAGGCCAAGGGTGCGGTCTGCTTCGCCGGAGGGGCCGGTCAAGGGCGCGAGGCAAAGCTCCACCCCGATCGATTCGCCCCGATCGTTAAAGGCGTCGACCGTCACCACCGTGGGCGCGGCGCCTGAACGCGAACGGGCCAGGGCGGCGGCGATCTGTGGTCGGTCGAGCTTTGACCAGAGAGCGTAGAAGCTGGAGGCCCTGAGGTCGCGCCCATGCAGGTCGGCCATCAACCCGCCGCAGAGACGGAAAACCTCTTCACCATCCGGCTCGCGGCCCAGCATAAAGACCTGTGGCAGAAGGGGGCCGAGGTCGATGGGCGACAGGTCCGTGCGGGCAGGCAGGCGACGGCCGTCCCGATGCTGGAGCCAGGTGTTGATCAGCGTCTGGGTATTTGGATGAAACATCCGTCTCGCCCCTGCGTGCCATAAACAGCGTCTGGGGCTTGCAAGGGAAGGGTTGGGCCATCCGCTTTTGTGCCGAAATGAGGCGTAGGGGCGGGAGTTTTTAACGGGATCGAAGGGGTTGCGGCTCACTTCTGAGGATCATTATCGATCCCGGAGGAGCCCGGCGATGGGCCCTGATTCGTTGAAATTATTGATGGTTGGCGCTGCTGCCTCGCTCATGGCGGCAAGCGCGGCGACGGCCGGTGCGCCCGGCGGAACGTGCGGTTGTGTGCCCACCACCCATCAGGTCAAGGTGCCGGGTATCTCGATCACGCCGCCGAGTATCAGCATCGGCATCCCCTCCATTGGCGTTGGGTTCGGGTCTGGCAGCGGTTCGGGATCAAGTTCGGCGAGCGGCAACGCAGACGCATCGGCAGGGGTCTCCAGCAGCATATCGGTGAACGTATCCACCTCCGGTTCGAGTTCCGGGCTGACCAATGGCGCGCTGCTCAGCAATTTCAGCGGCGGCGGGAGCGGAAGCTGGTCTGCCGAGAGCGGTGTGACCACCGATATTCCCGACATCAAGATCGAAGCCCAGACCCTGACCCGACAGGTCTGCGCCGCCTACAAGGCCGTGGTGCGGCAGGTAGCGATCCAGGCGGTATGCCTCGACGACAAAGCGGTGCCGCACCCGGCTTCTCAAACCTCCCCCGACCGCGCTGTCGCGCCGGGGTATGAGGGCGAGGTGTTCCGCTGCATCGCCGGGGCGCGAATGCAATATACGGTGGCTGATTTCTCCGGCCAGGCAGACTTCAACCACGGTCAGACGATCGTCTGCCAGAAGAGCGAGGCGCTCTACCATTCCGCCTCGGGCGCGCTTCAGTGTCGCCCCCAAGCGCCTGCACGCGACTGCAACGAACGCTCGCTGTTGCGCCGCTACGGGGCGGGCATCAAGGTGCTGGCCCTTGGCGGCGCCCAGGTCTGCGTCGCTTACCGCACCGAAACCGTGGCGGCGGCGAGCGGCGGCGAGGTCATCGCCTACCGCCCCTGAGCTCTATTTGGCGGTGCTCGCGGTCGTGCCCGCCTCAGGCTCCACCACCAGTTTGAACGCCTTGTCGTCGCGCAGGTATTTGCGCGAGACGGTCTGGATGTCCTGCGGTGTCACCTGTTGGTAGCCGGTCAGGGAATTTCGGATGACATCGAGTTTGGCCGGGTTGTCCTGGGCGCCAGCCAAGCGCGCAAGCCAGTATTCGTTGGTCTGTTGCGCCTTCTGAATCTGTTCCATACGGGGCTTTCTCGCCCGTTCCAGTTCATCCGCGCTCACGAGCTTGCTGCGCAGATCGGCCGTGATGTCCGCCGTCGCCGCGAAGAAGCCCGCCATCCTGGCCGGAGGCGTCTCTACCGCCGCCGAAACCACGCCGTAACCCGGGAAGGTGTCGGACGGTCGTGACGACGCGGACGGGGAGTAGGTTGAGCCTTCTGCGATCCGCAGCCGCTGCAGCAGACGATCCTGCATGACCTCCGTCGCCAGACTGACGGTGCGGGCCTCCTGCGGATTGGCGTAATAGTCGTTGGTCGGCCACGCTTCATAGACCACAGCCTGATCCACCCGCCCCTTGTGGTGCAGCACCACGGGCTCCTTCGTCGGGGCGGGAAAATGAACCTGTAGGGAGGCGCCTGTGGGCGCGGCGGCGCGGGCGCGTGGCGGCAGCGATCCCACGGTTCGGGCGACGGCGGCGATGGCTTCGTCCGCGGTCAGATCGCCGACGACCAGCACCTCGACCGGCGCAGAGGCCAGCGCGGGGTCCCAGATGGCGCGGAGGTCGGAGAACTTGGCCGTGACCACTTCGGCCTTGGTCGGGGTGTCCCAGCGGTGATCGCCGGGATGGAGCAGGGCCTCCAATTGCCGCCCGAGCGCGCCGCCTGCGGTGGAATCCAAAGTGTCGATTTGCGGGGCCACCGCCTTCTGCAACCGCTCGAAACCTGCGGGCCGCCAGCCGGGTGAGGTGAGATAGGCGGTCAGCACCTGCATCTCGGTGTCGAGATCGGCGCGGCGGGTCGTGCCGCCCAGCACGAAATCCTTCTCGCTCGGGTTCACGCCGACGGTATAGACCTTGCCCGCCAGCACCTGCTGCTCGTCGTCCAGGCTGATGTCCTTCAACCCGCCCAGTCTCAGGGCCTGCGACGCCCAGACCGGGCTGCCCCGGTCCTTGGGCAAGGCGAGGATGCCGCCCGGCAACTGGAACGAGACGAGAACCTGATCCTTGCGGAAGGCTGTCGGCTTGAACGTCAACCTCACCCCGTTCTGGAACCGCACGAAGGTCACACCGAGGTCGGCGACCTCTTTGCGTTCAACCACGCGTCCAGGCGTTCCGAAATAGCCGTAAGGCCACGCCTTGGTGGCGAAGCTCTCTGGCGCGGTGATCGGCGCGGCGTCCGCCTCGTGGAAGGCGGCGGCGAGCGCCCCTTCATCTCCGGCGATGGGGGTAGGGCTGACCAGCGACAGCAGCGGTCCCTGACCCTCGAAGGCATGGCGTAGCGCGGCGTTGACCGTCTCAACCTTCAGGTCCAGCACCGCATTCTCGAACAGGGCGAGGTTTTCGGCGGGGGTCGGGATCACGTCGTCAGCATCGACAGCGGCCGCCATTGCCTGCGCCAGGGTCGGCGTGCGCCGAGTGGCCGCGCTGGCAACCGCCTGGCGATAGCTTTCGCGCATGACAGTGATTTCACGCGCAAGCTCAGCGGGCTGGACGCCGTATTGCAGGATTTGCCGCCGGGCGGTCTCGGCCGCCAACAGCCCACTCTTCCAGTCCGATCCCTTGGGGTTGACGGAGAGCGACGCCAGCCTGATCGATTTGAGCTGATCCGCCCGCCCAGCCCCCGCCGAGACGAACGGGGCGTTGTCGCCTTGCGCGATCCGTCCGAAACGGCGGTTCAGGACAGCGAAACCGAGCGACTCGATCGTATCCCGCTTCTCCTTCGCCCGGGTGTCTGGCGCGGTGTCATGCGGAGCGGTCCAGACGACCTGCAATGACAGGACATTCCCCGGCCGAACGACGACCTGGCTCTGCTCGCCGCGCAAGGCGACCGCGCCATAGTTTGGCTCCGCCGTGGGGGCTCCCACCCCGCGCCAGTCGGAGAAACGCGCCTTGATCTTTGCTTCCATCGCATCGACATCTACGTCGCCGACCACGATCAGTGTGGCGCGTTCCGGTCGGTAGTTGGCCTCGTAGTAACTGCGGATGCGGCTGACCGGTGCAGTCTGCAACACCTCGACCTTGCCGATGGGCAGGCGGTTGGGCGCCAGTTGCCCTTGCATCAGGAAATCGAGGCGTTTCTTGAAGGCTTCATAGTCGGGCGTGTCGCGAACCCGCTCCTCGGAGAGAACCACGCCGCGCTCAGGATCCATCGCGGTTTGAGAAAGGGTCAGATTGCTCGCCGTCTCCCGCATCAGCATCAGACCGAGGTCGAGGGTTTCTTGATCGCTCTCCGGCAAATCGAGCATGAAGACGGTCTGCGTATGGGCGGTGAAGGCGTTGGTGTCAGGGCCGAACGCCAGACCATGCCGTTGCAGAAGCTTGACCATCTCGCCTTCGGGCACGTTCTTCGAGCCCTTGAACGCCATATGTTCGAGGAAGTGAGCGAGGCCCTGCTGGTCGTCCTTTTCTTCCAGCGAGCCTGAACCGATGCGCAGACGGATCGAGGTCTCGTGCGGCGGCGTGGCGTTCTTCATGATCGCGTAGCGCATCCCGTTCGCCAGTTCACCGAAACGCACGGCGGGATCGGCCTTGATGTCGCTACTGGCCTGGGGCCAGCCGACGTTCTGGGCGAGGGCGGTGGTGGCGAACGGGAGGGCGAGGGTTAGCGACGCGCTGGCGGCTAAGGCCAAGCGGAGGAAACGGCTCATGAAATCTCGCTTGTGATGGGATGGGGCCGGATGTCGGACGCCTAGAATGTCACCCTAGGCGTGCAGATACACCGCGCGAATGGCCGAGCCGCAATCTTACCGAAAATTAATTTGGGGGGTGGAGGGACTAGGGACGGTGGCTTTGAAACGTCGCCGTATTGCCAACCGCCGAGGCGACGCCGGTGATCGCGCCCTGGCTGGATGTGGAAATGACCGTCGAGCCTGTCACGCCGAAATTGTTCGCCTGATGCAGCGTTGCGCTGACCGTGCCGTTGCAGTCCGGGCAGGCGTAGCCGGAGTAGGCGTTGCCCGCCGCCGTGGAGATAGCGGTCGCGTCCGCGCCATCCGATCCGCCGGTGAAGCTGGTCGTTACCAGAACTCCGCTCGAATTGGTCTGCGTCCCGTCGATCTCGGTGGAGGGCCCGCTGTTGGAAACAATGGCCGAGTTGGCGACGCCGTAGCCGGACACGACCGCTGTGCCCGACCAACTTCCGAGCGTCAGGTTGGCGTCAGCCTCCACCTTGGTTCCGCTGGTCTGGCGGGAGACGAGCGAAGCGTCGAAGCCGTCCGAGGTGACGTTGATGTTATTGTTGGTGGCGGTCGCGGCGACGACGACATCCGACCCTGACGTCTGTGAAACGTCTACACCCGCCCGCGTGCGTGTTCCCCCGCTGGCGGTCTGGTCTACCGTCATGGCGACCGGCGCGCTGCCCGCATCGGCGGTGACGTTGTTGGCGACAGCGGTGGCTGAATAGGTCGCCGGTCCGTCTACCGCGCCGCCGCTCGCGCCGATGGCGGCGTAGGTGTCCCCACTATGCGTCTGCGTGGTGCTGGAGGTGATCGAGCCGCTGTTGTTTTCCCATCCCTGGGTGTTGCCAATGGCGCTAGAGCCAATGTTCACCACGCCCGTCGAGTCCGGGCCGCTGACCACAGAGTAGGTTTCAGCGGTGACGGTCTTGCCAGCGTCGATGGTCTGCACAACCGAACCCGTCAGCGCGCCGCAGCAGTTGCTCGCCGTACCAGTGTTGCCGGTGGCCGAAGTGGAGGCGTCGAACTCATCTCCCGCGCTGTTGTCGACCGTAATGTTCGCCAGTGCATGACTGCCGCCCGACAGCCGCTGCGTCGCCCGATAGTCCAGGTCGGCGTGGTCGGCTGTACCGAGCCCGCTGTTGCCGACCGAGGTAGTGGCGGCGGTGGTCGATGTGGGCGTGTCCACCACGTGCAGGGTCTGCACGGCGGTCACGTCGCCCAGTTGCACCTGGTCGATCACCACCTGCGAAGGCGGCGCGGTGGTCTGGCTAGTAGCGACCCCGCAGAGCAGCAGCCACGGCAGGATCGCGATGGCTGTTCCAGCGAGACGGGTCTTGGCGAGTGCGCGCATTGTTGCGATCCAGATTGTCGTATGCGGGGGTGAAACCGCCGGTGACGCCGTCGGTCCCAAGGGGGTCGGCGCCGATGCAGGCACCCGGTCCCGGAGCGCCGTAGATGTTGGCGACCATCTCCACCACCGCCCGCTCGATCACCGAGCGCACAGCCAGTTGCACTGGCTCCAACCCTCCCTGACCGACGGAGACGTTGATGACGTTCGTACCAAAGAACTGGAAATAGCCCGCGCCTACCTGCCGCCCGATGATCTGTTTCTGGTAGGACGCGACGTCGACTACCTCTTCTGTGCGGCTGTCGATCAGGCGCAAGTCGAGGGCAACATTCATCACGTATACTTGTCCGGTGGCTTGGCCCGACCCCCTGGTGGCGGTCTGCTTGCCGCCCGCCACATCCAGCCCGACCGACTTAATGTTGTAGTTGAGCTCAGTGACTCCGCCGACGAGGTAGAAATCCGACCCTCGAATTTGTCCCGCGAAGATCTTTCGGTAGGGCGCACCCCCTCCGGCCACGGGCGGCGCCTGATCGGAGATCAGTTTGTTGTTGGCATATTTCAGCTCCATCTCCGAAACTGAGGTGTCGTAGCGCTCCACCAGCGGCACGCCCGCCTTGGCCAGCGCCGAGATCGCCATCAGCGAGGCGCCCTGGGTGATCTCGCGTCCGCCGTTGTCCTCGGCCTTGCCGGTGTAGTCGGCGATCCGGCCCACCGCGATGCGCGGGGCGTGGACATTGTAACGCTGAGCGTAGGAAGCGAGGCAGACCAGGGCGGAGGAATAAGGCGTGCCGTTCGACGTTACAGGCGCGTTGCCGATGGGGGTGGCGTAGAGCCCGTTCGGTCCGGCGACGGGAGAGACGCACGCGGAGAGACTGATGGCTGCGACGCTGAGCAGCGCTATGGCGCGCACGCGCCGACGCGGAACAGCGCGGGGACTACGGGCCGCCATTGAGATCTACCTTCCCGTTAAGCACTTGTGTCGTCGCCGTGATTGCGCCGGTATTTGTCTGCGTCGCGTTGACGATGACCGTATTGTAGGAGCCCTGAGTCACCACCACGAGGTTGTTGCCGATGGCGGTGGCGAGGCCTGTTCCGTTGCCCGTCGCGCTAGAACCCGCGCCGCTTGTCGATGTCGAAGCGCCGGTAGCGTTGGCGAAGATGCTGCCTTCAACACCCCGCAGCACGCCGTTGATGATGGTCATATTGCCGTTGGCGTCGCGGGTGGAGACGTTCACGGGCTGCTCGAACTGGCTGGGTCCGCCGCCGAAGCCGCGGGTGAACTGCGAAGCGGTGTTCGAACCGGACTGCGCCGAAGCGACGCCCGCCATTCCTAGGGTGATGACGCCAACCACGGCTGCTGTCGTTCCTGATCGCGCCATAGTGGCTCGCTCCCTGTTCGCTCTCGCCGTTAAGCAAGAATCGTGCCGTTTCGGTACAGCGGGGCCATCCCGTCCATTTCCATTTCCGGCACGCTTATTCTGGCCCGAATGACGTCACCGCCGCGTTAACGACGGAGAAAGCACGCTTAAATGCGCAGATCGGTTGCGTGGGGCGCGCCAAGGCGTAAGCGTCTGCTGGGGCTGTGCAAAGTTAACGGGCGGAGCGTGAGTCGTTGAGCGATGGCGAAGGGGTCCCGGACGGGACAGTCGATCCGTGGGGCTCCAGGCGAAACGAGCCGCCAACGGCGCGCGAACCGCTGTCGCGCGCGCCTTGGCAGCCCGTGCTGCTGGTCGGCGTGCTGGTCGCTCTCTATATGGCGCAGAGTTTCAGCGGCGACCCGGACGGCATAGCGAACGCGTTCAGCTTTACGCCAGCCGAGCTGTTCAACGGACATTTCTTCGGGCTGGTGACTGCGCTGTTCGTCCACGGAAGTTGGTCGCACGTGCTTTTCAACAGCCTGTTCGCCTTGGCGTTTTGCACGCCCGTGGCGCGGGCGGTGGGGCCTCGGGGCCGGGGCTCTGCGCTGTTTTTTCTGCTCTTTCTGGTCTGCGGCCTTCTGGGTAATCTCGGATATGCGATCCGGCACCTATCAGACTTGCATCCCGTTATCGGGGCGTCCGGGGGCATAGCGGGCTTTTATGGCGCGACCTCGCGCATGGTGGGTCGAGAGAAAGGGCTTGCGCCGTTCTGGAGCCCCACCGTCGTGTCCATGGGGGCGGCGTGGATCGTGATGAATGTCCTGGTGGGTCTGTTTGGACTGAACGGCGGTTTTGGCGCGCCGGGGGCATCCGTCGCCTGGGAAGCCCATATCGCGGGCTATTTCGCGGGGCTGTTCCTGATTGGTCCTTTTCTACGGGCGGCGGGCGGCGTGCGCATCTGATCGCCCGGATTGACCCGGTCCGGCCGAATCAAGATTATTGATTCGCTTTCTCTTTTGCGAGACCCTTCATTGAGCCGGATGCTAAAAGCCGGAGCAAGGGAGTGATCGCCATGCTCGTTTCCCAGATTCTCAAGACCAAAGGCGATGCCGTTTTCACCATCGGTCCGGACGAGACCGTGGGCTCGGCTGCGGCGTTGCTGCACACCCGCCGGGTCGGCGCGATGGTCGTTATGGATGCCGACGATAAGGTGGTCGGCATACTGTCCGAACGCGACGTGGTGCGCGTGGTAGCCAAGGGAGGCGGGGAAGGGCTGGGTCAGACCATCTCTACCTGTATGTCCGCCGACGTGGTGTTCGCCGAACCCTCCGAAACGGTCGATCGGCTGCTGGCCCGCATGACCGACCGGCGTATCCGTCACCTTCCGGTGTGCAAGGAGGGGCGGCTGGTGGGCATCGTCTCTATTGGTGATCTTGTGAAGGCGAAGATCGCCGAAACCGAGGCGGAGGCGCAAACCCTGAAGAATTATATCACCGCAGGCTGAGACAAAGCTTGCCAATCGCCGATTGGCCACGTAGAAGCCGCCCCTCGCTCGAAGGCGGTTGCGAACCGGACTTCGAGGGGCCCACCCGGCCCCTTGATTTCTGAAACTTTCGCGACTATCCTCCGCGCTCCAATCGAATCACACCGAACTTTAAGAGGGCAGCCTCGGCGGCCCACGGTGTTATTTTTGTCTTTTTCCTGGTCTTCGGCTTTGACTGAAATGCTTTGAAAAAGTCCGGTTGACACGGAAATTACCGGCGACTAAACACGCCGCTCTTCGCCGCCACCGGGCGCAAAACGGTGGAGCCATTCAGGTGGTTCTGGTCTTTGACATCGTTGATTTGGAAAGAGAAACGCAGGCGGCGGCGTTCTGGCGATGACCTCACGGGTCATCTCGACGCTGACAAATGCGGTCTCTTGAAGACACCATGAATACGGTTTCCGAGCCTCGGTTCGGACGCCGGAATTATGGGAACTCGTCAAGATACTATGCAGAACTAATCGCCAATCGACTTCGGTCGATTAGCTTAGGTCAGAATGTCAACTCAACTTGAGAGTTTGATCCTGGCTCAGAGCGAACGCTGGCGGCAGGCTTAACACATGCAAGTCGAACGGATCCTTCGGGATTAGTGGCGGACGGGTGAGTAACACGTGGGAACGTGCCTTTTGGTTCGGAACAACACAGGGAAACT
>JBBQLP010000016.1:0-52247 GCA_038327995.1 Caulobacterales bacterium | reverse complement strand
CTCGCCCCGCACCTCGAAGGTGCGCGCCTGACGCGGGTGATCCAGAACCGCCCCGACCTGCGCTTTCCGTTGCCCGACGACTTCGTTCGCCGCCTCACGGGCGGGACCGTGGAGGTGCTGGAGCGGCGAGCCAAATATCTTCTGGCGCGGCTGGATACCGGCGAGACGCTGGTCGCGCATCTGGGCATGACCGGACGGTTCATGGTCGGCGCGCATCAGCCGGGCGGTTTTCACCATGATGTTGGAGACGATCCCAAGCACACTCACGTCGTGTTGGAGACTGATCGCGGGGGCCGCATTGCCTTCAACGACGCTCGCCGCTTTGGCTACATGGATCTGATCGCCACCACCGCCCTGACGCAGCACCCGTGGTTCGCCGGGCTGGGACCAGAGCCGCTCGGCCCTGACTTCAACCCGAAAACGCTGGCGGCGGCGATCGCGAGCCGAAAGCAGAACATCAAGGTCACACTGCTGGACCAGCGCGTCGTCGCGGGGCTCGGCAACATCTACGTCTCCGAAGCGCTTCATCGGGCGCATATCCATCCAGAGCGAGCGGCGGGATCGCTGAAGCCCGGCGAGATCAAACGGCTGGTCGAGGTGGTGCGACAAGTGCTGGAGGAGGCCATCGCGGCGGGCGGTTCCACACTGCAGGACTTTCGCGCGGCGGATGGCGAGCTTGGCTATTTCCAGCATCGCTTCAGGGTCTACGACAAAGAAGAAGACCCCTGCCCCAACCCCAGGTGCACAGGAGCGGTGCGCCGCATCGTGCAAGGCGGCCGCTCCACCTTCTTTTGCCCCAAATGCCAGCGATGAAGACGGTTGTTCGTCGCAAATTGGCCCGACGGCAGGGTAGAGTCCAACCATGAACCGCCTTCCCCTTCTCGGCGCCCTCCTTGTCGCGCTCGCCCCCGCCACGGCGCGCGCGGACCCACCGATCTGGACCGTCAGGAGCGCCACCGCCAGCGTCACCCTGTTCGGCTCAGTGCACCTTCTGGCCCAGAGCGCAAAGTGGAAGACCCCGGCGCTCGAAAGCGCGCTGAAGCACGCCGACGCGGTCTGGTTCGAGATTCCCGTTGATGCGGCGACGCAGGCTTCGGCGGGCGCGGTGGCCATGCGCCGGGGACTTTTGACCACCGGTCAGTCTCTCGACGCCCTGCTCACCCCCGCCGCCCGCACGCGCCTGCACCGGGTGGAGGCGGCCGAGGGCCTGTCCCCTGCGGTGATCGACAGGTTCCAGCCCTGGTTGGCCGCGACCCTGATCTCCGTGACCTACTACCAGAAACGCGGCGCGGACGCGGGCGACGGGGTGGAGATGCAAGTCTCGGCGGAGGTCCCGCCCACAACGGAACGGCAGGCCTTCGAGACAGTGGAGCAGCAGATCGGCTTTTTCGCCGACGCCTCGTTGAAGGATCAGACCGCCTCACTTGCCGAGACCCTGCGTGAAATCGAGGAAGAGCCGGACAGCTTCGACAAGATCGTCGCCGCCTGGCTGCGCGGGGACGAAAAGGCGGTGGTCGAGGAGGCTATCGAGCCGATGAATAAGGACGCGCCGGGCGCCTATCGCACCCTGGTGGCCGACCGCAACCGTCATTTCGCCGATCAGATCGTGCATCTGCTGGGCGGTAAAAAGCGTATCGTGGTTGTGGTGGGCGTCGGTCATCTGGTCGGACCCGAGGGCGTGCCCGCCCTGTTGCGGGCGCGGGGCGTCAAAGTCGAACGAGCCGGAACGGAGCATTGATGAACCATTCAACCACCGAACGCCGCAGGACGCTTTCGGGAGCGGTCTGCGCCATTTTCGGCCTCCTGGCAGCAGGCGCAGCGTCCGCCGAGCCGCCCATGTGGAGGGTGGCTGGACCTCACGCCACGGTCTCGATCTTCGGCGTCGTCCCGCCCTCCATGGTCGGGGACGCCAAATGGAAAACGCCTGCGCTCGAGCGCGCAACCATGGCGGCGCAGGAGGTTTGGTTTGAGGCGCCGTTGGGTCTTCCCGGTCCGATCACAGCCATCCGTCTGATGTCGACGCTCACCACCCAAGGCTGGTTGCCGGACGGTCAGAAGCTTTCCGCCAAGCTATCGCCCGACGCTGCCGCGCGGCTTGCACGGGTGGCGGGCAAGGCCGGGGTGACAATGGAAAAGATCGACCGCATGAAACCTTGGCGGGCGGATGTGGAATTGGCGCTGGCCCGCAAGGAAGGCACCCTTAAGCCAGGAGCTGTGGAGCAATATGTTATTTCCGCCGCCAAAAGCGCCCCACGCCACGGCTTCGACAACATGGAAGAAGACTTGAAAGACATCGTCAGCGCGCCTCCGAATGAGCAGATCGCTAATCTGGAACGGGCGCTGAGCCGCTATGAGAACCCTGCTGAGAATCATCGCTACGCCGAAGCCTGGGTGGCGGGAGATCTCAACTGGGTCGAAAAGAACCGCGCTGATCCGATGAGGATCGACGCCCCGACCATCTACCAGCGCCTGCGAGTCGACCGTCCCCGCCGTTGGGTGGATCAGATTGCTAAGATGGCGCAGGGATCGCGCAACGTCTTGGTGGTGGTGGAGATCGCCAACCTGGTCGGGCCGGACGGGGTGCCTGCCCTGTTGAGAAAGCGCGGCATGACGGTAGAGGGGCCATAGCCCACTGGCGTCGGGGTAGGTTAGAAACGCTCCCATTCACCGACCGGAACCGCCCCATGTTCGACGCCGCCTACCAGACCCTGCTCATCGAACGCACCGACGGGGTCGCGCTTGTCCGCCTGAACAGACCCGAGGCGCTGAACGCCCTGAACTCGCAGCTCCTCGGCGAACTCGCCGCCCTGCTTGACGTTCTGGAGGCCGATAGCGCCATAGGCTGCGTCGTGCTGACGGGCTCGGAGCGCGCCTTCGCGGCGGGGGCGGACATCAAGGAGATGTCGTCCAAGAGCTATGCGGATATGTTCAAGGAGGACTTTTTTACCGCCCCGGCCCGGCGGCTGGAGCGGTTCAGGAAGCCGGTGATCGCGGCGGTGGCGGGCTACGCGCTGGGCGGCGGGTGCGAGTTAGCGATGATGTGTGACTTCATCATCGCCGCCGAGACCGCCAAGTTCGGCCAGCCGGAGATCAACCTCGGCGTCGCGCCCGGCATCGGCGGCACCCAGCGCCTGACCCGCTTCGTCGGCAAGTCCAAGGCCATGGACATGATCCTGACCGGGCGGATGATGGACGCGGCGGAAGCTGAGCGCGCAGGCCTGGTCTCCCGTATTGTCCCCGCTGACAAGCTGATCGAGGAGGCGATGACCGCCGCCAAGAAGATCGCCGCCCAGTCGCCTCTCGCCGTCATGATGAACAAGGAGATGGTCGGGGCGGCCTATGAGACCACCCTGACCCAGGGCGTGGCGTTGGAGCGGCGCCTGTTCCACTCCCTCTTCGCCTTCGATGATCAGAAGGAAGGCATGGCGGCGTTCGTGGAGAAGCGAAAGCCGGAGTTTCGGGGGCGCTAGAACCCCGTCTTGCCCGCCCAATTCATCCAGCGACGCCCGCCTTGGCCGCCGTTTCCGGGTTGACCGTAACCGCCCTGTCCGGCGCAGGGTCCGGGGCACGGCAGCTGAACGACGGGCGGCTGGCACGGCCCGGCGCAGGGTTGCGGCGCGTAGTTGTAGCCCTGCCCAGACGCATAACCCATTGAATAACCATAGCTTTGAACTTGCGCGTAGCTTGACGCGGCTGCGAATTGCGGAACGGGTGGCGGGGCCGCTTCCAGCGCTGTCATGGTCTGATAGCTGAGATAGCCCCCGTGTTCGATGTGGTGTTCGCGCTGGAACCGCGTCACGGCGGCGGCGGTGGAGGCGTCGTACTGACCCTCATAGCCGCCCTGATAGTCGCCATAGTCGTGCAGCCGATGCTGGATGTGGCCGATCTTCTCGCGCGTGGCGTCCTTGTCGCAGATGACGCGGATCCAGCCGTAGCGTTCGGGCGTCATGGAGACGGTGGGCTGATACCCCTGTTCCCAAACCTGACACCACACCGGCCCGATGGTTCCCGGCTGAGGCGGATTCTGCACCCATTTCAGGTGCGGTCCGGCGGGCGGGCCATAGACCGGCTGTCCCGGCACAGTGACCTTGGCGTAGCACTCGCCCGCGTGGGCGTTGGCGGGGGGCTCAGACAAGAGCCCTTCCACCGTTGATGTATGGCCGTATGAAGCCTGCTCGTAACGCGCTTCACCACTCGCCTGCGCGCCGTATCCGGCGGTGAAGCCAGCGTTGGAATAGTCAGACGGCTGGCTCGCGCACGCCGTCAAGGGCGCGGCGAGGGCCATCAGCGCGGCGGTGATCAGGAAGCTTTGCAGACGCATGGGACGCACCCTCTTACAGTTTCGGCCGCGGATCGTTTCGGCACACCGCCAACCGCTCGCGTGGCAGGAGAGCAAGTCGCTTGCCGGGACGTGCGGGGATAGCTGGCTGGCGGCGGAGGGGCCGCGCCGGGTCGCCGTTTCGTCCACGCTCGGCGAACGCAAAGTTTGCACCCTCAATATCGAGTGCAAAGAGTGCAATACGGCGTCAGATGTATCCATAACGCATGGCGATCTTCCTCCCTTATGTCGATTGAGCGCCCGCGCGCCCTTCTGCCAGACTTGGAAGCCGCTATTGTCCCCCCGCGCGAACCGAGGGGGATAAGTCTGTTTCATGGCTAAGATCGAGGCGGTGATCTGGGACTTCGGCGGGGTGTTCACCACCTCGCCGTTCGAGGCGTTCAATCGCTATGAGGCCGAACGTGGCCTGCCGACCGACTTCATCCGCACCGTCAACGCCACCAACCCGCATGACAACGCCTGGGCCCTGTTCGAACGCGCGGAGATCAGCGCCGCTGAGTTCGACGCGATGTTTCTGAAGGAGGCGACGGCGCTGGGCCATCCGGTGCGGGGCGCCGACGTCTTGCCGCTTCTCTCCGGCGATGTGCGACCCAAGGTGGTCGAGGCGCTGAAGGCCATCAAGGCGCGCGGCTTCAAGACCGGCTGCATCACCAACAACGTCCAGACCGGCCAGGGCATGGGAATGGCCTCCTCGTCCGGGAAAGCCGCCCAGGTCGCCGCCATAATGGCGCAGTTCGACGCGGTGATCGAAAGCTCCAAGGCTGGGGTGCGAAAGCCCGATCCTCGCATCTACCAGATGATGTGCGAGTTGCTCGCCGTCGAGCCCGCCGCCTGCGTCTACCTCGACGACCTCGGCGTGAACTGCAAACCGGCGGCGCAGATGGGAATGGCGGCGATCAAGGTGACGGGAGAGGAGCAGTTGCTGGCGGATTTGGAGGCGGCATTGGGGACCGCGGTTTCGGTTCGCTCCACCCCTTAATTCCGTCACCCTAGGACTTGTCCCTAGGGTCCATGCTCCCTCACAACGGAATATTGTCGTGCTTCTTCCAGGGGTTCTCCAGCTTCTTCCCCTTCAGGCTCTTGAGCGCCCGCACGATCCGGCGCCGCGTTTCCCTTGGCGAGATCACGTCGTCGATATAGCCGCGCGACGCCGCGACGAAGGGGTTGGCGAATCTCGCCTTGTATTCGGCTTCGCGCGCCGCAAGCGCTTCAGGGTCCTTGGCTTCGGCGCGGAAGATGATCTCCACAGCCCCCTTGGCGCCCATCACCGCGATCTCGGCGGTGGGCCAGGCGTAGTTGAAATCGCCGCGCAAATGCTTTGAACTCATCACGTCATAGGCCCCACCGTAGGCCTTGCGGGTAATGAGCGTGATCTTGGGCACCGTCGCCTCGGCATAGGCGAACAGCAGTTTGGCGCCGTGTTTGATCAGGCCGCCGTACTCCTGCTTGGTGCCGGGCATGAAGCCCGGCACATCCACCAACGTCAGGATCGGGATGTTGAAGGCGTCGCAGAAGCGCACGAAGCGGGCCGCTTTCCTCGACGCATCGATGTCCAGCACGCCGGCCAGCACTTGGGGCTGGTTGGCTACCACGCCGATGCTCTCGCCATCGAGGCGGGCGAACCCAGTGATGATGTTTCGCGCCCACTCGCTTGAAATTTCGAAGAAATCCGCCTCGTCCACGAGCTTGAGTATCAGTTCCTTCATGTCGTAGGGCTTGTTGGGATTGGCGGGAACCAGAGTGTCGAGCGAGGGCTCCTCCCGGTCCACCTCGTCGTAGCTTTCCAGCACCGGCGGCTTTGAGCGATTGGACGCGGGCAGGAAATCCACCAGCCGCCGAACCTGGGTCATGGCTTCGATATCGTTGTCGAACGCGCCTTCCGCGACGCCGGATTTTGAGGTGTGAACCCGCGCCCCGCCCAACTCCTCGGCGGTGACGATCTCGTTGGTGACGGTCTTCACCACGTCCGGGCCGGTGACGAACATATAGCTCGTGTCGCGCACCATGAAGATGAAGTCGGTCATCGCCGGGGAATAGACGTCGCCCCCGGCGCACGGCCCCATGATGACGCTGATCTGGGGAATCACGCCCGAGGCCATGACGTTTTCGAGGAAGATGTCAGCGTAACCGGCGAGGCTTTCAACACCTTCCTGGATCCGCGCGCCGCCCGCGTCGAACAGGCCGATGATCGGCGCGCCGACCTTCATCGCCTGTCTCTGCACCTTGACGATCTTCTCGGCGTGGGCGCCCGAGAGCGAGCCGCCAAACACCGTGAAATCCTTGGAGAAGACGTAGACCACCCGCCCGTTGATCGTGCCCCAGCCGGTGACGACCCCGTCGCCCGGCACGCGCTGCTCGGCCATGCCGAAGTCGTGGCTGCGGTGTTCGACGAACATATCGAACTCCTCGAACGATCCCTCGTCGAGCAGAAGGTCGATGCGCTCACGGGCGGTCAGCTTGCCCTTGGCGTGCTGGGCGGCGGTGCGTTTCTCGCCTCCGCCGGCCCGCGCCTGCGCCCGCCGCCGCTCAAGCTCTTCGATGATGTGCTGCACGGAACGCCCCTTGGGAATGGATCTGGCCGATTTCCTCTGTGTGCGGTGGTAGAAGAGGGCCGCAGGCGTGACAAGCCCGGCGCAGGGCGGGGCAGCTCGACACCCTGTGGCTCAAGCCCGCCTGATCGGCCCCGCTACTCCGCCGCGCGAACCAGCGTCGCCAACCGGTTCAGCTCGGCCACATGGCCAGCGAAGGCGCGTTTTCCTTCATTGGTGAGGGTGAGCCAGGTGCGCAGGCGACCCCCCGCCGCCACCTTTGTGGCCCGTACATAGTCAGCGTCTTCAAGCAGTTTCAGGTGTTTGGAGAGAACTGAGTCCGACACCCTGATCGCGTCGCGGATCATGGCGAACTCCGCCTTGTCCGTGGCCGACAGGAGGGCGCAAATCTGCAACCGGCCGGGTGCGTGAATCACCGGGTCGAACTGCGGAACGCTGATCACCGGGCGAACCCCTGACGAAACCGCCGCCGCGCCATCATGAAGGCCGCCATGCCGGTCATGCCGATCCCGACCCCGAGGAGCCACGCCGTCACCATCTCCTCAGTATTGAGGAGATGCGAGAGACCAGATCCCACCATTGCCGCAAGACCCATGAGGAAGAGGAGCCCCATAGACATTCTCGGCGCTGCGAAATCGTCTTGCAGGTCGCGGCGGTAGACCTGACGCCAGAGCCGTGAGCCGATCAGCGCGGCGACCGCCGCCGCCAAGCCCGCTGGTAGTGCGATCCAGCGTGATCCTCCGTTGTAAGTCATGAAGAATACGGCGGCACAAAGCGCGCCTATGGCGAGGCCGAGCCCCACCGATACCCAGCGCGCCCGCCGGGGCGTGACACCGCAGACCCACACGCCCTTCCGCCGGGCCCAGTCACGGGCCAGAAGACCGAGTGCGCCCGCGCCAACCACCGACGCCAGGGCGTTCCATCCCATCGGCAACGCCTGGCCGCCGACGATCACTCCGGCGAGTCCCGAATAGATCAGGTCGTAGCGCCAGGAGCCCTCGTCCAGACGCGAGGCGAGGTCGGCGCGGGTGCTGTGCACGGCGTCGAGCGCCTGGGTGGGGTTGAAGGTATCCGAAGGGTCGCTCATGGCTGATCTCCACTTTCCATGATGGAAAGCTATCATCACTTTCCATAATGGCAAGTAAAAACTTTCCGCCTTGGAAAGTCAGTCAAGCGCAGCCAACCACTGCTCCAGCATGGCGGCCTCGGTGCGGAGATTCACGTTGCGGGCCTCGGCTTCGCTATCGAGGCCCCACTGTTCAATCTGGAAGACCTCATCGAGGCGGGAAAGCTCGAACGCCTCCACCGCGTCCAACGCCCGCCGCTGCACCGCCAGCGCCAGGATGGCGGATTCGTATATACCGGCGGCGAACAAAAGCGCCGTGAGGTGGAAGTCACCGAGTTGGGCGGCGAGCGCTTCCACGCAGGCAAGGGTCTCGGTGGGCTGAGGCTGGTGGATGATCCCGGTGGCCGGAATAAACTGAAGGCCAAGCTCGCGCGCCGCCCAGTCGCGCCACGGGGTCCATGCCTGGTTCTGCCGCTGCACGAGACGGGGCGGTCCCTCGGCCAGATAACAAAGCGCGTCCGCCTCAGCGTGCTTCGCGAGCGCCTGCGCCATCCCCTCCCGCGCGTCGCCGGAGCGGTCGATGGCGGTGAACGCCAGCCGGGTAGCGGGCATCCGGGCGAACACGATATTCACCGCCTGCGCCGCCCATTCCGCTGCGATCAGATCGGCGAGGGCCTGCGCCGGTAGGACCAACACTTTGCCCGCAGGCGTCTTTGCCGAGCGCCCGTCGAGCAGTATGGCGAAACCTGCCTCAGTCTCTCCAAGCTCAACCGTTTTGTAGAAACGCCGGATCAGGCCGATCCTGTCTGCGTCGGAAAGCGCCATGTGCGACTATAGGCTCCAGATCGACGGACCACGCCGCCTAGCGCGTTACTTATGCCAGCGAGGGCAGGCTTGCGAGGAGTGGATACGAATGGCTGATAGAGCCCTCAATGGCGCAATCGCCGTGACTCGGTTCGGGCTCGGCGCGCGGCCCGGCGAGATCGACGAGGCATCGCACGATCCCGTCGGCTGGCTGCGGGCGCAGATCCGGCGCGAGGGCGGCGATCAACCGGTTTCCGCGCCCTTGCCTCCCCTGGCGCCCCCCGTTGCCGTCAAGACCGCCGTTTTGCCGGGGGTTCAGCCAGGAACCATGGCGGAGGGAACGATGCAGGCGGGCGCGCCCGTCCCTGCCCCCCAACCGCTCCAGCCCGCCAACACCCTCGATTTCGGCGTGGGCCAGCCCCTGCCGACCATGCAGGTCGCCTTCAGGCATTTCGTCGACTACCAGCAAGCCAGAAAGGGCGCCAAGGACGATCCCGAGCTGCGCCGCCAGGCAACCGCGCCGATCTTTGAACTGGCGGCGGAGGAGGCGTTGGCCCGCGCGCGCCTCGCGGCTGAAACGCCAGCAGGCTTTCGCGAACGCTGGACCCTGTTCTGGTCCAACCATTTCACCGTCGCCGCTAAGAACCTCGACACCACCGTCGCCGTCGGCCCGTTTGAGCGGGAGGCCATCCGTCCGCACGTGTTCGGCTCCTTCGCCGAACTTCTGCTGGCCTCATCCATGCACCCGGGGATGCTGCTCTATCTCGATCAGGCGCAATCGATCGGACCGGGCAGCCAGGCGGGTCTTCGCCGGGGCGGGGGGCTGAACGAGAACCTCGGTCGGGAGATTATGGAGCTGCACAGTGTTGGCGCGGACGGCGGCTATACCCAAGCCGACGTCACCGAGTTCGCTCGGGCACTCACAGGCTGGTCGGTCAGCGGCCAGCGCGACTCCGGCGTGCCGTCCGGGGGCTTCCTGTATCGTGACAACTTCCATGAGCCCGGCGCCCGCAAGGTGCTTGGCAAGACCTATAGCGACGAAGGCGGACGCCAGGCCGCTAAGGTGATCCTCGACCTCGCCGCCAATCCCAAGACTGCGCGACGCCTCGCCCACAAGATCGCTGCGCACTTCGTTGCCGACGATCCTCCGCCGGCGCTTGTGGCGCGCCTGGAGCATACCTTCGTGCAGACCAATGGCGACCTGGGGAAGGTGGCCGAGACTCTCGTGACCTCGCCCGAATCCTTCCAACCCCAGGCGAGCAAGCTGAAGACCCCCTACGAGTTCATCATCTCCACCTACCGCGCGGCGGGCTTTTCGCCCCGCAATCCGGCGAGGGAGGTGGTGGGTCCGCTCAACACCCTCGGCCAGCGGCCCTTCGGCGCGCCGCAACCCAACGGCTGGTCGGATGTGGCGGCGGACTGGGCGGCCCCGGATGCGATTGTGAAGCGCCTGACCTGGGCGCAGGGATTCGCCGCCGCCAACACGCCCCAGACCCCGCCCCCGGACGAAGCCCGTCTGGCGCTGGGCGCACGCCTGACCCCCGCCACCCTCACAGCCGTTACCCGCGCCGAGAGCCGTCCAGAGGCTTTCGCCATCCTGATTATGTCCCCGGAGTTCCAACGCCGATGACCCGCACATCCTCCAGCGCGGTGGCGATGTCCCGCCGCAGCCTGATCGCCTCCGCCATCGCCAGCGGCATGGGCGCAACCTTTCTCGGCGTCGCAGGAGGTGCGGCGGCAGCCGATTTTGCTAAAAAGAAGCTGGTGGTCATCATCCAGCGCGGCGCCTGCGACGGCCTCTCGCTCGCCCCGCCCATCGGCGACCCGGACTATCAGGCCCTGCGCGGGGCCATCGCTATTCCGGCGGACAAGGCGTTGAAGATCGACGCTACGTTCAGCCTGCATCCCAAGCTCGCGGCCACCTACGCCCTGATGCAGAACAATCAGGCGCGGATCGCGCCCGCGGTGGCCATTCCCCAACGCATCCGTTCCCACTTCGAGGCGCAGGACCTTCTGGAGACCGGCGGCGCACAGCTTTATTCGTCCACCACCGGCTGGCTGAACCGCACGCTGCAGGCCGCACAGCCGGAACGGAAGATCGACGCCCTGTCCATCGGCGCGCAGGAGCCCTTGATTCTGCGGGGGCCTGTGCAGGCGCAGTCCTGGTCGCCGGGCGGGCGGCTGAACGTCGCCACCAACCGGGTCGCGACGGTGCTGATGGACCTCTACGCCTCCGACCCCCTGCTGGCTTCGGCGCTGGCGACCGGGCTCGCCACGGAAAACCGGATCGACGTTATCAACGGCGGCAAGGCCCCCACGGGGGGCGACGTAAAGGCCTTCGCCAACACCGCGGCCAAGTTCCTGACCGCGCCGGGCGGACCGTCCATCGCAGTGCTGTCGCTGGACGGTTTCGACACCCACGCCCGCCAGGGGGCGGCGGACGGGCAACTGGCCCAGCGGCTGATGCTGGTGGATCAGGTGATCGATGGCCTGCGCCTCGGTATGGGCGAGGAGTGGAAGAACACCGTCGTCGTCATGGCCACCGAGTTCGGCCGCACCGCCCACATCAACGGCACCGGCGGCACCGATCACGGCACTGCGTCCTGCATGGTGCTGGCAGGGGGCGCCCTGAAGAGCGGCGGGATCATCGGCGATTGGCCGACGTTGCAAGGCGGCAGGCTATTCGAGAACCGCGACCTGGCGCCGACCCTGGATGTGCGCTCGGTGTTCAAGGGCGTTCTGATGGAACACATGGGCGTCGACCAGCGGGCGCTCGACAACATGGTCTTCCCCAACAGCGCGGCGGCGCAGCCTGTGCGGGGGCTGGTGGCGTAGGCGCTATCGCTGTCCCAGCCCTGTCTCTTTCGGCAACAGGTCAAACGCCACCGTCAGCCGCGTCTGCTCGCCGGAGAAGGGCACCGTGCCGTGCCACACGTAGGAGGGGAACAGCACCAGGAGACCCGGCTCCGGCTTCACGAAATGCTCCGGCTCCAACCGGGGCAGCGTCGCTACCCCCGGCTCGCCGAACTTGATCCAACCCTCGCGCCCGCCCGCATCAACGGTGTGAGGTAGATCGATATAACACGCGGAGGACAACCAACCCGCTGGATGCACGTGGTCGACGTGGAACCCGTTCGGCCTTAGCCGCACCGACCAGATGCCCGCGATGTCGTAAGTCCTGGTATTGCGGGAGCGTAGCGGCCCCTCGCCCTTCCCGACCGCCGCCATATGTGCCTGGATCGGCCCTTCGATAGCCTTAGAAAAGGCGGCGATGGCCGGATGGGTGGCGGCCAAGAGGTTTTCGTTGGTCTGGGTGCCGTGGCGCAGCGACTGACCGACGGGATGGGTTTTGGCGCTGTGCATGGCGTCGAGCCCACCCTTGAGATCGGCTAGATAGCTTGTGAGATTTCGCCAGCCCTTGGGCGTGTCGATGGTCCAGCCCCGGACGAAGGCGGCGTAGTCGTAAAGCTCAGCGTAGCGTGGATCGCCCAGCAGGCGCCATGCCGTCGCCATAAGAGCAATCCGCATCTGATCCTTCGGCCAGCGGGAGTGTAGGGTTTCCGCCAACCCTGCGGCTTCCTCTATCCGCCCCAACGCCAGAAGCGCCGCGACGGTGGTGATCCCGGCGCTGTCGCCCTCATCGTTGTCGATCCGCGCCGCCGCCTGCGAATAAGCGAGCGCCTTGGCAGGCTCGCCCGCCGCCAGCGCTTGCCGCGCCGTCGCGTGCTGGATCGAGGCATCGCCCGGCGACGCCGCCGCCGCCCGCGCGCTCTCCTCAAACGAGCCTTGCGGGTCTCCGGCGAACTCGCGCAGCCGCGCACGGGTGAGCACCAGACTGCCCGCGTTGGGATAGGCGGTAATCGCCTGGTCCAACGTCTGCGAGGCGGCGGCGAAATCCTCTGTTCGCATCCAGATCAGTTGCGCCAGATCGGCCTGGGCCTCGTAATAGTCCGGCCGACCACCGACGGCGACGCGATAGGCCTCTTCCGCTTCTTCCAGCTTGCCCTGACCTTGCAGGGCGTGGCCGAGCACGTGCCAGGTTTCGGGCGAACGGCCACCGAGTTGCAGCGCCCGTCGCAGGGACTGCTCAGCCTCGGCGTGACGGCCAAGGTCGCCGAGGATCGCGCCAAGATTGTGATGCGCCGAAATGCTGCCCGGCGTCTGCTTCGCCATTCGGCGGCGGATGATCAGCGTCTGCTCCGGCTGACCGCAGGCAGCGAGCGCACCGGCATGGGCGTCGAGCACGAAGGCGTCGGCGGTGGAGGCGGCGCGTGGCGCGGTCAGGGCCAGCGCCTCTTCAGGCCGTTTCGCGGCGATCAGGAACATGGCCAGGTTGCGCAGGGCGCCGGGGTCGCGCGGGCCAAGGGCGAAGTCAGACCGAAGCTGTCGTTCCAGTTCATCAGGGGATGGCTGGCTCATCGGCGTCTGCTTCCCGTGCTGCGGGCCTCGAAAGGTTCGGGTTCGGCCTCGTGCTCGTCGAAGCCGAACCGTTCAAAGCCCAGGCGCAGTTCGGGACTGATCGGCGCTTCCAGCACCAGCGTCCCCCGCGAAGGATGCGGCAAAACGAGGCGGCGGGCGTGGAGCTGGAGCTTGAGGCCGGACGACAGAGCGGTCGCTGCCTCGTCAGTATATTTCGGATCGCCCAGGATGGCGTGGCCCACGGCCTTCATGTGCGCCCTAAGTTGGTGGGTGCGGCCTGTGTGCGGGCGAAGCGCCATCCAGGCGGCCCGATGCGCCGCTCGGCCGAGGGTGACGAACTCGGTCTCCGCCTGCTCGGCGCCGAACTCCTTGGGATCGGCGGGCTGCACCATTTCGCGGTCGCCCTGTCCTTTTTTGACGAGGTGAAGCTCGATCACGCCCTCTGCGGGCTTGGGGTTGCCGGCGACGATGGCACAGTAGGTCTTCTGCGCCTTGCGCTTGGCGAAATAGCCGGAGAGGCGGGCGGCGGCGTTGGGGGTCTTGCCAAGCACCAGGACGCCAGAGGTGTCACGGTCGAGCCGGTGCACCAGGCGTGGACGATCCACACCCTCGCCCCAGGCGGACAGAAGCCGGTCCACATGCTTGACCGTCTTGGTGCCGCCCTGAACCGCTAGACCCGAAGGCTTGTTCAGCACCAGCACCTCGTCGTCTTCGTAGAGCACGAGGGATTTGGCGTAGGCGATGTCGCGCTCCGAAAGACCCTCCTTGCGCTCAGTGGTCTCGGCGGCGTCCGGCAACGGCGGCACCCGCACTTGAGCTCCGGTCGCCAGACGGGTGTCGGGCTTGGCCCGCGCGCCATCGACGCGAATCTGGCCGGAGCGGGCCAGCTTCTGGATCTGGATATGGTTCAGATGCGGCCAACGGCGCTTGAACCAGCGATCCAGCCGCGTGCCATCCTCGCCTTCGGTCACGGCGACGGTGAGCACCTCGCGCACGCTCATGCCGCGTCCCCGGTCACGCGAGCGCCCGGCGCATCAAGACGAGCCCAAGCATTAACGCAAGGATAGAAAGAACAACCGATCCAACGATATAGCCCGCCGCGATCGCATAGGCCTTGCGCTGAAGCATGGCGACCGCCTCCAGCGAAAACGACGAGAAGGTGGTGAAGCCGCCGAGCACGCCCACGCCGAGCAATAGCCGCCAACGCTCCGCATTCACCGTGCCCCGTAGCGCCAGCCAACCAATCAGGGCGCCCATCAAAAGGCCGCCGCTTACATTGACAATGGCGGTGGCGAGATAGGGTTGGCTCGGCCCGGCGATGCGCACCAACGCCACGCCCCCGAGATAACGCAGCACTGCGCCAACACCGCCGCCCAGAAAGACGAAAACCAGACTCATGGGGTGGTTATAGCAAGTCCGGCGGCGCGCGCGACGGTCTGAAAATCTTCCGGCACGGGCGCTTCCAGCTTCATCGAGCCACCCTCGGGCGCCGGAAACTCAAGGCGAAGGGCGTGTAGCATCAGCCGCGGCACGGGTGCGCCGTTGCTCATCAACGCTCCGCCGTATTTTGCGTCTCCAAGGATCGGTTTGCCGAGGTGGGCCAGATGCACGCGAAGCTGGTGCATCCGCCCGGTCTGGGGCCGAAGCTCGATCAGGGCCGCGCCCTCCCCCACGCTCAGCACCCGGTAACGCGTGAGGGCGAGTTCGGCGTCGGGGTGTTCGGCGTCGCATACCCGCATATTGGCCTCGCGCCCCACCTCCACCCGACGCAACGGAAGGTCGATGGTCCCCTCGCGCGGCTCCAGCGGGCCGGGGATCAGGGCGAGGTAGGTCTTGCGGAACTTGCGCGCCATCATCGCCTTGCCGAGGAAACTGGCGGCGGGCTTGGTCTTGGCGGCGAGGATGACGCCGGAGGTGTCGCGGTCAAGACGGTGGATCAGGTCCGGCCGCTTGCCGTTGGAGCGCGCGAAGGCGGTGAGCAACTCATCCAGCGTGTTCACCTGCCCCCGCCCGCCCTGGCTCGACAGGCCCGCAGGCTTGTTGAGACCAAGCAGGGTCTCGTCCTCGAAGATCACCATTGAACCCACGAACGCGATCTCAGCCTCGGTAAGGATGGGGAGGTCCCTCATTCCCCTCGCTCCCGCCGCATCGCCGCCCAGCGTTCCAGGCGCTCCTTGATCGCCGCCTCGCGCCCCTGTCCGCGCGGGGCGTAGAACACTCGACGTTCCATGCCTTCAGGGAAGTAATTCTGGCCGGAGAAGCCTTTCTCGGCGTCGTGATCGTAGGCGTAGCCTTTGCCGTAGCCGAGGTCCTTCATCAGCTTCGTCGGCGCGTTGCGGATATGGGCGGGCGGCATGAGCGAGCCGGTCTCCTTCGCCGCCTTTCGCGCCGCGCTGAAGCCTGTGTAGACCGCGTTGGATTTGGGCGCAGTGGCAAGGTGCACCACCGTCTGGGCCAGCCCGATTTCCCCCTCCGGCGAGCCCAGAAAGTCGTAAGCGTCCTTGGCCGCGAGCGCGACCATTAGGGCGGTGGGATCCGCAGCGCCGATGTCTTCCATCGCGGCGCGGATCAGGCGCCGGGCGATGAACAGCGGCTCCTCGCCCCCCTCCAGCATCCGGGCCAGCCAGTAGAGGGCTGCGTCGGGGTCCGAGCCCCGGATCGACTTGTGCAGGGCGGAGATGAGGTTGTAGTGCTCCTCCCGGTCCTTATCATAGGCGGGCGCGCGGCGTTGAAGAACGAGCGCCAACGCCGCGTTGTCGAGGGGTTGCGATCCCTTCTCGATGGCGAACAGGGTCTCGGCCAGGGTCAGCACATAGCGCCCATCGCCATCGGCCATGGCGATCAACGCCTCACGCGCCTCGGGCGTCAGCGGCAGGGCGTGGCCCTCATCGGCTTCGGCCCGTTGCAGAAGGGTTTCCAGCGCCCGGTCATCCAGCCGCTTCAGCACGAAGACCTGGGCGCGGGAGAGAAGCGCGCCGTTGAGTTCAAACGACGGGTTTTCGGTGGTGGCGCCCACCAGGGTCACGTCGCCCGCCTCCACGAAGGGCAGAAACCCGTCCTGCTGGGCGCGGTTGAAGCGGTGGATTTCGTCCACGAACAGGAGCGTTGCCTGGCCCGCCGCTCGGCGTGTGCGGGCCGTCTCGAACGCCTTCTTCAGGTCGGCGACGCCGGAGAAGACCGCCGAAAGCTGCTGGAACTGATAGCCTGCTGCAGCGGCGAGAAGGCGGGCGATGGTGGTCTTGCCGACGCCGGGCGGACCCCACAGGATCATCGATGACAGCCGGTGCGCCGCCGCCATTCGCCCGATGGGACCTTCGGGGCCGAGCAGATGCTCCTGCCCCACCACATCACTCAACATCTGCGGACGCAGGCGGTCGGCCAGGGGACGCGGCGCTTCGGGCGTGAGCCCTGCGGCCTGGAAGAGATCGGACATGGGAGGTAGGTAACACCTCGCTCCTCCCCGCCCAACTGCGCTATGGAATGGCCATGACGATCCTCATCGCCATCACCGGCGGCTCAGGCTCCGGCAAGAGTACGTTGGCCCTCGCGCTGCAACGCGCGCTGCCGCCCGGCGCGGCGACATTGGTGAGCGAGGATTGGTATTACCACGACTGTTCGGCCTTCCCCGACTTCGACCCCACGACTTTCGACTTCGATGACCTGATCATCCGCGATCACGACCTGATGGTGCGTCATCTGCAAGCTTTGCGCGGCGGGCGCGGCGTGACCGCTCCCGAGTACGATTTCGCCACCCATTCGCGCAAAGTCGTAGGCGGCGTGCCGGTGGCCCCTGCGCCGGTGATCATCGTCGAGGGCTCACACCTACTGTGCGTGGCGGAGGTGGCGGCGGTGTTCGATCTTCGGGTCTTCCTCGAAACCCCCGACGACGTGCGCTTCATCCGGCGGCTGCTGCGCGACCAGATCGAGCGGGGCCGTACTGCGCGCTCGGTGGTGGACCAGTATCTGCAGACCGTGCGCCCAGCCCACGAGCGCCTTACCGCCCCCTCGAAGATGCGCGCCGACGTGGTGGTTCAGGATCCCACGACGACGGTGGATGCCCCCGACATGATCGCCATCGCGCGGCTGGCCGAGCCGCTGCTACGGCACCCGGTTCTGGCGAGGGCTTTGGGGCCGCTTCAGGGATAAAGACGCGTCGTCGTCCACCCTTCACCCGCCCGATCAAAGCGGAGCCGGTCGTGCAAGCGGAACGCGCCGTCGCGCCAGAACTCGATCTGGCTAGGGATCACCCGATACCCCGACCAGTGCGGCGGGCGGGGCACGTCCTGCCCCTCAAAGCGGGCCTCGATCTCGTCGGCGCGGGCTTCGAGCGCGGCGCGGCTCTCCAGTGGGCGGGACTGATCGGAGGCCCATGCGCCGATGCGGCTCATCCGGTGGCGGCTGACGAAATAGGCGTCGGCTTCGGCGTCGGTGACGGTCTCGACCGCTCCTCGCGCCCGCACCTGCCGCCGCAAGGACTTCCAGTGGAACAGGAGCGCGGCGCGGGGCTGGCCTGCAAGCTCACTCCCCTTGGCGCTCTCGTAGTTGGTGTAGAAGACGAAGCCGCGCGTATCGACACCCTTCAACAGCACCATGCGCACATCGGGAAGGCCTTCCGCGTCGACAGTGGCGAGCGCCATCGCATCGGCGTCGTTGGGCTCGGAACCCCTAGCCTCGCCGATCCAGTCAGCAAACAGCGCGTAAGGATCGCCCGCGCCCGCGAACACGTCTTCGGATGTGGATTTGTCGCTCATGGCCGCATCCGATAGAAGCCAAGCTCATGTCGCACAACACCTTCGGCCACCTGTTTCGTGTCACCACCTGGGGCGAGAGCCATGGGCCGGCGCTGGGCTGCGTGGTGGACGGGTGTCCGCCGGGGGTGATCCTGACCGAGGCGGAGGTGCAGCACTGGCTGGACCGCCGTAAGCCGGGCGGATCGCGCTTCGTGACGCAACGCCGGGAACCGGATGCGGTTCAGATCCTCTCAGGCGTGTTCGAGGATGCACAGACGGGGGGGCAAGTCACCACCGGTACGCCGATCTCGATGATCATCCACAATGTGGACCAGCGCTCGAAAGACTACGGCGAGATCGCCAGCCAGTATCGTCCCGGCCACGCCGATTTCACCTACGAGGCCAAATACGGCGTGCGTGACTATCGCGGCGGTGGGCGCTCCTCGGCGCGCGAGACCGCGGCGCGGGTGGCGGCTGGGGCTGTGGCGAGGAAGGTGCTGGGCGAGAGCGTAATCATCCGCGCCTGCCTGGTGCAGATCGGCCCGCACCGGATCGACCGCGAGCGCTTCGATTGGGCGGAGACAGAGAACAACCCCTTCTGGTGTCCAGACGCCGAGGCCGCGAAACTCTGGGAGGCGTATCTCGACGGTGTGCGCAAGGCGGGCTCGTCTACGGGGGCTGTGGTCGAAGTGCAGGCCGAGGGGGCGCCCGCGGGATGGGGCGCGCCAATCTACGGCAAGCTCGACGGCGAACTGGCGGGCGCGCTGATGTCGATCAACGCGGTCAAGGGCGTGGAGATTGGCGAGGGTTTCGCGGCGGCGGCGCTATCGGGCGAAGAGAACGCCGACGAGATGCGCGCGGGCAGCGCCAACAACCGGGGGGGGCCGACCTTCCTTTCAAACCATGCAGGCGGGGTGCTGGGTGGGATTTCTACGGGCCAGACCGTGGTGGCGCGCATGGCGCTGAAGCCCACGTCCTCGATCCTTACCCCCCGGCGCTCGGTCGATGCATCGGGCGCGGAGATCGACATCCGCACCACCGGCCGCCACGACCCATGCGTCGGCATCCGCGCCGCGCCCGTAGCCGAAGCGATGATGGCCTGCGTTCTGGCGGATGCGAAGCTTAGACACCGGGGGCAGGTGGGGTGAGTAAGTTCAAGCGCCAGAACCGTGTCGAGAGGCTTTAGCTTATGTTCTTTTGGCCTCCATAAACACCGAGCCCCACTCCAGTTATTCCCAACGCCGCAACAAGACCTCGAGAGACATCAGGCCCGCCAAAAAACAATAACGCTCCACTTGATGCAAGTAAAATCAAAGCTACTACCTGATAGATGTTAATCTTAGGTTTCATAATACTATAGACCCGCCAACCTCACCAACGCATCCCCCGTCAGGCGGCGGATGATCCAGTCGTCGAGCGCTCCGGCGCCGAGGCTGTCGTAGAATGCTATGGAGGGGGCGTTCCAGTCAAGCACGGCCCAGTCGAGCCTTCCCAGTCCCTCATCGACGCAGCGCCGGGCGAGACCGGCCAAAAGCGCCTTGCCAACCCCGACACCCCGCGCCGCGGGTCGCACATAGAGGTCCTCCAGATAGAGACCGCAGCGACCCTTGAAGGTCGAGACGTTGTAGAACCACAGGGCGAACCCAACCGCCTCGCCATCGACCTCGGCGATGTCGCAGAACGCGCGGGGGTGTTGGTTGAACAGGAGCGAATCCACCGCCGCTTGGTCCGCCTCCACTTGGTCCAGCATCCGCTCGTATTCGGCGAGTTCGCGGATGAAGCGGAGGATGAGCGCGGCGTCGTCGGGTCGAGAGGGGCGAATAAGGACCCGCGAACTCACGCCCCGGTGGTCTCCTGCGAGAGCGTCCACAGCTTGTCGGCCGCCACGGGGTCGAGGGCGTGCGGCATGACTCCGGCCCAAGGCTTTTCCTTGGTCCAGGGATCGGCCTGCCCGCAATCTTCCATGTAGAGGCCGCCGACACCTTCCAGCATCGGGGCGGTGGCGGTCCAGACCGAGGTCGAGGCGCCCTGCTCTGTCGTCTTGAAGCCTTCGCGTGGCTTGTCGTTCTCGTCGAGCCAGCCCAACGCGCGCTGCTCTTCCAGCGGCAGGTGGCGTTGCAGCGGGGTCATGATCCCGCCCGGCATGACGGCGTTGGCGTTGATCCCCTTGGTGGCGAAACGCTCGTTGAAACCCACGGCGAAGAGGGAGTTGGCGGTCTTGGCCTGACCGTAGGATTCCCACTTGTCGTAGTCTCGGTGGCGATAGTTGGGGTCCTCAAAGTTCACGCCGCTCCGGCGATGGCCGATGGAGGAGAGCGAGACCACGCGCGAGGCGTGACCGCTTTTCGCCCCGTTCAACAGAGCCGGAACGAGACCAACCGCCAGGAGATAGTGGCCGAAGTGATTGGTGCCGATCTGCATCTCCAGCCCGTCCTCGGTGTAGTCGAGGGGACAGGCCATGACGCCCGCGTTGTTGATCAACATATGCAGCGGCTGATCGCCCCAGCGTCCAGTGAAATCGCGCACCGAAGCGAGACTAGACAGGTCGAGCTTTTCCACCGTCACCGGGGCTTTGGCGGTGCGGGCGATGTCGGCAGCGGTCTTGCCCCCGGCGTCGAGATTGCGCACGGCCAGAACCACCCGAGCGCCCGCCTCCGAAAGCGCGCGCGCCGTCTCGACGCCAATACCCGAAGCCGCGCCCGTGACGATGGCGGTGCGCCCCGTGAGGTCCATGCCCTTGACCACATCCCGCGCAGGGGTGAAGGCGGCGAAACGCGAGGTGATGCGGTCAGTCATGGTGGTCCCCGATATGTGATCGCGCTTAGCTTAGGCGGCGGCGCGCCACCACGCTACCCCGTGTTCGTCCAGGGTGCGCACTGCCCGCCCCCGCGCGGTGAGGCAATTCAGGTGAGCCAGCGCCTCGCCGGACGCCATGCCGAGCAGCCCCGCATCGATGGTGCGGGCGAAAAGAGCGCCGAACACATCGACGACCCGCTTGGGCTCATTCAGCCGCTGTTCCAGCCGCATCAATCCCCGCTCGTGTCCCCGGATCAGGTGATCGATCCGAAGGTGCAGGCCATGGAACGGCTCGTTGTGCGAGGGCAGCACCAGCACATCATCGGGAACCGCCGCCTTCACCTTGGCCAGCGAGGTCAACCAGTCGTCCAGCGGATCGGCGTTGGGCTCGGTAGGGTGCACCGAGACGTTGGAGGAGATGCGCGGCAACACCTGATCGCCGGAAATCAACAGCTTCAGCTCGGGCGAATAAAGACAGGCGTGCTCCGGCGAATGGCCGCATCCAACCACGATGCGCCAGTCGTGCGCGCCGATACGCACCACGTCGCCGTCCGACAGGCGCTGGTAGCTGTCAGGCAACGGATAGAGCCCCTTGCCGAAGCCGCCAAACCGCTGGCGGTAGTTCTCAAGCGCATCCTCATCCCAACCAGCGGCACGGTAGAAGCGGATGCCGTCTTCCGGCGCCTCGCGGCCCGTATCCGCCGCCAGCATCCGACAGGTGATGTATTCGAGGCGGCTCATCCACAGACGCGCCTGCGGAAACTTGCGCACGATCCAGCCCGCCATGCCCACGTGGTCGGGGTGCATATGAGTGATGAGTACACGGGTCACGGGACGCCCGCCCAGCGCCTCGCCAAAAGCCGTGCGCCACGCCGCCGCCGTCTCGTGGGTGCGAAGGCCGGTGTCGACGATGGTCCAGCCCTCGCCGTCCTCCAGCGCCCAGACGTTGATGGCCTTGAGCGAACCGCCGAGCGGCATCCGCAGCCACAGCACCCCGGGAACGATCTCCTGCGCGGCGCCCACTCCCACATCGGGAGCAGTCTCGAAGGGATAGACCAGTAGTGGGCGGGGCTCACTTTTCAGGTCGTCGAAGCCGTCGCTCATGCCTGTCTCACTTCATCTTGTGCTCGTCTGACATCGTTGTGCGCGCAAAGTCGGGCGACGGTCAAAGTCGGAGCGGAGATTGCATGACAGGCGAGGCCGCTTGACCGTTCCGGCCCGCTTGCGCTTATGCTGCACAACACACGCACTTCGCCCTGCGGCGCGGCCCGTGAAAGACGACACGAAACAAAACGACCTGAGGAGATTCCGTCCGTGATTAAGCCCCTAGCCCTCGCCGTTGCGGCGGTACTGACACTCGTCGCTACGCCCCTCTGGGCGCAAGCCTACGGGTCCTCGCAGTCATCCAGTAATGTCTCCGCACCCACCCCAGATTCTCGCCCCGGTAAGGAGAAGGTCGATCTAAAGATCGAAAAGGCGCAGCACGATCAAGGGATCAAGGAAGTCCCGGCGGTGGTGGCTGCCGCTGGAGTTCCCTGCACTTTCACCGACGGTTATTTCGGCGGCGCGGGCGACAGCAAGGACGCGGATGGCAAGGCCATCAAGGTGAAAATCTACGAGGCCGCCTGCAAGGAAGGGCTAGGCTACATGATCGTTGTGCCCGCCGCCGGACCGGCCAAGCACTACGATTGCGTTAGTCTGATCGATGCGCCGGGGCTGAAATGCCGGCTTCCGGCCAACCTCGACGCCAAAGTCCAGTTGGCCCCCATCATAGCGAAGACGGGCCGGACCTGCACGCTCGCCAATGCGCGCGGTTTGGGCGCCACGGCGGCGGGCGAGGCCTTCTACGAGGTCGCTTGCCAGGGCGCTGTCGGCTTCGTGCTCAAGACCACCGCCAATGGCCCCGAAGCGATCGACTGCGCCCGCACTGTGGGCACCAATCTGGAGTGTAAGTTCACCTCCAAGGACCAGCTTGCCGCGCAACAGAAGGCGACGCTTCAGGCTCTGATGGCCAGGTCCAGCAAGCCATGCGAGATCACTGGTTCGCGCACCCTTGGCGCTGACGCTACGGGCAACACTTACTATGAAGTGGCCTGCGGCGCCTCGGGCTATGTACTCGAGGCCGACAAGACCGGCGCCTTCATGCGTACTATCGATTGCGCCAACGCAGGCACCTTTGCTGGGGGCTGCAAGCTGACCGACGCGGTGGCCGCCGAGAGCCAGGAAGCAGGCACTTACACCAAGCTCGCCACCACGGCTGGCTTCAACTGTCAGGTGTCGAAATATCGCTTCATCGGCACCGTCAACAAGAATGATGAGCTGGTGGAACTGGCCTGTAGCAATCGCGCGGACGGCGCTTTCGCGATCTTCCCGGACGCCAAGAACACCCCGGCAACCTTCTACGACTGCGTGCGCGCAGGAGCCGTGGGCCAGGAGTGCAAGCTGAGTTCTCCCGCCGTCGTCTACGACAAATATACCGCCGCGCTGGCCGCCAAGGGCAAGAACACCTGCAAGGTGTCCAACGCCACGTGGATCGGTCAGTCGAACGCCACCAATACCGACTTCGTGGAAGCAGCCTGCGCCGACGGCCTTCCGGGCTGGGTTCTGGAAATGACCAAGGCTGGTCAGGCCAAGACCATCCTGAGCTGTGGCGAGGCCAAGGCGTCCGGGATCGTCTGCAAGCTGCCGGGCAATGTGAAATAGGCTTACGGGCGCTCCAAAAGATAAGCCCGCGAGGTCGCGCCTCGCGGGCTTTTTCTTGTCCGGTGACGCTAACCCAGCACGGCTTCGATCAGCGTCGGACCCTTGCCCGCCATGGCGCGAGACATCGCCTTGTCAAAACTCTCGGCGTCAGCGCAACGCACGGCGGGCACGCCGAACCCTTGGGCGAGACTGACCCAGTCCATGCGCGGATCGCCTAGATCCAGCAGGCGTTGAGCCTGGGGTCCGGCCTGCCCCGAGCGAGTGCGCGAAAGCTCGACCCCCAGGATGCGATAGACGTGGTTGGCAAAGATCACCGTGGTGACGTCCAGCCCTTCTCGCGCCATGGTCCAGAGCGCTTGCAGGGTGTAGGCGCCTGCCCCGTCGCCCGAGAGGGCCAACACCTTGCGTTCCGGCGCCGCCACGGATGCACCGATCGCCACCGGCATCCCCTGGCCGATCGCGCCGCCGGTCAGCGATAGCCAGTCGTGCGGACGGGCGCAGCGGGTCTGCATGAAAATCGGCAGGCCCGCCGTCACTGCATCGTCTGAAATGATCGCGTGCTCGGGCATCCACCGGGCGATGCTGTCGCCGATGGTATAGGGGCTGAGTTCGCCCTTGGGCGATTTGGGCAAGTTCAGGGGCTGAGTAGCAAAGGCCTCCGGCGCGCCAAGGGCGTCGGCCAGGGCTTCGAGCGCCGCGGGGCCGTTCTCGTGCACTTCGGACAGAGTCTTTAACGCACATCCTTCAGGAACCAGCACGCTCGGCATCGCGGGATAGGCGAAGAAGGCCACGGGCGTTTTGGTGGAGACGAGCAGCATCAGGTCCACCCCGGCGAGGTCCGCCAGCGCCATCTCTCCGAAATACAGCATCCGGTCGGGCAGGAAGCGCCCCGCCCCTCGCGGCTGGCGCGCCACGAAGGTGTCGGTCAGCACGCGAACGCCTTTGGCGGCGAGCCGCCCAGCCGCCGCGATCCCGCGCTCTGTGCAGGCGAGCCCCCCCATCAGCACCACTGGCTTCTTCGCCGCTTTGATGGCGGCGGCGGCGGCTTCGACTGCCTTGCCAGGCGCTCGAACGGGAGAGCGATGCAGCGGCATGGCGGGTTTCGGCGGGGCGGAAAGCTCGGTCCAGGCCGAGTCGGCGGGCAGAATGAGCGTGGCGATCCCGCCGGGTGCTCCATAGCTCGCCGCCACCGCCTCGGCCGCCAGCGCAGGCGCCGCGTCGGCCGTCTCCGCCGATTTGACCCAGATCGAATGGGGCTTGGCCAGCGCCTCGATGTCGGAGTTCAAGGGCGCATCGTATTGGCGGTGATAGATGGCATGGTCGCCAACGATGTTCACCATCGGCGTATAGGCCCGTCGGGCGTTATGAAGATTCGCTCCTCCGTTGCAGAGCCCGGCTCCCAGGTGCAGCAATGTAGCGGCGGGCTTTCCCGCCATCCGCCCATATCCGTCCGCCGCGCCCGTCGCCCCTCCCTCAAACAGGCAGAGAATCGGACGCACGCGAGGCTCGCGGTCGAAGGCGGCGACCATCTGCATCTCGCTGGTGCCCGGATTGGAGAAACAGACATCCACCCCGGCGTCGGCCAGAGTCTTCAGCACACCTTCGGCGCCGTTCATGCGTGTCTCCCATCAGTTCATCGCAGTTTCACCCGCGTGAAAAGCATGATCGAACGCGGATTGCGACCGTAGGCCACATCCAGCGCCGAGGGGAGATCGTAGGTGCTGACCAACCCGCCAAGGTCGATCACAAAGTGGGTGGAAACCGGGATGGAGTAGGCGTAGCCTAGGCTGAGTTTGCCCACCTCGAACGCGCGTCCGCCCAGCGGGCTCGGCGCCGCGAACAGTTCGTCCTTGTTCGCCCGCTCCGCCCGGCCGAACACGGTGTGCGGGCCGAAGCTGAGTGCGCTTTCGAGGAGATAAGCATCCAGTTTCTTGCCGGGTCGATTGGCGGTCTGGCCCCAGGCCAGCGTCGTCTGCCAGTTTCTGTTGGCCCAGGCGCGATTGTAGGTGGCGGAGGCGGTTGTGCGCCGCTGGTTCACATTCGGATCAAGTTGTTCCGAACTGTGCAGCCAGCCTTGGCTGATCTGCAGGGAGAGGTCCCGTGTCGGATTCCAGGTCAGGCGCACCGAGCCCGAATCCAGGGCAGGCGTCTCCAGATCATAACGATGCTGGTCCGGCTCGCGCCCTCTGAAGGCAGAGGCTTCCAACTTGAACTGATTGGCGAACACCAGCCCCGCCGTCACCACGCCGAAGGAGACGTGGGTGGAGTCAAGCCAGTGATGGTCGATGGGCGTTTCCGGGCTCACCGCGCCCGAGCCCCGGTGCAGATAGGTGACGGGGCCAAGCGCAGGCTCTCCCGGGTAGGCGGCATAGATAAAGCCACCGAGGGTCGCGGTGATCGGGTGGCTGTAGGTGACGGAAAGCTCGTCCACCAGATCGTGCGGATGCTGGCGATCCACCAAGGTGTGCACCCCGTCGGCCGTCTCGCCGGTCTGGAGCAGGAGCGGGTAGCCCGACTTGCCGATGGTGGGGTCGAGCGAGCCGTGGGCGCGCAGCGTTAGGGTTCCGCCGCCGAGCGCCCGCTGCGCCGCGACCAGAGCCATGCTCTCGATGAAGGTCTTGGTATCGCCCCGCGGCCCGCCCTGATTGTCATAGACCAGCGTCGCTTCGCCGTGCGCCATGACGGTCCACGGCCCGAGCATGGCGTGCAGCCCCTCATGTTTGGCCGAATCCGGCTGCCAGGAGGTGCCGGTGGCGTCGCGGGTCATCGGATAGGTTCCGAGGTTCCCCGACATGGACATATGGCCCATGTGACCCATGTCCATTCCGGCCATGTTGTCGTGGCCGTCATGAGCGGCGGGATGATCCATAGCCATGCCGGGCATTTCGGCCGTTGGCGCAGGGCTGGGAGTGGCGGGCGCCGCCTGCGCTTGGGCGGGTGTATCCGCCTTAGCGGGCGCCTTGGCTGGCGGGGGCGCCATTCCCGGCATATGCATCCCCGCCATAGACTGCGCGTGCGCGACGCCAGCGAGCAGCGACAAGGACAGAGCGACTAGAACGCTATTCACACGCATAACCTATCGATCCGATTTACTGAAAACGTTGATCAATTCCGCTACCTTTTGGCGTTGCTGTTCGGGGTCGCCGCTGGCGATGGCGCTCTCGACGCAGCTTCCGAGATGGTCCTGCAAGACAATCTGCTCGATCTTGGCCAGAGCGGCCCGCGCGGCCCGCACCTGGGTTACCACATCAAGGCAATAGCGATCCTTCTCGACCATGACGGAAAGCCCCCGCACCTGCCCCTCGATCCGGGCGAGACGCTTGGCGACTGCGGTTTTGGTGGCGGTATTCATGGGTGAGGCGATACCCCATGGGGGCATGGAGAGGCAATACCCTAGAGGGGTATGGCGACCGAGGAATCTAACATCGTTAAGGCTTGTCTCCTCGGTGCTCTCTACCGGCAAGAACATCCTTGAGATCGGCATAGGCTGTGCGCCATGCCTCATCACTTTTAAACAATATCAACGACGACGTGAGCGCGATTTCCTGCGGTGAAAGATCGCTGGTTTCCGCAGCCTCTTCGCACCACCGAAGCCGTTGAAGGCGAGCGAGAAGTGCGCCAGTCGGCAACGCCTCGAGATCGATCTTTGTGGCAGGCTGCACCGCTCGATCAAGACCTTTAGGTTTCTTCATGACGGCAGTCCCTAAACCGGCAGCGCATCCATAAACCGCACAGCCTGCCCGCCTGCCGGGCCGACAATCTCGTTCTCGCGCATCACCACCCGCCCCCGGATGATTGTCGCGGCGACGGTGCCCTGAAGCTCCATGCCGTCGAAGGGGGTCCAGCCGGAGCGGGTTTTCATATCTTCGTGACGGATGGTGCGGCGGGCCTTCAGGTCGACGATGGTCAGGTCCGCATCCCAGCCCTCCATCATCCGCCCCTTGCCCGCGACGCCGAACACGCGCTGCGGGCCGTGGCTGGTCAGGTCAACGAGGCGTTCCAAGGTCAGTCGCCCCTCCGCCACATGGTTCAGCATCACAGGCACCATGGTCTGCACTCCCGGCATCCCCGAGGGCGAGGCAGGATAGGGCCGCGCCTTTTCCTCGCGGGTGTGGGGGGCGTGGTCCGAGCCCATTAGGTCGGCCACCCCGTCGATCACGCCGCGCCATAGGGCGGCGCGATGATGCGCGTCGCGGATCGGAGGGTTCATCTGGGCAAAGCCCTTCAGCCGCTCGTAAGCTTCAGGACCTTCGAGGGTCAGGTGCTGGGGCGTCACCTCCACGCTGGCGACGTCACGGTGGTCGGCGAGGAAGGCGATCTCCTCCGCCGTGGTGACGTGCAGCACGTGGATGCGCTTGCCGATCTCGCGCGCCAGCCTGACCAGGCGCCGGGTGGACTGGATGGCCGATTGGGCGTCACGCACCTCGGGATGGGAGGTCCAGTCGCCGGTTCGTGCCAGCGGGCGACGCTCGGCCAGGCGATACTCATCCTCCGAATGAAAGGCGGCCCGGCGGCGGATGTGCTTCAGCACCTCGGCCACGCCTGCATCGTCAGCCACCAGCAAGGAGCCGGTGGAGGCGCCCATGAACACCTTGACCCCACAACACCCCGGCAGCTTCTCAAGCTCACCCAGGAAGCGCGCATTGTCGTGTGTGCCGCCGACGTAGAAGGCGTGGTCGCAGTGCATCCGGTTGTTGGCGCGCTTCAGCTTGTCGGCCAGGGCGTCGGCGTCGGTGGTAGTGGGCTCGGTGTTGGGCATCTCGAACACGGCGGTGACCCCGCCCATGACGGCGCATTCCGAACCGGTCTCCAGGTCTTCCTTCCATTCGAGACCTGGCTCGCGGAAGTGAACTTGACTGTCGATCACGCCGGGCAGGACGGTAAGGCCTCGCGCGTCGAACACCTCACCCGCCGAGGCGTGCGAAAGGTCGCCCACGGCGACGAACTTGCCGCCGCGCACACCAACATCGGCGAAGCCTCGCCCGGAGTGATTGACCACCTCCCCGCCCCTTACGATCAGATCGAAGGTTTCAGTCATGGGGGCGTTGGGGCATAGGGCGTGATCTCGGGTTCGGCAGTGGATTCCGTCTCCAATAGCAGTCGCCGGGCGTCGCGCACCACCCACTCTACGGGCAGGTCACGCATATGGTTGATGGCAAGGTTGAGGTCCGGATCGAGCTTCAGGAACTGGGCGAAGTCGCGCGGGCCCCTGAGCGCCCGGGCATGATCTCCCCACGGGGCATAGAGCCGGTCGTCCGAAGGGCCGAACAGCCCGAGTGTCGGGACGCCCGCCGCGGCGGCAAGGTGCATCAGGCCGGAGTCGTTGCCGATAAACAGCCGCACCCGCTTCAGACAGGCGTAGGCAGTGAGCAGGTCCACCTTGTCCACCAGATCAATCAGGTTGGCGCGGGGAATGGCCCGGCGCGCGGTCTCGCAGGCGAAACGGTCGTTCGGACCGCCGAGCAGCAGGAGCCTGCCCCCCGCCATCGGCCCGTCTGGCGCCAGAAGCTCGGCGGCCAGCACCGCGAACCGTTCGGGCGGCCAGGTCTTGCCAACCCAGTTGGCGGCGGGCGCCAAAGCGAGGATCGGCCCCTTGGCGCCCTTGGACGTGGGTTTCAGAAGCGCGTCGGCTTTCGCCTCGGTCTCTGCGCTGGTGAACAGGAAGGGTGCGGGGGGGGCGTCCTCGATCCGCAACACCCGCGCGGCCTCGATCACCTTGTGCACAGGTTCAAGTCCCGGCGGAGGCGGTCTTCGCACGGCGCGGCGGCGGGCGCGGAGGAAGCGGGCCAGACCCGAACCGCGCATATCCACCACCAGCCCCCAGCGGCGTTTCCTCGCCTGTCCCCACAGCTTAAACCAGTGCCAGGCGTATTTCTGCTTCTCAAGCGGGATCAGTTTTTCCAGCCCCGGCGTGTCGCGAAACAGGGGCGCAGCCAGTGGTCCGGCGACAATAGTGAAGCTGGCGTGAGGAATCTCCTCCACCAGCCGCTTGATCAGACCGGAGGTGAGCACCGCATCGCCGATGCGGCTCGAGGTTATGAACAGAATCGGAAAACGTGCCGCAGCCATAGGGCCTTATAGCCTCATTTCAGTGGCTCTATCCGCATCCAATTCAAGGCTCTGGCGTAAGCAGGTGAGGTCGCCCACATTCGAGCCATGACCTTTGCGCCGAGAACCTCCATCCTGTCCGACCGCGCTCTGGTCCGCGTTTCGGGCCCGGACGCGCGCAGCTTCCTGCAGGGTTTGGTGACGCAGGACGTAGAGACGCTGGTTTCGGGGGAACTTCGCTATGGCGCACTCTTGACGCCGCAGGGACGGTTGATCGCGGACCTGTTCTTCCTCGGCGAAGACGAGAGTGTTTTGCTCGACGTTTCCACAGGAAGGCGCAATGACCTCATCCAGAGGCTGAGCCTTTACCGGCTGCGCGCCAAGGTCAAGGTCGAACCCGTGGAGGGCTGCGTCTATGCGGCGTGGAACGGGACAGAAGCCGTTGCGGACTGGATTTGCGACCCGCGCCTTCCCGCGCTTGGGCGGCGACGTTACGGCGGCGGAGCGGATGCGGGGGTTGAGGGCGACTACGAGGCCCACCGCCTAGCTTTGGGCGTTCCCGACCCCGCCTGCGATGCGCCGGAGGGGGACGCCTACCCCATCGAGGCCAATCTAGACCTTCTGAACGGTGTCGATTTCAGGAAGGGTTGTTTTGTCGGCCAGGAGACCACTTCTCGGATGAAACGACGCGGTCAGATCAAGAGCCGAATGGTGCCCATCGTCTTCGACGGCACGCCCCCACCGCGCGGAACCGAAATCCTCGCAGGCGAGCTTCGCGCTGGCGAGGTGCGCTCGGGCCGTGAGGGCCGCGCCATTGCCTTGGTGCGATTGGATCGCGCGGCGGCCAGCATCCTCACAGCCGATGGACGTCTGGTAGCGCTAGACCCGACGGACTGGATGAAGGATGCTCTCGCCATCAAATCGCCGGAACTCGGTCGCCAGGATTTCGGTTCCTGATTGAGAGCATGAGGAGAACCGCCATGCGCCGTCTCGCTTTGATCCTTTCCCTGTCCGCTGCGACCACAGCCTTCGGTGGAGCCGCCAACGCTCAATCGGGCCGCCCGACCCAAGTGAACGTCACCGTGGGGTCCTTGCTGGCCAGCAAGGCCGAGAGCTTTGGCGGGCGCGAACTCGACTTTCTGACCAGTGAGCTTCGCCGCACCGTGGTGCGCTCCCTCTCGCAAAGCTCAGCGTCGCCGCAGCGCATCGATCTGGTGATCGAGGACGCCCAGCCGAACCACCCGACCTCGGCTCAACTGGGCCGCACGATCGATCTGTCGGTGCGAAGCGTCGGCCTCGGCGGGGCGCAAGTATCAGGAACGATCATTGGACCTGACGGCGTCCCACATCCCCTTCGTTATCAATATTACGAGAGCGATCTGCACAACGACATGGCCGCCAGCACCTGGACCGATGCTGAGCGGGCTTTCGACGATGTGGCCCGTCAGGTCAGGGATGGACGCCTGTCCGTCGCCTATCGCGGAGTAGGCCCCTCACCGAATGGAGGAAGGTTCGGCTACCCCTACCATTAGAATCTGGGCGTGTTCGGTCCGCGAACCCGCCCACATCTTTGCCTGACAAGATCCGATTAGTGCGAATCGATAGGGTAACCGAACTCGCCGCCCCTTGGTGATGGTCCAAGCCCACGGTAGGCGACAGAAATGCGACCGTTGCGGATTTGACTGGCTACCTTGTCAAACACGCGTTCCGCATCGCTCCAAGTCGTTGCGCCGATCTCCTGGGTTAGGTCGTTCTCATAGTACTGATAGCGAAGGAGGCGCGGCGCGCCGTCCGGTCCGACGACCGTCCCTGACACCTGCGCCCCGCCGAGACCGACGCTCTGTAGCGAAAGGCCGATGGTGCGGCCCAATTGCTCAAAGGTAGGACGATTGGGCTGGGCGTCCTCGATCACCAAATCAACCCGCTGCGGCGGCGCCGAACTGTGCGAGACTGCGCGCACCACAGTGCGGCGAAGCTCAACGGTAAGGTAGTCTAACTCGCGCGGGCCGAAGCTCCTAGCCTTGCTCGCCAGAAGAGGTCCAATAGTGACGTTGACCTGGGTCGCGTAGCCCTGCCCGGTTTGGGCGATGGCGACGGGGGCGAAGGCAAGAGCTCCGGCGGATAGAGAAAGGATCAAAGCGAGACTGCGCATGGCGTTTCTCCTCATCTTCTGATCAGCAACGACTATCTTGTCGCTCTGGTTGCGGCGATTTGGTGGCGAGAGCATCCTCCATCCAGCTCGGCGGGTCCAGTGTCACCGCACACGGATTTTCATTTCAGACGACGGACATAACTTCCCGAGCGCTGTGCGGGCTTGCCCGCGCCGCCGGGCCGTCTAGGCTCGGCGGATGATCATACACCTTTCGGAACGCCCCCGATGCGACTGGCCAGGCGCCGACCCGCTCTACTGCGCCTATCACGACCAAGAGTGGGGTGTGCCAGAGCGCGACCCCAAGGCCCTGTGGGGCAAGCTGGTGCTGGACGGGTTCCAGGCAGGCCTGTCATGGATCACGATCCTTAGAAAGCGTGAGGCCTTCCGCACCGCGTTCGCCAATTTTGACCCCGAGATCGTCGCCCGTTTCACCGAGGCGGATGTGGAGCGCCTACTGCTCGACCCCGGCATCATCCGTTCGCGCTCGAAGATCACCGCCGCCGTGGGCAACGCCCGCGCCTATCTCGATATGCAGGACAAGGGCGAGGAGTTCTCCGTCTTTCTCTGGAGCTTCGTTGGCGGCGAGCCGACCCAGAACGCCTTCGAGGGACGTGGCCAAGTTCCGGTCGCCACTCCGGAATCTGAAGCCATGTCCAAGGCGCTGAAACAACGCGGCTTCAAGTTCGTGGGGCCGGTGATCGTTTACGCCTTCATGCAGGCGGTGGGCATGGTCAACGACCACTACACCTCCTGCTTCCGTCACGGCGAGGTCGGGCGTATCACGGGGGCGTGACCCCGCGAATCCTTCACCTCCAGGCGTCCATCGCGCCAAACCTCACCCTCGAAAGCCTTCACGAAGGCCCGGTCTGCGGCGTGGACGAGGCCGGGCGCGGTCCCTGGGCTGGACCAGTCTGCGCCGCCGCCGTAATCCTGGATGCACGCCGCTTGCCAGAAGGCGTGAACGATTCCAAGAAACTGACCGCCAAGGCCCGCGAGCGCGCCGAGGTGGAAATCAAAGCGGTGGCCATCGCCTGGGCCGTTGCCTTTGCCAGCGTGGAAGAGATCGCCGAACTGAACATCTTGCACGCCACCGGCCGAGCCATGCACCGGGCGGTGGGGGCGCTGCACATTGCGCCGTCCGTCGCCCTGGTGGACGGCAATTACGCCTTCAAATTGCCCTGTGCGGTCAAGACGGTCGTCAAGGGCGACGCGCTTTCGCTCTCCATCGCCGCCGCCTCGGTCCTCGCCAAGACGGCGCGGGACAGGCTGATGGCGGATATGGATGAGGTGCATCCGGGCTATGGATTCGCCGCTCACAAGGGATATGGCGCTGCCCGCCATGCAGAAGCCCTACGCGCGCTAGGCCCCTGCCCCATCCACCGAATGAGCTGGGCGCCGCTACGCCTACTGACGGAAGACGTGGCGTGAGTTCCGCCGACCACGGGCGCATCCGGCTGCCTCAGGTCGGCGGCGCGCTGAAAATCCGCCTGCCCGGGCCAGTTCAGGTTCGCGGGATCGCCGCCCAGTTCCGCACCTCGGTCCGTTCCTCCGAAGTTCTGCTGGTGATTGTGGCGTCGCTCGTCGGCGTCGGCGCAGGCGCACTGGTGACGCTGATGAGCCGTGTCGCGCAACTCGCGCACACCTTCTTCTTCGGCATCGCGCTGGATCAACACCTCAGCGCGGTGGACCGCATATCGCCCCTGGCCGCGCTGACGATCCCCGTGCTCGGAGGTCTCCTGATCGGCCTGATCGAGTTCTGGCGTCGCCGCGTCGAGGCTCGCGTTCCCGTAGACCCGGTTGAGGCCAATGCGCTGCGCGGCGGCCAGATGTCTCTGCGCGACAGCATCGTCGTCAGCCTGGAGACCCTGATCTCCAACGGCTCGGGCGCTTCGGTGGGGCTGGAGGCGGGCTATACCCAGATTGGTTCCGGACTGGCCTCGCGGCTCGGCATGATGCTGCGGCTGCGGCGCAAGGATCTGCGCATCATGGTCGGATGCGGCGCGGCGGGGGCTATTGCGGCGGCGTTCGGAGCCCCGCTCACGGGCGCCTTCTACGCCTTCGAGCTGATCGTCGGCGTCTATTCGGTGGCTAATGTTGCGGCGATCATGGCCGCATCGCTCTGCGCGGTGCTGACCGCCACGGCGCTGGGGGGCGCGCCCTACGCCCTGAACGCCGCCCCCGTCGTGGGGGTGCAGCCGATCCACTACATCATGCTGATGGGCATAGGCTTTGTCGCCACAGCCATCGGCATCGGCGTGATGCAGATGACCGCCTGGGTGGAAAAAGGGTTCGATCTTTCGCGCCTGCCAAAATGGACCCGCCCGGCGATGGGGGGCTTGATCGTTGGCGGCCTCGCCTTGGTCACGCCCCAGGTGCTGGGCGCCGGGCACGGGGCGATGAAGCTGGATGTGCCGCTCGACCTGCCGATGCGTGCGCTCCTCTTGCTGATCGGGCTGAAGCTGATCGCGGCCATGGTCTCATTAGGGTCGGGGTTCCGGGGCGGCTTGTTCTTCGCCTCCCTGTTTGTGGGCGCCCTGATCGGCAAGTTCTCCGCCGCCGTCTATGGCCGCTGGCTGCCGGGATTCGGGCTGGACCCCACCGCTTGCGTCCTCACCGGCATGGGCGTCTTCGCCGTGGCGGTGGTGGGGGGACCACTGACCATGGCGTTTCTGGTGCTGGAGACCACGGGGGACTTCACCGTCACCGCGCCCGTGCTGGCCGCCTGTGTCGCCACCAGCCTCGCAGTGCGCGAAACCTTTGGCTATTCCTTCTCCACTTGGCGGCTGCATTTACGCGGTGAGACGATCCGCAGCGCCGCCGACGTGGGCTGGGTGCGCTCCATGACCGTGGGCAAGCTGATGCGGCGCGATCCCCGCACCATCCCCGGCTCAGCCAGCGTGGCCGAGTTCCGCCGCCGCTATCCGCTCGGCTCCGGCAATGTGGTGGTGGTGCTGGACGACAAGGAGCATTACGCCGGGCTCGTCACCACCCCGGAACTGTTCACCACCGAACTTGATGCGACCAAGGACACCACCCTCGTCGGCGATCTCGCCAGACAGAAAAGCGTCGCCCTCCTGCCCCAGTGGAACGTCAAGAAGGCGCTGTCATTCTTTGAGCGCGCCGAGAGCGAAACCCTCGCCGTGGTCGAGAGCGAAGAAAACCCCATCCTCATCGGCCTCCTCAACGAAGCCTTCGCCACCCGCCGCTACGCCGAAGAACAAGACAAGGCCAACCAGGGCGTGACGGGGGAGTTATAACTGCCTTAACCGTAAGGCCCGATTCTGCGCCTCCAGTTTGGGAGCGGCGCATGGGTATCGAAGCGGACAGGATCATCGTCGGCGACTGCATCGCGGCGATGGACGCCATGCCGGAAAAGTCGGTGGACCTGGTGTTCGCCGATCCGCCCTACAACCTTCAACTCGGCGGCGACCTGCACCGGCCCGACAACTCCAAGGTCGATGCGGTGGACGACCACTGGGACCGCTTTGCATCCTTCGAGGAATACGACGCCTTCACACGAGCCTGGATGAGCGCCGCGCGCCGAGTGCTGAAGGACGACGGGGCGCTGTGGGTCATCGGCAGCTATCACAACATCTTCCGCGTCGGCACGGTGCTGCAGGACCTCGACTTCTGGGTGCTGAACGATGTGGTGTGGCGCAAGTCCAACCCCATGCCGAACTTCAAGGGCACCCGTTTCACCAACGCGCACGAGACCCTGATCTGGGCCGCCAAGTCGCGCGGCCAGCGGCGCTACACCTTCAACTACGACGCCCTGAAGGTGGCCAACGACGACCTGCAGATGCGCTCTGACTGGACCCTGCCGCTCTGCACCGGCGAGGAACGGGTGAAGGGCGCGGATGGCCACAAGGCGCACCCTACGCAAAAGCCCGAGGCCCTGCTACACCGGGTGCTGCTGGCCTCGACCCGCCCCGACGACATCGTACTCGATCCCTTCTTCGGCACGGGCACCACGGGGGCGGCGGCGAAACGGCTCGGGCGGCGCTTCATCGGCATCGAGCGCGAAACCGAATACGCGCGGGTGGCGGAAAAGCGCATCAGCGAAGTCGTGCCCATCGACCCGGCGCTTTTGGCCGTCACCACCTCGAAGAAGGCCGAGCCGCGCATTCCCTTCGGCATGGTGATCGAGGCGGGACTGTTGCGCGCGGGCGACGAGCTTTACTGTCCCAAAGGCAAGCGCGCGGCGCGGGTGCGGGCGGACGGTAGCTTGGTGGCGGGCGATCTCTCCGGCTCGATCCATAAGCTGGGCGCCCTGGTTGATCAGGCCCCCGCCTGCAACGGCTGGACCTTCTGGCACATGAAGACCGACCGGGGTCTGCTCCCCATCGATGGTCTCCGCACCCAGATCCGGGCGGGAATGGCTTAGGACGCCACGCCCCGATCCAAGGCCTTTTTGAAGACCGTCGGGAGTGCGGCGCGGGCGTCGGCGAGCGGCTTCCAGATGTAACTCTCTGGTAGAGCGGCTGCTTCACCTACGCGCACTTCCAGGGTGAGGGAGAAATGGGTGAAGGCGTGTTCGACGGAACCGGCAATGCGCCAGTGGCCGGGTGTTGGCGATACCGAAGTGGCCTCCGCAGCAGAATATCGCTCCGACCGCCACTCCGAAGTCGGCAAGCCGAGCATCCCGCCGAGCAATCCTTTCGCCGGACGCAGCACCAACGCCAATTCATTTCCTCGCCGCAGCACATAGGCGACACCGTGGCGGTGGGGGCGGTCGGCCTTCTTAGCCCGGTGGGGAAAGGTCTCGGGATCGCCGCGTGCAAACGCTGCGCAGTCGCCCGGCACGGGGCAGACTAGGCATTTGGGCGATTTGGGCGTGCAGACCATGGCCCCAAGGTCCATCAACGCCTGCGCCCAATCGCCGGGGCGCTCGCCCGTGACCAGCGTTCCCGCCAACCGCGCCAGTTCTGGCTTGGCCGTGGGCAGCGGCGCTTCCACCGCGAAGAGGCGGCTCATCACGCGCTCAACGTTGCCATCCACCACATTGGCTGCCTGATCGTACGCGATAGCCGCCACCGCCGCCGCAGTGTATGCGCCAACTCCCGGAAGCCCGCGCAACCCCGCTTCACTATTAGGGAAAACGCCGCCGTGCTCACGCGCTACTACTCGGGCGCAAGCCAGAAGATTGCGAGCGCGGGCGTAGTAGCCGAGCCCCGCCCAGGCCGCCATCACGTCCTCGTCCCTCGCCGCCGCCAGATCGCCCACCGTCGGCCAGCGCGTCGTGAATGCCTGGAAATAGGGCGCGGCGTGCGGCGTGGTGGTTTGCTGCAGCATCACCTCCGATAGCCACACGCGATAGGGATCGGGCCGCACCGCATCGCCAGGACCTATGCGCCAAGGCAAAACCCGCGCGTGCGCGTCGTACCAGGCGAGCAGTCGCGCTCGCATCTGGGCACGCATTGCGTCGCGTTTCGAGGGGAGGACGTCGATCATCGGACGCGGTATATAGCGCGGATGCGCCGCTTGCCCTCCCCCGCCGAGGCTGCCGAAATCCTGGCTCGTCGTCGCACGCGCCCGGCGCGTCGTCCGCCGCCGCCCGCAGGGCGTGCGATCAGCAAGCTGATCAAATCTCTGGGCGAGCGGTTCGGGCAGGGACCACAGGCGTTGCAGGGCCGCTGGCGCGAAATCGTTGGCGAGGTTCTGGGCCGCCGCACCGAGCCAATGAAGCTGATCAAGCCGCGCGGCTCCAAGGCAGGCGGCGGCTCCATTCTGGAACTCAAGGTCGATGGCCCCGCCGCCGCCATCGTCCAGCATCAGGCCGAAGACATCATCGCCCGGGTCAATCTGGTGCTGGGCGCCGGAGCCATCGCCAGCCTGCGTATCGTTCAGGGTCCGGTGCGTGCGCCAGCGACCCCAGCCCCCAAGCGCTCTCGCCGAGGTGCGCCCCTAGACGCGGCGAAGGAGGCGGCGCTGCAGTCCGAGCTCGCGACCGTGCCTGACGGCCCCCTGCGGGAGGCGCTGACCAGGCTCGGTCGGGGCGTGCTGCGGGATGCTGAAGGTTGACAAATCCGCAGCGGCAAGGCCCCGAATAGCGGCTGGCGCGAAACCGCGTCCCGGAGTTCTCATGACCACCACCGCACGTCGCTCGTTTCTGGGTCTCGCCATCGGCATCGCCGCCGCTTTGAGCCTTGGCGGCTCGGCGCTGGCCGTGGACAAGGTGGGATCGGCCGACGTGGCCATCGGCAACCCGAACGCCGCCGTCACGGTGATCGAATACGCCTCCGTCACCTGCCCGCACTGCGCGCGCTTCAACGCCAATGTCTATCCGTTGTTCAAGGCCCGCTACGTGGACACCGGCAAGGTTCGCTACATCTTCCGCGAGTTTCCCACCGAGCCCGCCAATGTCTCCGCCGCCGGGTTCCTGATCGCCCGCTGCGCCGGACGGGATCGGTATCTGGCGGTGATCGACGCACTCTTTCGGGCTCAGGAAGATCTCTACAAGTCCAAGGATGTGAACGCCTTTTTCATGACAGGCGCCCGCGTGGGCGGCCTGTCGGAAGAAGAGATGAAGGTTTGCATCACAGACACTGCAGCGCTTCAGGCCTTCGATGCGCGGGTTGATAAGGCGTCCACCGTGGACAAGATCGAGGCGACGCCCACTGTTCTCGTCAACGGCAAACCCGTGGACCCGGGAACGCACGAGATCACCATCGCCGATATGGACGCCGCTTTGGCGCCGCTTTTGGGCGGGAGAGTTGCGCCCCGGCGCCCGGTGCATCACCGACGACCGCACTGAGCGTCGCGCGACACCAGCGAAAATCCTCGTTGGACGGGCTGGAATCGGGCTTAAGACTATGTCGCATCCCCTTGGTTGGAGACCCTGAATGACCTATCCCCTGCTACGTGGTGTCTCGCTTGGTCTGGCGCTCGCCGCCGCGGCCCTGACCGTGGGGTGCAGCAAGCCTGGAGGCGCGGCCGCCACTGGCAGCACCGGCGCCAGCCTCGGCGACGAGGGGTTTTCACTTGGGGACCCGAAAGCGCCGGTCACGCTGGTGGAATATGCCTCCGCCTCATGCTCGCATTGCGCGCGGTGGGATCAGGAAATCTTTCCCCTGCTGAAGACCAAATACATCGCCACGGGCAAAGTGCATTACATCTACCGGGAATTCCTCACATCACCCGAACCCTACGCGGCAGGCGCCTTCCTGCTGGCGCGTTGCGCGGGACCGGACAAGTATTTCGGCGTGGTGGAAGCCGCCTATCGTGGACAGACGGAGATGTTCGCCAATCAGGATATGCGCGGGCCGCTGCTCAAGGCCGCTCAGTCCGCTGGTATGAGCGAAGCCCAGTTTACCGCCTGCACGTCCGATCAGAAGGCGATCCTGGCGCTGAACGATCGGGTGCAGAAGGCGATCACGGTCGCCAAGGTCACAGGCACCCCCACCTTCGAGGTGAATGGGACACGGCTCGGTGGTCCGGACGGCGGCGAGATGCCCATGGATAAGCTCGACGCCGCGATTCAGCCTCTCCTCGCCAAGAAGTAGGCCGCAGGGCGGGCGGGGCAGGTGCAATTCCAGCGGCTCCGCCTTTCGGGCTTCAAATCCTTCGTCGAACCCACCGAGTTTCGCATCGAGCCGGGCCTGACCGCCGTGGTCGGACCGAATGGCTGCGGCAAGTCCAACCTTCTGGAAGCCCTGCGCTGGGTCATGGGGGCCAATTCGGCCAAGGCCATGCGGGCCGATGGCATGGACGACGTGATCTTCGGCGGTGCGGGAAGTCGCCCGGCTCGCAATCGCGCCGAAGTGCTGCTGCAGATCGACAATTCCGACCGCACAGCCCCCGCCCAGTTCAACGACAGCAGCATTATCGAGGTGGTGCGGCGGATCGATCGGGGCTCAGGCTCGACCTACCGGATCAACGGGGTGGAAACCCGCGCGCGTGACGTGCAGCTTCTGTTCGCCGACGCCTCCACCGGAGCCAACTCCCCGGCCCTGGTGCGGCAGGGCCAAATCTCGGAACTGATTGGGGCCAAGCCCTCCAACCGCCGCCGCATCCTTGAAGAAGCCGCCGGCGTTTCCGGCCTGCACACCCGACGCCACGAGGCAGACCTCAGACTGCGAGCCGCCGAGGCCAATCTGGCGCGGCTGGACGATGTGAACGCAGAGCTGGAAACCGCCTTCAACCGCCTGCGTCGGGAGGCAAGACAGGCTGAGAAATACAAACGCCTGTCGGCCGAAATCCGGGCGTTGCAGGGGGCGGCGCTGCTGATTCGCTGGCGGGAGGCGAAGGCTGCGCTCGACGCCGCAATGGCCGACAGCGCCAAATCCGACGCGGCGGTAGAGATCTCAACGCGAGAAGCCACCCGCCTGACCACGCTGGCGGCGACGACCGCCGAAAAGCTCAAACCCCTTCGCGAGGAGGAAGCGGTCACCGCCATCGTGCTGCAACGGCTCGCCATCGACCGCGACCGGCTGGAGCGGGAAGCGCTGCTGGCATTGGCCGAGGTGGAGCGACTGAAGGGCGACCTCGCCCGCATTGGGCAGGATCAGACGCGCGAGAATCAGACACAAGAAGACGCCGCCGCCGCCGCCGCCCGCTTTGGCCGGGAGCTTGATGAGCTTGAGCGCGCCATCGCCGCCGCGCCCGAACGTCAGCCGGAGCTTCAGGCCGCCCTTGACGCCGCCATCGCTGATCGTGCCGGGGCCGACACGAACGTGGAACGCCTTGCCGCTGAAGCCGCCGCCCAGAACGCCCGCCGCCAGGCTATGCAAGCCCGGATTGAGGAGGTTGAGGCGGCTCATCGCGCAGCCTTGCGTCGTAGGCAAGAGGCCGAAGCCCGGCTCGCCCGCACCAGCAGTGCGGTGGAAACCACTGAGGTCGACCATGCCGCCGCCGCCATCCCCGCCGCCGCGCCCGCGGCCGCGCTGGCAGCGCTGAAAGCAGCCAACGATGAACTTCAGCGCGCTCGCGCGGCGCTCGAAGAGGCTGAAAGGGTCCGGGTAAAGGCTGTTGAAACTGAGGCTGTCGCTCGCGACGCGGCCCGCGCCGCAGACGACCGCCTGCGTCAGCTCCAGACCGAGGCTGCAGGACTGGATCGACTGCTGGATGGTGGTCAGGCCAAGACCTTTCCCGCCGCTCTAGAGGCCATCACCCCCGCGCCGGGGTTTGAAGCGGCGGTGGCGGCGGCGTTCGGGGAGGATCTCGACGCAGCACTGGATCACCGCGCGCCGGCTTTCTGGGGCGGAGCGGAAGCGAAACTCCACGTCTGGCCAGTGGGCGTTGAACCAATCTCAAATCACGTCCAGGCGCCTGCGGCGCTGGCCGCGCGACTGGCGATGATCGGGCTGGTGGAACGCGCGGACGTTGATCGGCTGCGGGTGTCGCTACCCATCGGCGCGCGGCTGGTGTCGCGGGAGGGCGACCTCTGGCGCTGGGACGGCCTGGTGGTGCGGGCCGAAGCGCCGCGCCCTGCTGCAAAACGGCTCGAACAGAAGTCGAGGCGCGCTGCACTCGCCACCGCCATAGCCGCCGCAACGCCCGAGGTGGAAAGGCTGGCTGAGGCCCACCGCGCCGCCAAGATGGCGGCGGGTGAGGCGGAAGAGGCTCTGCGCACCGCCCGCAAGGCCCCAGAGGCCGCTGAACGCGCTGTCGTTCACGCCCGCGACATTGCCGAGCGTCACGCCCGCGAGGAAGCCCGCCGCGAGGCCCGGCTGCAATCGCTTGAGGAGACTCTCGCCCGCTTCCGCACAGACGCCAATGAGGCGGAATCGGCGCTAAAAGCCGCCGAAGTGGAAGCCGCTACCGCCGACACTGCCCTGCATACGGCGCGCGCGCAGGTGTCGAACGACGGACAGGAAGGCCCCTCCTTGGCCCTGCTCAAGGCCCGCGCCGCTTCGTCGGACGCCCGCGAAACTGAGGCCCGCGCCCGCGCCACGCTCGATCAGGAAGTGCGCTCCAAGGAAGGCCGCCTGCGCCGCCGAGCGGGCTTAAGTCGCGATGTGACCGACTGGACCCGCCGCCGGAAAGGCGCGGATGCCCGGCTCATCCAGCTTGAAGCTGACCTGGGACGCACCGACGCTGCGCTTGTCGCCGCCCGCGATGCGCCGGAACAGGTCACGGTGCGCACCGCGAAGCTCCTTGACGAACTCGCGGTCGCCGAGGGTCGCCGAACCAAGGCCGCCGACGCTCTCGCCGCCGCTGAATCCGCCGCCACAGAAGCAGACCGCGCCGCCCGCACCGTTGATCGCGACGCCGCCGCCGCCCGCGAACAGCGCGCTGCTGAACTCGCCCGCTTGGACGCGGCGAGCGAGCGTCTGGGCGCTTCCGTCGAACAGGTGCGACAAGTCACGCGACTGGAGCCGGACGCGCTCGAACGCTCCCTGTCGGAAAACGCGGTGGCGGTTCCACCGAATGCGGGCGGCCTCGACGCCCACCTCGCCGCACTGGAGCGCGATCGCGATGCGCTGGGCGCCGTGAACCTCCGCGCCGAGGAAGAAGCCTCCGAGCATTCCCAAAGGCTTGAGACCATGCGGCTGGAGCGCGCCGACCTCACTGGCGCCATTTCCAGGCTGCGCGCGGGCATCGAGGAGTTGAACGGGGAGGGGCGAGAGCGCCTGCTGACTGCCTTCGCCATCATCAACGAGGGCTTCAAGACCCTGTTCCAAACCCTGTTCGAGGGCGGCGAGGCGGAACTCAGGCTGGTGGAGTCTGAGGACCCGCTGGAAGCCGGACTGGAAATCTTCGCCTGCCCCCCCGGCAAGCGGCTGGCGATCATGAGTCTAATGTCAGGGGGCGAGCAGGCGCTGACCGCCACCGCATTGATTTTCGCCGTCTTCCTCGCCAACCCCGCCCCTATCTGCGTGCTGGACGAAGTCGATGCGCCGCTCGACGATGCCAACGTCGACCGCTTCTGCCGGATGTTGGACGAGATGCGCCGCCGCACCGAGACCCGCTTCATCGCCATTACCCACAACCCCGTGACCATGAGCCGGATGGATCGACTCTATGGCGTCACCATGGCTGAACGGGGTGTGTCGCAACTGGTGTCGGTCGATCTCAGGCAGGCCGAAGACATGGCAGCGCAGTAGAGCCCCGCTTCAGACACCAGACGCCTGAAATAACCTTCGTGAAAACAACGGCTTATTTTTGGAAACCCTAACCTTGACGCACTGCGGTGCGCTCTATAGGTTCCGCGCCGATCAAGCCGGGTGAGGGATACCGAGTCCTTCGCCGCCAGACGGACCTGACTGCTTAAATGCCCGAAGCCAAAAACCCGCGCGAAGAGGCGATGCGCCGCCTCGGCGAGCGGGCCAACGCTCTGGGTGCGCAGACCCAGCGTCCCACGGCCTCCCATGCAGGCGAGCAGGCGGTCAGCCAAGCCTACCGGATCATCGCCGAGCTTATCGGCGGCGTTCTTGTGGGGTTGGCCGCAGGCTTCATCGTGGACCGGATATTCCGAACCACGCCGTGGGGACTGATCGCGGGCGTCCTTCTGGGATTCGCCCTGTCGATCTGGCTGGCCCGGCGTACAGCCAACCGCCTTATGGCGCTGGCGAAACAGGAGACGGAAGCGGCCCAGCCGGTTCCCATTCAAGACGACGACGAGGAGCGATAGGGCCGATGGCCGCCGACCCGATCCACCAGTTCCAGATCATCAAGCTCGTCGATTTCGGCCAGGTCACGCTGCCGGTGTTCGGGCGGACCGATCTTGCCTTCACCAATTCGCACCTCGCCATGACCATTGCCTTTGGGGTGATCGTCCTGTTCATGACGCTCGTCACCTCGAAGATGCAGGTGGTGCCGGGTCGGCTTCAGTCCGCGGGCGAGAACCTGTTCACCCTGATCGATAATTTGGCCGAATCCATCATCGGACATGAAGGCAAGGCGCTGTTTCCGTTCGTATTCACGGTGTTCAGCTTCATCCTGGCGATGAACCTGATGGGCCTGCTTCTGACTTTCACCGCGACGTCTCAAATCGCCATTACCGCCACCTTCGCCATCCTAACGATCGGGCTGGTGCTCATCATCGGCTTTGCGCGGCATGGGCTTGGATTCTTTAAGCTATTCGTTCCCTCGGGCGTGCCCTGGCTCTTGCTCCCGGTGATCGTGCTGATCGAGTTCGTTTCCTTCCTGCTGCGTCCCGTCACCCTGGCCCTTCGTCTGTTCGGCAATATGCTGGGTGGCCACGTGGCGCTGAAGGTGTTTGCGGGCTTTGTGGTGGCGCTCGGCGCGCTCGCTGCGGGCGGCGGATTGGGCTATCTTGGCATTCCAGGCGCGGCGCTCTCGCTCAGCATGGTGGTCGCCCTGACCGCGCTCGAAGTGCTGGTCGCCTTCCTTCAGGCTTTCGTTTTCGCTGTTTTGACCTGCATCTATCTCAACGATGTGGTCAATCTGGGCCACGGTCACTAAAGCCGGGCCTTCCGTTTCCACCCTCCATTCCAACTCCACAGGACTAGAACAACACCATGAACCCAGAAGCAGCCAAGCTCATCGGCGCGGGCCTCGCCACCATGGGCATGATCGGCGCCGGAATCGGCGTGGGCAACATCTTCGGTAGTTTCCTGTCGGGCGCCCTGCGCAACCCGTCGGCAGCGGCCGGTCAGATCGGCAACCTGTTCGTGGGCGCGGCGCTTGCCGAAGCCCTAGGCATCCTGGCCTTCGTGCTCGGCATCCTTCTGAAGTACGGCTGAGCCGGACGGACCGTTCGCGCGCCGCTGATTCAGGCGGCGCGTCCTCTTTTGATTGACGGACCTACCGATGGCCGAACCAACACCAGACGGGCATAGCGTGCCGGTCGAACCGGCCGCCGTCCCTTCAGGGGCGAGCGCAGTTCAGCACGCCACGACCTCCACCGAGCATAGCTCGGGCGGGCTGCCGCAGTTCGAGTTCCAGCATTGGGCGGGACAGATCGGGTATCTCCTGATCCTGTTCGCTATTCTTTATGTGTTGATGTCGCGGGTCTTCACGCCCCGCATCCGCCGTATCTTCGACGAGCGCGCGCGGACCATCAGCGAAGCCCTGACCAGCGCCCGCTCGGTTCAGGCCGCCGCCGAGGCCGAGGCCGAAGCCTCCGCAAAAAGCCTCGCGGACGCCCGCGCCTCGGCGCACAAGACCGCCGCCGACGCCAAGGCCAAGGCAGAGGCTGAAGCGCTGGCCCGCCGCACCGCTCTCGATACCGAACTCAACGCCAAGCTGACCGCGGCGGAGGATCGTATCCGCGCCGCCCGCGACCAATCGATGGCCAGTGTGAGCGCTGTCGCTTCAGACGCTGTCCACGCCATCGTCGAGAAGCTGACCGGCGTTGCTGCGTCCGACGAGGACGTGAACAGGGCGATCGCCGCCTTCGCTCCGACCAGAGGCGCCTGATGCCTGCATTTCTCGAACTTGAGTTCTGGAACCTTGCCAATCCCGAACTGTGGGTGGCGGTCGGCCTTCTGCTATTCATCGGCGTCGTAATCTGGGCTGGTGGGCACAAGCTGGCCGCTGGTCATCTCGACAGCCATGCCGCTAAGATCAAGGCCAACCTGGACGAAGCGGCCCGCATCCGCGCCGAGGCGGAGGCCCTGCTGGCGGATATCCACCGGCAGAAGCTGGAGATCGAACAGCAAGCCAAGGCCATGCTAGTCGAAGCCAAGGCAGAAGCCGCGCGTCTGGAGATCGAGGCCAAGGCGAAGCTCGAAGAACAGATTGAACGCCGCACCACCCTCGCCGACCGCCGTATCGCCAACGCCGAGGTTCAGGCTACCGCAGAGGTGAAAGCCGCCGCCGGTGAACTCGCCGCGCAAGCCGCTGAAGCGGTCCTCGCCGCCCGCATCAAGGGCGCCAAATCCGACCCCCTGATCGACCGCGCCATCGGCGAAATCGCGACGCGGCTGCAGTAGCGGACCGTAAGGGCGGCGCTTTAGGCGCCGCTATCTATTGTTCGTCATCATCGGCCCCTGAGCCGAGCCGCTCTTCCGCTACTCCGCCGCCATGCTGGGCGCCGCTTCGTGCCTCCACCGCAGGCGCGGCTTCCTTGCTGCCAGCGTCTCGTCTAGGCGCCGGAGCGGAGCATGGTAGGGCGCGCCCCTGAAGCGCTCAACGTCCCCTGCCTTGGCGGCGCGGGCGAGCTTGAGGAGAGCGTCGGCGAAGCGGTCGAGTTCGGCCTTGCTCTCGGTTTCCGTCGGCTCGATCAGCATGGCGCCGTGCACCACCAGCGGGAAATACATGGTCATGGGGTGGAAGCCCTCGTCGATCATCGCCTTGGCGAAATCGAGGGTGGTGACACCGGTGCCTTCCAGCCACGTGTCGTCGAACAAGGCCTCGTGCATACAGGGTCCCTCAGGGAAGGCCGGAGACATTTCCTCTGACAGCAACGCCTTCAGGTAGTTGGCGTTCAGCACCGCATCTTCCGCCACCTGTCGCAACCCGTCCGCCCCGTGGCTGAGCATATAGGCGTAGGCGCGCACGAACATTCCCATCTGGCCGTGGAAGGCGCACATCCGCCCGAAGGCCTGCGCCGCTGGCCCCTCGGGGCGTTCCACCAGGTCAAACCCTTCTGGCCCGTGCACGATCCAGGGGGTGGGCGCAAACGGGGCGAGCCGCTCGGACAGCACCACTGGTCCTGCGCCCGGACCGCCGCCGCCGTGGGGGGTGGAGAAGGTCTTGTGCAGGTTGATGTGCATGGCGTCGACGCCGAGATCGCCGGGCCGCACCCGCCCGACGATGGCGTTGAAGTTGGCTCCGTCGCAGTAGAAGTAAGCTCCGGCTTCGTGTGTCAGCCGCGCGATCTCGATCACCTCGCGCTCGAACAGGCCGCAGGTGTTGGGGTTGGTGACCATGATCGCCGCAACGTGCGGACCGAGCTTGGAGGCGAGGTCGGCAAGGTCAACGCGCCCATCATCGGTCTGGGCGATCTCCTGCACGTCGTAGCCGCAGAAGGCCGCCGTCGCCGGGTTGGTGCCGTGGGCGCTGGTGGGCGTCAGGACAGTGTGGCGGGGTGTGGCGGACTGCAGCCCCTGCCCCGCCGCGCGGTGCGCCGCACGGATGGCCAGGAGGCCGCAAAGCTCACCGTGAGCCCCTGCCTTGGGCGTCAGGGCCACGGCAGGCATCCCCGTCAGCGTCTTCAGCCAGTAAGCCAGTTGATCCATCAGTTGCAGCGCGCCCTGCACCGTGGAGATCGGCTGGAGCGGATGCAGGTCGGCGAACCCGGCCATCCGCGCAGCCTTCTCGTTCAGGCGCGGGTTGTGCTTCATGGTGCACGAGCCCAGCGGATAAAGCGCTAGGTCGATGGCGTGGTTCTTTTGGCTCAGCCGCACATAATGGCGCATGGTCTCTGGCTCGGACAGCCCTGGCAGGCCGATGGGCTCCTTGCGCACGAGATCCCCGAGGTCGGAGGCGTCGAGCTCAGCGTCGGCCAGATCCACGCCGGTCTTGCCCCAGCCGCCAAGCTCGAAGATCAGCGCTTCATCCTGCAAGAGGCCGCGCGCACCGGTGAGGGTGGGATGCGCCTCCGCAGAGGAAGCGATTTCGGACCGGGTCGGACGGCCAACAGGGTTCATGCTCATTGTTCATACCCATACATTTGGGGGTCAGCGAGAATGGCGTCGACGGTCGAGGGTGGAACGTCCACTCGCGCTAAAATATCGATCATTCTGGCGCGGTCCTTGGCCTTAGCCGCCAGATCGAATTCTTCGAGCAAACGCCCAGCGAAGAGCCGCTCGTTGACGGTCATGGCGGACCAATCCGATGCAGCCGTCATTGGCTCAGCATCCGGGTCATCGCGCGGTAGAGGATTTCAATATCTACGGGCTTGGTGAGTTCGGTGGCGGCGAGGAGGATAACGTCGTCCATCCCCGCCGTAGGATCGAGGCGCGATACGGGCACGCCCGCCAGCACGCCGTTGTTGGCGAGGCTTTCCACCAGTTCGGCGGCGGGCATGGGCGTGCGGATGGCGATCTCGTTGAAGTAGCGCGGAGTGAGCACCGTCACCCCCGCCACCTTGCCCAAGGCCTCGGCCAGCCGCCGTGCCGCCTGATGGTTGAGCGCTGCGAGACTGCGAAGGCCCGCTTCACCCAGAAGGCTCATGTGGATAGTGAAGGCGAGCGCGCAGAGACCTGAATTGGTGCAGATATTCGAGGTCGCCTTGTCTCTACGGATATGCTGTTCGCGGGTGGAAAGGGTGAGCACGAAACCGCGCCGTCCGTCCGCGTCCACCGTCTCGCCGCAGAGCCTACCCGGCGCCTGGCGTACGTATTTTTCGCGGCAAGCAAAGAGGCCCACGTAAGGACCACCGAAGTTCAGTCCGTTGCCGATCGACTGACCCTCGGCCACTGCGATATCCGCCCCCATCTCGCCGGGCGATTTCAAGAGGCCGAACGAAATGGCCTCGGTGGTGACGACGATCAGCAGCGCGCCCGCTGCCTGAGCCGCCGCCGCGATCTTGGAAACATCGGTCGCCGTGCCAAACAGGTTCGGCGTCTGCACCACCACGCAGGCGACATCCGGCCCGATGTGGGAAATGACGTCCGCCTCGGCATCGACGGCGAGGGGCATCCGCTCGATCTCCATGCCCACCGCGTGGGCGAGGGTCTGGACGGTTTCGGCATAGTGGGGATGCAGGCCGGGCGAGAGCACCGCCTTATTCCGCCGGGTGATCCGCTGGGCCATCATCACCGCCTCGGCCGTGGCGGTGGAGCCGTCGTAGAGGGAAGCATTGGCCACATCCATGCCGGTGAGCTGGGCCACTTGGGTCTGGAACTCGAACAACACCTGTAGCGTGCCCTGGGCGATTTCCGGCTGGTAGGGCGTGTAGGAGGTCAGGAACTCCGAGCGCTGGATCAGGTGATCGACACTCGCGGGCACGTGGTGGCGATAGGCGCCCGCGCCGCAGAAAAACGGCCCCGCTCCCGCCGAACGGTTGCGACCCGCGAGTTCCAGCAGGTCGCGTTCGACCTCAAGCTCGCCCGCGTGCAGAGGCAGATCGACGGTTCCGCTCCGACGGGCTGCTTCAGGCACGTCGATGAAGAGGTCGTCGATGGAGGCAATCCGAGGGTTCTGGGAGCCGATAGTACGCAACATCGCCGCGCGGTCATCTGGGGTCAGGGGGAGATAACGCATCTTGTTCCGCTCATCCTCGCGGAGGCGAGGACCCAGGTTTTGGCCGCCGCACCAGGTCTGCGGAAGCACGGGAAACAAAACAATCGCCGCTCAAGCCTGGGTCCCCGCCTCCGCGAGGATGAGCGGTAAAAACTAGAGGGTAGAGAGAAACTGCTCGTAAGCCGTGCGGTCCATCAAGCCGTCCACCGCCGCCTTGTCCGCCAGCTTCACCTTCGCAAACCAGCCCTCCCCTTCGGGCGCCTGATTGACGGTTTCTGGATTGGCGCCCAGCGCCTCGTTCACCGCCATCACCTCGCCCGCCAGCGGCGCGTAGACATCGGACGCAGCCTTCACGCTTTCGACGACCGCCATGCCGTCGCCGGGCTTCAGCGCCTTGCCGACGGCGGGAAGTTCTACATAGACGACATCGCCAAGCTGTTCGGCGGCGTAAGCGGTGATGCCAACCGTGGCGATATCGCCATCAAGTTCGACCCACTCGTGATCCTTAGTGAAATGCATGATCGGGGCTCCGGATGCTCAGATGGGTGGGGTTCAGGGTTTTCTGACGTAGCGATGGGGAACGAAGGGCATGGCGACCACCTCGGCGGGCTGGCTTTTTCCGCGCACAAGCACATTGAGCCTTGTGCCGATGGCTGAGAGTGCGGGCGGCACAAAGCCCATGGCGATCGATTGCGACAGGCTGGGGGAAAAGCCGCCGGAGGTGACGTTGCCGACTATCTTCCCGTTTGCATCGGCGATCTCGGCGCCCTCGCGAGCGGGAGCGCCTTCGAGCACGCGCAGGCCCACACGGACCCGCCTCAGTTCGCCGCCGAACTCAGCGTTGATCCGCACCGATCCGCGCAGATCGCCCCGCTCGCGGCGTTTCTTCGGCACAGCGAAGTTTAGCGCTGCTTCGATAGGAGAGACGGTGGGATCGGCGTCGTGGCCGTAGAGCGGGAGCCCCGCTTCCAGCCGCAGCGAGTCCCGGGCGCCGAGCCCGATGGGCTTAACGCGTGGGTCGCAGAGGAGGCGCTCCACAAAGGCGGTCGCACCCTTGGGCGGAACCAGGATTTCATAACCGTCCTCGCCGGTGTAGCCAGAGCGAGCAAACATCACCCAATGCCCCTCCCACTCGCCGCCAGCGAACTGCATGAAGCCGAGGTCGCTGGAGCCCGGCAACAGGTCGGCTACAACAGCGGAGGCCTCCGGTCCCTGCACGGCGATCAGCGCCGCCCCGTCCATGCGCATCAGCTTGGCCTTGTCGCCGACCGCCTTTGCGATCAACGCATAGTCGTCGTCCTTGGTCCCGGCGTTGACGACGATATAGAGGCTGCCGCCGGGGGCTCCTGAGGGGTAGCGGCCAACCATCAGGTCGTCCAGCATTCCGCCCTCTTCGTTCAGGAGTACGGTGTAACGGATCTGGCCGGGCTTCAGGGAGGCGATGTCGCCGGATATGAGCGGCTCGATCAGGGCTGAGATGGCGGCATGGTCGGCGCTAGCGTCGCCGCTGGGTTGGGCAAGGCTCAGCATGGCCGGGCCCATGTGCGAGACATCGAACAGACCCGCGTGCTCGCGCACCCAACGATGCTCGCCCAGCACCCCGTCCTTGTACTGCACGGGCATATCGTAACCGCCGAAAGGAACCATGCGGGCGCCCAGCGAGCGGTGCAGTTCGGTCAGCGGCGTGGTCTTCAGCGATTGATCGGTCATGAGCCTCAGGACGCATTGCGACGGCGAACCGAAGAGTCGGCCCCTCCCTCGCCCCCGCTGTCTCCAAGGTCCCTGAACCGAACAGGTTCCGGCGCCTCGCCTGAGAGATTCCGGGCCAAGCGAAGCTGCTTCACCCTTGCTCCTTCGGCGAGCCCAAGACTTTTGTCCCAGGCTGCTTTCCAGCGTTTTTCGTCCTGCCTGCGGTCCGTGGGCCTGAGCGTTTCCGGGGCGGTTGCGCCTTCGGCGCCATTCTCGCGCCAGAGGGCTCGACAATGGACTCTCCCGCAGGGAGTGAGGCGACCCTTAACGGGCGCTCCGGCCGTGTCAACCGCGGTGCTGTGATCGTCCTCTTCGACAGGCCCAAAGTGAGGTCGAATTACACGTTGTCGACAGCCAGAGTTTCCTCGCCTTCGCGGATCGGAGCGTCGTCGTCGGGTTGGCGGCGGGTGACGAAGCGGACGAACTTGGGAGAGATCCAGCGCTCGAAATTATCGACGAATTCGTAGACCACCGGCACCAGCACCAGCGAGAGGGCGGTCGAGGAGATCAACCCGCCGATCACCGCCACGGCCATGGGTTGGCGAAACTCCGAGCCTTCGCCCAAGCCCAGCGCGGTCGGCAGCATCCCGGCGGACATGGCCATGGTGGTCATGATGATCGGTCGCGCCCGCTCGCGGCAGGCGTTGTGCAGCGCTTCGAGGCGCTCCTGGCCCGACCGTTCGGCCTCGATGGCGAACTCTACAAGCAGTATCGAGTTTTTCGCCGCCAACCCCATCAGCATCAAAAAACCGATCATGGCGGGCATATCGACCTCCAGGCCGCCCAACCACAGCCCCGCCACCGCGCCGATCAACGAGAGCGGCAGGGCGGCCAGGATGATGATCGGCTTAAAGAAGCTGCGGAACAGAAGAATCAGCACGCCGAAGATCAGGCCGATGCCGGAGAGCAGCGCTGCGATCATACCGCCGAACAGCTCGATCATGGCTTCAGCGTCGCCGATCTGCGCCTGCTTCACCGTGGGCGGCAGGTGTTTCATAACCGGCAGGCTATTGATCGCCGCCAGCGCCGTTCCCAGCACCGCGCCGCCATGCAAATCGGCCTGCACCTGCGCCTCCCGTTCGCGCTGATAGCGAACGATCTTGGCGGGTCCGGCCTGGAAACTGATATCGGCGACGGTGGAAAGAGGCGTGGAATGCCCGCCCGTGGTCGGCACCTGCAAGCGCTGAATGGCGTCGAGGCTAGCCCGCTCGTCCTCTGACAGACGCACGCGAATGGGGATGCGGCGCTTGCCTTCGGAATATTTGGCCACATTGGCGTCGATGTCGCCGATGGTTGCCACGCGCAGGATAGACGCCAGCGCCTGGGACGTGACGCCCAGCCGCGCCGCTTCGTCGGGCTTGGGCCGGATCACCAGTTCAGGTCCGGCAGGCGGCGGCGACGGTCGCACGTCCGATACCTGCTTTAGTGTCCGCATCTCCTTTTCCAGCTCAAGCTGGGTGGCGTCGAGGGCTGTGGTGTCCTCGCCGCCAAGCACGATATTGATGTCCGCAGAACCGAACGACCCTTGGGTGGTGATCCGCACATCGGGGATTTGGCGCAGCATCGGGCGAACGATCTTCTTCACCTGATCAGTGGAGTGGCCGCGTTGCGCCTTGAGTACGACCGTAACTGTGCCATCGCGCAGATCGCTGCCACCCGGCCCCTGAAAACCACCGCCACCGGAAGACGAGCCGGTCTGGGCGAACACGGTCTCTACGTCGGGCTGATGGCGCAACAGGATTGTCACCTGTCGCACTGCCCGGTCCATGCCGTCGCGGGTGACGCCGGGAGGGCCTTCCATCTGCAGGTAGAAGTAGCCCGGATCGCCGATCGGCTGGAAGCCCTTGGGCAGCACGAC
>JBBQLP010000015.1:0-52267 GCA_038327995.1 Caulobacterales bacterium | reverse complement strand
GTAGCGGATCGTAACAGCCCCCAGAAGCACGTGTGGCGCGCACGGATCGTGCTCCTGACCGCGGCCGGCGCGGGCACGTCCGAGATCATGCGGACGGCCGGCGTCAGCAAGACTGCGGTCTGGCGCTGGCAGGAACGGTTTATGGAGGAAGGCGTCGAAGGCCTTCTCAGAGATAAGACCCGCCCCCCGCGCATCGCCCCTCTTGGGCCTGAGATCGCCGATCGCGTGGTAGCCCTGACCCTGAACGATCCGCCGGGCGAGACGACCCACTGGACGGCCGAAGCGATGGCCCGGCTCGCCGGTGTCAGCGTCAGCTCGGTCCAGCGCATCTGGCGCTCTCATGGCCTGCAGCCGCATCGGATGCGTCAGTTCAAGCTATCGAACGACCCGCAGTTCGCCGCCAAGGTCCGCGACATCGTCGGGCTCTATGTCGATCCGCCGGCTCACGCCATTGTCCTGTCGGTGGACGAGAAGTCCCAGATCCAGGCCTTGGACCGCACCCAGCCGGGTCTGCCGATGAAGAAGGGCCGGGCCGGAACCATGACCCACGACTATAAGCGGCACGGCACGACCACCTTGTTCGCCGCCCTCAACGTCCTGGACGGATCGGTCATCGGCCGTTGCATGCAACGCCACCGGCATCAGGAGTTCATCCGCTTCCTGAACGCCGTAGGTCCGAGCGCGCCACAACGGCGATCATTCCGGCGCGGGGCGAGGTGGTTATCGTCACTCCCGCGTTCGAGGAGCCCTCGGTGCGCGAGACGCTTCAGGTCGGCGGTGACGTGCGGCCCTGGAACGAGCACGAAAGCCCGTTTGCGCGCATCGTTCAGGCCCTTAAGGACCGAGGCGTGAAGTCTGGGACGCTGGCGGTGGAATCCACCACCCGCTTCTTCGTCATCGACGGGGTGCAGAAGGCCTCCAGCCGCTATCGCATGATCGCCGCCGACGCCCTCGTGCGCGCGTGCCGCCTGATCAAGTCGCCTGCCGAACTGGCGCTGATGCAGACCGCCAACGACATCACCCTCGCCGCCCTGCGCCACGTCCATGCCCATGTGAAGATCGGGATGCGGCCCGCCGAGATTGCGGGCCTGATGAACAGCGCCACCGAGGCTTTGGGCGGTGCGCCGGAGTTCGCGCTGGTGCTTCTGAACGAAGCCAGCGCCTATCCGCACGGCTCGGCGCAGCCCCAATCGGTGCGCGAGGGATCGGTGGTGTTGATGGACTGCGGCTGCGTGGTCGAGGGCTATCAGTCCGACATTTCTCGCACCTGGGTGGTCGGCGTGCCGAACGCCCGCCAGCGCAAGGTCTGGGATACGGTCAAGCGGGGTCAGGAAATCGCGCTCGATACCGCGAAGATCGGCGTGCCCGTGGGCAAGATCGACGACGCGGTGCGTGCCTATTATGAGCGGGAGGGTTGGGGCCCAGGTTACAAGTTGCCGGGCTTGTCTCATCGCACCGGCCACGGCATCGGCCTCGATGGGCATGAACCGGCCTATCTGGTGCACGGGGACATGAGCCCCCTGCAGGCGGGGATGTGTTTCTCCGACGAACCCGGTCTCTACATCCCCGGCGAGTTCGGCATCCGGCTGGAGGACTGCTGGTGGATGACCGAAACGGGTCCGAAGCTGATCACGCCGCTGGCCCGGTCGATCGAGGCGCCGATCTAGCGCGCTAGTCTCGCTAAAACGCTTGTCCGTCGGGGGCTTCCGCCTCTACGCTTCCATTCCCGCCCGGAGGAAATCCCGTGAATAAACTGCGCCCGCTAGACCGTCGCCAACTACTGCAAACGGGAGCGGCGGCGAGCGCGCTGGCCGTCCTGGCGCCCGTCGCTGGCGCCGCCCCGGCTGCGGGTGGCAAGTTTCGTGCTGACCTTGACACTTTCGCCGATGAGATCATCCGCATCGTTCCCGAGCAGGCCACTTCCCTCGGCCTCGACACCGGCAAGTACGCTGGGCTGAAATCAAAACTCGCCGACCTGTCGCCGCACGCCGACAGCGCCTGGGCTGACCAGGTGCGCTCGATGAAGCGGCGACTGGCGGGGATCAGCCGCGCCAGCCTCAGCGAGGCGGATCGCATCCGCTATGACACGGTGGGCTACGCCGCCGACCGGGGGATCGAGGGAACGGCGTTCAAATATGGCGGGCCGAGCGCGGCGTCCGGCTTCTTCGGCGGGGCCAATCCCTATGTGGTCAGCCAGCAGAACGGCGCCGTGACCGCCGTTCCCGAGTTCCTGGATTCCCAGCACCAGATCAGGGACGCCGCTGACGCAGAAACCTACCTTTCCCGCGTCTCCGCCTTCGCCCGGCAACTGGATCAGGAAAGCGCGCGCATCAAATCCGACGCCGGGATGGGCGTTGCACCGCCAGACTTCATCGCCGCCAACGCGCTCGGTCAGCTCAAGGGCTTTCGCGCCACGAAGGCGTCAGAGCAACGGCTCGTATCTTCTCTGGCGACGCGGACGAGCAAGGCCGGGATCGCGGGCGACTGGTCGGCCCGGTGCGCGAAACTGGTGGAGACTGAAGTCTATCCGGCGCTGGATCGCCAGATCGCCGCCTTTTCCCGGGCCACGGCCCACGCCAATCACAAAGCGGGGGTGCAGCGCCTGCCGGACGGCGACGCTATTATCACTGGGCGCTGCGTCTCGGCACCACCACCACGCGCACCGCCGCGGATATTCACGCCCTTGGCCTTGAGCAGAACAGGGCGATCCAGGCCCGGATGGACGGCTTTTTGAAGAAACAGGGGATGACCAAGGGCACGGTCGGGGAGCGGGTGCAGGCGCTCAACAAGGATCAGCGCTTTCTCTTCCCGGATACGGACGAAGGCCGCGCGCAACTGATCGCCTATCTGAACGGATCGCTCGCCAAGATCAGACCGCTGCTACCGCAGGTCTCTCATCTGGGGCTGAAGGCCGACGTGGTGGTCAAACGGGTGCCGGTGGACATTCAGGATGGCGCGGCGCTGGGCTATATGAACTTTCCCTCGCTGGATGGGACCCGTCCTGCGATCTACTACGTGAACCTGAAGTCGACCTCGCTCTGGCCGAAATACCAGCTCCCCACCCTGACCGCGCACGAAGGCGTGCCCGGTCACACCTGGCAGGGATCGTATCTGGCTGAACACCATGCCGAAATCCCGTTGATCTCTTCGCTGACGGGCTTCAACGCCTTTGTGGAGGGCTGGGCGCTCTATGCGGAACAGCTGATGGACGAGCATGGTCTCTATACGGACGATCCGTTCGGCCAGATCGGCTATCTGCAGGCCCAGCAATTCCGCGCCTGCCGTCTGGTGGCCGATACCGGCCTGCACGCCATGCACTGGACCCGCGAGCAGACGGTGCGCTTCCTGACCGAACAGACCGGGAAAGGCGCGGACGCCATGACCAGCGAGGTTGACCGCTATTGCGCCTCGCCGGGGCAGGCTTGCGGCTATAAGATGGGTCACAACGAGATCCTGCGCCTGCGGGAGAAGGCGCGGGCGGCGCTTGGCGCGAAGTTCGATCTGGGGTCGTTCGACGACGCCATCGTCAAGACCGGCGGCGTTCCCCTGACGGTGCTCTCCACAGCCATCGACGGCTATATCGCCGACGCGCGGCGGGCATAGCCGGTGGTTACCGAGGGCCGGAAAGGCATTTCCCGACGCGCAGTGACTGCGGCGGTCGGCGGTCTGGTCGCGGGCGGCAGCGCGGCGGCGCCTGTTTCCGCAGCGACGGGCGGGGCCTCCGTTCGCCGGGGGGTGAACATCTATCATATGATGCAGTCGTTACGGCTGACAGGCCCTGACAATGACTATGTATGGCCCCCCTACGACGACGCCGCGCACGCCATGCCGGAGGATCAGGTCAGGGCCCTGGCCAAGGCCGGATTTGATTTCGTGCGCCTCACCATTGCGCCGGACATCTTTCTCAGGACGGCGGGGCCCCGGAACGAGGAACTTTACGTCGCGCTACGGCGCAACATCGCCCTGTTCAACGCGCACGGCCTGCGGGTCATCGCCGATCTGCATCCCGGCAAGCGGGTGGCGGGGTTTATGGACACCGACATCACCGGAAACGTCCAAGGAGTCTTTTCAGCCTATGCCGAGGTGGTGGGCAAGTTCGCTGCAGTTCTGGCGAGCTTTCCGCAAAATCGGGTTGCGCTGGAGTTGCTGAACGAACCGGCGCTCTATGGCATGGCTGGAGTCTCGCGCTGGCAGGCGATGCTGGAGCATCTGCACACGGTCGCCCGGGGCGCGGCGCCGCGATTGCCCCTGATCCTGACGGGCGCCGAAGGGGGAGGCATGAAGGGCCTCCTTGACCTCGATCCGGCGCCGTTTCGCAATTCCGACGTCCTTTACAGCTTCCACTATTATGAGCCGCACCCCTTCACGCATCAGCGCTCCAGTGGCGCGCGAAAATATACCTCCGGGGTCAGTTGGCCCCCGCGGCCGGGTGATTTCGAGAGCGTCCTGGCGCGGGCGAAAGCGGCGCTGGCGGCTGATGCAGCTATATCGCCCGACGACAAGGTCAGGCTCTCCATCGCCATGGAGACTGAGTTGAGGACGTATTTTCAGTCCAGCGCCGGACCGCAGATGACCGTCAGCGACTTCGCGCACGTTGCCGCCTGGGCGGACGTTCACCGGATCCCCCGCAGCCGCATCTTCCTTGGCGAGTTCGGCGTCAGTCGCACCATCGGCAGCGTCGTCGGGGCTTCGGACGCGGACACTACGCGCTGGCTGCGCACGGTTCGCTCCACCGCCGAGCGCTACGGGTTTCCTTGGGCGCTTTGGGCCTATTCGGGGCCCGTGACGATGACCCTCGCCAACGAATACCCCGCCCGCACCTTCGATCCGGGGGTGCTGAACGCGCTTGGATTGGCGCAGGTGCAGCCGAACGGAGCGGCTTCCAGATAGTCGTGAGGTTTAGATCGCGACCGGTTTCCTGATCAGCCGCCCCAGAGGCTTCTCAACCAGAAGGTAGGTGACGCAGCCGCCCCCGATCCCTGTTGCAACGCAAAGAGCAACAAAGGTCAGGGCCCACGGGAGGGTCTCTGTTGGCAGGTGCAGCTTCTCCCAGACGATGCGGAAGAAGATGACACTGTAGAGGTGGCTGAGGTAGATCGAATAGGACGCGTTTCCGAGGAAATGGATGAGGCGGCGGCCGAACGTCACTGCTCCGGTCCGCTCCAGCGCAAGAGCTGACAGTACCATCAGCAACGCGGGCACCCCGCGTGCAAAGACGCGGTTGATCGCCAAACCATCCATGAAGACAAATCCCGCCACCCCGACAGCCAGCACCGCGAACGCCGCTGCGGCGGGTATTCGCTGCGTAAGCCCCCTTAGGTCCAGACAGCCAATCAGGCAGCCGAAAATGAACTCGAACACTATGGGATCGCCCCAGAAGGCCAGCGGGGCCGCTGTCGGCTGGGTCACGGCGACAAAGCCGACCAACGCGACAAAGAAGGCGCCGATGGCAAGCGTCCGTTTCAGGGGCTTAAGGACGATGGTGATCGTGAACAGGAGATAGAAGAACATCTCGTAGTTCAGCGTCCACCCGAGCTTCAGCATTGGTCTGATCGAGTCGGACTTGGCGGCGTTGTAGTGGGGAAAGAAGGCGAGGGAGGCTGCAAGGTCGCTCCATGCGAACTTGCTGTCCCTGACAAGGGCGGGCGCCGCCAGAAGCAACGCCGCTGTGAAGAGGGTCATGACCCAGTAAAGCGGTGCGATGCGCGCCAGGCGTCGCTTGAGGAACTCCCAACCGGTGTAGTGACGCAGGCCCGTCGTATAGGTCATCACAAAACCGCTGATGACGAAGAAGATGTCGACGCCCCCCAGCCCAGCTGTCGAGGGAAACAGCTGCCGGATGCCGGGAAACTGGTCCTGTGCATGGGCGGTCACCACCAGGATCGCTGCCGCGGCCCGCAGGTGCTGGACCGACAGGGCTTCTCGCGGGGTGTCGACCAGCGGCGCGGACGCGGCTTCCCCGGTGGGCGTCAAGGGCTGTTCGGAGGCCGAGGAGGTCATGTCCGTCAATCTTCACTCAGTAGGCGGGGGCGCGTAGAAATGCGGGTGGATCACCTGCCCTGCCAGCGGCACGCTAACAGGAGATGGAGCTGGACCGCGAGCCTATCGTTCGCCGCGCGATTTCAGCGGCGCACGGTTCGCTTCAGGTCGATGACATCCACGCCGCCTCCGGTCGCGAATGTATGCACCCCATCGGCATCGAAGTCGGCGCCGCGCCACCGGCCGACGACACGTTCCTGGAAGTGCGTGGGAGTGAGCGCCGTCACCTCGCACCAGACCAGACCCGTACCATAACCGGTCTCACAGTCCTGTGCGGGGCGAAGCAGCCGACCATCCCGCTTCACAAAGCGCCCGGCGGGTCTGGCCGATCTGGCGTCAGACTTCAAGGGATCAAGCGCATGAGGCGTCCAAGGTCCGAGCGGGGAGGGGGCGTGGAAGCCGACTAGTTCGTCCTGGATCGAGCCGCCAAGGCTCGACCGCGCCGCGAACAGCCACCACCGGCCTTCCCACTCGACCAGCGTCGCATCCGCCAAAGCCACGTCCTGCATCAGCACCCGGTCCAGCACCCAGTCCGTCGGGTATTGTACGGCGCGGTAAAGCTCTAAAGTCCCGTTCTGGCCCGTCTCTGCCATCAGCCAGGTCTCGCCCGCGTGGTCGAACACGAACGGGTAGGAGAGATGATAGGGGCGCTCAAGGCAGGTCTCGAACGGACTCCAGCCGCCGTCAGGTTGCAACTCGGCGCAGACGAGAACGCCGGTCCCGGTGTTGTACGGAAACTTTTCGGCGAACAGGACTGCTTGTCCGTCTCGCTCATGGATGAAGGGGTCGGCGTAGTAGGCGTCTGATGACAGCTCCAGCGCGGTGAAGCCGTCCACGGCTGGTTGCAGGCCGTTGGATGTTTCGCGGGGAGTTGGCCGTGAGGCCAGCAGCCAGTGACCTTCCCGTTGGGAGCGCTTGGTGAACTGGCGTTTGAGCTTGATGGCGAACTCCCGTGCGGCAAACCGCACGATGTCCGGGGTCCCCCACGTTTTCGCCTCATTGGCAGGAGGCGGCTCCGACCAGCCTTCCGGTTCCGCCCCGGTCTGTGTTCGCTCTACGGACCGCACGACAAGGCTGACCAGGCGCGAAAAGACCGAGCCCAGAGCGCGCGCCAGAACCTCGTCGTCTTCGATGCGGGGACAGGAGCGGGCCATGGGCGTTGAGCCCTGGCCGTGCAGCACCTCCATCAACGGCGCCCTCCCAGCCAGCAAGGCGCCGAACAGGGCCTGCTCATCGGCGCTGGCGTCGAAGGTCGGGCGCAGGCGCAGCACCTCTCTACGCCCGGATGTCCCGCCCACGAGGTCGATTTCGAGGTCGGGGTGGGTCGCTTTCAATGCGCCCGGCGTCAGCGTCTGCAATTGGTTGGCCGTGAGCGGGGTGGTCAGCGGTCCTCGCCCAAACGCTCGCATTTCCGCCCAGAGCAACAGGCGCAGGAGTAGAGGGTAGGGCGATCCCTCCACAACGCTGATCGCCACCTCATGACCGCGTTCGCGCAACGCCGCGACCAGGGCGGCGTGCCAGGACCAGCCCCTGCGGGCAGGAAGGAGTATGGAAAGTTTCAAACCCGGTTCAGCACCCTGTCGAAAACAGCCTCGGTCTCGCGCGCCGCCTTCTTCCAGGAGAACCGGGCGGCGTTCTTCTTTGCGAGCTCGGCCAGGGCGGGGTCGGGCGTATTTTCAAACATGGCTTCCAGCGCGTCCGCCAGCGCCTTCTCGTCATCAGGCGGAAAAAAGCTTGCCGCGTCGCCCGACACTTCGCGCAGCACTGGCAGATCGCTGGCGATCACCGGCGCGCCAAAGCTTTGCGCCTCCAGAATCGGCAGACAGAAGCCTTCAACCAGAGAGGTGTTCACATAACAGCGGGCGTGAGCGTAGTACCGGGTCAGCAAATCCTCATCCACCGAGCCCAGCATTCGCAGATTGAGGCCTTCCGCCAGCGCCTCAGCGATGGCGGGGTCCGCGCTGTCGTTCCGGCCGACCAGACACACCCGCGGCAGCAGTCCCCGCTTGGCCAGAAGGCTCAGGGCCCGCACCAAAACGCCGACATTCTTGATCGCGGTGATATTGGCCACCATCAGGGCGTAGGGTTTGGTTTCGGGCGGTGGGGGCGGCAGGGCCTCAGGCACCTCTATCGGACAGCCTTCGTGCACCACGTCGATGGGCGTCTTCAGGAAGGGATAGGCGGCGATCATGTCGGCGCGGGTCGCGGACGAGACGGCGATCAGACCAGCGGATTGGCTGAGGGTCGCCGGGACGCCGATGTTCCATTGCAGGCGGGAGGGCCAGCTATGCAGGTGCGGATGCGTCACCCGGCGCAGATCGTGGCTGACGGTTACTCTGGGCGTCTTTCCCCAGAAGGCGCCGAAGGCATAGGGGTTGAAAACCAGTTCGCAATTCAGTTTTCGGGCGACCGAGGGTATATGGAAACCGCGCTGCAGCCAGGCAATCAATTCATTGCGCAAACAAGGCGCGTGCAACAATTCCACCCCTGCCGCAGCAAGCTCGGAGGGGACCTGATCAAGGTCCCAGTTGGTCATCAGAACATAGCGGTATTTGCCGGAACGCGCCAATTCACGCAAAATCGACCAAGTATAGACCGTCAGACCCGTCACCTTGTTTGGCAGCGGCGAGAAATGATTAACCAATATCCGCTTCATAAACTCTTGCCGAAAATAAGCTGTGCGACCGTCGCAGGCTGCGAGCCCGACGTCAATTCAGCCGATCATGTTGGTTCGGCGCATAGTTTTGCTGCGATACCAGCTTTCCCATACACCCCGCGTGATTTGAGCGCGCATTGCGGCGCCTGGCAAGGACTCAAGCTGCGTAGGCGGCCAGGAAAATCCGCACCGCTTCGGTCACGTTGGAGTCGATCTGCGCTTCTGTGGGATCGGCAACGGCCCAGAGCTTGCGGTGATGCAGGCCTGCCTTCAGAAGCTCTCCGAACTGTTCGGCGGCGCGGAAGGGATCGCCGTGCTTCAGCCGCCCCTCATCCATCCAGCGTTCGATGTGGTCGCAGAGCATGGTTACGCCCTTGCGCGGTCCCTCCTCGTAGAAGGTGCGGCCAAGCTCAGGCAGGCGCGGCGCCTCGGCGATCACTAGCCGGTGGATCGCCTGCACCTTGTCGGACAGGATGAAGCGCAGGAGCCGTCCGCCGATGCTGGTCAGGGCGGCGGCGATGTCCGCCTCCTCGGCGTCGTTGATCTGGTGCGCCATCGTGCCTTCGATCTGGCATTCCGCGCCCATGAAGGCGGCGAATAATGCTTCTTTCGAGGGGAAGTAGTTATAGAGCGTGCCCTTGGAGCCGCCGACGCGAGCGGCGATCTCTGACATGGACGCCGCCGCATAGCCCTCGGTGAGGAAGACCTCGCGCGCGACATCGATGATCGCTTGGCGCCGGGCGTCGCGCCCCTTTCGCTGGATGGGTTCGATCTTACTTACGTTCACATCGGTCATCCAGCGGCCGGATCGCACTCTTTTTCACTTGCCAGTAAATTGACCGTACAGTACGGTCAATTTATGTTCCTGTCGAGCGACGATATGAGCCGGACCCCCCTAAGCTCAAGCCCTGTTGCGCTCCAACTGCGGATGGCGGGGGCCGCCCTGTCTGTGTTGGCGCTCGCCGCCTGCGCGCCCGACCTCGGGCCGGAGCGAAAGCTGTCGCAGCCGCAGGACTATGCGTCCGCTCGCAGTCTTGCGGCCCCGGCGGTGGATTGGCCGGACGAGACCTGGTGGACCGCCTATGGCGATCCGCAACTGACCGATCTGATCGAGCAGGCGCTCAGGGGATCGCCGGACCTGCGCGTGGCCGAAGCCCGGGTGCGCGCGGCGGAAGCACAGGCGGAAGAGGCGCGCTCGCCGCTCCTTCCCCAGCCCTCGCTTAACGCCAGCGCGGCGCCGACGCGCAATACCAAAAACCAGGGCCTTCCCCCGCAGTTCAGGCGCTTTCTACCAGGCGGTTTCCACACCCAGACCCGGCTGACGGCCGACCTGACCTGGCAGCTAGACTTCTTCGGGCGCAACCGCGCTGCTCTGGCGGCGGCGACCTCTCAGGCCGAGGCGGCGAAGGCGGACGAGGCTTCCGCCAGGCTACAGATCGCCACGGCGGTGGCGGGAGCTTACGCCGATCTCCTGCGGCTCTACGCCGACCGGGACGCCGCCGCCGAGGCGCTGAAGGTGCGGCGTGAGACCCTCGACCTCATCAGCCAGCGGCTCAATAACGGACTGGAGACCCGAGGCGGCTTCAGCCAGCAGAACGCCACGGTGCCGGTGGCGCAGGGCGACCTCGACCGGCTTGACCTGCAAATCCTGCAAGCGCGCCACCAACTCGCGGCGCTGCTCGGCAAGGGGCCGGACGCGGGGCTGGACGTGCAGCGGCCAGGCGCCGCCACGCTCCGCCCGTTCGGCCTGCCCTCGAGCTTGCAGGTGGACCTGATCGGTCGCCGCCCGGATATTGTCGCTGCGCGCCTGCGGGCCGAGGCGGCGTCGAAACAGATCAGAGCAGCCAAGCTCGACTTCTATCCGAACATCAGCCTGACCGGCTATTACGGGGCGCAGGCGCTGAACATCTACGACATCTTCAAGCGCGACTCGAACATCGCCTCGCTTGGTCCCGCCATCCACCTGCCCAATTTCATCGGCGGCCCGCAGCTCAGAGGCGCCTATCGCGGCGCCCGCGCGCAATATGACGAGGCGGTGGCCAACTACGACAAGACCCTCGCCAACGCCTTGCACGAGGTTGCCGACGCGGTCGCTTCGCAAGGCTCGCTCACCGCCCAGATCGCCGACGCCCAGGCGGCGCTGCTCTCCAGCGAAGAGGCCTATTCCATCTCGAAGCAACGCTATCGCGGCGGGCTGTCGCCCTATCTCGATGTGCTGACCTCCGAGAACATCGTTCTGCAACAACGGCGCGCGGTGGCGGACCTGAACGCTCAGGCCCTCACCCTGGACGTGACCCTGGTTCGTGCGCTCGGCGGCGGCTTTGTCGCCTCGTCCGAAACCACGCGCAACCGACCTGCCCGATAGGACCCCCAGATGGCCGACGATCAAGCCCAACCGGTTCCGCAAGTCCCGCGCGGAGCGCTCCAACCTGCAGATCAGGCCGCAACCTCGACGGACCCCCGTGATGCGCGCTCGGACGGCAAGCGCAAGCAGCAACGCACGCGATTGTTCACGATCCTGGGCGGGGTCGTGTTCTTCGCCGCAATCGTCTGGTTCCTCTACTGGTTCTTCGTCCTGTCGCACTACGTCTCCACCGACAACGCCTACGTCGGCGCGGATGTGGCGCAGGTGACGCCGCTGGTGGCCGGGGCTGTCTCCGAGGTGCGGGTGGCCGACACCCAGGCGGTCAAGAAGGGCGACATCCTCGCTGTCATCGACCCCGCCGACGCGCGGGTGGCTTCGGAGCGCTCGGCGGCGGAATACCAATCCTCCATCCGCAAGGTGCAACAAAACTTCGCCACCAGCGACCAGCTCTCGGCCGAGGTCGCCGCCCGCGACGCCGACCTCGCCAAGGCCAGTGCGCAGCTCGCCGCCGCCCAGTCGGACGTCGCGAAGGCCAAGATTGATCTTGATCGCCGCCAAGCGCTTTCGGCCACCGGCGCGGTCTCCGGCGAGGAGCTGTCTACCGCCAAAAACGCCTACCAGACCGCCGTCGCCAACCTGAACGCCACCAGGGCGGGCGGCGCGCAGGCCGTCGCCAACCGCAAGGCGGCGCAAAGCCAGTACGAGGCGCAGGCCGCCCTTACCCGGGGAGTAGGTATAGGCGCCAACCCCGACGTGCTGACCGCCAGGGCCGCGCTCGACGCCGCCAAGCTCGACCTCGACCGCACCGTGCTCCGCGCTCCCATCGACGGGGTGATCGCCAAACGCAACGTGCAGGTTGGACAGCGCGTCGCCGTAGGGGTCCCCTTGATGAGCGTGGTGCCGGTGAGCGAGGTCTACGTCGACGCCAATTTCAAGGAAGTGCAACTACGCAAGGTCTGCCCCGGACAGCCAGTGGAACTGACCTCCGACCTTTACGGCAAGGGGCTGAAATATCACGGGGTGGTGAAGGGCTTCGCAGGCGGCACGGGTTCGGCCTTCGCGGTGATCCCGGCCCAGAACGCCACGGGCAACTGGATCAAGGTGGTTCAGCGCCTGCCCATTCGCGTCCGGCTCGACCCTCATGACCTTCAGGCGCACCCGCTGCGCGTGGGCTTGTCCATGGAGGCGAAGATCAACATCACCGGCGCCTGCGCCTCGGCGCGAGGCTAGACCGTGGCCGGGTCCGCGCTCAGGGGCCAGGCGGGTGGCGGGGGCGGAGCGGCCAGCGCCGCCGATGTGCCCTTCACCGGCATCCTGCTCTGGACAGTGGGCTTCTTGCTGGCCACTGCCAACTTCTTCGCGGTGCTCGACACCACAATCACCAATGTCAGCGTGCCCAATATCGCGGGCGGGCTGGCGGTGTCTCCCGCCGAAGGCACATGGACCATCACCAGCTATTCCGTGGCCGAGGCGATCACTGTCCCTCTGACCGGGTGGCTGGCGCGGCGGTTCGGCACGGTGAAGGTGTTCTGCACCGCCATGGTGCTGTTCGGGGTCTTCTCGTTCGCTTGCGGGTTCGCGCCGACCCTGGGGACCCTGATCGGGTTCCGCGTCTGTCAGGGGCTGGCGGGGGGCCCGATGATCCCGCTGTCGCAGACGCTATTGTTGCGGGTCTTTCCCAAACATCTGGCGCCCCAGGCCATCGCGCTCTGGAGCATGACCACAGTGGTAGCGCCCATCGCCGGGCCGTTGCTCGGCGGCGCGCTCTGCGACAACGTCGGTTGGCCGTGGATATTCTACATCAATGTGCCGTTCGCCTTCCTCGTCGCCTTCTTCTCTTGGCGTCTTCTGAAGCCAAAGGAGACTCCCGGCGTGCGTGCGCCGGTGGATGTGGTCGGGCTTGGCCTCCTCGTCGTCTGGATCAGCGCCATGCAGATCATGCTCGACAAGGGCAAGGAACTCGACTGGTTCGCCTCCCCTCTGATCCTAACGCTGGCGATTATCGCGGGGGTGGGCTTCGCCTCCTTCATGATCTGGGAGCTGACAGCGAAGAACCCCATCGTCAGCCTAAGGGTATTCCGACACCGAAGTTTCGCCACCGCGTGCGCGGTGATGGCGCTGGCTTTCGGCGGGTTCTTCGCCGCCAATGTGCTGATGCCGCTCTGGCTACAGACCAACCTCGGCTACACCGCCACCTGGGCGGGGCGCGCGACCGCCTTTGGCGGGATATTGGCGGTGATCTTCTCGCCCATCGTGGGAAGGCTTGTCGGTAAGTTCGACCCCCGGGGCATGGTGATGTTCGGCATCGCCTGGATGGGGCTGATGATGGTGTGGCGCTCGACCTTCAACAGTTCGGTCAATTTCGACCACCTGATCTGGCCGCAGTTGTTGCAGGGGCTGGGCGTGCCTTTCTTCTTCATTCCCCTGATGACGCTGGGCACCGCAGCGCTGCCGCCAGACGAGGTCGCCAACGGCGCCGGGCTGATCAGCTTCGTTCGGACCACGGCGGGGGCCTTCGCCGTCTCGATCACCACCACATCATGGGAGGACGCCAGCGACACCGCCCGCGTTCAAATCCTAAATCAGGGCGGGGGTTTTGACGGTGCGGTGGCGACCTTGCAGGGACTGGGGCTTACCGCCGACCAGGCCCTGCGCCAGTTCGAGGGCATTGTGCAGTCCCAGGCGGTGATGGTGGCCACCGACCGGCTTTTCCTGATCATCGCCGGGGTGCTGTTCGTGGCCAGCCTGTCGATCTGGATCGCGCCCAAACCGAAGCTGGGCGCCAAGCCTGCGGTGGGCGGTCACTAGGCCCTGGCTCGGAGATTTGCTTGAAGGCGAGGTCGGGTTAAGACAGCAGGTTCGCCGAGGAGCCGCCCGTGACCATCAAGCCCGTTTCCTTCACCGCTTATGACCAGGATTTCGCCGCCTTCTCGCGCGATCTCGGCGCCTCGTTCGAGCGCTATGGCTTTGCGGTGCTTGCCGACCACGATCTTTCGCCCGCACTGGTCGAAGGGGCGACGCGCGCGACCAAGGCCTTCTTCTCCTTGCCGGAAGACACCAAGATGAAATACCGGCTGAAAGGGGCGGGGGGACAGCGCGGCTACACTCCCTTCGGCGTCGAGACCGCCAAGGGCGCCGAGCATTTCGACCTTAAAGAGTTCTGGCACGCCGGGCGCGAGCTTCCCGCCGGTCACGCCTATCGCGCCTCCATGGCGGACAATATCTGGCCGGATGAGGTGGCCGAGTTCCATCACTATGTCGGCGGACTTTACGATGCACTGGACAGTCTGGGGAATCGGGTGCTGCGCGCCATCGCCCGGCATCTGGGGCTGGCGGACGACTATTTCGAGAAGAGCGTCTACCTCGGCAACAGCATTCTTCGCCTCTTGCACTATCCGTCTGCACCGTTCGATGGGCCCAATGTGAGGGCCGGAGCGCACGAGGACATCAACACCATCACCCTCCTGCTCGGGGCCGAAGAGGCAGGGCTACAGCTCAAGGAAAAGAACGGCGAGTGGCTGGAGGTGAATCCCCCCGCGGGCTCGGTGGTCTGCAATATCGGCGATATGCTGCAGCGGCTGACCAATCACGTTCTCCCCTCGACCACTCACCGGGTGGTGAACCCGGCGCCAGAGCGGCGCGGGGTGGCGCGCTATTCCATGCCCTTCTTTTTACACTTCGCGCCGGATTACTCGATCAAGACCCTGCCGGGAACGATCACCCCCGCGCGGCCCGACCGCTACCCCCAGCCGATCACGGCGGAGGAATATTTGGGCGAGCGGCTGCGTGAGATCAAACTGGCGTAGTCGCCTTACTGCGAAATGCGGATGGCGCTGATCGAGCCCGCGATATTGGCGAAGGCGGCGGAGAGCTGGCTGGACGAAGACACGTCGATATATTTGTCCGACGACGAGGCGCAGGTCTGCAGCAAGCTCTTGATGTTGGTGTCAGTCACTTCCACCGGCACGGTGTAGATGATGATCCCCGCCGCCTTCATGTTGGAGCAGACTTTGGCGAGGCGGTCGTTAAGCGCGCTGGCGGGGTCCGAGAAATCGCCGCCGTTAGTCGATATCCGGTTTTGCCAGACATAGCCGAGCGCGGTATAAACCGAGTTGTTGTTGCCGTTTACGCCCGTGCCATAGGTGTTCTGACCATCGGTCACGAGGACCGCGATCTTGATGGTGTTGGGCGCGCCATAGGCCGCTCCGTCGGCGAAGGGCGCATTGGGCGAAAGCAGGTGCCAGCCCCACATCATGCCGAGCGGGATTTCCGTGTCGCCCGCCGCGATCATGGCGTTCAGCTTGGTCTTCACCGCCGAGGTCGAGGTGGTAAGGCGCTGGACGGCAGCGGTCTGGCAGCCCGCGTTCGGACCGATGGCGTTGCCCCAATAGCCGTGCGTGCCGCTGGCTGGCGTCTGGATGTATTTTGCAGCGTTGCCCTGGCGCGTGGCGAAGGTGCTGCCCCCCACGACATCGGCGAGGTAGTTGTTGTAAAACTGGTAGTAGTTTTTGCCACTCTTGGTCGTGTAGTCGCCAGCGAAGGTCGAGTATTTGATCGTGTTGGCGTCCGGCTCGTCCGGGGCGAAGAAGGGGACGAAGAGCGTCGCGGGCGTGCCGACGCTCGGCGCAGTGTCCTGCACATCGTAGGGCATGGGCCGCGACTCGACGCATCCGCCCCAGGTCTGGTGCATGGTGGTGAGCAGGGTGAAGCGGTTCACCAGGGACGTGGAGAAAACGTCGGCGCCATAGGCGGTGGGCATGATCCCCGACATCCAGGTCGAGTTTTGATAGGTCGGGCCGATGTTCACGGCCATGGAGAATGGCACCACGCCGATCTTCAGGGCGTTGGGATCGCCGCTCTGTGTCGCCGAGGTTGACAGGGTGTCGACTAGGCTGGTGGCTGCGGTTTGCAGGCTGGAGAGCTTGTTGTCCTGGCTCATCGATCCGGTGTTGTCGAGCACCAGCGCCAGCTCGATATGGTTCAGGCCCCATTTGACCACCGAGTGCGCCGACACGGGCAGGGTGCCCATGCTGCCGAACGAGCCAACGGCCCCAAGGGTGGTCTTGATGCTCGATGTGGCGTCCAGGGTCACCTGCTGGGTCCCCATGGAGACACTGAGGGTTACAACGCCCAGATTTCCGTCGCGCATATTGGCGTTCAGCCAGGATTGCGCCGTTGCGGTGATGGTGGCCTGGGAGGAGTTGGCCGGAAGATGCGCCACGGCCAGCGCAGCCGCGTCGAGCGCATCCTGAAGGTTGTTCCGTCCTGACATCCCTCGCGCCACATCGACGCTGACCGCCACTGCGGGCGCCAGAGCGAAGGTCAGGACGATGGCGAAGACCGGCGTGATCGCTCCCGTCCGCGCGCGGCCGAAGCGGGTCAGAAATCCTTGGAGTTGTCTCAAGACCGACATGGCCGCTCACACACCTGCCCGCGACCTTCACCCCGGAGCCGCGCTCGGGACGGGTCGCATCACAGGGCAGAATGGAGCAGCGAGGTAAACGAAGGCGCCAACGAGCGGGGTTAAACGCGTGCTAACCCCGCTCTTTTGCGTTCAGCGGGTCCAGCCGCAGGTCTGGCCTTTGTTTTGTTCTTTCAGCCAGACGTTCAGCGGGGCGAAATAGTCGGCGATGGCGGTGGCGTCGATGTTCTTCTCGCCGGTGAAGGCTTCCAGCGCTTCGGGCCACGGACGCGACTGCCCCATGGCCAGCATCTTGTTGAACTTCGCGCCCACTTCCTTGTTGCCGTAGATCGAGCATCGGTTCAGCGGCCCCTTCCAACCTGCCTGACGGCAGGCGGCGCGGTAGAACTGGTATTCGTAGATGCGGGCCAGAAAGTAGCGGGCGTAGGGCACGCTCGTCGCCACGTGGTTCTTGGCGCCGGGATCAAACGCGTCGGCAGGACGCACGTCGGGCGGGACAATGCCCTGATACTTGAGGCGCAGCGCCCACCAGGCGTCGTTGTATTGCGCGGGCGTCGCCTGGCCGGAGAAGACCTCCCAGCGCCATTTATCGACCAAGAGGCCGAACGGCAGGAAGGCGACTCCGTCCATCGCCACCTTCAGAAGGTAGGGAATATCCGCCTCCGGCCCCGGCACGGTGTCGATCACACCGAGCTGCTTCAGATAGCCGGGAGTCAGCGCGTTCAGGCCCGCGAAGTCGCCGATGGCTTCGTGGAAACCATCGTTGGCCCCGTTCTCGAACAGGAAGGGCTGATCCTTGTAGGCGCGCTGATAGAGATTGTGGCCAAGCTCGTGGTGGACGGTGAAGAAGTCGTCGGCGTTGACGTGGATGCAGGCCTTCAGGCGGATATCGTCCTTGTTGTCCACGTCCCAGGCCGAGGCGTGGCACTGCACCTCGCGGTCACGCGGCCGTTCGATCAGGGAGCGCTCCCAGAAGGTCTGCGGCCAAGGCTGGAAGCCGAGCGAAATGTAGAAGTTCTCCGCTGTCTTCACCATCGAGGTCGGGGTGTATTTCTTGGCCTGCAGCCGTTCGGTCAGGTCATAGCCAAGGCCTGGGCCGCCGGTGGGCGCCACGATGTCGTAGATATTGCCCCATTCCTGCGCCCACATATTACCCAGGAGATCGGCGCGGATCGGGCCGGTTTTCGGCTGCACAGCATCGCCGTATTTCGCGTTCAGCTTGCCCCGCACATAGCAGTGCAGGTTGGTGTAGAAGGGCTCCACCTCGGTCCAAAGCTTGTCGGTCAGCGCGGCGAACTGTTCGGGCGTCATGTCGTAGCCCGAGCGCCAGAGCGCGCCGGCGTCCTTGTAGCCGATGCCCTTGGCCCCCTCGTTGGCCAGCGCGGTCAGTTTGACGTAATCGGCCTTCATCGGCGGCGACACCCGATGCCAGGCGTCCCAGATCGCCTTGGCCTTGGCCGGGTCGCGGGTCTTGGCCAGTTCGTCTTCCAGGTCCTCCAGATGCAGGGTCTTGCCATCCACCACGGCGGTGCCGGTGGAGTAGAGGGTGGAGAGTTTGGCTTCGATGTCCGCCATCTCCTGCGCCGCACCGGGGCGGTCGGGAGCGGGCAGCACGAGGCCGTTCTTCAGCAGCATCAGCTTCCGCCGGGTGATGTCGTCGACCTTCACATGGTCGAAGCGGGCCGCCCCCTTGGCGTATTTCACGGCCATTTCGGTGGCTTCCGCTCCCGCCTTGGCGGTCAGGTAGTTGGTGTCGACCGTGATGTAGGTTTCCTGCACCCAGTCGGCCTTCTGGGCATAGACGCTGATCTCGGAGAGGTCCTTTTCCGCCTTGGCTACGAAGGTTGTAGCCTCGGCGGCGGTTGGCGTCCCAGTGTGCGCGGCAGGCCTGGCCTGCACTGGCATGGCGACGGCGAGCGCCAGGACGGCGGCGGCGGAGAGGAGCAGGCGCTTCATGGGAACATCCTTCGCGGGAGCCTCGCCCCCAAGGCGCGCGCTCCGATTCAGCAAGGCGGCATCCGAACCCCAGATGCGCTCGCCGTCAAGCGGCACGCATCTTCAAGCTTGGCGTTGGGAACCGGAATGGCCCACTGCGGTTAATCACGCATCTGTGAGGGAGACACACACAATGAACCGCAACCTGATCCTGACCGCCGCCGCTGTGGCCGCGCTTTCGCTGACCGCCGCCTGCTCAAAGCCTTCCGGCACGCAAACCTCCGACACCTCAACCCAGACCCCCAATGGCGGTCCCGCCGCAGGCGTCGCCTCCGCCGTTGACAAGGCGCAGGACGGAACCTCGGCTGCTGTCGGCATGACCTCCGCCGCTATGCCGACGACCGCCCAGGGCTTCGCCGAAGCCGCTGCCAACAGCGATATGTACGAGACCAAGGCCGCCGCAATGGCGCTGCAACGCTCGACCTCGCCCAAGATCAAGGCGTTCGCCAAGCTGATGATCCACGATCACGGCATGACCACCACCGAACTGAAGGGCCTGATCGCCAAAAACAGCCTGAAGCTGCCGACGGATACCGACGCCCGCCGCACGGGCCTCCTGGACAACCTGAAGTCGGCCACCGCTGACGGCTTCGACAAGACCTACCTCGACCAGCAGGTCGCCGCCCATGACGAGGCGGAAACCCTGATGAAGGGCTATGGCGAACACGGCGACAACGCCGACCTGAAAGCCTTCGCCGCCAAGGTCGCCCCCAAGGTGCAACAGCACCTCGACATGGTGAAGGCGCTGGACGAAGCCGCCCAGGCCATGCCCGCCAAAACGCCGGGTTAAGGACTCAGAACCCTTCTTCTCTCTCCTCCCCAAGGACTAGCCTTGGGGAGGAGAGGTGATGGAGGATGAGAGGCGCTTCACACACCTCGCCAACCCCTCCTTGCGCCCCGTATCAGCAGCGCCAGCGGCGCCTCCCAGCCTTCGTTCGTCGGCCCTGCCTTCTGAAAACGAGGCTTGCCTTGACCTCGCGTCGGGGTGCTAACGAGGCGTCTGGCGCGGTCAATGCGCCGGGGAGGCAAGAGCCATGGACGTAGCCGAGGCGGTCGCCCGACGTATTTCAGTGCGCGCCTTCAAGCCCGACCCGGTGCCGGAAGCGACCGTTCGCGCCATTCTGGAAGGCGCCCACCGCGCCCCCTCGGGCGGCAACCTGCAACCGTGGAAGGTTCACGCTCTGGCGGGCGCCCCGCTGGACGCGCTGAAAGCCGCCGCCATGGCCAGCCTGATGTCGGGCGCCGAAGAGAGCGAATACGACGTCTATCCACCCAACCTGTGGGACCCGTTCCGCACCCGGCGCTACGAGAACGGCGAAGACCTCTACGCCGCCATCGGCATCCCCCGCGAAGACAAGCCCGCGCGCCTGCGCCAGCTGGCCAGGAACGCGGAGTTGTTCGGCGCGCCGGTGGGCCTGTTCTTCTCGCTGGACCGCAAGCTCGGGCCGCCACAATGGGCCGACGTGGGAATGTATATGCAGACGGTGATGCTGCTGGCGGTGGAACGGGGGCTCGACACCTGCGCGCAGGAGTTCTGGGCGCGGGTTCCGAAGACGGTCGGCGCGGCTTTAGGTCTGGCCGACGACCATATGCTCTTCTCCGGCATGGCGCTGGGCTGGCGCGACGAGAACCACCCCATCAACACCCTCCGCACCCGCCGCGACCCTTTCGAGGTGTTCGCCAATATGCGGGGGTTTTAGGGGGCGGCGGGCGTTCGGAACGTCGGCTATCGGTGGAAATCAAGCCTACTGTCGGGTTGGCGGGCAGTCAGTCGCTGGCGAAAGGACATAAAGTCTGGCTGGCGATTTGACCCTCCGGTGGTGATGTTCGTCAGCTCCATAGTGGCCGATCTCAATTGATCCGGTGATTTTGGGATGCCCTGCGCCGGGGTTCATCTCGATCAGAAATACATTTTGAAACTGAACGAAATTAGCGTTCTCCGTGCTGATGAGTGAGCCTCCAAGGCCTCCTTCACCGCTAAGTTCGCCAGAGTTACTGTCAAACATCCCTGCGGTAACTTGCCAGCCGAACGGAATATGGCAAGTCGCCAAGACGGTCGCACCCTCTAAGTCGAACTTGAACTTGTCGATGAACTCCCCCTTTGAAAGCCTTGGGGGAGCAATCGACAAAAGCACTCTTTTGCTGGCTGCTTGGCCAGACGACGTGGAGGGCAACCCCGACAAAGCGAGGAGCAACAGGGGAAGGACCAACATGACCAACGTTTTACTCTGCAAGGAGCGTCTGACTAGGGTCGGAAGCAACCATTCGCGCTGGACCTCGAAAAAGCGTCCTACTCCCCAAGCCACACCATGTCGTCGCGGTGGATGAGGGCGGGAGGGCCGCGGTAGCCGAGGGCGGTTTCGATGGCGTCAGAACGAAGACCCTTGATGGCGTGGGCGTCATGCGAGCCATAGGCGGTGAGGCCTCGCGCGAGATCATGGCCCGCGGGTCCGCGCACGGAAACGGCGTCGCCCTTGCCGAACCGGCCCTCCACCGCCATGACCCCGGCGGGCAGCAGGCTCTTGCCCGCCTTCAGCGCCGCCGCAGCGCCCGCGTCCACCACCAGCACCCCCTGCGGCGCCAGCGAGCCTGCGATCCACTGTTTGTAGGCGGCGGCGGGGGTGGCGTGGGCCGCAAAGAGCGTGGCGCGGGCGCCTGCGTCCACGGCTTCCAACGGACCTGCGCTATCCCGACGACCGAGCGTGATGAGCGTGGCGCATCCCGCGCCGTGGGCGATACGGGCGGCGGCGAGCTTGGTGGCCATGCCGCCAGTGCCGACCCCCTCAGTGGCGTTCGCGCCGCCCGCCATGGCGTCGAGGTCGGGGGTGAAGGCATCCACGCGCGGGATGTGTTGCGCTGACGGATCGCGGCGGGGATCAGCGGTGTAGAGCCCGTCCACGTCGGACAGAAGAATGAGCAGGTCCGCGCCGATCATCTGCGCCACGCGGGCGGCCAGCCGGTCGTTGTCGCCGTAGCGGATTTCCTCGGTGGCGACGGTGTCGTTCTCGTTCACCACCGGAACGGCACCGAGCTTCAATAGCGTATCCACTGTCGCGCGGGCGTTCAGCCAGCGGCGGCGGGTTTCGGTGTCGTCGCGGGTGAGCAGCACCTGGGCGGCGACAACGCCATGCGGCTCCAGCGCCTCTTCCCACGCCCGCATCAAGACCGACTGCCCGGCGGCGGCGGCGGCCTGTTTCTCCGCCAGTTCCAACCCGCCCTTCGCCGGGAGACCCAGCCTGCGCCTCCCGAGCGCGATAGACCCCGACGAGACGATCAGCACCTGCCTGCCTTGGGCCCTCAGCCGCGCAACGTCCTTGGCCAGGCTGGCAAGCCACGCGCGATCCACCGCGCCGGTCTCCCAGTCCACCAGGAGCGCCGAGCCGACCTTTATGACGATGCGCTTGGAGGCGGCGAGGGGGGAAACGTGCATCTTCCGGCCTCAGGTCTCCGGCGACCATGCGACCAGAGCTTCACCCTCGGCGGCGCCGTTCAGTCCGGCAAGCTCCGCCTTTTGCCCTAGCACCATGGCGAAGGCGGAGCGCAACAGCTCTTTCACCCCCTCGCCCGAGACGCCCGAGACCAGCAGCGGCGTCTTGCCCGTGGCCGTGCCAAGCTCGACCAGTTGGTCGGCGCGTTCGTCTTCCGACAGGGCGTCGCATTTGTTGAGGGCGACGATTTCAGGCTTGTCGGCGAGCCCTTCGCCATAAAGTTCAAGCTCACGCCGCACCTCGCGGTAGGCGCCCGCCACGTCGGGCTGGGTTCCGTCAACTAGATGGATCAGGCAGGCGCAGCGCTCCACGTGGCCGAGAAAGCGCACGCCCAGGCCGGCCCCCTCGCTCGCTCCCTCGATCAGGCCCGGAATGTCGGCGATGACAAACCGTTCCTGCGGCGACAGGTCCACGACCCCGAGGTTGGGCACCAGCGTGGTGAAGGGATAATCGGCGATCTTCGGCTTGGCGGCGGAAACCACCGACAGAAAGGTGGACTTCCCGGCGTTCGGCAAACCAAGCAGGCCCACGTCAGCGATCAGTTTCAGCCTGAGCCAGATCCAGCGTTCGATCCCGTCCAGTCCTGGATTGGCGTGGCGCGGGGCCTGGTTGATCGGACCCTTGAAGCGGTCGTTGCCCCATCCGCCGTTGCCGCCCTTGGCGAGGCGATAGCGCTGACCCGCCTCCGAAAGGTCGACGATCAGGGTTTCCTTGTCTTCTTCCAGGACCTCGGTGCCGACGGGCACCTTCAGGGTCACGTCCTCGCCGTTGTGGCCGTGCATGTTGCGGCCCATACCGTGCATCCCGGTGTCAGCCTTGAAGTGCTGCTGATAGCGGTAGTCGATCAGGGTGTTCAGCCCCTCTACCGCCTCGATCCACACGTCCCCGCCGCGCCCGCCGTCGCCGCCGTCCGGGCCGCCGTATTCGATGAACTTCTCGCGCCGAAACGACACGGCGCCGCCGCCCCCGTCGCCGGAGCGGATATAGACCTTGCACTGATCGAGGAACTTCATCTGCGGCTTATGGCGGAAAACCCCCGGCGAATGAACCCTGAAGGGATGAACGCAACATAACGAACGCCTCAGAACCCGTTCAGGCGCGCCCCGTCATATTGGCCTCATCGCTTCGGGCGATTGCCGACATCCCGTCGGTGCCGGAACGAGAGGAGACCAGACCAATGCGTATTCGCCACCTCGTAATCGCGCTCGGCGCGACCCTCGCGACCGGCGCCGCCCTCGCCGCCCCCGCCATGGCGCAAGACTACAACCGCGGCTACCAGAGCCAGCAAAGCGCCTATGGCTATGACCAGAACCGCTACGAGCAGCGCACTTATCAGGCGCCCGTGGCCTACGGTTACGGCTACGACCGGGATCGCTTTGAGCACCGCAGCTGGGAGCAGCGCCGCTACTGGGAGCGTCGCCGTGAGGCGGAGCGCCGCGCCGAATGGCGCCGCCATCACCGCTACGAAGCGTATAGCCGCTACTACTAGGCGCTGACGCTCACAATTCGCCCCTCGGACCTCGGTTCGGGGGGCGTTTTGCGGTCATAGGTCCGGCCGGATCACCGCCTTGCCGATCACCTTGCGGTCGGCGAGGAGGTCGAACGCCTCGCGCCAGCGGCCCAGCGGAAGCTCCGCATGGACGCGGGGCCTGATCCGGCCGGAAGCCGCCATGTCCGCCACGGCGCGCACGTTCTCCCGGCCCCTGTCCGGGAACTGACGACCATATTCCCCCGCGCGAACGCCCATGACCGAGAAACCCTTGATCAGCGGCATATTCACCGACACCGTGGGGATGCGGCCCGACGTGAAGCCGATCACCAATAGCCGCCCGTCGAAGGCGATGCAGCGCACGCTTTCGTCGAACATATCGCCCCCCACCGGGTCGTAGATCACGTCGGCCCCGCGCCCTCCGGTGATCGCCTTCACCCGTTCGCGGAAACCGCCGGTCACGTTCACCACCGCGTCGGGGGCGTATTCCTGCTGGATCACGGCCAGCTTCTCGTCGGAAGCCGATGCGGCGATCACCCGGCAGCCGAGCGCCTTGGCGAGATCGACGGCCGCCAGTCCCACGCCCCCCGCCGCACCGTGCACCAGCACCCATTCGCCGGGCTGCACCCGCGCGCGCCGCACCAGCGCGACGTAGGCGGTGAGGTAGGCGGCGGGATAGGCGGCGGCCTCGGCGTAGATGAGGCGTTCCGGCTTGGGCGACAGGCTGGCGGCGTCCAGCGCCGCATATTCCGCGAACCCGCCCAGCCGCGCGCCGCCAACAACCGCATCACCAATGTTGAAGGTCGTGACGCCTTCACCGAGCGCTGCGACGTCTCCTGCGATGTCCAGCCCCGGTGTGAACGGAAGGGGCGGCTTCATCTGATACTCGCCGCGCGTCATCAGAAGATCGGGAAAGTTCACCGAAGCGGCGCGGACCTTGACCAGCACCTGTCCAGGGCCGGGGGACGGGGCGGGAATCTCCGCGATCTCGGCGCCTGCGAAATCGGGGAGCAGGTCCCGGACGATCAGGGCCCGCATCAACCGTCCAACAGCGGCAGCGCCTTCACCCCGCCTTGGATCATGCGCAGGGCGAACTCCACGGAGGCGCCCAGGTCGATGTGCGGGCGGCGCTCGATCATCCGCTCGCAGACCTCGCGCGCCACGCCGATCGCGGCCGCGGCGAGATAGTCGGCATCGACCCGGGGCGCGAGGCCGCGCTCGATCCCGTCAGCGATCACGGCTTTCACCTCATCGTAGACGGCGCGTTGCTCGGGGCCTTCGACGCGAATGTGCGGATGGCTGCGCGCGCCCGAGGGACTTAGGGCCTGCCACACCTCGTACTCCTCCACCGAGAAGCGGAAATAGGCGGTGATGGCGGCGCGGAGGAAGCTATCGAAGTCCTGCGCCTTCTCATATTCCGCTCGCAGGATCGGCCGAAAGCGGCGAGCCCCGTCGGCGGCCAGCGCCTCATAGACCTCTTCCTTGGAGCGATAGTAGTTGTAGAAGGCGCCCACCGAGAGCGGCGTGCGGCGGATGATGTCGCGCACGCTGGCGGCTTCAAATCCCATTTCGCCGAACACCGCGCGTGCGGCGTCGAGGATGGCCAAGCGGTTCTGCGCCTTCGTCTGCTCGCGCTTGCCAGACGATACGATAGCGGAGGCGTCGTCAGCCATCGGAGCAATCCGGGTGGTGGCACGAAAAGTAAACAGGCGTCAACATCGGCCTAGAGAAGCCCTATTCGGCGACAACCCGCAAGTCCGTAGCGCTACGGCTTCTTGACCGACGCGGTGGCTACCTTGGTGACTTTGGACGTAGGCTTGGCGGACGCCTTCATCTTCACCGGGGACGTTTTGGCTGGCGTGACCGGACCTGCGCAGGCTTTTTTGCACTGCATCCATTTGGGTGTGCAGACTGTTTGTCCACTGATGCCGTTGGCGTTGCTGCAGTCGGTGTAGGCCTTGCCGCAATCGCTTGTGCAGACAGAGGCAGAGGCCGGCGCTGCGCCTGCAAAAAGAACGGCGGCGAAGACTGCTGCGATAGCGAGATGAGATCGAATCATAGCGAAACCTCCATGGCGAATATTGTTTTCGCCTCTCCGGAGAATACGCCAGTTCTACAGCTACGCCAGTCCCCTTGCCGTGAGCACTTTCACCGGCTGCAACCCGCAGTGCACACCGCCCAACGAGGATTGCAATCGACCGGATCGTCGGTGGACAGGCAGGTGTAGTGGGCCTTGGCGCAGGCCGCCCGGCAGATGGGGGCTGGATCGCCGATTATCGGCAAGTTCGAGCGCAACCCATTGTTGGCGAAACCGCCCGATCCGAAGCCGGTGTTGGCGAACCCCGTGCCGGGGCTGAGTGGCCCTGGGAGAGCGAGATATTGCGGCCCAGCCTTCGCCCTGGCCTTTGCCGTCATGGCGGCGAGCGCGGCACCATCGACCGGTTTGGGCTGGACTGCCAAGGGGCGTGGAGATTTGGGTTTGCCGTCCGCGCCGAGGGCGAGACCCGGAGATGTGATGGTAAGGATGAGCCCGACCAGAGCGAGCGGAAGAGGGCGGCGGCGAAACATATCCCGATTTCGCCCTGCTCGGGTCAAGGAAGGCTTAAGCGTTCAAACCGTGCGTTGCGCCCGATCCTTGGCGTTGGTCGCTTGAATCGCCTCGCGCGCGGAGGTCCACTGGGCGTCCGACCATGCCGCCAAACCCGAGAAATTGCCCCCTGTCGCCTGAAATGCACCGCCGTCGATGGCGATGGTCTGGCCGTTCACATAGTGCGAGCCGGGGCCGAGGAGGAAGATCGCCAGATTGGCCAGTTCCTCCATCCGCCCGACCCGGCCCATGGGGTTGCGGCTCATGTCTCCATAGGCGTTCTCGCCGGGGTTCAGGCGTGCGCTCATACCTTCGGTGGGAAAGGGTCCGGGCGCTATGGCGTTGAAACGCATTCCGAATGGCGCCCACTCTACCGCCAGCGACTGGGTCATTGCGTTCAACCCAGCCTTGGACATGGCCGACGGCACCACAAAGGGCGAACCGTTCCACACCCAGGTGGTGAGGATCGAGACGACGCTGCGGGGGGCGACCCCCTCGGCGATCCAGCGCTTGCCGCACTCCTGGCTGACAAAGAAGGAGCCCCGGAAGACGATGTTGGCGATCGCGTCAAAGCCGCGGGGCGAGAGGTCCTGGGTGCGCGAGATGAAGTTGCCCGCCGCGTTGTTGACCAGCCCCGTCAGCGGCCCGCCGTCGGCCCAGATCGCATCCAGCGCGTCGGAAATCGCCTCCGGTACGCGAATGTCGCAGGCTGAGCCGACGACCCGCCCGCCAGAGGCCGCTGCGTGCTGCTCGTTCAGTTCCTTCGCTGCCGCCTCGACCACGCCGCCGCGCCGTCCCCAGATATAGACGACTGCCCCAAGGATCAGGCAGGCCTCCGCCATCTCCTTGCCGAGCCCAGTGCCGCCGCCGGTGATCAGGATGCGCTGACCCTGCATAAGGCCGGGTTTGAACATGAGCTGGTTGGGGGTCATGGCGCGCTTCCTTTTATCGTTGCACTCATGTTGACGCAGCGACGCTGGGGAAGGTCAAGATGATGAACGTCGGGAACGCGCCACCTAATTTGCCCTATCCGCGTCCCGCCTCGATCTTCTCCAGCATGGCTTCCAGGGTTTCGATGGTGTCGGCCTCGGCAGCGGGCTTGTCCCAGCGGATGCGGCTGATGCGGGGAAAGCGCATGGCGACGCCGGACTTGTGGCGGGTGGAGCGCTGCAGCCCCTCGAACGCCACCTCCAACACCAGGCCGAAACCCCGCTCGGCCCGCACGCTGCGCACCGGCCCGAACCGCTCGAAGGTGTTGTCGCGCACGAACTTGTCGATCAGCTTCAGCTCCTCATCGGTGAAGCCGAAATAGGCCTTGCCGACGGGGGTCAGCGCCCAGCCGGTGGGCTCCGACTTCCAGACGCCGAAGGTGTAATCCGAATAGAAGGAGGAGCGTTTGCCGTGTCCGCGCTGGGCATACATCAAAACCGCGTCCACCAGGAACGGGTCGCGCTTCCACTTGAACCACGGCCCCTTGGGTCGCCCGGCTTCGTAAAGCGAATCCCACCGCTTCAGCATCAGTCCCTCGGCGGCGGCCGGGTCGCCTTCGGGTGGGTGGGCGCGGGTTTCGGCCAGGGCCTCCCAGCTTGTGACGGGCACGAGAGGGGAAAGGTCGAGCCGGGCGTTCCCGTGCCTAGCCACGAACGTTTCCAGCCGCGCTCGTCGCTCGCGGAAGGTCAGCTTGCGCAGGTCCTCGCCACCCTCGGCCAGAAGGTCGTAGGCGCGGATGCCCGCGGGGTGCGCCGCCATGGTCTTCGCGTCCACGCTCTTGCGGTTCAACCGCTGTTGCAGGTCGCCGAAGGGGGCGACGCGGCTGCCTCCCTCTGGCCTGGGGGGCAACACCAGAAGTTCCCCGTCGATCGCCCCCTCGAAATCGAGAGCCGCCATCAGGTCGGGGAAGGCGGCGGAAATCTCGTCGCCGGTGCGGGAATAGAGCCGGGCGACGATCCCGCCGTTATCCCCCCGCTCGCGCACCGCCTGCACGCGGATGCCGTCCCACTTCCATTCGGCGGAATAGTCAGCGGGGTCGAGCCTGGCGAAATCGGCGACCTCGTCCACCGCCTGCGCCAGCATCACTGGGCGGAAGCGGCCCGGCGCGTCGGGGTTGGGGCGGGGGCCGCGCCCCTCCAGCCAGGCGAACAGCTCCGCATAGGGCGGCTCCTGCGCGTGCCACACCTCCTCGATGTCGGCGATGACGATGGGTTGGTGATTGTGGGCGGCGAGGTCGACGGCGGCCTGTTTGGCAAGGCGGGCGGAGACGCCGACCCGCATCCCGCCCGTCAGAAGCTTGAGCAGCGCCCACCGGCCCGTAGCGTCCAGTGCATCGAGCCAGCTTTCGATCAGCCGCTGGGTTTCGGCGCGGGTGGCGGCGCGTAGTTCGTCGACTACCTCTTCCAGCGCGGGTTCGCGATTGGCGCCGGGTTTCGCTGGCCAGATCAGCGCCACGGTTTCTGCAAGGTCGCCCACATAGTTGTAGGACCAGCCGAACAGCACGCCATCGACCCGCGCCTCCACGGCCTTGCGGATCATGGCGGGCTTGGCCGCGTCGAAGGTTAACTCGCCGGTGAGCGCCGCCAGCGCCAGGCCTCGCTCCGGATCCGGCGCGCCCGCCAGATAGTCGCGCACCAGAACAAGCTTGGCGTTCCGCGACGGGGTGAACGACAGACGGTCCAGAAGCTCGGCGAAGGCGCGCATGGGGCTAAGTTAGGGGCCGCGAGTAAATCCCCAACACCGTTTTAAGCCGCCACGCCCACCGGCCTGATCACCTGGGCGGAGAAGCGTTCCATTTCCTCGAACTGCGGGCTCATTTGCAGGAGAAGAAGGTCGAGCCCCGCCGCCTCGAACGCCTGCACCTGTTCGCTGATCTGCTCCGGTGTGCCAATAAGGCGTGGGCGCAGGCCCCGGTTGGAGACGGAGTATTCCTGCACTTTCAGCTCGCGCTCAAGCTGCGTGCCCGATAGCCACTGGTCGAAATTGGCGAAGCCGGGGGCGTTGGCGTCGAGCGTGGTGATCCGCTCCACCTCGCGCTTCGCTTCGGCTTCGGTGTCGCGCACGATGGCGTAGGCGGCCATGCCGTACTGCATTGGCGGCAGGCCAAAGCTTTCCCGCCGCGCCTTCATGTCCTTGATCTTTTCGGCGATGAAGGCGGGCTCGTCCCCATGCATGACATAGGCGTCGCAGAGGCTGGCGATCATGGTCTTGGCCGCCTCGCTTTCCCCGCCCGCGTAGATCGGCGGGCGAGGAGAGCGCACCGGCTTGGGCGCGCAGATGGCGTCTTTCAGTTGATAGCGCTGGCCGTCGTGGTTGAATCTCTGTTGGGTCCACAGGCCATTTACCACCTCCAGCCACTCCGCGGTGCGGCCATAGCGGTCGTCATGCTGATCGAAGGCCAAGCCGTATTGCGTCGCCTCGTCCGCCCACCAGGAAGAGACCACGTTGAGCGCCAGTCGGCCGCCGGAGATGTTGTCGATGTTGGCCGCCTGCTTGGCGAACAGGGCGGGCTGGTGGAAGTTCGGCCGCACCGCCACCATCAGCTCCAGCCGCTTCGTCACTGCGGCCAGCGCCGCCGCCGTCGACCAAGCGTCGAGCGCAGGTTCGGTGACGCCCTTGATGTCGTTCAGGTTCAGCTCGGCGATCAGCGAGAGATCATAGCCGATCTCCTCCGAGCGGCGGGCAAGGCGCGAGACGTAGTCCCAGTTCGCCGCCATCCCCTCGTTGGCGACGTTCCGCAGCCAACCGCCGAAGACGGGCGCCCAGTAACCGTATCTCATGCCGCTGCTTCCTTGTTTGTCGCGCGGGCGGACGCAAAACCGGCGCCCACTTTTTCTGCCCGCGCTGGGCGAGTTCTGGCGATCTGATCGACGAGATAGTCCACCAGCTTTTCGTGGGGGTCCCATCCCAGGACGTCGAGCGGGTTGGCGACGAAGTTGGAAAGGGCGTTGATGTCGTAGAAGCGCGCCACTCCGTCCCGGTCGTCGATCATGTATTCGACCCCGCAGATGTCGAGGTTCCCGGCCCGCGCCACTTTCTCGACCGCCGCGACCAGGTGCGGTGGCGGGGTGAAGGCGGAGATGGTGATGCTTGGCTTGTCCACCATGCAGACGTCGGCCGGGCAAAGGTCGAAGGTCGTGCCCGCGCCGTCGAGGGCGATGGCGTAGAGAAATTTGCCGTCCAGCACCTCGCAGCGGATCACACGACCGTCCCGGGCGGGGACGTAATCCTGCACCAGCGCCACGCCGTCGACGCCCACGGGGGTGGAGCCCTCGTCGGCATAAGCTTTCAATTCATCGAGCGTCTCATAGCGAACCACCCCCGCGCCCGATCCGCCGATGTTCACCTTGACCATCAGGGGAAAGGACAGTTCCGCCGCCGCCCTCGCCACGTCCTCGCGCCGGTGCACCACGCGGGTGGCCGGGATGTCGAGGCCGAGGGAGCGGAAGAGGGAAAGCTGGCGCGCCTTGTTGGTGTCGATGTTGAGCGCCGCCGGGCCGTTTATGACGCGGGCGCCCGCCAGCTCCCAATGCGCCAGCACCGCCTGCGAATAGAAGATCGCGTGCTCCTCCTGGCGCAGGAACGAGGACATGGCGAGCCGGTTCAGGACCACCGGAGCGGGGGCGCTCAGCACCTCGGGATCGAACCTGTGATCCTGGATGGTCAGCTTGGAATAGGGCACGCCCCGCCGCTCCAGCGCAGCGAAGGTCGCCTTGAACCACTCCGGATGCTCGTAGAAGACGGCGAGGTCTGGGGCGGCATCTGGGATCGAAATCGTCATGAGGCCAATCTAGGACGGGGTGCGGCGGGAAAGAAGCCCATCCCCCTCAACCAATCGCGCCGGAGGCCCGGAGGGTTACAAGCTCGTCGCTGGTCAACCCAAGCCGCTCCGCCAGAACCTGGTCGGTGTCGGCGCCGAGGGCGGGAGGGGCGCGATCGCGGACGGGCGGCGTTTTCGACAAGCGCAGCGGGCTTGCCACCATGCGGATGGGGTTGGCGAGATCGGCGCGGGGCATATCGATCATAAGCCCCCGCGACACGGCTTGCGGCTCGGCGAAAACCTGATCGATGGTGTTGATCGGCCCGCACGGCACGCCTGCCGTTTCGAGGTCTTCAAGCCATTGGTGGGTGGTTTGGGTGACGAAGATCGGGGCGAGTAGCGCGACCAGCTCTTTTCGGTGCGCGATCCGGTCCGCGTTTTTAAGAAAACGCGGATCGCTCGCCAGCTCCGGCGCTCCGGCGGCGAGGCAGAAGGCGCGATACTGCCCGTCGTTGCCCACCGCCAGAACCAGCGCGCCGTCCTCGGTGGCGAACACCTGATAGGGCGTCAGGTTCGGATGGGCGTTGCCGACGCGGCCCGGCGTCTCGCCCGAGGCGAACCAGTTGGCGGCCTGATTGGCCAGCATCGCCGCCTGCACGTCGAACAGGGCCATGTCGATGTGCTGGCCTTCCCCGGTGGCGCGGGCGTGGATCAGGGCGGCGAGGATGGCGTTGCAGGCGAAGAGCCCCGTGGAGAGATCGGCGACGGCGATCCCGGACTTCATCGGCTCCCCGCCCGGTTCGTTGTCCGGTCGGCCGGTGATGCTCATCAGCCCGCCCATGGCCTGGATCATGTAATCATAGCCAGCACGCCCGGCGTAGGGGCCGGTCTGGCCAAAGCCGGTGATCGAGCAATAGACCAGCCGGGGATTCAAGGCGCCCAGGCTGGCGTAATCGAGGCCATATTTACGCAAGCCCCCGGTCTTGAAGTTCTCCACCACTACGTCCGCCTGCAAGGCTAGTTTCCGGATCAGCGCTGCGCCCTCCGGGTTCGCCATGTCGATGCAGACCGAGCGCTTGTTGCGGTTGGTGGAGGTGTAATAGGCCGCCTCACCCTGCGAACCGTCGGCCCTGGTCAGGAAGGGCGGGCCCCAGTGGCGGGTGTCGTCGCCGACGACGGGGCGCTCGATCTTGATGACCTCCGCGCCCAGATCGCCCAGCATCTGCGTCGCCCACGGCCCGGCCAGAATGCGCGACAGGTCGAGCACGACGACGCCCGCTAGAGCGCGTTTGGCCGCAGGGGTTGTCGTCATCTCAATGGTCTCGTTTGCCGGGGTCGGTTAAGGCCATAGGCCAAGTCGGGAGGAGCCGCCATGAATCAGCCTTTAGCGGGCGTCCGCATCGTCGCGGTGGAGCAATACGCCGCCGGTCCCTACGGCACGCAACTGCTGGCCGAGCTGGGCGCGGAGGTGATCAAGATCGAGGCTCCCTCCTTGGGCGGGGATATAAGCCGCAGCCTCGGTCCCTATTTTCTGGGGGGAGGGGATAGCGAGTTCCTGCAGACCTTCTGCCGTTCCAAGAAGTCAGTGGCTCTGGAGATCAAGACGCCCGAGGGACGCGCCGATTTCGAGCGTCTGGTGGGATCCGCCGACGCGGTGGTCAACAACCTCAGGGGCGATCAGCCGGAGAAGCTACGCATCACCTACGACCATCTGAAGGCGCTGAAACCCTCCATTGTCTGCGCCCACCTCTCCGCTTACGGGCGGGGCAATTCGCGGGAGGCGTGGCCGGGTTACGACTATCTGATGCAGGCAGAGGCCGGGTTCATGACCATGACGGGAGAGCCCGACGCGCCGCCGACGCGGTTTGGTCTCTCCATGGTGGATTTCATGACCGGTTCGGTCTGGGCGGTGGGGATCGTCTCGGCCATTCTCGGCGCGCGGACGACCGGCAAGGGCTGCGATGTCGACGTCTCCCTGTTCGACGTGGCCCTGCACCAGACCTCCTATCCCGCGACCTGGATGATGAACGAGGGGCACGTGACGGGGCGGCTGCCGCGCGGCGCCCATCCTTCGATTGCGCCGTCGCAACTGGTCCGGTGCCAGGACGGCTGGGCCTTCCTGATGTGCCAGAACCCGAAGTTCTGGGCCGTGTTCTGCGATATGGTCGGCCCCCTCCATTCTGGGCCGGACCTCGCCGCCGATCCCCGCTTCGCAGGTATGACCGAGCGCCGCGCCAACATCGCAGACCTGACCCAAGTGCTGGACTCCATCTTCCTCACCCGCCCCCGCGCGGTCTGGATGGCGCTGTTCCAGGGCCGCGTGCCCTTCGCCCCGGTGGAAGATCTGAAGGAAGCCCTCGACAACCCCTTCGTCGCCGAGGTCGCTATGCGCGATGTGTTCGAGCACCCCGCCAAGCCGCACGGCCTGCACGGCCTCGCCAGCCCGATCAAGATCGACGGCCAGCGCGCGCCCGGCAAACGCGCGCCCCAGATGGGGGAAGACAATGAGGCGCTTTTGGGCTCGCCGTACCCTCCCATTTAGGATTCGGGCGCTGCCGTGCTAAGCTTGTTCTGGTCGTGACGATCCGATGAGGGAGGGGCGTCGATGCGTCGGCTTGTTCTGCTTGCGGGGGTTCTGCTGGGGCTGGCGGCGGCTGGGTCCGCCCGTGCGGGCCCATTGGATACGCTAGACAAGTTTTGCGGCGGCGCTTTGTCCAGTCCAGGCTGCGTGCAGACCGTGGCCGAGTTTCCGTTGGAGACTGGCGCTGTGGTCGCGATTATCGAGGCGGCCAAGTCGCACATCTCCAGCGAGGCCGACTGCAAGACCAAGCTCGGCAAGGGTGCCGATCTTTACAACGATGTGGCGCCCTACCTCGGAACCGTCGGCGTGGACGCCTCCAAGGTGCTGGATTGCAGCTGCACCATCGCCTTCTCCACCCAGACCTGTTCAGGGGAGGCTACGAAGATCGCCAACGATGCGGCGGACGCCATTGGCAAGGCCCTTAGCGCCCTCGACAGTCTGCTCGGCCTGGACGTGCAGTCCGATCAGACGACCTATCCGCAGGAAGAAGAGAATTACTACCGCACTGTCTATCATCCCCTTGTGCCCAACCTGATCGGTGCGTCGCCGGAGGAGGCGGAGGCGAGCGCCCACACGCTCTACAAGCAATGCGTAGACGACTGGTTTAATACCGACGTCTATGAAGTTCCCCTTTGTCTAGGCTTCAAAAAGCGCTTCCTGGGAGAAATCTCGGCGCTGCACAACCAGTATGAGGCCTTTCTAGCGGGCCAGAAAAAGGCCGCCGCAGACAAGCTTCAGGCGCAAGCGGACAAGTTGCGGGCGCAGAAAGACGCGCAGCAAAAGGCTCAGGATACGGCCACCGACTATGCTCGCAAGATCGCCATGAGTTGGGCCAAGATCAAGGTCGCGACCTATGTTCCCCATTGTCACGATGAAAGCTGCATCAACGGCGTGACGGTGGTGGCTTTCGTCTATTACGGCAAGCTGGCCACTGGGATGCAGGATCTGAACTCCAGCAACACCCAGGTCCTGTCTGCGGCAAATGCCCAATTCGAGCCAATCTTCAAGGAGGAGATTTCCAAGGACAAGCAGCGCTGGCTGGCCTGGCTTTCGGCCTCAGGACTGCAACTATCCGTTCAAATGACATCGCGCTCGGCCCACGGCCAGAAGGTCGAGGCCGTGCGCAGCGCCGTGCGGGCGAAGCTGATGATGCTCGGCGTTCGCAATCCAGATCTGGTGTTGAAGCGCGCCGCGATCCTGCGCGCGCGTCACATTCCCGTCAGGGGGCTGACCACCAGCCGGATCAGCGTTCGCCCCCTCGCCCAGTAATGCCCCGCGCTATAGTCGCGTGGGTATCCGCACGGGCAGGGTCTCGTAGCCCTTCACGAAGCTGGAGGCGACGCGGGTGGGTTCGCCCAGCACCTCGATCACTGGGAAGCGCTTGAGGATTTCCTCCCAGATAATCTTCAGTTGCAGTTCGGCCAGCCGGTTGCCGACGCAACGATGGATGCCAAAGCCGAACGACAGGTGCTGGCGCACCCGAGGCCGCTCGATCAGATAGGCGTTCGGGTTCTCGATCACCTCTTCGTCGCGGTTGCCCGAGACGTACCACATGATGACCTTCTCGCCCTTCTTGATGGTCTTGCCGCCAAGCTCGATGTCGCGGGTGGCGTTGCGACGCATATGGGCCAGGGGGGTCTGCCAGCGGATAGTCTCGGAGACCATCGAGGGGATCAGGGAATGGTCCGCGCGCAGTTTGCGGTTCTCTTCAGGGTTCTCGTTCAGGGCGATGATCGAGCCAGTGATGGTGTTGCGGGTGGTGTCGTTGCCGCCGACGATAAGCAGGATCAGGTTCCCCAGATACTCCATCCGGTCCATGTCGCGGGTCGATTCCCCGTGCGCCAGCATCGAGATCAGGTCCTGCGCGGGCGGCGCGTTCACCCGCTCGTTCCAGAGGCGCATGAAATAGTCCACGCACTCATAGAGCGCGGCGCGGCGCTCGTCTTCGGCGGCTTCCTCGCTGGAGAACAGGTGCGACTTGGGCCCAGCGGTCGCCACATCGGACCAGAAGGTCAGCTTGCGCCGGTCTTCCCAAGGGAAGTCGAATAGGGTGGCCAGGGTCATGGTGGTCAGCTCGATCGACACCTTATCGACCCAGTCGAACGGCTCGCCGATGGGCAGGCCGTCGAGGATGGCCGCCGCGCGTTCGCGGATCACCGGCTCCAGCGCCTGGAGGTTCGGCCCAGCCACGATGGGGCTGACGGTCTTCCTCTGCGCGTCGTGCTTGGGCGGATCCATGGCGATGAACATGGGTAGTTTGAAGTCTTCCTTGGGGTCGGCGATAGTGATCGACGGCTCGGAGGTGAAGGCCTCGTGATTGGTGTCCACGGCCATGATGTCGTTGTATTTTGTCACCGACCAATAGGGGCCGAACTCGTGGTTGGCCTGGTAGTGAACCGGGTTTTCCTTCCGCAGCCGCTCGAAGTAAGGCCAGAAGGTATCGGTGCGGAAGAGCTCGGGATCGGCCATGTCGATCTCGTCGAGCGGGATGGAATAGGCCCGGGCGCGGGCCGCCGCCTTAGCGTCGTCCATGGTGATCCTCCGGGCGTAGGTCGTCGTTTAGCGGCTCTATGTGATTGCCGTTCAGATTAGGCCCCCGTCAGGCGCCAAAGGCAAGAGCAGACGTGACGGGGGCGTCATCTTGTTCCTCCCCCGTTTTACAGGAGGAGCTTAGGCTCTCACCAAATCTTAACGCGGTCCTTGGGAGCTAGGTACAGCGCCTCTCCCGGCTTGATGTTGTAGGCGGGATACCAGGCGTCGAGGTTGCGCACGGTCAGGGCGCGATACTGCGCCGGGGCGTGGCCGTCTGTGAGGATCTGCTGGCGAAGCGCGGCCTCGCGAGTCTTGTTGCGCCAAGTCTGGCCGAAGGCGAGGAAGAACTGCTGATCGCCGCTCAGCCCGTCCACCACCGGCGCGGGCTTGCCGTGGAGCGAGGCGCGATAGCCGTCGTAGGCCACCGACAACCCGGCCACGTCGGCGATGTTCTCGCCCAGCGTCTGCTGTCCGTTCACCGCCTCCTCGGGGAAGGGGTGATAGCCGTCGAACTGCTTGGCCAGCGCGGCCCCGGAAGCGGTAAAGTGGGCGAAGTCGGCCTTGGTCCACCAGTTGCGAAGCTTGCCCGTAGCGTCGAACAGTGCCCCGCCGTTGTCGAAGCTGTGGCTGATTTCGTGGCCGATGATGGCGCCGATGGAGCCGTAGTTGACCGCCGCCGGAGCCTGATCGTCAAAGTGAGGCGCCTGAAGCTCCGCCGCCGGGAAATTGAGCGCGTTCAGCACCGGCAGGTTCACCGCGTTCACCAGTTGCGGGTTCATCACCCACTCGCCCCGATCCACCGTGTGGCCGAGCCGGGCGCGCTTGCGCTCCGTGTCGAACAGGGCTGCGCGCTGGGCGTTGCCGAACGCGTCGCCCTTTATCACGCTCAGCGCCGTATAGTCGGTCCAGTGGCCTGGATAGCCGACCCCGACCTTCAGCGCTTTCAGCTTGGCGTGGGCCACAGTCTTGGTGGCGGGGCTCATCCAGTCGAGGCTATCGATGCGCTTGCCGAAGGCGCTGATCAGATTGGCGACGATGGCCTTGACCGCAGCCTTGTCCTTGGGCGGGAAATGCTGGGCGACATAGAGCTTGCCCACCGCCTCGCCGAGCGCCCCGTTGGTCGCCGCCACGCCGCGCTTCCAGCGGGCCTGCAAGGCAGGCGTGCCCGAAAGCGTCTTGCCGTAGAAGGCGAACCGCTCGTCCACGAACGCCTTGGGCAGAACGCCAGCGTTGCGGTCGATGTAATGGAAGGCGAGGTAGTCTTTCCATGTTTCAAAGGGTTCAGAGTCTACCAGCGCCGCCTCGCCGCTGAGGGCGCTGGGGGTCCAGGCCACGAAGCTCTTTTGCGCGCCGAGGCCCGCCGCCGCGAAATAGGCCGACCAGTCCATCCCCTTGGCCTTGGCGTCGAAATCCGCCCGGCTCCAGTGGTTATTCCCCTTCTCCGGCTCCTCCACATCAGTGACGGAGGCGTGAGTGTGGGCGATCTTGTCCTCAAGGGCGAAGACGCGTTCTGCCCGGGCCTTGGCGTCGGTCTCACCCGCCAGTTCCATAACCCTGGCGATGTGGGCCTTGAAGGCATCCCGGATCGCGACCATCCGCGGCGAGGTCGAGAGGTAGTATTCCCGGTTCGGCAACGAGAGCCCGCCCTGCAACAGGAAGGGCGCATAGACCGTCGGGTGATCCATGTCGGCGGCGACCCACAGACCGAACAGATTGTCGGTCCGCAGGTTGGTGTTGTTCATCACATCCACATCGGCGCGAAGGGTGGAGCCGAGGTAGCTGGCCAGCGCCTTGCGATCCTTGATGGCCGCGATCTTGGTCAGGGTCGGTTTCAGCGGCCTAGTTCCCTTCGCTTCGATCCCGGCCTCGTCCATGTAGGCGTCGAAATAGGTTCCGACCTTGGCCGCTTCGGAGCCCGGCTTGGGGTGCGACTTGCCCGCCGCCTGGATCAGGTCCGCCACCTGTTTGTCGATCCGTTCGGCCAGGATGGCGTTGGACCCGAAGCTTGAGCGGTCCGCCGGGATTTCGGTGGTCTTCACCCAGGTTCCGTTGGCGTAGCTGAAGAAGTCGTCGCCGGGTTTGACGCTGGTGTCGCGGCCCGCAAGGTCGATCCCCCTGTCCGGGGCCGGGGCCGGAGCGGCGGCGATCAAGGTCAAGGCGGCGCCCGCGAGCAGGAGCGAGGCGAGGGAGCGGCGAGGGGTCATGGATATGTCTCTTCCGGGCGATTGTCGGCCTACGTGGTAGCTGGCCCCCGCCGCCTTCGCTAGAGGGGCGCGCGCGGCAAGAAAATGCTGCATCTGCGTGATCCCGCTTCTGTCCCGCCCCCTGATCGCCTACAACCGCCCGGTCAAATCAGCCATGGGACTTCCCAACCATGAGACTTCTATGAGCAAAAAGGTCTGCGCGGGCGCCGCCGAGGCGCTGGAGGGCGTGCTGTTCGACGGCATGACCATCATGGCGGGAGGCTTTGGCCTCTGCGGCATCCCCGAAAACCTGATCGCCGCCATCCGCGACCACGGGGTGAAGAACCTGACCGTGATCTCTAACAACTGCGGCGTCGACGGGTTTGGGCTCGGCCTCTTGCTGGAGAACGGGCAGATCAAGAAAATGGTCTCCTCCTACGTGGGCGAGAACAAGCTGTTCGAGAAACTCTATCTGTCGGGCGAACTGGAACTGGAGTTCAACCCGCAGGGCACTCTAGCCGAGCGCATCCGCGCGGGTGGGGCAGGCATCCCGGCGTTCTTCACCCGCACCGGCTACGGCACCGTGATCGCCGACGGCAAGGAAACCCGCGAGTTCGACGGCGAGTGGTATGTGATGGAGACCGGGCTGAAGGCCGACCTCTCCATCGTCAAGGCGTGGAAGGGCGATACGGCGGGCAATCTGATCTATCGGATGACCGCGCGGAACTTCAACCCGATGATGGCGACAGCGGGAAAGACCACCTTGGTGGAGGTCGAACAGATCGTGCAGCCCGGCGACCTCGACCCCGCCAACATCCACACCCCAGGCATTTATGTGGACAAGCTCTTCAAGGGCGCGGTGTTCGAGAAGCGTATCGAGCGGGAAACCACTCGTCCCCGTGAAGCCGCCAAGGAGACGGTCTGATGGCTCCGGACACCAAAGGCTGGACGAGAGACGAACTCGCCGCTCGCGCCGCCAAGGAATTGCGCGACGGTTTCTACGTCAATCTCGGCATCGGCATTCCGACCCTGGTGGCCAACCATATCCCGGACGGCATGGATGTGACGCTACAGAGCGAGAACGGGATGCTCGGCATGGGTCCCTTCCCCTACGAGGGCGAGGCCGACGCGGACCTGATCAACGCGGGCAAGCAGACCATCACCGAATTGCCGACTTCCTCATTCTTCTCATCCTCCGACAGTTTCGCGATGATCCGCGGTGGCCACATCGACCTCACAATATTGGGCGCCATGGAGGTGGCCGAGAACGGCGACATCGCCAACTGGACCATTCCGGGCAAGATGGTGAAGGGGATGGGCGGGGCCATGGACCTTGTCGCAGGGGTCAAGCGAGTGATCGTGGTGATGGATCACGCCAACAAGGCGGGCGAGTCCAAGGTGCTGAAACGCTGCTCGCTGCCGCTCACCGGCAAGGCGTGCGTCGACGTGGTGATCACTGACCTCTGCGTGTTCGACCTCGACCGCAAGCAAGGCGGGCTGACGCTGAAGGAACTGGCGCCGGGCGTGACGCTGGCGGACGTGCGGGACAAGACCGAGGCGGATTTCAATGCGGGCGCATTTGCCTGACAGACTGACGCGCAGGCTGGGCGGCGGCGGAACGCGATGTGTGATCGACGGTTGAACAGATGTTAGCGCGTTCGAGGAAACGTCGGACTACGGTGCGCGGATGAGGGTCCGCGATTGAACAGGACGCGTTCGACCCTCTCATGACCGCCTTCGACCCGAACACTTCCCGTCGCACCGACCTGGACTGGATCAGGGTGATCGCCTTTGCGCTCCTGATCCTGTTTCACGTCTGCCTCGCCTATGCGCCGTGGGACTGGCACGCACACAGCCGCCATACCTTCGAGTGGCTGCGCGAGGGGGTGCTGATCACGGGGCCGTGGCGGTTGACGCTGCTGTTTCTCGTCTCGGGCACTGCGCTCCGGTTCATGAGCGGGGGGATGTCGGGCGCCAGGGTCTTGAGGGCGCGGCTGGTGCGGCTTATGCCGCCTTTCGTCTTCGGAGTTTTGGCGTTGGTTCCGGTTCAGGCCTGGATCGAGTGGCGCGAGCGGGGCACCTTTTCGGGCAATCTGATCGACTGGTACGCCTATCAGTTCGGACCGAAGGGATTGGCTGACGGGATTCCGCTGAACCATATGTGGTTCGTTCTCTACATCGTCGTTTACAGCCTGATCGCTATCGCGCTTCTCAGCCTGCCGCCGGTTCTCGCCGCGCTGGAGCGCCTGTTCGAGACCTTGCTCAGGGGCTGGCTTCTGCTTCTTCTGCCCATTATCTACCTCGCGGTGTCGCGTCAGGAGCTGTTTGAGACCTGGGGCGTCTCCAATCACCTCAGGACCGACTGGTACAATCACGCCATGTCGTTCCCGGTCTTCCTTTTCGGCTTCCTGTTCGCCGAGCGGGACCGGGTCTGGCGCACCTTCGAGCGGCTGCGCTGGCCCGCCCTCGTCGCCGTCGCCGTGGTCATGCCTCTGCTGATGGCGAGCGAGGCCAACCTCGTGTTCCTGAACGAGTGGACGAAAAACAGCCTGTTCGCCGCCGATCAATGGAGCGCTATCGCCGCTGTGCTGGGTTTCGGCAGCCGTCACCTTCGTCACGAGCGCAGCCCGGTTCTGACCTATCTGACCGGGGCGGTGTTTCCCTGCTATCTTGCCCACCAGACCATTCTGGTCGTCGCCGTGCATCTGGTCAGCCCTCTGGGCTGGCATGTGGCGCTGGAGGCGGCCTTCCTGGTTGTAACCACCCTTGGGGGCAGTCTCGCCGTGTATGAACTGGTGCGCCGGGTTCCGGTCCTGCTGCCTCTCTGGGGCCTTCGTTATGCGCCGCAGGCGCGCCGCCATGCCCCGTCGATCAATCAGGGCCTCGGGGTGGTGAGCGCCGCTGAGCGCTCGGAGGCCGCTTGAGCTGGCATAGTGTTCGACGGCTTCTGCTCCACGTCGGCATGGCTGCGCCGATCATCGCCATCGCCATCACCGTCGCCGCCGTGATCGCCTACCCCGGCTTCAACCACGCCACGCAATATCTGAGCGAGCTTGGCGGGGCCAAGGCACGCGCACCTTGGATATTTAACCTTGGCGTCCTGACCTCCGGCGTGCTGGCGTCGCTATCTGGCGTCGGGGTCGGCCTGGCGGCGACGACGCTAGGCGGGTCGCGGATCGCGTCGGCCCTGACCACGCTCTGCTTTTTGGCGGCAGGATACGGGATGGTGGTTTCCAGCCTTTATCACTGGCCTGATCCTCGGCATCTGGCGATCAATCTTGGCCTCGGGATCATTCTCGCACCGATCCTTTTGCTCTGGGCCTTGGCGAGTGTCCAGGGTGTTGCGCGCCTGCGCTGGTTTCTGATCGGAGCGATGGCGAGCATGGCGGCCATGGCAGTGATCACCCGGCACCTGATTTTTCCGCATGTGGTCAACGACTTCAACGTCGGTTGGTGGGAGCGCGCCTTCGCCATCGTGCTGGTCGGCTGGACCGGCGTGGCCGCCCTGGCGCTGGAGCGGCGGCTGGCGATGGACACGGGTGAGTCGCAAGCCTGAGCAGAGTGTGGGTGATGCGCTGCCTCAAACGCAGCCACCCGGCGCCCGATCTTTCCGTCTTCGCTCAATTCGCACTCATTTTTCCGGTTCTCCGCCACCGTTCGGGCCTTTGTCTGTTCACGCGCTTGTGATACGGCAGTGCAACATCACATAATCGTGATCGAAGCGCGTGGACGGCCATATTGGCTGGCCAAGCGTGTGGCGGGCCTCGGCCCCTTCGGAAGGCGCGTCGGTTCCCATGCTGTATCAGCGGAACACGTTGGCAAGTCTCGCGGGGTCCTCCGAACCGGTGGACTACCTGCCCATCACCGGGCCATGCGAGATACTGCCCCACGCCTCGCCCCTCGCTATGCCGCGCCAGAACCTCAACGCCGACCCGCACGAGATGCACCTGGAAGGGTTCGAGCCGATCCGTCCTGCCGCGCCCGCCACCTCGCCCCTGCGGATGACCGAGCGCCGGGTGATTTTCTTTGGCGCCACGCTGCTGACCGCCGCTGCCGCCGCTGCGACGCCCTTTCTTCTTTACGCCCGCGACGGGTTCAATCCGCTGGAGGTGGTCGGTCTGGCCTTGTTCAGTCTTCTGGTCTTGGCCATCTCCTGCTGGTTCTGCAACGCCGTGGCCGGATTGGCCGTGCTGATCCATGCACGGGCGCCCGCGCTTAGCCTTCGTGCCGCCACCCCCGCGCCGGCCGGTCGGACGGCCCTTCTTATGCCGATCTACAACGAAGACGCCGCCGCCGCTGTGGGCCGTCTCGCCGCCACGGAGGTTTCGCTGACGAGGCTGGGCGCGAACCGCAATGTCGACCTCTTCGTTCTGTCCGACTCCACCCGCGAGGAGGTGGCGGCGGACGAATGGGCTACTGTCACCGCTCTGGCCGAGATCGCCTCCTGCCCGGTCTATTACCGCCGCCGCCACATCAATCATGAGCGCAAGGTCGGCAACATCTCGGAATGGGTGCGCCGGTTCGGCGGCGCCTACGATTACATGGTAGTGCTCGACGCCGACTCGACCATGGCGGGCGAGACCATCCTGCATCTGGTGGACGCGATGGAGCGCAATCCCGGCGTCGGCCTCATCCAGACGGCGCCGACCATCGTGGGCGCAGAGACGCTGTTCGCTCGCGCCTCGCAGTTCGGCGTCAAGCTCTATGGCCGCGTCGCGGCGGCGGGTCTGGCATGGTGGACGGGCTCGGAGGGCACCTATTGGGGCCACAACGCCATCATCCGCGTGCGCGCCTTTGCTGAATGCGCGGGCCTGCCGACATTGCCGGGGCGCAAGCCGTTCGGCGGTCATGTGATGAGCCACGACGTTCTGGAAGCGTCATTGCTGCGCCGGGGCGGCTGGGCGGTGCACGTGACGCCAGCGCTGGGCGGCAGCACTGAGGAGACCCCTCCGGGTCTGCGCGATTTCATGGTGCGCGAGCGCCGCTGGTGCCAGGGCAATCTTCAGCACCTCGCGCTGCTGCGCACCCCCGGCCTGCACTGGATCAATCGGTTGCAACTCGTCATGGGCGCCATGGCCTATCTGGCCTCGCCGCTCTGGTTCTGTTCACTGATGATCGGCCTCGCGGTTGAGTTGCAGAACCCGGTGGACTGGGGCTCGTTCCTCTACATCCTGCATCCGCAACTCACTCCGCTCCTCTGGGCGTCGATGATGACCACGGCGATGCTGATGGGCCCCAAGATCATCGGTCTCGTTCTGGTCCTGAGCCGCGCGGAAGAGCGCAAGGCGTTCGGCGGAACCTGGACCCTGCTCAAGGGCGCGGCGACGGAAGCCTTCCTCTCGATGATCACCGCCCCGGTGCTGATGGCCTCCAACACCCGTGTGGTGGTCGAGGTTCTGATGGCGCGGGACGCGGGCTGGTCTACCCAGAGCCGCATCGCCGGTCACAAGCGGGTCTCAGAGGCGGTGCGAGAGCACCGTTGGGAGCTTGGGGTCGGGATCGCACTGCTCATTGCGCTCGCCTTCCGCCCAGACCTCGCCCTGTGGTTCTCGCCGATCCTTCTGCCGCTCCTCCTGGCCGGACCGCTCGCCGCCCTGATCTCCCGCAGCGACATCGGCGCCGCCGCCAAGCGCCTCGGGCTGATGCTGACTCCGGAAGAGATCGCGGCGGGAGCAGGATCGCGCAGCCGCCGATCCTATGCGCCCGCGCCTGTCGTGCGCCTGGTGGTCGGCGGCGCACCGCAGCAAGGCTAGTTGGAGCCTAGGGCTTCCATCCGTTGTTGGTCCGGTCGCTGTCCGGCAGCACGTGGTCTGGATCGACGGTGACGGATTTGACTGGCTGGGTGCTGTCGAGGTTTATGACCTCCACGCCCTTCTGAATCCAGGTCTCGGCGGGCAGCTTCACATCGCGGGTCGTTGCGTCGGCGAACTCGATCCGCACCGTAGCGGGCAGGATCAGTTGCCCGAGGTTGGCCACGGTCACTTTGGCGCCCTTCTTCGGATCGTTCTCGAGATAGCTCACGCCCTTCGCCGCCATGTCGAAGGTCCAGTTGTTGAAATACCAGCCGCGCCACCACCACGACAAATCCTCTCCCCCCTCGCTTTCCATGGCCCGGAAAAAGTCGGACGGGGAGGGATGTTTGTAGGCCCAGTCCTTGATGAACTTGCGGAAGGTCCCGTCGAACCGCTCCGGTCCCAGTATCTGTTCGCGCAGCAAAACCAGCCCCAGCGCCGATTTGAAATAGGTGACGGGATGGCGGTATTTTTCGCGGATGGCGTCGGCGCGGTTGAGGATGACCGGGGCCTCCGGGTCGCTGAGCGTCGGCAGAATCTCGTCAACCGGATTGCCGCCCTTCGGCGCATACTCCCCGTCGCGCTTGGGGGCGTATTCTCCATGGTTGAAGTCGCCGGACTCGTAGACGTCGATGAAGGTGTTGAAGCCCTCGTCCATCCAGGCGTTACGGCGCTCGTCGAAGCCGACGATCATCGGGAACCACGAGTGGCCGATCTCGTGCGCCGAGATCCAGAACAGGACCTTGCCCTTGTCCTCCACCCCGTCGAAGACGATTCCGGGGTATTCCATCCCCGTGGCGGGACCAGCGATGTTGATCGCGGCGGGCCATTCGTAGGGGTACCAGCGCTTGGAGAACCGCTCGACCGCGTCCTTCATATATTCGGTGGAACGACCCCACCGGTCCGCGCCCACGCTCTCGCGGGGGTAGAAGGACATGGCAAGGGAGGACTTGCCCTCTGGCAGGTTGATGCGCGCGGCGTCCCAGACAAAGGTTTTCGAGGCGCTGAAGGCCACGTCGCGGGTGTGGTCCATGTGGAAGCGCCAGGTCTTGGTCCCCGAAGCCGGGTGCGCCAGCGTCGTCGCCACATCGTCGGGTGAGCGGATCGTCACCGTGGCGTCGCTGGACCTGGCTTTGGCGAAGCGGGCCTGCTCCGTGGGGTTCAGCACCTCTTTCGGGTTGGTCAGCGCGCCCGATCCGGCCACCACCATGTCGGCAGGCACAGTCACGTCGTAGTCGAAGGTTCCGTATTCCAGATAGAACTCGTTGCCGAGGTAGGGGAGCGTGTCCCAGCCCCGGTGGTCGTCATAGACCTGCATCCTCGGATACCACTGGGCGATATCGTAGATTTCACCGTCCTTCACCGTTCCCCACGCGGTGCGTCCGCCAAAGAGGCCGGGCACGGTGTAGTGGTAGCGGACGTGCAGTTTCAGCTTGCCGCCCGAGGCTTTCAGCGGCGCAGGCAGGCGCACCTGCATCCGTGTATCGGAAACCACATAGTCGGCCTTGATGTTGTACGCGGACTTCCCGGCGCCCGCCTCGATCTCCACGGCGTCAAGCACGAAGCCCTCGGTCTGACCCTTGCCGAACCGGCCGATGGCGTAGGTGGAGCGACTATCCTTCCGATAGATGTTCTGGTCGAGCTGGATCCAGAGACTGTCCAGCCTCTGCGGCGAATTGTTGGTGTAGGTAATGGTCTCGGAGCCCGTCAGCGTCTTCGATCCGGTGTCGATAGCGGCGTGCAGCACATAGTCCGCCCGGTTCTGCCAGTAGTCCGGCCCCGGCGCGCCGTCTGCGCCCCGGTAGCGGCTCACCGGATCGGGCAGGGTCAGCGGCGCGAAGGTCTTCAGCGGGTCGTAGGCAGGGGAGGCTGTCCCCGCCGTCTGCGCGAACGCACCGCTGGCGCCAAGCGCGAGACTCGTCGCCGCCCCGGCGAGCAGGAGACTGCGGACGGCCATCAGTGCTTTCCCACGTGGGCGATGCTGGCGATCTCCACCAGGAAATCCGGCCGCACCAGACCGCACTGGATGCAGAACCGGGCAGGCTTTTCGCCGGGAAAGAACTCGGCATAGACGATGTTCATGGCCGCATAATCGGCCCAGTCCTTCAGGAAGATGTGGTTCATGGTCACGTCGTCCATGGTCCCGCCCGCCGTTTCGATCACACTCTTGATGGTCTCAAGCACCTGACGCGTCTGCCCCGCCGCATCGCCCACGTGCGCGACCTGGTTGTCCTTGTCGAAGGCCAGTGTGCCGGACACATAGACCACCCCGTCCGCCAGCGTCCCCGGCGAGAACGGCGCAATCGGCGTGCCCGTGCCGGGCGGAGTGATGACGGTCTTGGGCATGGGAGGTCCTTTCAGATTCGGGGCATCATAGGCGTGACTGCGTGGTTCGACACGCGCTGTGAAGAACGGCGCTGCTCACCATGACGAACCGTTTTTACAATCTCCCACATTCGTCATCCTGAGCAGGGCGATCTTAGCCCGTGTCGAAGGACGCACTACTCCGGCGCGGTCTGGCTGATGGTTCCGCAGAAGTCGGCGACGGTCGAGACCCAGCCGAAGAACTTTTCCACGTTATAGATGCTGGCCTGCTGGAGGAACTCCGGTCCGGCCTGGTTGGTGGCGTCTTCGAGCAGGACGCCGAAATACTCCAGGAAGAAGCCGTCGCGCAGGGTCGATTCCACGCAGACATTGGTGGCGATGCCGCAGAAGACGAGGGTCTTGATCCCCCGCGTCCGAAGGATCGAGTCTAGCGCGGTGTTGAAGAAGGCGGAGTAGCGCGGCTTTTGGATCAGGATGTCGCCGGGCTGGGGCTTCAGCGCATCCACCAGTTCAAAGTCCCAGCCGCCCTTGGCGAGGAGCTTGCCTGCCAGTTCGGGCCGCTCGCGCATGGTCTTCAGCGCGTTGGACTTCCACCAGTTGGGCGAGCCGGAGCCGCCCGCCTGCACATAGTCCGCGTCCCAGCCGTTCTGGAAGAAGATCACAGGCACCCCTGCCGCCCGCGCTGCTTCCACCGTCACGCCGATCCGCTCGATCACCGCCGCCGCGCCTTCGATATCGAACCCGGCGAGGTCTAGATAGCCGCCGGGCGAGGCGTAGGCGTTCTGCATATCCACCACGATCAGCGCGGTCTCGTGCGGGTTGAACGGCAGGGGCTCGGGGCGGGCGGGGAGCGTGGCGGAGCCTTCCCGTTTCTCGTCAGGCGGCAGTTTTGACATTCGCCCTCGTCTTCATCAGGGGCTGGATGCGCTGGCCGAACTGGTCGAGGCCGACCACGAAATCGTCGAAGGTCAGCATGACCCCCGCCGCGCCCTTCACCTCGGCGATCTCGTCCATCAGTCGGGCCACGGTGGCGTAGGAGCCCACCAGCGTGCCGATATTGAGGTTCATCGCCGAGGGCGGGCGGCTCATGTAGATGGCCGAAACGTCCATGGATTTGCGCACATCCGCCTCGCCCTGACCGTTCATCCAGGCGATGGCGTCGATGTCGGCGCCCTTCTTGTAGTGCTCCCACTTGGCCCAGGCGGCCTCGTCAGTCTCATCTGCGATGATCATGAACAGGAGCAGCGCGCCGCAGTCCCGGCCGGACTTCTTCGAGGCTTCGACGTTGCGGTTCACCGCCTCCTGGCACTTCAGGGGCTCGTTCAGCCCCATGCCGAAACAGAAGTTATAGTCTGCGTGGGCGGCGGCGAAATCCACGCCGGTCTGACTCTGGCCCGCACAGACGATCTTGATGTCGGCGGTGGGTTTGGGCAGGAGCTTGCAGTCGTTCATGGTGAAGAACTTGCCCTTGAAGTCGCTTTCCCCGTCGGCCCAAAGCTGCTTCATCACCGTCACGTATTCGGCGCAGTAGTCGTAGCGGTTCAGGAAATGCTCCTGCCCGGGCCAGAGGTTCATCTGGTCGTATTCCGCCTTCTGCCAGCCGGAGACGATGTTGATGCCGAAGCGGCCGTGGCTAATGGAGTCGATCGTCACCGCCATCCGCGCGGCTATGGCTGGCGGGATCGCCAGCACAGGCACGCTGGCGTAGAGCCTGATCTTCTCCGTCACCGCCGCCAGCCCGGCCATCAGGGTGAAGCTTTCCAGAGCGTAGTCCCAGAACTGCGTCTCGCCGCCGAACCCGTGCAGCTTGATCATGGAGAGGGCGAAATCCAGCCCATACTGCTCGGCCTTCTGGGTGATGGTCTTGTTCAGGTCGAAGCTCGGCAGATACTGCGGCGAGGTGGAAGACATGATCCAGCCGTTGTTGGCGATGGGAATAAAGACGCCGATGTCCATGCGAAGGTCCTGAAGAGTGGGAAGGCAGGAGGCCCCGGTGCGCCCGGGTTTGCAAGGGCACGGGGCAACAATCCCCTCACACCTATCTAAACCCTCCGTTTTTCCCTACACGTCCGCCCATGCCCTCCCCCCATATCGATCCTGTGCTCAAGAAGGCGCTTGCCGACCGCGGCTACGCCACCCTCACTCCTGTCCAGCTCGCCGTGCTGGAACCCGAGACGTCGGGGCGCGACCTGATGGTCTCCGCCAAGACCGGCTCCGGCAAGACCGTGGCCTATGGCCTGGTGCTGGCCGAAACGCTGCTGGGTGTAGACGGCTCGCTGGCCGCCGCCGACGCGCCCTCCGCCTTGGTCATCGCCCCTACGCGCGAACTGGCCATGCAGGTGCAGCGCGAATTGCAGTGGCTTTATGCGGGCGCGCGGGTGGTCTCCTGCGTCGGCGGCATGGACCCCCGGGCCGAGCGCCGGGCGCTGGATCAGGGCTGTCAGATCGTGGTCGGCACGCCGGGGCGCCTGCGCGACCATCTTGAGCGCGGCAACCTTCAGCTCGACAAGCTTGGCGCGGTGATCCTGGACGAAGCGGACGAGATGCTCGATCTCGGCTTCAAGGAAGAGCTTGAGGAAATCCTCGACGCGACGCCCAAGGATCGGCGCACGCTCCTGTTCTCCGCCACCTTGCCCCGCCCGATCATCGCCATGGCGGCGCAATACCAGAAGAACGCCCTTCGCCTCACGGTCGGTGGCGGCGACACCGCCCACACCGACATCGAATACCGGGCGGTTCGCATCGCCCCCAGCGAGGTCGAACTGGCGACCGTGAACGTGCTGCGATACTTCGAGTCCGGTGCGGCGCTGGTGTTCTGCAACACCCGCGAGGGGGTGAAGCGCCTGCACGCCAGTCTGGTGGAGCGGGGCTTCAGCGTCGTCGCGCTTTCGGGAGAGTTGACCCAGAACGAACGCACCAATGCGCTTCAGGCCCTGCGCGACCGCCGAGCGCGGGTGTGCGTGGCCACCGACGTGGCGGCGCGGGGGATCGACATCCCCGACCTCGATCTCGTCATCCACGCGGACCTGCCCACCAACCGCGAGACCCTTCAGCACCGCTCTGGCCGCACCGGTAGGGCTGGGCGCAAAGGCATCTGCGTCATGCTGGTGCCCCACCCCAAGCGGCGGCGGCTCGATCTTCTGCTGAAGGGCGCCCGGATCGAGGCGATCTGGCAGTCCGCGCCCACCGCCGAAGACATCCGCGCGCAGGACCAGACCCGGATGATCGATGACGTCTCTCCCGCCGCCGAGGCCGCGGAAGACGATCTGACCCTCGCCCGCGCCCTGATGGAGCAGCGCTCGGCCGAAGACATCGCCGCCGCCTACGTGAAGCTGGCGCGTACGCGGATGCCCGCGCCGGAAGACCTGGCTGACAACGAGCCGGAACCGCGCGCCTACGTTCCGTCGCACGAACGGGCCGAGCGGGGGGAGCGCGCCGAACGCCCGGAGCGGGGCGGGGAACGGGTCGAGGCCCCGCGTCCGGGGTTCGAGGACGCGGTCTGGTTCCGCATCGATCTTGGCCGCAACAAGAACGCCGAGGCGCGCTGGATCCTGCCCATGCTCTGCCGCCGGGGCCACATCACCAAGCGCGACATCGGCGCTATCCGCGTGTTCGAGCGCGAAACCCGCTTCCAGATCGTCGGCGAGATGGTGGAACGCTTCCAGGCCGCCGCCTCCAAGGGCGACAGTGACGGCGGCCGCATCATGCGGGTGGAGGACGATGCGCCACCGCCCCAGCGCGACCGCAACACCTCGTCTTCCCGCCACCGCGCCTTCTCAGATCAGGCCCAGCCGAGGCAGGCTGACGCCGCGCCCGCGCCCGCGAAGACTTATGAGCGGAAGCCGCGCCCGGTTTCCAACGACCCCTGGTCGCCCCCCGTCGATGGCGCTGCGCCAGCTTCCGCCACCCCCAAGAAGGACTGGAAGGCGAAGAAGCCCTTCAACAAGGGACCCAAGCGCAAGCCGAACGGCTAGCCCGCCAACCAAGCCGCCTCGCTTGCATGGAGAGCCTCAACCAGATCCGGCCGGTCGATCCCGGCGAGGTCTAGCCGCGCGGTCTTGCCCGCCTCTTCGATGACGTAGGACAGGAACCGGTAGCTCGGGCGATAGGCCGCCAGCCGTTCGGGATCGAGGCGGGGCGTTTGCGAGGGGTCCTGTGGGGCCAGCGCATCCTGAAAGTAGAGCGCGCGGAAACCTGATAGCCGCCATTGGCCCTCTCGCTTCTCGGCGCGCGCAAAGAGCCGGGCGTGGCTGGTGACGTTCGCCTCCACTTCACCGACGCGTCCCGACAGCAGAATGGCGCAGCCGGTTTGCGCCAACGCCCGTTCGCCGTTCAACCGCACAAGGCTCGGCGCCATCTGGTGCAGGTGGCGCACCCCCTCGGCGAAGGCGCGGCGGGAAGCTTCCACAAACTCCGGCCCCGACGCCTCGATCCACGAAATGCTGACGAGCGAGTCGGGATGATAGCAGTCGGCCATCCGCTCCCATTGCCCGGCGTCCCGGGCGGCGCGCTCGGTCTGCACCACCTCGGCCACCGCCGCCTTGTCGATGAAGGCGCGGAGTTCAGCATCCATGGACGGCTCCCAATGAAGAGGAGGGGGCGGCTTGTCAGCACGGGCGCGCCCCCGGATAATGCGCCGCACTCTAGCGCGAGCCGCCCATGACACCGACGTCCGATTTCATCCATGGCTTGCCTAAGGCCGAACTTCACCTGCACATCGAGGGCAGTCTGGAGCCCGAGCTGATGTTCGCCCTGGCCGAGCGCAACCGGATCGCTCTGCCGTTCAAGTCGGTGGAGGAGGTGCGCGCCGCCTACGCCTTCTCTAACCTGCAGGACTTTCTCGACATCTATTATCAGGGCGCGGGGGTCTTGCAGACCGAACAGGATTTCCATGATCTCGCCATGGCCTATTTCAAGCGACTGGCGGCGGACGGGGGCGTGCACGCGGAAATCTTCTTCGATCCCCAGACGCATACGGACCGGGGCATACCGTTCGGCGTCGCGGCGGAAGGTTTGCTCTCCGGCATGGCCGAGGCGCAGCGGACGCTGGGCGTCACCTCCAAACTGATCCTGTCGTATCTGCGCCACCTTTCGGAAGACGCGGCGTTCGACACCCTGAAGATGGCTGAGCCGTACCTCGACCGGATCGTCGGCGTGGGGCTGGATTCGTCCGAAGTCGGCTTCCCGCCCTCCGGTTTCGCGCGGGTGTTCAAGGCGTCGCGGGAGCGGGGGTTAAAGCTCGTCGCGCACGCCGGAGAAGAGGGTCCGCCCAGATATATCTGGGAGGCGATAGACCTGATCGGCGTCGACCGGATCGACCACGGCAACCGCTCGCTGGAAGACCCCCGCCTGACCGAGCGGCTGGCGAGGGACGGGATCACGCTGACGGTCTGCCCCCTCTCCAACCTCAAGCTCTGCGTGGTGGACGACCTGACGCGCCACCCGATCAAGCGGATGCTCGACCTTGGCCTGAAGGCGACCATCAACTCCGACGATCCGGCCTATTTCGGCGGTTATCTGCTGGAAAACTACACGCAGACGGCGGAGGCGGTCGGCCTGACCCGGGACGAGATCGTCACACTCGCGAAGAGCAGCTTCACCGGGTCGTTTTTGAGCGAGACGGAGAAGGCGAAGCATCTAGCGGCGGTGGACGGCTATTTGGGTGGGGCGATTTAGTTCCTCACCTTCCCAAGACTGGACGTAGGCACCCCTCCTTGCGAGCCGCCCTGCGGTGCAGGGCGGCGCAACAAACCCCCGTGCTCTATATTCTACGGGCGGTCCGAGGCGCATCCCTTTTCGCTCTACGTTACAGAACCCGCGTGGCGGTGATGGTGCGAGCGTCGGACTGTTTTGACCCTGGTGACGCGATGCGTGGCTGACGAAGCAGGCGCTTGAGTGGTCGTTGTCGTTGAAGTGGATGTGTAGGTTGCGCCGCGACTGGCGCTAACCCAGCGACCGCCTGTGTCGTAATAACCGTATACCTCGCCCCGTCTCCACTGCCCGTTCGTATCGTAGTAGCCGGGCTGCGCATCGGCGACCCAAACGCCCCGGTCATCATAGCGA